>CAYUKA010000059.1:0-4608 GCA_964445195.1 uncultured Micavibrio sp. | reverse complement strand
GAAGAAGAGGAAGAAGAGGAAGAAGAGGAAGAAGAGGAAGAAGAGGAAGAAGAGGAAGAAGAGGAAGAAGAGGTGGAAAGCCGGGGCGCCGATAACAAGCGCTGGTGGGGCCGCCCTTACTGATCACAAACTGCCGGGCTGCAAGACCGGGCTATAAGATAAGGATACGGGATTATGGATTTCTTTTTGATTTTACTATTATTGCTGGCCGGGGCCGGCTTCTGGGCAGTTACGATTTACAACCGGCTGGTGGCGTTGCGCCAGACGCGCAAGAACGCTTTTGCGGATATCGATGTCCAGCTCAAGCTGCGTTTTAACCTCGTGCCGCAGCTGGTCGAAACCGTCAAGGGCTATGCCAAGCATGAAAACGAGACGTTTGAAAATGTCACTGAAGCCCGCGCCGCGGTTGGCAAAGCCAGCGCCGGGCCGGGCGGCGACCGCATCCGGGCTGAAAATGCGCTGGCCGGGGCGTTGATGGGGCTGATGGCCGTGGTTGAAAATTACCCGGACCTGAAGGCCGACCAGCAGTTCCAGCGGCTGATGAATGAATTATCGGATATCGAGAACAAGATTGCCGCGGCGCGCCGCTTCTTTAACAACGCGACCGGCGAGTTCAATACGGCGGTCCAGCAATTCCCGGCCAACCTGATTGCCGGCCGGTTCGGTTTTGAGGAAGAGCCGTTCTTCGAAGTGGACGAAGCGCTGGCCGACGCGGTTAAAAAAGCGCCGGTGGTCGATTTTACCGGCGGCGGCAGCGGCAAAGCGAAAAAAGCCTCTTAAACTTATTGTGGCGCTGGTTGTAGTGCCGGCGGATTAGCCGGCGTCCCGGGCAGCAGGGCCTCGGTCAGCGGCGCTTCGAAATATTGCCGGTAGAGCGGTGAGCCGGGTTCGATGATTTCATCATGCGGTCCGGCGGCCAGCCGCTTTCTGTCTTTGAAAATATCGCGGTAAGCGCGGTCGAGAATCACCAGCCCGCCCTCGCTTTCGATGTATCCAATGAAGGCGGTCATCGCTTCGGCCGGCATCAATACGCCGCCCACAAGCGCGAGCTGTCCGCCGAAGGTTTCATAGAGCACCTTGTTTTCTTTCCAGTCGCGGATCGCCGCGGCGGCCAGCTCGTTCTCAGCCTCTTTGACCATCGTGTGAAATTCGGGCGGCATGGTGCTTTTGTGTTTTTGCTGTTCCTGGTAAAAGGCGATGCTGGTCTGCAGGGTCGCCAGCAGGTTCCTGAGCCTGATCTCATCGGCTAGTGTCTGCTCTCCCTGCGCCAGCAGGGCCTCAATACGGGCCGCGGTTTCGATATTCTCCCGGTGGCTTTGGGCGAGCGCGTCCCTGAACGCCGCGCTATAAGCGGCGATTTCATCCTCTGTCGCGGCCAGGGCGTCTGCGCCGAACCGGGCGGTCAGGGCCTTGTCCCAGATCAGGTCGGCCAGCCGCTCGCGGCTACGCAGGATCAGGGCCTGATCCGAATCAATCCCTTCTTCTTCAAACTGCTCTTTGATCGCGGCGATATGCCGGGCTTCGGCGGTGATCGCCTCGGCGCAGATCTCTTCGCCGAAAGCGCGGGCGACCGGGGTGCAGGGGGCATCCGGCCGGGCGTGGGCCGCCGGGCCGGTAAGCATGCAGAGGATGAATATTAGCCTTGTGAAACGCATATCGTTACCTTAGGTTTGTGAATAAAGATAAAACGTCACATGCGGTTTTGAAAGGGCCGGTTTACAGGACAGAATCGAATGGGGTTATTTTCTTTTCTCGGGGCGTTATCGCCGGCGCATATCAGCCTTGTTACGCTGCTCAGCGGGGCGAAAAAAGTCGGTCAGGACGAGTTCGGCAACCGCTATTACCGCGCCGCGCCGCGCAAAGGCTACAAGCGCGAGCGGCGCTGGGTGATCTACAGGGGCGCGCCGGAAGCGTCGGCGGTGCCGCCGGAATGGCACGGCTGGCTGCATCACCAGACGGATGAGGCGCCGGCGGAGACCGAACGCTCCTTCCGTCGCCCGTGGCAAAAGCCGCACCAGCCGAATATGACCGGTACGAACCAGGCTTACCGACCGCCGGGTCATGTGCTTGAAGGCCACCGCCGCGACCCGGCTACCGGCGATTATGAAGCCTGGACGCCGGAGGATTAGGCGTATACCTGACGAACAGGGCTTGACTTTTTCACGCGATCAAAGGAAAACAAACGCTATGAAACGCAGCGTCATAGAAACAATTCTGGGGGCCGTCGTCCTGCTGGTGGCCGGGGTATTCCTGTTTTACAGCTACAAGACCGCTAACGTGAAAAGCGTCAGCGGCTATAGCGTGACCGCCGATTTCTCCGGTATCGGCGGCCTGTCGATTGGCGATGACGTGCAGATCAGCGGCGTGAAAGTCGGCTCTGTGATCAGTGTCGCGCTCGATCCTGAAACCTATCTCGCCAAAGTGACGATGAGCATTGATCCGGCTGTCAAGCTGCCCGAGGATACGGCGGCGCTGATCAGCAGCGAGAGCCTGCTTGGTGGGCGCTACCTGGCGCTGGAGCCGGGCGCGGCCGAGGAAATGATCGCCGATGGCGGCCGCATTCCCTATACGCAGGCGCCGCAGAATCTGGAACAGTTGCTCGGCCAGTTCATCTTCAGCATGCAGGGCGATGGCGAGGATGGCGGCGATATCTAGGCGCAGATCTCTCGCGTTTGTTCTTGCCGTCATGACGGTTTTTCTTTGTCTGCCGGCGGGGGCCGGTGCAACGATGATCGACCATCCGGTGGTCAAGCTGCAATCGCTCGACAAGATTACCGCCCGGACCATGACTTTTGAAGCGCGGGTCGGCAGCACGATCAAGTTCGGCCCGCTCTATATCAAGGTGCAGGCCTGCCGCAAGGCGCCGCCGATCGAGCAGCCGGAGGCGGCATCGTTCCTGCAGATCTGGGAAATCACCGCGGAAGATACGGCTAACTGGGTGTTCAGCGGCTGGATGTTCGCTTCTTCCCCGGCGCTGTCGCCGATGGATCACCCGATTTACGATGTCTGGGTTATTGACTGCCTTGCGGATACGCCGAGTGACGAAACCACCGGCCCTGAAAATGAAAGCGCCGCTGATGCGAGCGGCGCGGATCAAAACGAACTATCTGAGAATTAAGCGTTTAGGCACCGCCCGGGCGGCAGGCATTGCTGACGACGATACCGGTACCGTCATTGGCCGGGGCCATATCGACTGTTCGTGGCTGTGGCTCGTCAGAAGCAGCGCCGGCAAATGACTCTCTCGCATTGCCTGCGTCTAAAAAATTGTTCATGCTCTCGTCAGTAAAAATCATACGGTCACACGCCTTGTTCGTTTCTTACCGGACGTCTTTTCAGTTTTGACGTCTCACAAGTGTTAATCAGGAATTAATATTACCTTAACAATTAATTAACGTAATGTCAAGGCGCATATGTCGAATATCGTACAAAATACTGATTTTCAATCATATTTTTTCGGTTCTTGCCGGCGCTGCGCGAGATACGTTTCGACCAGGTCCCGTTCACTGATTCGCGGCAGCGTAAAGTCAGCTTCCACCGCTAAGGCGCCGGCCAGCCGCTCAAGATACTCTTCGCGCGGGATTTCATAGACGCCGAACTGCTCAAGATGCGGGTTGGTGAACTGGGTATCCAGCACGGTAAAGCCGCCGTACCACAGCCGGGCGCAGAGATGGACCAGGCAGATCTTGCTGGCATCGCGGGCGCGGGAAAACATGCTCTCGCCCATAAAAGCGCCTTTAAGCGCCAGCCCGTATAATCCGCCGACCAGCGTACCGTCCTGCCAGGCCTCGACGCTGTGGGCATAGCCCTGCTGATGCAGGGCGATGAACAGGCTGCGGATACCGTCATTGATCCAGGTTTGCGGCCGGTCGGCGACGGCGGCGGCGCAGCCGTCAATCACCGCGGCAAAGGCGGTATCGATCCTGATCTCATAAGGGTATTGCCGGACGGTGCGCTGCAGCCGGGCCGGGATATGCAGCGCCTCAATTGAGAGCTGGCCGCGTAGCGGCGGATCATACCAGTGATACGCACCGGAATCGCGGTTTTCGGCCATCGGGAACAGGCCGCACATATAGGCGTGCAGCGCGTCCTGAGGGGTGATCGGGCTCTCATCACTCATGGTTTCAGTATAGCAGATAGAGGGCGGTGTGAAGCGTTTACGAGCGCTCGGCGAGCTTCTCTTCGAGCCAGTGGATGTTGTAATTACCGCTGAGGAACGCGTCCTGTTCCAAAATCCAGTAATGCAGCGGCAGCGTTGTTTTGACGCCATCAACCACGGTTTCGACAATCGCGCGGCGCAGCCGGCGAATCGCCTCCTCGCGGTTGCGGCCGTGCACGATCAGTTTGCCGATCATTGAATCGTAGTAAGGCGGGATCGTGTAGCCCTGGTAAATCGCCGAATCAAAACGCACGCCCAGCCCGCCGGGGGCGTGGAACTGGGTGATTTTGCCGGGCGAGGGGATGAAACTGTCCGGGTCTTCGGCATTGATCCGGACCTCGATCGCATGACCGCGCAGGCGAATCCGGTCCTTGTTCACGCTCAGCGGTTCACCGGCGGCGACCCGGATTTGTTCGGCAATCAGATCAACGCCCGTAATCATCTCGGTGACC
>CAYUKA010000058.1:0-5021 GCA_964445195.1 uncultured Micavibrio sp. | reverse complement strand
AGCTGGGAGAGCGTTGCAATGGCATTGCAAAGGTCGGCGGTTCGATCCCGCTCGGGTCCACCATTTTATTTCTTCTTTATATCTTCGTTTTTTTCCCGCACGCGCTGAACGCGCTTCGCGGATTGGTTTCTTTTCCCGCACGCGCTGAACGCGCTGCGCGGACTGGTCCGCCGGCCGTTTTAGTTTTATAAGACCCTGGCCATTCCCGCGGCCCCTGCAACATCCATTGCAATATCCATATGCCTTTTTTCTGCCCTTCGCGCTTCATCCTGGGTTGTGATGCCCAAACGCCTCTCTTCTATCCGTTTCGCCGCATCGTGAATTTCAATATCCCTGGCTGCGGCCAGCGCGGGCGGAATTTTCATTGCCGCAAAGGCAAAATGACCATTCGCCCTGTCATACTCTTTTGCGGCCGTGGCTAATCCGGCCATCAATTCGGCGTAGGTAATAGCGTGAAAATAATCGCCATTGATGCTGGCGATGAGTCTCTGGCTCTCTCCATCCGTAAGCGCGAGCGTTGTATGCCCGATTTTATTCAGGGCAGCTTCAAACTCTTCTATACAGCCCTGGGGGGTTGCCTCCTGTTGCCCGCCGCGTTTAGCGGCTCTGGCAAGAGCAGCCGCCAGTTCCGGCAGACGGCCCGTGTTTTTGGATTTATCGGCAAATTTACCGGTAAGTTTTACATCAGGAGCTTGCTTTGAGGTGTCGTCTTGCGCAAAAGCTCTTGGGCTGGCGACGATTGCAAGAACCCGGCCATTTTAGCTGCGTGTCAAATTTATGGATGGCAGTGGGCTGAGGACGAATAACGGCACAAAAAAAACAGGGCCGCATAAGCGCGGCCCTGCCGGTTTCATTCTATATCAGCCCGACAGACTTACTGGGTCGGCGCTGCAGCCGGCGGCGGCGCAACCCGCTGTTCATACGCTTCCGGACCAAGAATTTCATAGGCTGTATCAAGATCAGCCATGACATCGTCATAAGATTTACCTTCGCCGGCAGCCGCCTGCGCAAAGGCCGCCTCGCAAACGGAATCTATGCGGTCCAGATAGGCTTTACCATCCGGATATGGCTGCCCGAAGTCCGCTTCAATCGCGGCAATCTCGGCCTCAGCGGCAGCGGCGACCGCTTTGTATTCAGCATAGGCCGCATCGTAAGCTGTTTCCAGCTCACTCAGATTGCTGACATCTTCACCTAAGAAGCCTGCAACAAAAGCCGCTTCAACCAAAGCAAGCTCAGCATCAGCCAATGGGCCTTCAACAGCTATGTAAGCTTCGCTCAAACGATCGAAAGTGCCGACGACACCGGCGGCGGCCTCATAGTCCACAATGGCCCGATCATAATCTGCAAATATACCTTCAACACAGGTGTTAAATTCCTGTTCAATACCCAGGGCGAATTCTACATCTTCGGGCAGTTCAGGGGCCTCCTGCGCTGATGCTGAAGCCCCTCCTGCTAATAAACCTGCTGTGAGTGTGGTGGCAATGGCCAGTGTCTGTATTGCGTTCATGTCTTTCTCCTTATGCAAATATGATGCGAATGAACAAATTTAATAGAAGGCTAGTTAACAGCGAAAAAGACATATGTAAAGCAATTTTTTATGACAACGAAAAAATGTTGAGTTATGCAGGGCGCCGGGGATTTTTCGCAGGTTCTATATGATCTTATTTACCCCCTTGTTATTTGCATGATCTCTTATTTTCCAACAGGCACCGCCGGGGCCGCCATTTTATATCTTCGTTTCTTTTCCGCGCGCGCTAACGCGCTTCGCGGATTGTCCCGTGCGAAAGAACGGGCTTCCGCATGCCTTACAAATACACCACATAGTTTTAAAAAGCTGTTTTGTTCCATATGTAAAAGCTCCTGATCTTTTTTTAACATGGCTCTCGCTTATCAAGCCTCTTGCAAATACGCAGAATATTATCCGGGCCGGTGCGGCTTTTCCCCGGCTTGTAAACCGCCGGACGTTGACCTAAAGATCATGAATCTTTGCAAAACCGGAGCATTTTTTGCAACGCGGTAAGTCTTTTTTAACACCCGTCCGATACCTTGAAATTATAAGGGCTTAAAAAAACGACCCGGTAAAAAACTCAAAATAACAACTTATGCGTGAGGACTGCTGCTATGAAATTCTATGAGGCTTATCTGTCCATGGCCGACCGTGAAAAGACAATCATCCGCTCGGCCTGCTCGATCTCCAACGCCGTCAAGGCATTGAGCCTGCTCAAAGTCTATTTCCCGGAGATGACGTTCAAGGACATGACCGAATTCAAACAGGCGATCGGCGCTTAAGGCGCCGGCCCTGTCTCCGGCCTCGCTTCAGCCGCGCGCCTGCGCATCACGTAATGCGCGGCGAAAAACCCGGCCGTGGCCAGCGCCACCGGCCACCAGAAAGCCAGCCCGATAAAAATCAGCGGATTATACAGCATCGCCACCGCGATCATGCCGTAAAACCAGTAACGCGGCAGCGGCGCATCACGGCAGGTAACGGCAATCAGCGCGGCACCGGCGCAAATCACCAGCCGGAACAGCAGGTCGTAAACCGGCGCCAGCGGCGCCAGCCCGCACAAAGCCACCAGCGCCGGAACGAACCACAGATAAGGACGGGTCAGCAGCGTCCGCCAGCGATCTCTGCCGCGGCGGCCGGTTTCGCCATCCCCACGGCCATCCGGCTCAGCCTCATCTTCCGCAGCCGTGTCTTGTTTACCCGGCATTCTGGTCATTTCCCGCAGCGCCCAGGTCGCCTCAAAACCGATAAACGCGCCGACCATCGCCGCGAATAAGGGCGCCGCCGCGATATCGGGCAGCAGCAGCACGCCCACCACCAGCCCGCCGACCCCGCCGATCACCGCCACCTGCGCCGGGGTCATCGCCGCCCCCCGGCCCTGAAACGCCCGCGGGAAAAGATTGTTTCAAACTGCCCGATCATCTCTGTTACCCCGTCTCTCATTGCGGTATACTGGCACAGAACAGGGCAAAAAACGACCTCATAGCCGTGGCATAGATGGCGAAGTGATATAAATTTTGTTTTTCACCCTGATTTTATGTTAAAAAGATGGCCGCTTATTTTATGCAGAAAAAAGGAACACCGATCATGAAATATCTGGCATTCGCAGCATTATTCGCCCTGATCCAGGCCCTGCCGGCGGCCGCGCAGACGCAGGATCATAATTCGGCCTCACCCTATTTCACGCAGCAGCCCCACCCGGCGCTGGAAGACCCGTTATCTGCCGAAGCCCTGGCGGCGCTGGCCCCGGCGGCCGGTGAAAAAGGCGGCAGACTTAACGAAGGTCCGGCCGGCTTTCACGACCCGGTACACGCCGCCCCGGCGAAACCGGCCAATGACCCGGCCAATGACAATGCCCCTGAACGAATAATCGAGCAGGTGATCGACCGGACAATAACAGAGGATTTATAAACGCCTTGCTGTTTTCCCGCGACCAGCACCAGGACAGCCTGCCCGACCCGAAAGACAAGGAACACTGGGAGGCGCTGCTGCGCGGCCAGGTGCTGTCGGCAACGACCGAAAAGTTCGTCAATTACATTAATCTCGCCGACCAGAAAGCACAGGCGATGATCATCCTCAACTCTATCCTGATCCCGGTCACCTTAAGCTGGATCGGCAAGCCCCTGTTCGGCATTGCGGTCACGGTCGCCATCCTGACCGCCGTGATCAGTATCTTGGCCGCGATTTTATGCATCTACCCGAAACGGCGGCGCGGCCGCAAGCCGGACGGCACCTATAACCTGCTGCATTTCGGTGATGTCGGCCGCATGCGCGAAGAACGCTATCTTTCCCTGTTCCAGCCGGTCTTTAATGATCTGGACCGGTTGTCAGAGGAAGTGATTAAAGATCTCCATGACATCAGCCGTCACATTATTATCCCGAAATTCTTCTGGCTGAAACTGTCTTACGGCGCATTTTTCTGCGGCAACCTGATCGCGATCGCCATCACGCTGTACGCGATCTGGAACGGCGGCGGCGTGCCGCCGTCATAAGCCGGGCAGTACAAAGCCCGGATCAGTAAGTACCTAGAAACGGTGATTAAGGTTAAAATAGACGCGCGCAGAGCGGTCATCGGCCGTCTGCGGCGTATTATTCAGCGGCCACGCCACCATCAGGCCGGCTGCCGTCAGAGCGGTAAAGTCGGCGCGTACACCCAGGCCGGCGGATGTCAGCGTTTCTTTCTTTGTCGCCCGGGTCGCCGGATCGTCATTCCAGACCCGCCCGGCGTCATAGAAGCTGTAGAGCTGGTAGGTTTCCAGCAGCGCCATCTCATAAGGCTCGCGCCACTGGATCTCGATCTTGCCGGCAATGCCTTCATCACCGATCGCTTCAGAAGAATCAAAGCCGCGCCCGTAAGACTGGCCGCCAATACCAAACTCCTCGGAACTGAGCAGCGGATCGCCCGACCATTGCCCCGTCACGCCAAGCAGCAGGTTCAGGCTGCTATTGATCCGCTGCAGGCGCTGGATCTCGGCGTTCATCTTGAAGAAATTCGGGTCAGCCGCCGGGCGGGTCACATCGACGCTGCCGCTCCGGTTGGCGCCCAATACGTCAAGCCCCTGCGAAAACTGAACGTCAATTATGTTATAACCAAGACCAACCCAGTTATCGATGGCTTCCAGCGTGCCGCCAAAGCGCAGGGCCCGGATATGGTCTTTGCGGGTAATGTCAGCCGGGATGTTGTTTTTCGAGGTCACTTCGCGGTAATCGAATTTGACGCGGCCGCTGAAATTCAGTGCCCGCGAACGCACAAACGGGTGCTCAAGCTGGGCGCTCAGCGTTGTCGACCAGCCCTGCACATCGAACTCGTCCAGCGTAAAGCCCGGCTCAGTCTGGGTGTGGGCGCCGAACAGCTCCAGCACCGTACCGGCGGTCCAGACCGGCTGCTCATAACGGATCGAACCGTAAAGCAGCTCTTTCAGTTCGTCATTATCCAGCGCCATCACCGCCTGCGCCGTAATCCGTTCATTGGCGCCGAACCATGAGTGAAAGGATGCCGCTCCGCTGACCTGCACCG
>CAYUKA010000057.1:0-5709 GCA_964445195.1 uncultured Micavibrio sp. | reverse complement strand
AGTAGTGACAATTCTACTTTGTAAAAACAGAGACAATTCTATTTTGTTGCAACAGTCTTTTGTTATGACAATAGATACCATTTCAGCAGCCCGTAAAGTCTTTAATGACCTGATGGCACAGTCGCCCGAAGCGTTCCTGTATCCGGCCGGTCACTTCAAGGCTGCCGCGTGCCCGCATGCGGCCAATATGCGTTTCCCACGCGGACCGGGCGACCGGTCCTATGGCGTTACTGTCACGCGACTTCCGGGCCGGATCCGGGATTTCAGGACGGCACTCCTGTGGACGTGCCGCAGGCGCTCATCACCGCTTATCGCCAGGCCTTTATAGAAGGCTTACACCAAGCCTTTCCCGAAGGCGCGCTGCGGGAACACTTTAAAACAACGCTGACCCGGCCGCCCTTTGCAGATGAGAACCAGTATTTCCCCTATGACCTTGGCCATATTGCTGTCAATCAGCTGCCGCGCATCCTGCAGGATCAGCCGCCAACGGCGGCAGACTCTTTGCAGCGCTCTCTCGAACATGATATTCGCCGGTATATGCGTCCGGAAGACAGCGTGCTTGACCGCCGTTCGGACCGGAAAAGTCTGACCAACCACGACCTGCTGTGCACATACCGTTTATTTCAGCAGGCCCCCGAGATTTTCGCCGGTTTTTATTTATGGCAGCACACTCTCAGAACCTATGCGCAGGAACTCAGCGGCCTGATATACGGCCGGTTCTATCAAACACACGACATACGGGGCATGACTGGAGACGAGGTCCAGGACAAATTGCTGTCAGTCTTCCCCCTGCAGCATGCTGTCACATTTACCCGGAACAACATCGAGGTCATGACCGTACCCTTGTTTTTCACCGCTGCCACACTGGCCCAGGCCCAAAACCGGCAGGGTGAGCGCCTGGCCGCGCCACGCGCGGATGACTTTATCGATGGGGCTGCGAACGCCTTTAAAGCCGGCATCTTCCGCCGCCGCTTTGACACGCCATTTGGCGAGCGCCGGGTTATGTGCCCGTTCGCACCATTCGGCGTGGATTGGCTGGCGCTTGATCTTGGTGAAAACGGCGTCCCTGAAGACGCGGCCCTGCTGCAGTGCATCCGGACAATCGCCGAAAACCGCGGCAATCCAAAGGTCGGCGCCCTGTGCAACGACATACAGCAATCAATGGGCGACCTGCTCGCCGCCAGCGACCAGGACGAAATCACCCGGCTGGAGCAAGACATCGCAGACATGAAACAACCGGTCACGACCGAACTGGAAGCCTGCCCGGTTCACAGCGGGAATCAAGGCGCGCTGCCGGCCTGCCCCATTCATATATGATACAAATCCCGGCTTGCGGATGCAGGCGTTAGCGCCTTGATCATCATCAGGCACAAATCATCATCGACCGGACGGACTTCACCCGGCCTCACTGTCTCACGGTCATAAGCGACACCGTGCCCGTCGGGCAGATAGCCCAGCCTGACATACAGGCGCTGCGCCGCACCGTAATCGGGATAAAGCCCGACACTGATGCCGATATGGGCACAGCCTTTCCCGCGCGCAACACCTTCACAATGTTTGATTAACGCCGTTGCCGCCCCCCGCCGCCGGTCGTCGGGCAGCACGTTGATATCCTGAATCTCCGGGATTTCAAGCCGCTTGTATAGCGCATATTGCGGATACCAGTTCAGCATGCCATAGCCAACGGGGCGGTCGTCTGCCGCATCCCGGATCAGCAGAACCAGACGTTTCCCCGCGGCCTGCTCCGCAAGACAGCGCGCAAAATAATCGGGGTCCTTGTGGTACCCTAACCTTTCGATCAGACCATCAAGCACCGCTTTTTCAGATTCATCACACTGGCAAATACTAAACATCGTTTATTTTCAATATGTTATACATCTTTGCTTAACTTTTATCAAAATAAGACTGAATTTTGCGTCGAACATTGCAAAACTTCCATACAACTTGTTGATATAAATAACAATTCCTCAATTATTTGCTATGTAAAATGGGAATATGAGCGTTTACACAATACCTATCGACCCGGACTATATTTTCTGGTTTGCCATCATTGGTCTGGTGGCCATCACGCTTATACTGACCATGCGCACATGGGGCAACGCACTCTATGTCATGAGCAAGCATAGGCATATCACATCCTTCGTGATTGTCTGCGGCCTGCTCGGCACCTTTATCGTCCTCAAACAGGAAGAATTCAAGCATGACCTGGCATCTATGTATCATGCCAATCTGCAGACCAATGACAATGGCGAGGCCCGCTACCAAATCCGCCAATGCAAGGACTTCGTCAGCGCCAGCCTTGACGGCACGCTGACGGATCAAGACCATAAACGTACTTTTAAGGCCGGTTTTATCAAGGTTAAAACCGGCAGTGATTGGGACTTTTGTGCCCGGACTTTTGGACTCAACTTCTGGAAACACGACATCTCCATCAACGGGCAGAACGGTGGTCGCCTCCTGTGCGACGCCTATGCCCGTGCTTCGTACCGCTCCGGCGAAGTTGACAGCTGGTGCAGCACTGTCTTCGCTGAAGACCGCAAAATATGAACCTGAACGAACGTGAACCCATCACATCACGTTTGAATACCGGATGAGGCTGTATCCCTCATCCGGTATTTTCCTTTGCTTAAAAACATGCCATATCTGTTACGATAAATCCCGCCGCCACATGCGGCGTAACGTACAGAAAGGCAGTCCCCTGATGGCCCAGGCCCAAAAAGCAAGCGATATGGCACGGCAACACCTCAAAGATATGAAAGACATCGTCGCCCTGTGTAAGCGGCGCGGTTTTATTTTCGGCGCATCCGACATTTATGGCGGCATTAACGGCTTCTGGGATTTTGGCCCTCTTGGCACGGCGTTGAAAAATAACCTGCGTGATTTCTGGTGGAAACAGATGGTTGTCACCCCGCCCGTCGGCCCGGACGGGCAACCGGTCGATATTGTCGGGCTGGATACCGCGATCATCCAAAACCCGAAATGCTGGGAAGCCTCCGGCCATGTCGGCGGCTTTAACGACCCGATGGTCGATTGCAAGCAGAGCAAGAAGCGCTACCGCGCCGATCATATTGATGTGTATGTCCCCAAAGACGGGAGCGGTCACTGGATCGCCTTTGATCCCGACAGCGCACCGGAGGCGGTTGAAAAGCGCCTGAAGAAGCTGGGCGGCGGCAAAAGCGCCGGGAACTTTGAGGTCACGACCTTCGATAAGCTTGATGCCGCGGACATCGCCAAAGTGATAGGCCCGGACGTCAAGGAGCCGGGCACGCTGACCGAGCCGCGCATGTTTAATATGATGTTCCACTCCTATGCCGGCGCGGCGGCGGGCGAGGAGAACAAGGTCTATCTGCGCCCTGAAACCTGCGCCGGGATATTCCTGAACTTCAAGAACGTGCTCGACTCTTCTCGTGTCAAAGTGCCGTTCGGCATCGCGCAAATCGGCAAGGCGTTCCGCAACGAGGTCACGCCGCGTAACTTCATCTTCCGCAGCCGCGAGTTTGAGCAGATGGAACTGGAATGGTTCTGCCACCCTGACGATGTCAAAATGTGGTTCGACTTCTGGGTCGATCAGCGCAAGGCGTTCTGGCAGGCTGTCGGTATCCCACTGGAGAAGCTGTATTTTCTTGATGTGCCGCAAGACGAGCTGGCGCATTACTCCTCGCGCACCATTGATTTTGAATACCAGTTCCCGTTCAGCGGCGACGGGTTTGACGAGTTGGAAGGGATCGCCCACCGCGGCAATTTCGACCTGACGCAGCACCAGGAATTTTCGAAAACCAAGCTCGAATATATCGACCCGCAGAGCAACGAGCGCTACCTGCCCGATGTGATTGAACCGTCGGCGGGCTTAACGCGCGGTGTCCTCGCCCTGATCTGCGAAACCTATACCCCGGACCCGGAACGGCCGTCAGGCGTGTACCTGAATTTCACCCCGGCGATGGCGCCGAAGAAAGCGGCGATCCTGCCGCTGACCGCCAAGGATGAGCATGTGCCGCTGGCAACGGAACTTTATATGCAACTGCGCGAACACTATGACATTGATCTTGATATCAAGCAGAATATCGGCAAGCGCTATGCAAGGCAGGACGAGATCGGCACGCCTTACTGTTTCACGATTGATAACGACACACTCGCCGATCAAACCGTCACGGTGCGCGACCGCAATACGATGGCGCAGGAACGAATCAAGATGGGCGAGATTTTGCCATTTATGCAGGAGAAAATGAAGGTGTGAACCCCCTCACCCGGCTCGCGCTTGAGGGAGAGGGATATGTTGAGTTTAAAACATGGCTTTTAGCGAAACTTGGGTGAGGGTGACACCGACCCCCAACAAAAAGGACCAGTCTAATGCAATACACCACACTGCCGACAACTGATGTAAAAATCAGCCGTATTTGTCTCGGCACCATGACATGGGGCCGCCAAAATAGCCGCGACGATGCCTTCGCCCAGATGGATTACGCGCTGGACCAGGGCGTTAATTTCTGGGATACGGCGGAGCTGTATGCCGTCCCGACCACCCCCGAAACGCAGGGCCTGACCGAAGAGTATATCGGTGACTGGTTCGAACAAACCGGCCGGCGTGACAAAGTGGTACTGGCGACAAAAGTGGTCGGCACCGGCATTCAATGGATCAGGGACGGCAGTGCCATTGACGGCGCGGGCATTAAAGAAGCTGTCGAAGGCAGCCTGAAACGGCTGAAGACAGATTATATCGATCTGTACCAGCTGCACTGGCCGAACCGCGGCCATTACCATTTCCGCAAATTATGGACCTATAACCCCTATGGCCACGATAATCTTGAGACGGTGACGGCCCATATGCTTGAGGTGCTGGAAACGCTTGACGGTTTGATGAAAGCCGGCAAGATCCGCCATGTGGGACTATCGAACGAAACCGCCTGGGGCGTCATGCATTTCGCCCGCCTTGCCCGCGCTCATGACCTGCCGCGGATGGTCACGATCCAGAATGAATATAATCTGATGTACCGCCAGTATGACACCGACCTTTCCGAAACCAGCTATTATGAAGAGATCGGCCTGCTGGCCTATTCGCCGCTGGCCTCCGGCATCCTGACCGGCAAATACCAGAACGGCGCGATACCGGAAGGCAGCCGTGGCGCGTTGACCGAGGGCCTGTGGGGCCGTATTAACGATAAGTCACTGGCCGCCACCGCCGCTTACCTTGAGGTCGCCAGGAAACACGGACTGGACCCGGCGCAGATGGCCATCGCCTTTACACTGGCGCGGCCTTTTACCACGGCCTCAATCATCGGCGCGACCGGCATGAAGCAGCTTGAGACTAATATCGCCGCCGGTGATATCAGTCTGTCCCAGGCCGCGCTGGATGATATCACCGCTGTCTTCCAGGACTACCCGATGCCGTTTTAGCGCATCCGGTAAGGGGCCCAGACAGCTTCGTCTGTCACTGTCTGTTCGACTTTGCCGGCCACACCGGCGCCAATCGCCCGGCCCAACACGTCTAAAGTCTCGCCGGAAACCAACGCGCCGAAGGAGATCGAGAGGCTGTTCCCGCTCTCATTCACGTCAATAATATTGACGTCTTCGCCATACTTTTCCTGCAGTACACGGTGCATTTCACCAATGCCGTCCGTCAACCCGATTTCATGCGCTTCCTGACCCAGCCATATATCGCTGACCTGCCCCGCATAGTGGTACCAGATCCAGAGTGAGTCACTGGTTTGGTTT
>CAYUKA010000056.1:0-6488 GCA_964445195.1 uncultured Micavibrio sp. | reverse complement strand
GACCATCATACCCGTCGTCAGTGCCGCACCCATGTAAAGTGATTGTTTGTGAAGTCGTTTGAACATTGAAAAGCCCTCCTAAATTACACACTGTATATTCTTATAATATATTTAAATTTATTAAAAATGTCTAAAGATCAGCGCCTTAATTGCCATATTTGCGCCCTCTGTCACCTGAAAAACACTCGCAAGTTATTGATAATAAACAAATAACAGAATAAGGCAAAAAAATGGCGAATACGGCGAAAAAGTGAAAAGGCTGAAATATGGAGCAAGTGATGGGATTCGAACCCACGACCTTCTCGTTGGCAACGAGATGCTCTACCCCTGAGCTACACTTGCCTGATGTGGGAAGAGAGTTGGCACTATATGAAATTCGCCGCAGATTGCAAGAGTTTTCTAAAAAGATTGATTTTTTGCCGCCGGCCGCTAGGTTGAACGTCATTAAGCTTATAAATGCGAAAGTGCAAGAGGACTGCAACATCCATGGCCGAAACAATCGCCCGGGAGACACAAACACAGCCGCCGTTGCCGACAACGGCCGATGAGCTGCTGGCCTTGTTCACAGACCTGGACATTGCCGTGGCTCTACATGAACATGAGCCGGTCTTTACCGTGGCCGAAAGCGACCATTTAAAAAAGAGCATCCCCGGCCAGCATTGCCGCAACCTGTTCCTGCGGGACCAAAAGAAAGCGATGTTCCTGGTCGTCGCCGCCAACGAAACACAAATCGATTTAAAAAAGCTGCAAAGCCTGCTCGGGTCTGACCGCCTGTCGTTCGGCTCGGCAGAGCGGCTGTGGCAGCATCTGGGCGTCCGGCCCGGCTCTGTCTGTCCCTTCGCCATTATCAATGACACGGATCAGGCCGTGAAGATCGTCCTCGACCAGCACATGATGTCAGCCGAAACTGTATGTTATCACCCGATGGAAAATCATTTGACTGTCGGGCTGACACCGGCATGCTTACTGAAATTTATAGACCATAGCGGCCATACGCCGCATATTCTTGACCTTTCGGCGGCAGCGCCGGATGCTGAAACCGCATAAGGAGAGACACGATGCTGTTTGGTAAAAACGATACGACCGCCCCGGCCCCTGCGAACGACGCGGACACCGACCTGATTTTCGAGACCGGGACCGCCGATTTCGAGCAAAACGTTATGCATGCCTCGGTCGATATCCCGGTGATCGTCGATTTCTGGGCACCCTGGTGCGGGCCGTGCAAACAGTTAATGCCGCTGCTGGAGCAGGCGGTCAGGGACGCCGGCGGCAAGGTACGCCTTGCCAAAGTGAATATTGACGAGCACCCGGAACTGGCACAGGCGCTGCGCGTGCAGTCGGTGCCGACGGTGTTCGCCTTTTTCAAAGGCCAGCCGGTCACCGCCTTTGCCGGCATGAAAAGCCCCGGTGAAATTAAAGCCTTCATCGACCAGATCGTCGATATGGCCCGGCAGGCGCGGCCCGATGCCATTGATATCCCGCAGGCCCTGAACGATGCCGCACAGGCGCTGGCCGGGGATATGATCGAACAGGCACAGGGGCTGTACATGCAAATCCTGGCCCAGGATGAAGGCAACGCCGATGCCTATGCCGGCCTGATCCGCACTTTTATTGCTGCCGGTCAAACCGAACATGCGCAGGAAATGATTAATGAAGCGCCGGACGCCATTGCCGCCGCCCCGGCCTTTGCCGCGGCCAAAACCGCATTGGAACTGGCCGGCGATGTGCCGCTTGATGATTATTCCGGTCTGGAAGAACGGCTGGCACAAAACCCGGACGACCATCAGGCCCGCTTTGATCTGGCTCTCGCGCTGTTTGCCGGTACTGATAAAGAACGCGCCATGGATGAGCTGGTTGAGATTATCCGCCGCAACCGGGCCTGGGAAGACGAAAAAGCCCGGCTGAAGCTGCTGAAATTTTTCGAGGCGCTCGGCCCGGCCGACCCGCTGACGGCCGCCGGACGCCGAAAACTCTCATCCGTGCTGTTTTCCTGACCCGAAAAAACGCTATATCAGTTGCATGAGTGCCGATCCCGATCCGATAGCCGCCCTGCCTACCGCCCTGCCGGTTTTCCCGCTAAACGGGGTCCTGCTGCTGCCCGGCGGACAGTTGCCGCTGAATATCTTTGAACCCCGCTATATCGCCATGGTCGAGGATGCCCTGAAAAGCGACCGGCTGATCGGCATGATCCAGCCGCGCCAGGGCAACGACGCATTCGACGCCGAAGACGATACGCCGCTGTTCGATATTGGCTGCGCCGGCCGGGTCACAGCGTTTGAAGAAACCGATGACGGACGGTACCTGATTACCCTGACCGGCCTGTGCCGGTTTAAAGTTGTGCAAGAACTGCCTGTCAGCGCCGGTGGCTACCGCGCCGTCGAAACAGACTGGCGCGACTTCAGCGCCGATATGAGCCAGGCCGCCTGTCTTGATCTCGACCGTGAGAAACTCAACACACTGCTGCAAAGTTATTTTGACATACAGGGTATTTCCTGCGACTGGGACGCTGTTGATAACGCACCCGACCAGAAACTGATTACCTGCCTGTCGATGATCTGTCCGTTCGACGCCAGCGAAAAACAGGCACTGCTCGAAGCCGGCTGCTGCCGACGCCGCGCCGAGATGTTCATGACGATGCTGGAAATGGCCGTCTGCGCGCAGAGCGGTGCGAAAAAATGTCATTGATCGCACCCTCGACAGCGGCAGCAATCTCAAGTATAGAAAACTATGACCCGGAGCGTTGACCCGAAATTGCTGGAAATTCTCGTCTGTCCGTTAACGCACATGACGCTGCGTTACGATGCGGACAAGCAGGAGCTTGTCTCCGATAAAGCCAGGCTGGCCTATCCCATACGCGATGGTATTCCGGTCATGCTGATTGACGAGGCGCGCGATCTCGATCCCGATGAAACGGTAAGGAAACGATGAGCGATCCGGGCAACCGCATTATCATTTTCGACACCACCCTGCGCGACGGCGAACAGTCACCGGGCTGCTCGATGCATCTCGAAGAAAAGCTGCGCATGGCCGAAATGCTCGACCGGATGGGTGTCGATGTGATCGAGGCCGGGTTCCCGATCGCTTCGCAGGGAGACTTCGAGGCTGTTAACGAAGTGGCCAAACGGGCGCAAAACGCAACGATCGCCGGGCTGTGCCGGGCCAAAGCCGCAGATATTGAGGCCAGTGCCGAAGCGCTCAAGCCCGCCAGACGCAAGCGCATTCATACGTTTATCTCGACCTCGCCGCTGCATATGAAGCACAAGCTGCAAATGCCGCCGGAGGAAGTGCTGAACGCCGTCGCCGAAAGCGTCACGACAGCGCGCAAATATACCGACGATGTCGAATGGTCGGCCGAAGACGCCACCCGCACCGAGGACGATTTCCTGTGCCGCTGCGTTGAAACCGCGATCAAGGCCGGCGCCACCACGATTAACCTGCCCGATACGGTCGGCTATGCCGTGCCGGCCGATTACGCGGCGATGTTTGAAATGGTGTTGAGCCGGGTGCCGAATGCCGACCAGGCCATCTTCTCCGTTCATTGCCACAACGATCTCGGCCTTGCCGTCGCCAACTCACTGGCCGGGATCGGCGCCGGGGCCCGGCAGGCCGAGTGCACGATTAACGGGATCGGGGAGCGCGCCGGCAACGCGGCGCTGGAGGAAATCGTCATGGCGATCCGCACCCGCCCGGAGGCACTGCCCTATGAAACCGGTATTGATGCCACAATGATTACCGGCGCATCCCGCACTTTGTCGAGCATTACCGGCTTTGCGGTCCAACCGAACAAGGCGATTGTCGGTGCCAACGCCTTCGCCCATGAAAGCGGCATCCACCAGGACGGCATGCTCAAAGATGCGCGTACCTATGAAATTATGACGCCGGAGTCGGTCGGGCTGCATAAATCAGACATCGTGCTCGGTAAACATTCCGGCCGCCATGCTTTCAAGAAGAAGCTGGAAGAACTCGGCTATACGCTCGGCGATAACGCGTTTCAGGATGCGTTCAAACGGATGAAGGACCTTGCCGACCGCAAGAAAACCGTGTTCGACGAGGATATTGTCGCCCTGCTCGGCGATGACGGCGCGCTGTATGAGCGGATTAAATTCGTCGCGCTGAGCGTAACCGCAGGCTCTGACGGACAGGCGGCAGAGCTGACGCTCGCCATTGACGGCGAAGAGCAACAGACCAAAGCCAGCGGTAACGGGCCGGTTGACGCGATTTTCAATGCCATCCAGGCGCTGTTCCCGCACCCGGATGCGACCCTGCCGCTTTACCAGGTCCATGCCGTGACCGGCGGTACCGATGCGCAGGCCGAAGTCACCGTCAAGCTTTCCGAAAACGGCCGCACCGTCATGGGCCAGAGCGCCGATGTCGACACGATGGTCGCTTCCGCCCGCGCCTATATCTATGCGCTGAACAAATTACTCAGGAAGCGCGAGAAAACCGCCAGCGAAGTCGGTCCCTGACGCCCATTACTATTTTATGGTAAAAATAAAGAGAAATGCCTATGCTTGCCACTCTTCTGTTTTCAGGAAAGAGCCGATATGGATCTGATCTCGTTTTACAAGGATGGCGGCATGGATCATGCCGGACGCACGCATACTGACATTCTCTCGTTCGATGATGACCAGTTGGAACACGTTCACGACTATATCCAATGGCTGTTTCCCCTGCCGGAACAGAGCCAGTTTCAGCCTCATGTTCCGGTTTTGACCGGTGAAGACATCCAGGCATTCAAAAGCCAGCCCGCCATGCAGGACAATATGCGGCAGTCATTTCACAGGCTGCTGGCCTTTTACGGCTTCAGGGATACTGGAGAAACACTCGAATTGACCGAAAACTTCAATGAACGCGTGCAAAACTGGCTGACGCCGATGAACCATAACTTTTTGCGTATTACGCGGATATTACGTTCATTAACACTTTTAGGCCTTGATGAGGAAGCCAAACGCTTTTTCGATACACTGGACAAGCTTTACCAGGCTCCCGGCGCAAAAGAGATGATCGGCAATTCCCATCGTTACTGGAAAGCGCAAATCCCAGACCCGAACCTTTAGAGCCTCTTAACAATAATCTCAAAAACCTCTTCGAACATCGCCGTCGTCAGCCGGCCGGTATTGGTGTTATAGCGCGAGCAATGATAGCTGTTCACCAGCAGCCGACCGTCCGGCAGCACATGGTGCGCACCGTGGGCAAATTTGAACGCTGACAGCTTCTGGCCGTAAGCCCGCAGGACCGCGTCATGGGCGATTTTGCCCAGCGCCAGGATAACCGACAAATGCGGCAGGCTTGTCAGCTCCGCCTGCAAAAAGGGCTGGCAGGTTTTGATTTCATCGCCGGTCGGTTTGTTTTCCGGCGGCACGCAGCGCACCGCGTTGGTAATCCGGCAGCCGGCAAGCGTGAGCCCGTCATCCTTGTGCGCGCCGTAAGCCCCGGTGGCGAAACCGTATTTCAACAGGGTCGCATAGAGCAGATCGCCCGCATAATCACCGGTAAAAGGACGGCCGGAAAAATTCGCCCCGCGCAGCCCCGGCGCCAACCCGACAATCAGAAGCCGCGCATCAGCCGGACCAAAGGATGGCACCGGCGCGTTGAATTTGTCGGGAAAAGCCCGGCGGTTTTGGAGACGAAAATCCTGCAGGCGCGGACACAAGTCACAATTTTTGGCGGGATGAAGCATGTTCTGGATACTTTGATCTGTCGATATCTGGATATTGAGACTACCTCTAAATATCCAGTCATCCAAGCCTGCAAAAATCTACTAGGAGTTCACCGCTTCCGGCTGGAGATCGTCCTCATCCTCATACCCGTCATCGTAATCATCGCTAAAATCAGCGCCTGGCCCTTCACGCTGGATATCCGGCGCCAGCGTTTCAAGCTCGAGGAAATGATCGGCCTGGCGCCGCAACTCGTCGGCAACCATCGGCGGGCTGGATTTTACCGTACTGACAACTGTCACCCGCACCCCTTTGCGCTGGACCGCTTCGGTCAGACGGCGGAAATCGCCGTCACCGGAAAACAGGATAATGTGATCGACCTTGTCGGCAATTTCCATCATATCGACCGCCAGTTCGATGTCCATATTGCCTTTAATCTTGCGGCGTCCCTGGGAGTCGACGAATTCCTTGGTCGGCTTGGTCACCATAGTATAGCCATTATAGTCGAGCCAGTCGACCAACGGCCGGATCGGCGAGTATTCCTGATCCTCGATCAGCGCCGTGTAGTAAAACGCGCGCACCATACGCCCGCGCGCCGCCGCCCACCGCAGCAGTAATTTGTAATCAATATCGAAATCGAGTGCCTTGGCCGAGGCATAGAGATTAGAGCCGTCTATAAACAGGGCCAGTTTTTCTTCTGTGTAAAAGGGAATGGCTGATTTATTAGTATTACTCATTGATGAACCCATAGTGTTTTCTGTTTATGCAAAGTCTATCTGTATATTAGACCTGTTGCAAAAGTCTATGGGATTCACACAGGAATAGGAATGT
>CAYUKA010000055.1:0-7153 GCA_964445195.1 uncultured Micavibrio sp. | reverse complement strand
GGCCAAGCGCTTTTTTATGAGCCAGGCAATGGGGGCGGCCGGGATTTTACCGGATATCATCAGGGATGCGGGTAGGGCTGCGTAAACAAGGTCAGGTGAAGGGCTAGGTTAGGATTGTTTCCGGCAGCGGGGCCTGCGGCGGCGGGTCGGGTGCCGCCGGTTGCCGGTCCGCAGCCGGGGCGGTGTGCTCACTGGCCGGGGCGGTGCGCGGTTCGCCGCCGGCGCGTTCGACCGTCACCGTCGGATCGGCGCCCATGGCGCGGGCTGCCTGCTGCATCGGCCCGTCGGGATCAGCGATACCATTACCGTCGGCAATCACGCCACGGCTGCCCTGAAAGCTGCTGATACTGCTGTTGAGGGCGGTCATTAACTGGCCGCTAAAGCCGTAGACCATATCCACGAGCGCCTGCAGCATTTCGCCGATATTGTTCCCGTCTATGCTGCCCAGCATGCTGTCAAAGCGGCTCCCGAAATCCTGCATCATGGTCTGGATGGCCATGGCCTGATCACCGCCTTCCGCGCTGGCGGCAGTGGCAGCGGGCATTTCGGATGTTACGCTGTCCAGTGTCGTGGCCAGCGCAGCCGGATTATCCTGGAACTGTTCCAAAGCGGCCGCTGCGGCCTGCGGATCGTTCGCCGCCAACCCGTTAAGCTGTGTGGCCAGAGCCGGGTCCTGTCCGATTTGGGCGGCCAGATCTGCAGACAGACCCTCACTGCCCGTAACGCTTAGAAACGGGTCCTGCAATGACGGGTCGCCGATCAGGGTGCTGAGATCAAGCTGTGCGAGTTCGGGATGAGCGGCCATGCGCTCTTCGACTGTTTCGACCTGCCCCTGCGGCAGTTCGGCGTCCTGTAGGGTCATGCGCAAAGCCTGCGGCGCGACAACCATCCTTCATCCCTCCTAGTTCAGGCTGCCGTTGATAATCAGCGGCACCCGTATAAAGTCATGGATTGTTTCATCATAGACCAGCATCACATCGGCCGTCTGGGCTTTGCACAGATATTTATGCATCAGCGGCTTGATCGTCAGGCCAAAATCATTCAGTCGTCCGCCTTTGGTCACGAAAACAAGGCGCTTGTCGGTCTGGTCATATTCGATCCATTCAAGTATGTCGGGCAGGGGCTTGTTATGAAACACCCAGACCTGCGCATTCTTGTCGATGGCGATATCGACCAGCATTGCGTCGGTCAGGTCGGGATTCAGCGGGATATGCGCCGGTAGCGGCGTTTCCTCGTCAAAAATCGATGTCTGCGGCGTTTCGCTCATGATGACGTGCCTCTTTCGTCCGTATGGCCGGAAAACAGCGTTTTTCCGGCACAAACACTGCGCCTCATACAGATTATGGCAAAATAGTAAAGAAGCCGTTAAGATTCATGCCTGTAGCGGAAATGTCGTTAACACTTTGTAACAATTGTCATTTTTGTCCGGCTGACCGGACCGGAACAGCGTGAAAGAGTCGGCGCGCCAACGGGTTTTGACGGTTTTTTCGTACCGGCTGATATAAGCGGCCAGTCCGGGCGCCGGCTTGAGCCTGGCCAGCGTAATATGCGGTATATAGGGTTTGACCGGCATATCAAATCCCAGCGGTTCCACTGTTTCGTTAATCGTTGCGGCCAGGGCGGTCAGCTTGCGTGTGCTTTGTACAGCGGCCCACAAGATCGTCTGGCGGCGCAGATGGAACGTATCAAGGCCGGCGACTTCAATCGTAAAGGCCGGACGTTTGATGTCGGCAAGGCGGTCTGTGATTGCCTGCTCCTGTGTTGCCGGGATGTCGCCAAGAAAACGCAGCGTGATATGCAGGTCATCCGGTGCGGTCCAGTACGGCGCGTTCAGGCCGCGCCGGGGCAGAGCCTGCAGGGTCCGGTGTGCCGCAGGCGGCACCGGCAGGGCCACAAATAAACGCCTCGTTTCGTTTTCCTGTATTGTGTCCATAACAAGTGGCGGTCCCTCCCGGTTTAAGCCGGGGCGGCTTTGATTTCGGTAATTTTCTTAAACCGGCCGCCCTGACCGCCATTATTGTTCGGGTGCTCGGGGTGGTTGCCGGGCAGGCTTTCGCGCAATTCGATCCGGTCGCAGCTCCAGGCCGGTATCGCGGTTTCGCTGTTTGCGGCGGCGAACGCTTCCATCGGCTCAAGCGGGCCGTCGGTTTTGGCCAGTGTTAAATGCGGTGTAATCCTGCGCAGCCCATAGCGGAAGCCGCGCTGCTTTAAGAAATGGGCCAGACGGTTATGCAGCGTCCGCAGCGCGTTATCACCATCAGTATCCGGCCACGCCCACAATACATGTTTTTTCGAGCGCCTGTCTTCCGGCTCGCGGGGGAAGACAGCTTGCCCTTTTAAAGATAAGGGGAAGGCCCTGAATTCAAAATCGCGCAGCACGGTGATCAGTTTTTTAAGCTCGGCATCCGTCATTGTGCCGGTAAAAGCCAGCGAGATGTGGAAATCATCGGGTCTTTGCCAGCGCCATTCCTGCGGCCCGTCGGCGATCATCGCGGCGAGCTGTTCGTTAACCCATTGCGGCGGAAAGACGGCAATAAAAAATTGCCGTCTAAGCTGTCCCCTGGCCATCAATATACGTCCCTGTTCATTCGTTTTATTTTATGCAGACGGTCTTTATATTGCACTGCAATAGAAGCCTTATCCTATAGAATCCGGGTTTCCTATGCAAGGCCGGGATCAATGACGCTTCAGGTCCATAAGGTCATCGGTCATGGGCCAGGGGATAACCAGATTCGGCTCATGATTGACAATGCCGGGCAGCGCGTAATTCATGCGGGTAATCTCTTCCGGCGGCACCGATTTCTGGTTTAGCTTGACATCCCTGAGCAAAAAGCCGCCGGTTTCGGCCGGGCCGGGCCCGAAAATACATTCAATCATTTCCGAACGCTGAGAGCCGTACGCGTCGCTATGGGTGAAGAATACCCGCAGCGAGGCGCCAAACTCGTCATATTCGGAAATCGTGATGCTATTTGGATATTTGACGTACATTTCAATATATGTCCGGCAAATGCCGTAGGGCAGACCGGCTTTCAGCGGCTGAATCCCGAACCATATCATGAGGCAGATCAAGACTATGGCGCCGCTGATGCCCATCATAATCTTCTGGCGCTTTTTCTTTTTCGCAGCCAGATATTGTTTGCGCGTGAGTTTTTTCTTACCGTCCGGATTTTCGGCAGTTTGCGTTTTGGCGTCGGCCATGATTACCTCGCGATAGCGCGTTTATATTTCTCACGCTCACGGTCTTCGGCGGCCGTTTTGGCTTTTTCACTCAGCTCGGCAACAATTTCCTCGATCACCGCGCTGGTCAGGGCCGTGCGCGACTCTTTTTCCGATTCGCTTTTCATTAAGACGCGCCGTTTGATCTCGCTGCGGGCGCTGCCGCCGGGAAAGGCGGTGGCCAGCATCTGCCGCGCCAGTCCGGCGCCGAGCCGTCCATACAGGCGGTTACGGATAGCGACGTCTTCAGATGATGTTGACAGGGCCCAGAGCTCGATCGGGCCGAGCGTATTATACAGGAATTGTTCGTAACGGCCTTCGGTCGTGCCCAGAACGAACAGAACCGGCGCGCCGTGGGCTTTCGGACCGGTCAGCTTGTAGCGGATGATCTCACGCGCCGTTTCCGACAGGCCGAAGCGTTCGCGGACATTTTCAACGGCCGACTCGGAAATCGCCGAGCCCATAACCCAGATACCGGTGGCGAGGTCGATCATGTCCTGGTCGAAATCGTCAAGCAGCTGCGAGGAGAGCAGGATCTGCACACCGCGTTTCCGGCCTTCCCGCACGTCACGGATCAGCTGGGCGCGCACCGATCCGGATTTACTGGTCCGGTGGAATTCATCGTAGCAGAGCCGTTTCGGGGTTTCCTGAATGTCCTGAATGCGTGCTTCGTGGTAAGGGCGGAATCTCTCCGGCATAAATTCAAGCGATTCCGGCCCGATCCACCAGCTGCGCACCAGCGTGTGCCGCGCCAGCATGTACATGATCGAGGTCTGGCGGTCGGCGACTTCATCGCCCTGCGGCGCGACATCCATCAGGTCGAGCGCGCAGAGCCGTGAATCACTGATATCGAATTGTGTGACCGACGCCAGGATCGGGAATTCGCGGATCGCCGAGGTCACCATCCGTTCAAAGGCGTTAATGACGGTCTCGGCGCTAAACCCGACCGAGGTTTCCTCCAGCAGCGTCCGGATCTGCGGCCGGCGCGAGGCGGTGATCGAATCGCTCAAGGTCGGCACGGCATGGCGCTGCGCCAGGATGGCGACATGGTATTCGCCGAGATCGTACATTTTATCGACAACATCCCACCAGTAAGGATCGGCCGGCAGGTGGACATTATATTTGAGCAGCGCATCGTCGACTTCCGGGTCGAGGCGGGCCAGATAGGGACGCGGCTCGGCATTGGCGGCGACATCATCACGCCAGCGGTACATTTCATCAACGCACAGCCCGGCGAGTTGCTGGATACCGTCATACGGTTTTTCGTGACCGGCGGGTGTACAGAGCAGGGTCAGCAATTCAACCAGGTAGGCGCGCTCGTCAATCAGCGGGTAACGGCAGCCGAGCTGGGTATCAAACGGGTTAACGGCGAATTTATGCGCCATTTGCAGCCGGTAATAGGTGGCTTCGTGCTGGCGATTGGTCGGTAATGCCTCTTTGACCAGCGAGATCATACCGGACGAGGACGGGCCGATATCGATCACCGCGACATAAGGCAATTTGCTGACACCCGGTGACAGGCAGGTGCCGAGGTTGAGCGTGTTGAGCATCACCGATTTACCGGCGCCGGGCTGGGCGAACACCAGGTCAAACCAGGTCGTTGTGACATTGGTGCCGGTCTGGTACGGCCAGAGTTTGCCGTCCGGTGTCCGCAGCAGGATAGCGCCATGATCAAACGGGCTGGACGGCCGCTGCCAGGGCAACAGTTTCATGACCTCGAACATCGGCGCCACAGCCGTTGGCGCGGTGCCTGCGCAATGGATGCCCATCGCCGATGACATGACGCCATCCATCGGGTCGCCGGAAAATTCGCTGACCTGGCAATAGCCCCAGCTTTCCATCGACTGGACCAGGATCGACAGGCGGTTATTGATTTCATCGGTGTTGCCGGTTGCCGGCGCCCATGTTGCCACGGATACCCGCAATTTAACCACCGGTTCACGGCGGGAGAGAATCTCCAGCCCTTCCAGCGAGAACTTAATCTGCTTGTTCAGCGAGTTGGTGACACCGAGAATTGTCGCGGCAAAGGCGCGGAACGCCGTGGCCGCCGCGCCGCCGCCCTCGATCATGAATGAAATCCGGTACGGGATGTCGGCTTCGAACAGGCGGTTCAGCAGCAACGGGAACGGCGAGGCGTCCATCGGTCCCAGTGTCATATCGGCACCGGCCCAGTACAGGTCGCCGATTTGCACGACGCTTTTATCCATGACGCGGGCGTCGCCAACCGCAATCTGCTGGGATAAAGGCGGCCACATGATATCGGACATGTCCTTGCGGCTCAGCGGGGCGCGGGGCGGGATCGGGTCGCCGGGCAGACAGGCCTTCCAGTCCTCGTTCGCCTTGGTCGGGAACATGTTGCTGCGCACGGCGCGCATCGCGTCATGGACCTCCATTAGCTCGGTCTTGATGCCCAGTTCGTCCATGCCCGACATTACGGCGGAGACATAACTTTTGTGTCTTGTACGCAGGGCGTCCAGCGCGGCCAGCGGATATTGGGCGTAACCGGCAGTGACCCATTTTTTGGCTTTTGATTCCTTGGCCGCGCGTTTAAGCTCGTTTTTGGTCAGGATCGTCGAGCGGGTCCACAGAACGAAATAGCATTCCTCGTAGGTCAGGAAGTTTGACAGGTGCGCGACGCGTTCGGAGAACACGTCCTCAATTTCCAGCCCCAGATTGTCGGCGGCAAGCCGGCTGGGGGCCACCATGCGATGCAGATAATTCGTAATCCGGGTCGGGTCGCGGACGAAATAAACCTGCATGGCGTGACCACGGCGGTCGAACCGGGCGCCGACTTTGATGGTCGAGCCTTCGACAAGGTGCTGGTATTCCTGCTCGCCGATGACCTGGCGGCTGCCGTCGACCTTAAGATAGGTGAGAAGCGAGCCGTCCTTGGCAACCATCGTGTAGTCGTCATCAGATGTTTCCAGCGTAATAAAGCTCTCCACCGCCTGGCGGAGAAACTGCTGGAAGGGCACGATGAATTTATAGAACCAGTTCATGGCAAGATCTGTTTACAATATAATCTGGGTCAGCCGGGCAGCCCGGACAATCCGGCACGGCACAGCCGCGCCACCTTTTCAAATCATATATGGTTTGACCGGGCGGGGAAATACCCTGTGACTGTCTTTTTCGCTTCCATGCAATTTATATTCAAAACAAAACAGCACACTCAGGCAGCCTGCGGAAACTTGGCATCACGATAGATATTGATCCAGTCCTTCGGGACCCGGCCACCGAAAGGCCCGTCCTTGGAACGCCAGAAGGCAAGAATTTGCGGAAACTGGTTAAATTCGAGGTCAGATTCCTTGATAATCCGGCGATCAAGCGGAAACAGGCGAATTCCGTCAAGCTTGGCCGTTCGTGCTTCATAGCTTTTCGGGCTGATATAATCTTTCAAAACTGTCGCGAGGATCTGGGGATCGTCGGTTCCCAGGCGGTTGCGGGCTTCTTCACGCCGGTGCATCAGGATTTCTAGGCCGCGGCGGGCGGCATCGGCAATCGGGCCTTGTGAAATCCGGGCGACATAAATAGCGCGGGCAATATGGTGCAGCGGCCCCTGCTCGATCTCAGGCAGCCAGATCAGCACACCGGAGCGCATGACGCTGATTTTATCGAGATTAAAACATTGATGACAGAAGATGCAGGTCGTCACCATGTTTTCCGGGCGCATATCTGTTTCCGCACCATTCAGGAAATGAATATCCTGATATTTTTTCGATTGAAACCCGCAACACTGGCAGGTGTGAGAATCACGTTCGAATATTTTTTGCTTCAGTTCAGGCGACAGCTTCTTTGTGTCGCCGTCCTGCGAAGAAGACCGGGCATTGCGCGCGTTGCGCGCAATGCCCAAAAGGATAGGTATATTCCGCATAGGTTGAAAACTTACCCGACGTTGAAGTCAACAGCATCAAGCGGGGCGGCCCCCACACCGGCGCCA
>CAYUKA010000054.1:0-7206 GCA_964445195.1 uncultured Micavibrio sp. | reverse complement strand
TATAAACCAATTCCTCACTCTCAATATGGACCGACTTTAGGGGGCAAGGTCATATTTGCCGAAATTATAAAGCTGCTCCTCGCCACCTGCGACGCCGGCCAGTACCGCCTCCAGCCCGATCGGGTATATGGATGTCACCGCCGCAACGCCCAACCCAAGGCCAAGCACACCGCAAATAATTGTGAAAAACTGCAAATGCAGGATCACCTCAACTATGTTGCCGTAATCAAGCGTCTCGGCCAGTGGCTGGCGTATATTGTCGTTAAACCACGGCGTTTTTGCGATACGCGCTACGGCAACGAGTGTCACGATGATCGGCACCAAAATCGTAAAATCGCCGAGATCCAGCCCAAACAGCAGCAGCAGCCAGGATAAAAGCAGAACCGATCCCATACAGGCCCATGTCATCAGTAATATATAGAGATAATGCTTCATAGCGATGTTGCCCCGCACCAACAGTTTTTTTATTTAATTGTAAGAATAGTGCAATTTTTCACCACCGCCATGTAAAAAAAGCGACCGAAAACAACATTGTTGACAAGACGGGCACATAACATCGTAATCGGCTTGTTTAAACAGCGATCTGCGGTAGGCTGTACAAAAGGATGAATCAGACCGATGCAACGCTCGCTCATACACACCGCTTTATTTTGTACCGTTTTGGCCTGCGCGTCTCTACAAAGCGCCCAAGCCGCCGACAGTGCTTCATTTGAAATCAGCCGTCCGGGCGACATCGCCATGGACTGTCACAGCCTGTCCCGGGAAACGGCGATAATGAATGACATGATCGCCGCCGCACAGGACATTCAGGACTCATCCCGCATGACCGGTACCGGTATCGGTGTTGCCAAAACAGTTGGCTCCTATCTTGTAGGCTCACTGGGTGGCGCGCTGGGCATTCTCGCTGCTGGTTATATTGTCGGCGAAGCCACTGATAATTCCGGTGAAGACGCCGCGGCCCTTCAGGACAAGGCTGAAAAACGCCGCAGCTTTATCCTCGGCATTTATAATGCGCGCGGTTGTCAAGGTCCTGTGAAACTGGCCGAGATAGAACCGGCAGCCGGTACATCTGTACCTGTATCGCCGCGACCCCGCCGGGCACAGTTTGTGTTCAATGACTAAGGTGCAGACCTGCCTAAAACCACAGGCATGAAAAAACGGGGCGGTCAAAACCGCCCCGCTTCTTTATTATACCGTACGAAAACATTTTACTTTTTCTTTGCTGTTGCTTTTTTGACCGCAGGCTTCTTCTTGGCCACCGTTTTCTTGGCGGTCGTCTTCTTCGCTACGGGCTTTTTCTTGGCTACAGTTTTCTTCGCTGCCGTTTTTTTAGCCGCAGGCTTCTTCTTGGCCACCGTTTTCTTAGCAGTCGCCTTCTTCGCTACAGGCTTTTTCTTCGCGACGGTTTTCCTGGCCGTGGTCTTTTTCGCTGCAGGCTTTTTGGCTGCTGGCTTTTTAGCTGTTGTTTTCTTGGCGGCGGGCTTCTTCTTGGCCGCTGCTTTTTTCGCAGTGCTCGAAGTCGCCTTCATTGCAGGCTTCTTCTTGGCGGTTGTCGTTTTCTTCGCCGCCGGTTTCTTTTTCGCTGTCGTCGTTTTTTTCTTAGTTGCTACTGCCATGGTTTCGGACTCCTGTCGGGGGTTTGATGAGGGGGGTTTGATGAGGGGGTCATGTAAAAGGATGATAAACGCAAACGCGTAACGTAATACAAGTGTAAGCGAAAATAGCGATGAGCTAAAGTTTTTTTCTTTTGAGTTATCACGCCGCAAAAAACACATCTCAAAAAATCGGCACGCGTTTATTTTTCGCGGCTTACTTTCTTTGCCGCTCTTCAAAAATTTCATCCGCATCCTGGACCAGATCATCGGCCGGCGCTTCGATAATTTGCTCGGGCGGCGGATCGTAATAAACATCGTCAAGCGGCTCCATGATATCAATCACGGTGCCGCGCTTCGGCATTAAATTAGCGCGCACATACTCCACACCCGATCCGGCTGTGCGCATGTTGTTGTAAGGGAAACCGTCATAGCGTTTCATCTCCCACCCCTCGCCGCATCCGGCAAGGGCAAGAGCGGGCAGCGCCGCGCCCAGCAGTAAAAGTTTTTTCATCGTGATATCTCCGGCAGGGGTTACCGTGAAAAAGAAAAGGAAGGATAAGGCGTCAAAAAGAAAAGGCCAGCGAACAACCGACCCTTACATCATACTCTTATTTAATGATGGCGTAAACGCCTGTGCTATTCCTCCGTCACGGCAACAACATCACCATTGCCGGCATCAACGATCACTTCATATGTTCTGATACCGCGGCGCGCCTCAAACTCATACACCAGCATACCGTTGCGCAGCGTATATTCACTCTCCAGGATTTCGACCGCGCGCAAACCGCTGACCGTTTTTTCCAGATGCGCCACCGCGATCGCCCGCGCGGCCTCTTCTTCAATCGCCGCTTCCGGCAATGTCGCGCCCGGCGGCATTTCATCGACCTCGAGTTCGAGGATTGTACCGTCGCGGGAGTCGATTTCGATCTCCATCACCACGCCGTCGGCTGTCCTGATTTTGAACTCATAAACCACCGCACCATTATATATGTCACGTTCGGTATCGATCACATCGCCGGGCACTTCACGCAGCGCAATCGCAGCGGCCTCTTCTGCGGTAATATTCGTCTGCGCGTGCGCAGGAGGCAGAAACAATAAAAAGGCTGCCGCACCGGCTATAATGATCGGCCTCATTACTGTAATCCCGATAGGTTAGAGTCGTCCGGCCAGCTGATTTTCCAGCCCAGAGTCACATCCTGTTGCGCCTGCGGCGGCAAAGTCATGACCCAGCGGAGCAGGCCCTTTATATTATCATGATCAGTTTCATAACCTGCACTCGTATGCTGGTCGAGCACCTGCACTTTGATCTTGTCATCCTGCGGAGTCGGAACGGTTTCCAGCACGACCAGTTCAACAGCCGTATCATGAAGGTTTTGCACTGCGGTCAGGAAATGACGCTCGATCACATTATCTTTTGAAATCAGGCCCGCCTCGCTGCGCTCGTCTTTCATAAGCTTGCGGACAACCTCGATATTGTCATCAATACCGAAGCCGAGATCGGTTTCCGCGCCGGGCCGCAGTAACGGAAAGACCTGCTGGCCGACATAAGCGCCATCGCGGAACAGGCTGACCCGGCCGGGCAGGATCGGCGCTTCGCCTTTCAGCGCCGCACGGGCCACCAGGTAAGCCTTGCTGTCGAGTTGCGGTTTGACCTGGACCTGCAATGTCGTATCGGTATCGAACGTCCCGATCATCAATTTACTTTCGGTGCCGTCAGCCAGCACCGTGCTCGGTCCGGGGATGATATACTCACTGACAAACCCGCCGGTATCAATTTGGGCGACTTTAAGTTCAGCAGCAACAGGAGCCGGCATAAAAGAATCTGAACTACGCACAGCTCCTTCAACAGCGGCCATGTTCCTTTCCTGCACGATTTGTCTATATTCGTCTGACACAGCACCAGCTATCATTGCACTTTCCTGTCGGCCGCGATGACTCCATATATTCACCCACATCGGGTTCAGCGGCGGCAGGCTGGCGCCGCGGTGCGGCTGTGCCGTTGACAGGGTCAGGGCGATATCGGTCCAGTCCTCGCCGGTGTTCTGGCGCACCGCGCCGTACTGGATCAGCGTCAGATCACCGTCTTCCGTCTCCAGCCGCGCATCATAGAGCGGCTGCCAGGCGGCGTTCGGCAACTGGTAGCTGAGCGTGATCGTCAGCGTTGTCGCCGCAGCCGCTTCCAGCGGTACGGAAACGCTGTAAGAATTACGCTGCCCGGTGCGCAGCTGGTTCAGTTCCGCGCGGACTTTCTGGATCTCGCGGTCAAGCGTGCGCAACGCAATATCATGTGTCAAACCGGCTTTCAGCGCCACAGCCATATCTTCCTGTAACACCGCACCGGCTTCGATCCAAAGCTCCGGATCCAGTTCCAGCTCAGCGATCTCCTCGTTGATCCGCAGCTTGGCCTGCTCACCGAGCGCACCGATAAATGTCTTCCGCGTTTCCAGCGCCTGCTTATCGGCCTCGATCATCTTGCGCCGATCCTGCAACGCTTCGAGCGTTTCGGTCAGCGTCTGCTCGCGCGGGGCGGCAAGCGCGGCGCCCGTTTCCATCTTGTGCGCAACGGCGCCGAACGTCACCGGCACCGCTGCCGTGCCTTCGGCCCGCAGTGAGTCGGGCATCAGCGTCGCCGGCAGGTCCTTGAAAACCACAGTATGGGCACCGGCCGGCAGTTCCACCACCGCCGTACGGGTGACGGTGGCGCGGTTGGTGTAAACGGTAGCGGCCGTTATCGCGCTGTCAGCGGTAATCTCGGCGGCACGGAGCGGCGCGAACGGCAATATGATAAGAACAAACAGGACAATGAAAAAGCATCGTGACATAATCTATCTCTCCTCACGACAGGCTGTTGCGGATCACAGGCTGGTCTTTTATAACATATATACCCTACTCTTAGAAGGTGAATACCATGTTTGATAAAATTCTTTATGTCACCACCCTGCTTGCCAACGCCGTCCTGCTTCTGGTTCTGGCCGCGCTGTTCTTCGACGCCCACGGCGAAGAATCATTGCTGATCGCGCTTATGGCTGCCGTGCCGGTCCTGTCGCTGGTCTTGCTATATAAAGGCCCCGATCGCGAAGAACGCCGCCTGCGCCGCCAGGTTAACAAGGCGCGGCTGCGCAAGGAGCTGGCAGAGTTGGAAAAGTGATTATTTCAATACGTCACCGGTCACGGCATCAACAGCCACCGCCACCGGTCCGGCGGCCGTTTTGAAATAGACGGCATAGACGCGCCGTTCACCGCGCATTTCGCGCATCACCCGTATGTCCGTTGAGGGCGGTGCATAATCAATGGCAATCAAGATCGCCTGCCGCTCGGAAATCACCGCATGAACACGGGCTTTTTCACGCTCTTCCGGAGTCGGCGGCTGCGGCTTGTGGGCCGGTAACGGCGGCCATCCTGAATTTGCCCCGCCATCCGTCGCGTCCGAAACAACCGCCGGTTCCTGCGTTTCTTCTGCCTCTTGCACTTCTTCCACTTTTTCTGCTTCGGGCCGTTTCGGTTTGGTTACAGGGGCCGGCACAGTCCCGGCAGCCGGTACATTCTCCTGTTCCGGTTTCGTTTTATGTTCCGGCACGGGCTCCTGCACAGGGGCCGGCGCTGACACAGACGGTGGTGCCTGGCGCGGCTGCGGCGCGCGCTCTACCGCCTTGCGCGTTTCCGGGGGAATATCAAACACTTCGATGCGACCGTCCTCGCCAATCACGGTAATCGCGCCGTCCTGGGCCCGGACCGGCGCGATCGCCAGCACGGCCAGTATCAGAGCCATATATAAAGCCATATATATAGTGTGCATCGCCGGTTTCCGCTTAAACATTGTCAAACACAGGCGCGGAGTATAAGAAAAAGTACCTTTGTATACCAGTATTTTTAAGGTTTTGGACGATTCCACGATTGACGACCCCGCCCGCAATGTGTCAGGGTCTTTAAACCATCATTTATTAAATAAGGAGACTCTACGATGGCAAGCGGGACTGTAAAATGGTTCAATCCCACAAAAGGCTTCGGCTTTATCACACCCGATGAAGGCGGCAGCGACGTTTTCGTTCACATCAGCGCGGTTGAGCAATCTGGCATGCAGACTCTGCAGGAAGGCCAGAAGATCAATTACGAGCTGCAGGACGATCCGAAAAAAGGCAAAAGCTTCGCGACCAATCTGACTGAAGCGGCCTAAGCTCCTTATTTCATCAGGTTTTTTGTTGACGGCATCACTTGGGATGTGGCTTACTGCACCCAAGTTTGATGACGTACCGATTTACCAAGACGATACTTTTCCCATATAAAAGTTCGGTTTGAAAACAGGTATCCGGCATGCGCCGCGATCAGACGACCCCGTTCCATCGCACGGTTGCGATGGGGCGATTTTTCATACCGAACGACATATAAAGGAGAGACTCTATGGCAACCGGTACAGTAAAATGGTTTAACGACCAAAAAGGCTACGGCTTCATTCAACCTGATGAGGGCGGCGACGATGTGTTCGTGCATATCAGCGCTGTTGAGAAAGCCGGCATGCGCTCGCTGCATGAAGGTCAGAAGATCAGTTTTGAAATCCAGAATGATCCGAAAAAAGGAAAATCAAGCGCTGCGAACCTGAGCGAAGCCGCTTAATTTTTTCTGATCCATACGGAATAAAGAAACACGGGCTACACGGCCCGTGTTTTTTGTTTCTCAGTCGTATTTATCAAACACCCATGCCATAACCGGACCGCCCAGCAGGACCGTCAGCCCGCCCCAGTCCATAAAAAACCCGCCATTGAACGGGAAGAAGCCGGACGGGAAAAACGGCAACCATGCCGGCAGGTAAAGAGCGGCAGCGGCCGTACAGATCAGTACGCCGATGCTGGCCAGCATGACCGGCTTGCCCATCGCGCTTTTGGATGTATATTGCCAGTAAATAATCCCGAAACTGAAAATCGCGATAATCAGCGACCAACTTGCCCCGTTCATCGTCAGGTTCAGCATCTTCATCGCCAGAATAAAGAAGAGCGCGCTCACCAGCCATTTCAGAACTTTGGGAATCAGGTCTATCATGCGGCTATTATCTCTCTGTTTGCGCCAGGCGGCAAGGACGTTCAACTCTCGCCATAGGTCACAGCCAGGACCTCAAGCTCCTCCTCACCCGCGCCGGTGCGCACGGTCACCAGGTCACCCGTGCGCGCCTTCAGTAGCGCCTTACCGACAGGCGACTGCCAGTTAATCTTGCCTTGTGTGAAATCAGCCTCATCGACGCCAACCAGCGTCACAGTCACTTCCGTATCGTCTTCGCGGGCATAGGTCACGGTCGCGCCGAAAAACACCTGCTCAATGCCTTTTTGCTCAAGCGGGTTTACGACTTTTGCATCATCAAGCCGCTTGGTCAGATAGCGGACGCGGCGATCAATCTCGCGCAGCTTTTTCTTGTTGTAAATATAATCGCCATTCTCGGACCGGTCGCCGTTACCGGCGGCCCAGGAAACGATTTCAACGATCTTCGGGCGCTCCTCGCGCAGCAGAAACTGTAGCTCCTGCCGCAGTGTTTCATAGCCGCCGGGCGTCATCAGGTGTTTGGAATTCATTGACCTGCCCCGCATAGTGGTACCAGATCCAGAGTGAGTCACTGGTTTGGTTT
>CAYUKA010000053.1:0-8025 GCA_964445195.1 uncultured Micavibrio sp. | reverse complement strand
TCGCCGCCTTCGGTGATGGCTTCGACCGCGAGACCGAGACTTTGCAACTCTTTGACCAACACGCGGAAGCTCGTCGGGATACCCGGTTCTTCGATGGGTTCGCCCTTCACGATACTTTCGTATGTTTTCACGCGCCCTTGCACATCATCGGATTTGACGGTGAGCATTTCTTGGAGCGTGTAGGCTGCGCCGTAAGCTTCCAACGCCCACACTTCCATCTCACCGAAGCGCTGGCCGCCGAACTGGGCCTTACCGCCCAGCGGCTGCTGCGTCACCAGCGAGTACGGCCCGATCGAGCGCGCGTGGATCTTGTCATCGACCAGGTGATGCAGTTTGAGCATGTAGATATAGCCCACAGTCACCGCCCGGTCGAATGCCTCGCCGGTCAACCCGTCATAGAGCGTCACCTGCCCCGACGTATCCAGCCCGGCCTTGTCCAGCAGGTCATTAATATCCGCTTCGTTCGCACCGTCAAAGACCGGTGTCGCCATCGGCACGCCGCCGCGCAGGTTACCGGCCATTTCGATCAGCTGCGCATCCTCAAGCTTGGTGACTTTTTCGTCAAATTCCGTATCACCATAAACGGCCTTGAGCTGCGTTTTCAGCTTCTTGATCTCGCCACCGGCCGGGCTTTCCCGGTCTTTGAACCCGTCGATCAGTTCGCCGATCTGCCGGCCCAGCGCCGCAGACGCCCAGCCCAGATGGGTCTCCAGAATCTGCCCGACATTCATCCGACTCGGCACGCCGAGCGGGTTGAGCACGATATCCACCGGCGTCCCGTCCTTGGTGTAGGGCATGTCCTCGATCGGGATCACTTTCGAGACCACACCTTTGTTACCGTGACGGCCGGCCATCTTGTCACCCGGCTGCATTTTGCGTTTCACAGCCACGAAGACCTTGACCATCTTCATCACGCCCGGCGGCAATTCATCACCGCGCTGCAGCTTCTCGACCTTGCTCTCAAAGCGGTGTTTCAGCGCATCGACAGCTTCATCGAATGTCTTGGTAAAGGCTTCGATCTCCGCCATACGGTCCTCGTTCTGGACGCCGACCTGGCGCCACAGGCCGCGCTTGATCGCATCAAGATCGGAGAATTTGATCTTCTCGCCCTTCTTCAGCTTGAGGTCTTTCGGACCGGCAGCCAGGGTCTGGCCCTGCAACAGCTCGCGCAGGCGGGCATAAAAGCCGTCTTCAAGGATCGCGCGTTCATCGTCGCGGTCTTTCGCCAAGCGCTTGATCTCTTCCTGCTCGATCGCCATCGCCCGGGCGTCCTTATCAACGCCGCGGCGGTTAAAGACGCGGACCTCCACCACCGTGCCGACGCCGCCCGGCGGCAGGCGCAGCGAGGTGTCTTTGACATCCGCGGCTTTCTCACCGAAGATCGCCCGCAACAGCTTTTCTTCCGGCGTCATCGGCGATTCGCCTTTCGGCGTTACCTTGCCGACCAGGATATCGCCGGGGCCGATTTCAGCACCGATGTGCACAATACCGGCCTCATCAAGATGCTTCAGCGCCTCTTCACCGACATTCGGGATATCGCGGGTGATCTCTTCGGTACCGAGTTTGGTGTCGCGGGCCATGACCTCGAATTCCTCGATATGGATCGAGGTATAGACGTCTTCCCGGACAATCCGCTCGGACAGCAGAATCGAGTCCTCGAAGTTGTAACCGTGCCACGGCATAAAGGCAACCAGCACGTTCCGGCCCAGCGCCAGCTCGCCGAACTGGGTCGACGGCCCGTCAGCGATGATATCGCCGGCCCGGATCTCGTCCCCGACCTTGACCAGCGGCTTTTGCAGCATGCAGGTATTCTGGTTGGAACGCTGGAATTTGTGCAGCTTGTAAATATCAACCACCGGCTCGTCGGTTTTCAGCTCCTCGGTCGCCTGAATCACGATCCGCGTCGCATCGACTTTCGTCACGATGCCGGAGCGCCGCGCCGTCACCGCAGCGCCGGAATCGCGGGCCACGGTCGCTTCCATGCCGGTACCGACCAGCGGCGCATCGGCTTTCAGCAGCGGCACGGCCTGCCGCATCATGTTCGAGCCCATCAGGGCGCGGTTCGCATCGTCATTCTCAAGGAACGGGATCAGCGAGGCCGCAACCGACACAATCTGCTTCGGCGACACGTCGATATAATCAATCGTATCCGGCGTCGCCATCAGGTTTTCACCGCCCTGGCGACAGGACACAAGGTCAGCCTTGAACTTGCCGGCCTTGTCCAGCGCAGCATTAGCCTGCGCCACAGTATAGCGCGCTTCTTCCATCGCCGACATGTAGACAACTTCATCGGTCACCTTGCCGTTCGCAACCTTGCGGTACGGGCTTTCGATAAAGCCGTACTGGTTGACACGGGCAAAGGTCGACAGGCTGTTGATCAGGCCGATATTCGGCCCTTCCGGCGTTTCAATCGGGCAGATCCGGCCATAATGCGTCGGGTGCACGTCGCGCACCTCGAAGCCCGCGCGCTCGCGCGTCAGGCCGCCCGGACCCAGCGCCGACAGGCGTCGCTTGTGCGTAATTTCGGCCAGCGGGTTGGTCTGGTCCATGAACTGGCTGAGCTGCGACGAACCGAAGAACTCGCGCACCGCGGCCTGCGCCGGCTTGGCGTTGATCAGGTCGTGCGGCATGTAGGTGTCGACATCAACGGAACTCATCCGCTCGCGAATCGCGCGTTCCATGCGCAGCAGACCGACGCGAACCTGGTTTTCCATCAACTCACCGACCGAGCGGACACGGCGGTTGCCAAGGTTATCGATATCGTCAACCTCGCCGATGCCATCCTTCAGGCCGTGCAGGTATTTCAGGATCGCCAGGATATCTTCCTTCAGCAGCACACGCACCTGGTCGCTGGTATCCAGATCAAGGCGGCCATTCATTTTGACACGGCCAACCGGCGAGAGATCGTAACGCTCCGGATCGAAGAACAGCGAACTGAACAAGGCTTCGGCCGATTCCACCGTCGGCGGCTCGCCGGGGCGCATTACCCGGTAAATATCGATCAGCGCTTCTTCACGCGTGTCGCACTTGTCGATTTCCAGCGTGTGACGCAGATAAGGCCCAACATTAATATGGTCGATGGCCAGAACCGGAATATCGGAGACATCATTCTCTGTGAGCGTGTCGAGATCATCCTTGCCCAACTCATGCCCGGCATCAAACAGGACCTGCCCGGTCTTGCCTTCAAAGATATCGACAGCCAGGTATTTACCAATCAACTCCTCGTCCTGGACCAGCACATCTTTCAGACCGCCTTCGGTCAGTTGCTTGGCCTTGCGCGGTGTGATCTTGGTGCCTTCTTCAGCCGCGACCTTGCCGGTCTTGGCATCAACAAGGTCGTAGGCCAGCTTGACGCCGCGCAGCCGCTCGCCGTCAAACGGGGTTTTCCAGCCCTTCTTGTCCTTGCTGTACACAATCTGGCCGTAGAAGGTGCCAAGAATTTCCTCATTGCTCATCCCCTGGATCAGCAGCGGATCGACATCCTGGTCCTTTTCCTCGCACTCGCGGCGGTAGTCGGCGCTTTCGGCACTATCGAGCGCCCGCAGCATCGTGGTTACAGGTAACTTACGGCGGCGGTCGATCCGCACATTCAGGTGGTCCTTGGCATCAAACTCGAAATCAAGCCACGAACCGCGATACGGGATCACGCGGGCCGCGAACAGGTATTTACCCGACGCATGCGTCTTGCCGCCGTCATGATCGAAGAACACGCCGGGCGAGCGGTGCATCTGCGAGACGATCACCCGCTCGGTCCCGTTGACGATAAACGTGCCTTCATCAGTCATCAGCGGCATATCGACCATGTAGACATCCTGTTCCTTGATGTCGCGGATCGAACGCAGGCCGGTATCTTCATCAACATCGAACACCGACAGGCGCAGCGTCACACGCAGCGGCGCGGCGTAGGTCATACCGCGCTGGCGGCATTCCTCGGTGTCGTATTTCGGCTCTTCAAGTTCATATTTAACGTAGTCGATCTCGGCCTTGTCAGAGAAATCCTTGATCGGGAAGACGGAGGTCAGAACTTCGTGCAGCCCCTGCATCGCCCGCTCTTCAGCCGGCAGGTCGGCCTGCAGGAATAGTTCATAAGACTGGCGCTGGACCTCGATCAGGTTCGGCATCTCCGCAACTTCACGGATTTTACCGAACGATCGGCGGATGCGCTTGCGGCCGGTAAAGCTCTCAACGTCATTGGCCGGTCTGAAGATCTGTGCGTCTTTTTCTTTTTTCGTCTTGCTGTCTTTCGATTGTGCTGTTGTTTTGCCTTTTGCGGTGGATTTGCCTGTTTTTGCTGCACTCATTGTTTTTTTCCTGCCTTCGCCCATCACTCGTGAATCGATCGCCCGGCCATTTTTAAAGACACTGAACGACAATCTGTAGAAATACAAAATCGCCGCTTCGAACACCCCTTCAGGGCTGGATCGAAACGGTCTGCGTACGGATTATCCGTTATGCGAAATAACTGCTGTCACACTCATCCCGGCTGCAGTTGCGTGTGTTATATGACGTACGGCTTTCACCTTGTCAAGCCTTTTATACGTCATGCCCAAAGTTACGTCCCGGCAAGGATTATAAACCTTTCCGGGACGTATAATCACAAAGGGCCGCGTTACTGCAGCTCGACGGTGGCGCCAGCCTCTTCGAGCTTTTTCTTCATCTCTTCGGCTTCGTCCTTCTTGACGCCTTCTTTCAAAGGCTTCGGCGCGCCTTCAACCAGGTCCTTGGCTTCTTTCAGGCCCAGGCCGGTGATCGCGCGCACTTCCTTAATGACAGCGATTTTGTTGCCGCCGGCGCTGGCCAGAACGACATTGAACTCGTCTTTTTCTTCAGCACCACCGGCATCACCGCCGGCAGCACCCGGTGCGGCCGCAACGGCAACCGGTGCCGCGGCGCTCACGCCCCATTTTTCTTCCAGCAGCTTAGCCAGGTCCGCGGCTTCCATAACCGTCAGGCCGGACAGCTCCTCGGCAATTTTCTCAAGATCAGCAGCCATAGTTTTTCTCCTTTTTGGTCTTTCGTCTCTTAGTTAACAGTTTGGTTATTCACATTATTCGCCTTTGGCGGCATAGGCGCCCACCACGCGGGCCAGCTGGCCGGCCGGTGCGCCGACAACGCCGACAACTTTTTGCGCCGGCGCCTGCAGCAGGCCGACAATCTTGCCGCGCAGCTCATCAAGGCTCGGCAGTTTCGCCAGCTGCTCTACACCGGCCTTATCAAGAATGTGCGCGCCCATCGCACCGCCGATAATCACCAGCTTGTCATTGTCCTTGGCATAATCGTAAAGCGCCTTGGCCACACCCGGCTCCTTAGACGCTGCCAGCCCCACCGGCCCGGCAAACATCGGCGCCATATCCTGAATCTCCGTGCCTTCAAGCGCCCGCTGCGCCAGACGGTTCTTGGTCACCTTGAAGCTCGCGCCCTGCTCGCGCACCTTGGCGCGCAGAGCGGTCATCTCGCTCACGGTCAGGCCTGAATATTGCGCGATCACGAAATATTCATCTTCTGCGAAACGCTCTTTATAGGCGTCGACCTCTTTTTCCTTCTGCGCGCGGCTCATTGGCATCGCGAACTCTCCTTCATAAAAATCCAATAAAAAAGGATGCCCGGCATCCGGTACATCCTGTCACAACAAATCAAGACTGGTCAGAACAACATCAAAGCAAACATAAACCTTCGATCTGTGAAGGCGTGGCTTTTTTTGCCTGTGTTCTTGTCTGTGCAGGCTTTAAGACGCTATTCAAAACGCCGCCCTGCAGTCTTGGACAGGAATAAGGGCAGGTTATTAAAGGCTTTACCGCCTGCCGTCAAGTTTTTTTTACCCGCACAGCTGAATAAAAAATTGACAGCCGTTAAGCGGCTATGCGAGGGTTTTTGAATAAAGACAAAAACACGTTCATCGTATGACTGTTTTACAGGGTACGATTTACAGAGAAGGCTCTCATGGCGCCATTTAACGGCAGCACACCGGAATTTTTAAGCACAGCACGCAAAGAATCCAGCACCGTGCCGCCTATGCGGCTTGTGGCGCAGGAACTGGCCAGCCGGATCGCCGGCCCCCGCCCGCGCAACAAGGCCGGCGCCGGCATGACTTTGCAGGCTAACACTGCCTATGATCCGCAAAGGCACACGCCCAAACAGGTCAACTGGCGCCGGCAGGGACCGACAGACTCTACCGGCAAGCCGGCACTGATGGCCCGTGACATGAAAAAAGAAGTCATATATACGACCTACATGGCCTTCGACATGAGCCGGTCTATGCGCTTCCAGTCAGAAGACTCTGCCTGCAACAAAGCACAGGAAGCCGGCATTCTCGGCATGGCGCTCGCCTATCTTACGGTGGCCGCCGGCGACCAGTTCACAGTACTGGGCAGCGATATGAATATGGGCAGACGGGAGAACGCCGTTGACAATATGGCCGCAACCCTGAACCGGATGTACGATAGAGAAGCAGACCTGCCGTCGCTCAGCCAGTATAAAGGCCGGCCACTGGAACGTGGCAGCTTCGCGGTTATTTTTACCGACGCGATGACGGACCCTGAAGCTTTACAAAAGAAACTAAAACAACTGGCCCGCACCGGGGTTAAGGGCCATGTCGTTCAGGTGCTCGACCCGGTTGAACGCGATATGACCTTTGACGGTAATGTGAATTTCGTCGATTTGAAAACCGGGGATACACACGACAAAATCGGCGATGTCGCTGCAATCCGTGAAAACTACGTCGAAAGATTCAATACTCACCAGCAGGAACTTCACGCCGCGGTCAAGGGTGTACCGGGCTGGCGTATAACAACGCACTATACCGGTGAAACCGACAGAGCCGCGACATTAAAGCAGGTTCTGGGCATAACGCCTCCCAGCCGGTCGCTTGAGCCAATCGCACCGGCCGGACGCACGGCGGCAACCGGCGCGCGCCCCGCAGCCTAAGAGCAATACAGCACGGTTTAACGACAATAAGCTTTAACGCCAGCTTGCGGTAATCAACAGCACAATCGCCGCCACAATCAGCAGCCCGGCCACCGGCCTGGCTTTGTCCTCTATATAGCGGAGCTCGTGGTACCACATCAGCCAGACCGGCACCAGCGCCGCCAGCAGGCTGGTATAGCCGGGGTTAGGAGCGAATACGACACTGACAACAAAGGTCAGGTACGCCATGGTCGCAAACAGCCCGGTCAAAAGGCCGGCCTTGATCGTCGGCGCTGCATAAAGGCTCGGCGTGGCCTTGCCTTTCAGCAGCAGGAACACACCCATCACCAGGGTCATGACCACATAATTCATCAATACAAAAGACAGCGCCGCCGGTATCAGCGATGCCTGCGGTATCACAATCTTTGTTACGACACCGGCAATGGCATAGGTCATCCCGACCGGCGCCACGACAATCAACGCCTGCCAGGAAAAATCGATTGTACGCAGGTAAAACAGCGCCACAGTCGTAAAGGCGAAAGCGCACACCACACTAACCGTCATCACCGGGTCACTGGCGTAAAAATCCAGCATATAGGGCGTGATCGCCACCCAGATCAGCGCGGCGGCAATGGCCTCGATCGGGATCGCGATACTGGAAACCCGGCCCCTTTTTTCAGATGACAGGTTAAGCTGGATGATAATCCCGACCGATAAAATCAGGGCCACCATCACCGCCGCGAGATAAAAATTAATATCCGCGGGCCAGTCCATAAACGGGATAAACGGCAGCAGGATCGCCACCGCGACGCTGGCATGCCAGAATGCAAGCTGCCAGACATCAGCCTGGTAAACGCGGTTTACTTCCGCAAAAATCGCCCTGAACAGGCTGTGAAAAATACCAAAAATCGCCCAATACATAGTCGCGCACCTATAAAGTCAACGTGATTATCCCCTTAGCATAAGTACTCAAGAATCGTGAAATTAGTTAGAATCTTATCATGGGAAAAGCAGAAATAACACTTACAGATAAAAAACCAAAGCCACCAGCTTCTGACTTTGCTTTTTATATTAGACCTGTTGCAAAAGTCTATGGGATTCACACAGGAATAGGAATGTGAT
>CAYUKA010000052.1:0-8033 GCA_964445195.1 uncultured Micavibrio sp. | reverse complement strand
CCTGCGAATAGGCGATACCGCCGCCGATCACCGGATCGTCTTCTTCCGGGTCGCGCACATCAATACGCCACAGCCTTTCACCGTCGGCGGCGTTAAAGGCGGATAGCCGTGCGTCTGTATCGAGCGTATAGATTTTACCGTCAACGATCACAGGCTGCGCGGTCAACGGGATTTCACGGGTCGAGCCCTGGCCGATATCGGCGGACCAGATCGGCTCCGGTTGTGTTTCATTCAGCACAAGGTGCTGCATGGCGTGGTTCGGATAGCCGCCGGCCTGCGGCCAGAATTCGTTACGCCAGGCGGCCGGGGCGATAAAACCCTGCCCGTCCAGCGCGGCACTGTCCGGTTCAAGATTCCGCTGCAGTTCCAGTATCGAAATCCGTTCGCCCTCCAGCGGCGCGTCCTTCTCCTCGCCGAAAATATTCTCGACCGATGAGCAACCGGATAGCAAAATCACGCTGGCCAGAACCAGTAAAGAGTAACGCGTTTTGATCATCCTTCGGCCTCATCTGTCGTTGTCTGCGTGTCTGCGGCGGATGTGTCCTGCAGGCTGTAAATATGGGTCAGCGCCTGCGCCCGTTCCATCAGCGAGGGCGGCAGACCCTCCTGCATGGTAATTTCGGCCAGGTAGCTGCGGGCCTGGGCGTAATCGCCACTAACATGGGCGGCGATCAGGGCGCTTTGCAGATAGGCGTGCCAGCGCCACGGGGTGCCGGGATTATTACGCAGCGGCGCCAGCCGGGCGGTCAGGGCCGGGGCGTCGATGCCGGTGCCGTCAGCGGCGGCCATATCCGTTTCAAGCCGCACGGCCATTAACAGCGCCAGCTCGCGAAACAGGTCAGAGGCGTCAGCGTTTTGCGCGATCGCGTTATAATGGGCCAGCGCGGCTTCGGCGTTCTCTTCACGCAGCGCCAGCCCGGCGGCGGTCAGATGCGCGGTAGCCTGGTGATCGGGCCGCAATCCTGTGACGACCTCGTTGACGGCGGTAATCTGTTCAGATGGTGTTTCACGGTCAAGCGCATTAATCAGCGCCGTGGTCTGGGTCACATTAACGCGCGCGTTCCAGCTGCGCCAGCCGCTGACCAGCGCTGTCAGCAGCACGGCCAGCACCAGCGCCGCGATCAGGTAGCCGCCATATTCTTTCCAGAGGGTTTCGAGCTTCTCGCGCTTGATATCCTCCTCGATTTCGTGGATCAGGTTATCGGCCATGACTGTCGTTTCATCCTGCACAGTTGCTTATCCGGCGCTATCATAATCAAATCCACGCAGGATTCCAGTGTTTAAATGACGGCCATGCACCGTTTTACCGTCAGCCTGTCCTGTAGCCATCTTATTTATTGACATAATTATGAAGCCCGCATATCATACCTCGCGCCTTGCAATATGTAAAAATATATACTCCTTGATAGCGGATAGACTTATATGAGTAAGGACAACAATAAGAAACCCTCTCTGGCAAAACGGATTGCGCGGGAATTTCATAATGTTGCGTTTTTTACATCGAAGCGCGGCATCGCCATCGTCGTACTGATCAGCCAGCTCGGTTTTCCGTTAACCGGCATGCTGTTCCCCAAAGCCGCAGACTATGCTGAACGCCAGGGCTGGGACCCTGCGCTTATTGAGGAACTTGGTGCCGAACATGCCCGTGTCATGGGGCCGGGCAGCGCAGGCATACTTCAGAGACTGACGACGATCCCCCACGCATCTTTTATTGCCTCAGCATCAATACTAGGCGGTCTCAAACAAATTTTTGGATTGAACGCTTTCGCCACGCACGGTGTGCCCTATAGCCTGCATCAGGTCTTTAATCTCTGTCATGTTCACTTGCCGTCAGAGCGATACCTTGAACCGGCACGACTTGCCTGGACATTTTCAGGCCGGACATTACCGCGTGAGACGATCCGTGATGATTTACCCCAGTCTCCGCAGGAGGCCGCTTTCATCCTTGCCGTGCATGAGTTCCAGCATTGCAACGCTGAAAACCAGACCCTGCGCAAACCGCTCAAAGAAGCCGACTCCGATACCGTATCTATCCGGCGCGGGATAGAAAAATATGACAATCCTGCCTTGAAAGAGCTCTGGATCTATTTACGCGCCTTAAACTACAGGGGGCTTTCGCACGATACATCACTGATTCTCTATAGCGTCCTGAACGACAAACCAGCACCCGACCCGCAGGCCGTTCGTGACGCGCATGAGGAAATCAAAGCGCTGGAACGCACATATCGGGGGGAGACATCAAGAATCGCATGGTATTTCCGTACCGCAGAGGAAAGAGCGGCCCTGTTCCAGCAAATGCTGGCCGAGCACAAGGACACGCTATCACCGCTCGCACAGCGCCGGCTCGCGCTTTATATCGATGCCGTTGACTATTTCACGAAACCGGTTACAGACGAACCGGAAACAGCGCCATCGGCGACGTTCCTGCCGGTTATGAGCGCACAGGCGGCGACATAGGCGCGGCCGGCTGCTCTAACGTTGCGAGTGTGCGCTGCAATAGTGCTTTTTCGGAAGCCATGCCCTTCTCATCGCCTTTGCGTTCGCTGATAACAGTGCCGTAAAGGGCATTTTCAGCGACGCCGAGGGCCAGCCGGCGCCGGCTGACGGTAAAGCCGGAGACTTCTTCATAACCGCTGACCATCGACTTTTCCAGAGCCGGGCATTCATTGACAATATCGCTAATGTCTTTTTCAGGAAAATTCACGCCCCATTCGGCAAAATCGAGAATGCCGCATACGGTTTCCCCCGCAAATAACAGGTTCGACATATTGAAATCGTTGTGAGCCGGCCGGCAGCGAATCTCCGGCGGAATACACGCATGCTCATGCTCCAGCATGGCAATGCAGGATGTGTAAAAGCCGTTTTCCGGAACGGCCTGTTTGATCTCACGATAAGGGTCACGTCCGTCCGAACTGCCGCTTTCCGGCAACTTCGCCATAGCGCCATGTAGCTGCGCCAGCGCCCGGCCGATGTTGGCGCCGATGACATCCCGGTCCGCCGGCGGCAGGGCGGCGATCGTAGAAAGGCCGCGCTGTTGGCCTTCAATGCGGCTCATCCTCAGCCACAGCGAAAAACCATCTTGCGCCAGCGACGAAGAGGCGGGGATTTCGCCCATACCGAGAGCCTGCGGCACCAACCCCGGCAGCACGCCGGCAGCGGTGAACGCGTTCAGGGCTTCATATTCACGCTCGATTTTTTGCCCCCCGTCCCCGATGCCGGCACATTCACGCCGCGCGATCTTGAGTACTGTGCCATCGTCCAGATCGTAAACGCGGCCCCAGACGCCCTCACCGAGCAGCTTGTGCTGTGCGGGCTGGAAGTCCGTCATGGTAAAACCGGGTGTGTTCATGCATTCTTCTGCCACTTGATTGAGCAGCCCATTGACGGGAATTGTTCGGCCGGGGCCGCGCCGGTTTCGGTGATTTGCGTCATCGCCTCCCATAACTCGCGTTTTGTATCTGCATTGGCCTCGTTTGGCCCGGCACTGTCGACCCGGCCGCGATACTGTAACGTGCCCTGCGCATCAAAGCCGTATATGTCGGGCGTGCACACAGCGTCGTACGCGCGGGCAATGTCCTGCGTTTCGTCGATCAGGTACGGAAAGGTGAAACCATGCGCGGCGGCAAATAATTTCATATTTTCGAACGAGTCGGCGGGATAGGTTTCCGTGTCGTTCGGCATGATCGCCGCCGCACCGATTCCCTGCGTCTGCAGGGCCTTGATGTCGGCCACCAGCCGCGCAATCACTGCTTTGACATAGGGGCAGTGATTGCAGATGAACATGATCACCGTCCCCGTCTCGCCTTTTACATCATCAAAACTATAGTTTTTGCCGTCAGTGCCCTTCAGGTTAAAGGGGGCGGCGGTAAAAGACTGATCTTTTTCGGGGGTTTCCAGTAGGGCCATGTTAAATCTCCGGGTAAAAAAGGTTGACTTTTTTAATTTTATGTAAAATAATACGGGCCTGTTTTTACATTCAGGTTAATGTAGCCGATTTACGGCAAAAAGGAAGGTCATGGTCTTTCATCTTTCAACAGCGCCCTCATCACGCGCCCATAGTCGTCGTGAGATCCCGCCGCGTTTCGAAGCGCTGCGTGGCAAATTATTTGTCGATAAACACGATGAATGGGATCAGGCTATCGGTATGGATCCGGGAAAATTTTATGATTTATGGACGGCTGATCTGCCGGGCACATGTTCCTTAAGGGTTGAGCTATGTGGCGGCGGCCAGGGCAAAATTGAACTGTCATGTGTTCATGATGGCCGCCAGATCTTGCGTGCGGAAAGGCAGTTTGACCGGCCCCGGGGCACGATGAATCTGGACGAGGTCCGTATTGAAACAGAAACATTGCGCCGTAAAGGGGTCGGTAAGACCCTGTTCGCCAACCAGCTTAATGTGGCGCAGCCATGGGGCATTAAAACCCTGACCCTCAAAGCCGGGCGTGAGGATGGCCCGCTGTTCTGGGCGCGCCGTGCGGCCCTTATCGAGAGATTTGCAAATGCCGCTGAGGAACGGCAGCCGCTGACAAGGTTTAAAAGTGACATTGAGCGGGGTTTACGCGAACTTGACGGTGAATTATAGGCGGCCTTTGTTGCGCAGGTGCGTGAAATTTTAAGCCCGGACGATCGGGATGGAAACGGGCAGGATATAAATATCCGCATCGCCCGTCTGTCGCCGATGGATGATGTTGTGGCTTTGTTTGGCTATGTCACTGAATACAGGGCGGTGTTTCATCTGGATGACGCAGCGCAGATGGAGCGGGTCCATGAAAGCTTGTCCGGTATTTCTGACATTCGTGCCCGCCTGCAGGCAGAGTTTCCGCAGGCGCCGACAGAAGTCATCCCGGCAAAGACACCGGTAGTGGCGCAGGGGCCTGCGGCTGTACGCTATGGCTGATTTCTCTGTTTTCTAAAAAAATGTTATACTATTTCAATGACATTCAGCGTCATTGATAATCCGGATTTCAACCGTTTCAAGGCGCAGTCCGGCTTTAAAAACCATCATTTCAAGCTGCTGGCCGGGCTGTTCAGCCGGGCCGCTTCCGTCAAAGCCTTATACGATATCGCCGTTGATGTCGATTTTGACGAAGGCGTTTGTACCTTTACCTATTACCAGTCCAACAATTACGTGCCTTACCTGCAATTCGTCATCCGCCGCGTCGGCCCGCAGACTGATATGTATGAACTGTTTAAAGAGGGCAAGGGCCGGATTGCCAAGTCCGGCCTGTTCGAGCGGACCTATGAAAAGCTGGAGGCGGAGGTTGAGGGGCTAATGGAGTGATGGATTAGCAGCCTACTCGTTGACAGCCTCATTTTCATCATTAGCCTGGGGAGTTGCTGTGATATCCAGATGTACTTTGTCTTCTTTCTGAACCAGCATTACGGTTTCCGGTTTTCCAAGTTTAGGCACATCATCACTCTGGCTTTTTTTGATTTTTGGTGCTTCCGGCGTCCATGACTGTAGATTCTGGCCTGCTATTTCATAAAAACTTGTGACTGTATTTTCTACGGCCTCGATGAAAGTATTGCGCCCGGAAAATTTTCCCGCCAGATCTTTGATCATCATGACTTCAAATGCCGTGGGTTGTATATCAGTGCCTTCGTATAAAAGTATGGCATCGGGGTTATCACGAACAGCTTGTAGCGTAGCTTGAGAATTGTTAGCGCGCCCATGTGTTATGGCTTTAATGAAAATGTCTTCGGGTGCGACATCTTTCAGTTGTCGTAGAAGCCAATTCAGCTTTGCTGTTGATCTTTTCTTATCCTTCGGCGCCTCAACACGCATAGAGCAATCGACAGTACGTCGAGCTAAATCGGCCATTACTTTCAACGGTGAAGCAGCATAGGGTATGTCGAGTTCACAATTGAGAGTATTGGTTGTGACCAAATGATCGCAATCGTCTTTTAGGCGTTCTGATGGATGATTTCTATGCTTTCTGCTTAGTCTCAAAGATACAGGCACTGCGAGATTGCGGCTCATAATTAAACATAAATCTCTGGCTTCTTGGTGCCAGCTTGCTACGGTTTTTTCGACTTCCTCTGATGTTTTTGCAAGCCGCGATCCGCTTCGAACTTTCAAAACAACATCTTTCCATTCTGCATTCATTTTAGAAAAACTTGAAACGCCTACGCTGGGATGATCGTAATAGCGTACCATTTCAGATAATAGAAATCTTTGCTCTTCATCTTCTATACACATCGATTTCAATAACAGGATTGCTTCTGTCAGCACAAACATCCATGACCAGTGGTATAGTTCTATACCCTTAATGTCAGACTTTTTAAGTGCGACGGGATGATGAGTCGGAATTGCTGAATATTGATTTGAAATTGTAATAACGGCATCTATTTTGTACTGCTTTGCCAGCGCCAAATATTCCTTGATTTGATCGGGATTAAGATCGGCATTGCCAATTTTAGCTTCAATCAGCGCTGTCCACTGTGATTTCCCAGTATTAATAATGATCAGTCCGTCTGGACGCATTTTCACCTTCTGTCCTTTATCAGCAAAAACGACTTCCGTATAAACGTCAATGCTGGTTCTGCTGCCGATTTTGATGCCAACAACGCCAAATATGCTTTGAGCGAACTCATGTACTGCAGCGAGTGAGGATAATAAAATGGATGTCGCCCGCCCTTCTTTGCTGCCTTCGGACACAACAGGTATTAGTCGCGCTTTTTCTCCAGATGCCAAAAACTCGGGTAATTTTGTTTTAAGGGCTGACATTCAAGGTTTCCTCTCTGCAATGCAAACTTTTAAACTCTATAACCATAAATAATAAGGGGTACTGGGAGCAATGCTTAATATTGATAGTTTGTTGCAATTAACTATTCAGTTTAGGCATGTTACGAATTTTACAATTTAGGAAAACTATCCTATAATAATCTCCTGAACAACAGGAGGTTCAATGAACAAGAAAACAAAAGGCTGGTCCGAACGCCGCCGGAAACAGCCGGACTGCGATGGCAAACAATAAATCAACGAACAAAGTGAAGCACTTTGCAGCGTCATTGCGAGGAGCAACGTGACGAAGCAATCTAGAGTCTGTCCTTCATGCCGCGCTCCCGCTGGTCGCTCGCAATGACGGGTAAGGGTGACAAACTCCTTTATCCTGCGCTTGTTCTTGATTACACTGGCTCCAATTTTATGTTTAGAGCAGGAGAAAGCATATGAGCAAGATCAAGGTTGATAACCCTGTCGTGGAAATTGACGGCGATGAGATGACGCGTGTGATCTGGCAATGGATCCGCGACCGGTTGATCCTGCCCTATCTTGATATCGACCTGAAATATTACGATCTTTCGATTCAAAAACGCGATGAGACTGACGACCGGATTACGGTTGATGCCGCCAACGCAATCCGCGAGCATGGCGTCGGCGTAAAATGCGCAACGATCACGCCGGATGAAGCCCGGGTCGAGGAATTCGGCCTGAAGAAAATGTGGCGCAGCCCCAACGGCACGATCCGGAATATCCTGAATGGCACGGTATTCCGCGAGTCGATCATCTGCGAAAATGTGCCGCGCTATGTGCCGGGCTGGCAGGAGCCGATCATCATCGGCCGTCACGCGTTCGGCGACCAGTACAAGGCCACCGATTTCAAGGTGCCGGGGCCGGGCAGATTCACCATGAAATTCGAACCGGCCGACGGCGGCGCGGCGCAGGAATTTGAAGTGTTTGATTTTCCTGCCTCAGGCGTCGCAATGGGGATGTACAATCTCGACAGTTCGATCGAAGGTTTTGCGCGTTCCTGCTTTAACTATGCGTTATCGCGCAATTACCCGGCCTATATGTCGACCAAGAACACGATCCTCAAACAATATGACGGGCGTTTTATCGAGATATTCCAGCGCGTGTTTGACGATGAGTTCAAGACCGAGTTCGACAAGCGCGACCTGTGGTACGAGCACCGCCTGATCGACGATATGGTCGCGCAGGCGATCAAGTCCAGGGGCGGTTTTGTCTGGGCCTGCAAGAACTATGACGGTGATGTGCAGTCCGATATTGTCGCGCAGGGCTTCGGCTCGCTCGG
>CAYUKA010000051.1:0-8262 GCA_964445195.1 uncultured Micavibrio sp. | reverse complement strand
AGTCCCCGTTTTCACGGGGAAAGCAATAAGAGAGAGTTTTGAAACAGACTCTCAGGCCAGTTCCTCGCAATGACGGAGCAGCCAGCCTACCGCGCCAGAATGACCTTGTAGTAAATATAGTGCGCGATGCCCCCGCTGCCGTCATCTTCGGCGACGCAGCGCTCGCGCCCGAGATTGCCCAGCCGCGCCGCGCCGCCGCCAAACGTACCCGCAAATTCCGCCCCGGCCAGCGCGGCATAGGTGCCGTCCGCCACAACCGGCGGCGCTGGATCGTCCGTATAACCGATCATCCGGTTCAGACCTTCGCACAGCTCGTCCATCACCGGCGCCGTCACCATGATCAGGTCGGCATTGGCCGCGGTTGTGCCGGGCCCGGCCCCGTCCGTACCGACCTGGCCGATTTCATAAGCGCCGGTAAACACCCATGCCGCATTCCCGGCCGGCAGGGTCAGCGTTCTATCGTACCAGTCTGCAACCCCCTCCTGGAACCCGATGCCGCCGCCCTCCCGCGCGAAGACGCGGTTGGTGAAGTCATCGCATTCCGGCGTAAACTCGTAATCGGCGTGGCCCCACTGGTCGGTATGAAAACAGATATCGCCGTCATCAACGCCGTTAACGCGCATAACCCGCACGCCGCGCTGAATTGCCGCGCTGTACTGCATAATATCGGTGGCTTGCATCGTTGTCAGCTCGCCGATCTGGGTGTTACCGCTGCGGTTGATCCGTGACACGGTAAAGCTCAGCGCCGCGAACAGCGCGATGGCGATAAAAATCCAGTAAATCACACTGCCCGATTCACTATGACGGTCAATAATCATGACGCCGATCATAACACCGCGCCGCCGCGCTGCCCAGCGCCTTCAGTCCTAAAAAAACGGGCCGTAAAGGCCCAAAGGTGATGCTTGCTTTTTATATGCGGATCCGGGAGCGGGAGGCAACCTCTGCCGTAATCCGCTTTTTTATAAACCGCTGTGATGGAAAATGATTGTCAATGACAAGAGCGCCGCTTTGCCGCGGCAGACTTTTGGAAGCATAATGACGTCCCTGTTCTTTTTTTGTTTTTTTCTGTTCTTTTTATAGTTTGCCGCTTTTCAATCGGCATTCATTTGATGACTTTATAAATATAAGATCATCTCTTATTATTTCTTTATACTCTCTAAGAATAAAACATACGCTGAAAGAAAACAAGGATAAGGACAAAACGGTCATGAACAGCCCCGCCCGCAGCAATATCCTGATTCTCGTCGCCCATGAGGACGAACCCACGCGCCGGTTCATTACCGATGTTCTGGAGAACCAGGGCTTTTTCGTCATGCAGGCGATTAATGGCGGCGCCGCGGTCAAGGTGATCGAGGAATGGGATGTCGATGTTGCGGTCATCGCCCACCGCATGACGCCCTATGACGGGTTTCACGTCGCCAAGCACGCGCTGGTCAAGGGACACAAGACCGGCCTTGTGATGCTGACCGACGACCCGACCACCGATTTATTACTGCAGGCCGGACAGCTCGGGATCGGCCAGGTCATGCGCACACCTGTCGCGCCGGACCGGCTGATCGAGACCGTCAAGCGCATGATCCGCACGCTGGGCAAAAACCCGGACGCGATTACTGCGGCACAGGCGGCCGCACTCTCACCGGATGAATTGATGCGCCGGGCGATTGCGCTGGCGCAGCAAAATGCCCGCGCCGGCATGGGTGGCCCTTTCGGCGCGGTGGTCGCCGACCCGGACGGCCGCTTGCTCGGTGAAGGCGTCAACAGCGTACAGGCCCGCTGCGATCCGACCGCCCATGCCGAGGTGATTGCCATCCGCCGCGCAACCGAGAAAACCGGTACGCCGCGGCTTGAGGGCTGCACAATCTATTGCAGCACCGAACCGACCATGCTCGGCCAGGCACTGATTATCGGCACCGGCATCGGCAAGGTCGTCTATGGCATCAGCCATGAAGAAGCCGGCACGCCGCGCCTGAAGGAGCAGGACATTATGGCCGAAATCGCCAAACCGCTGGCCGAGCGCACCGTCACACACGAGCAGCGCCGGCGCGAGGAAGCGCTGGCTGTCTTTGAAGACTGGCAGGCGCAAAAGGCCGGTTAGTTTTTTGGTTTTTACCACGAAGGGGCCTTCGCGTTTTGCTGCGCGCAGCGCCTAATCAGATGATATTTCCCGTGGCCGGCATATTTGTTTTTTGCGGCTGAGCCGCAGTGAAGCGCAACATCTTCGTGAACTTCGTGCCCTTCGTGGTAAAAAATTAATCTTGGTCAAAATGAAAACGGCCCGATTTTATTACCGGGCCGTTTGTTTATATCGGTCTGTTCTGAAGCCGCGCTTCTAGCGCTGGCTCATGAAATGCAGGATATACTGGAACAGCGCAATAAAGCTGATATACAGCGTCAGCGCCGCGCTCCAGCCCATACGGCTGTTGCCTTCATCGCCATGGGCCGGGTTGTACATTTCCTTCATGCTCTGCGTCTGCCAGGCGGTAATGCCGGAAAAGGCCAGGATACCGAGGCCGGCAATGACATTTTCAATCCCGCTATTGGCATACCCGAACGCGCCGGCAATCATATAGGCGATCGAGGCAAAGAAAATCCCGAACACGCCCATGATCGCGAAATGGCCGAGCGCATCGAGATTTTTTTTGGTCGTATAGCCAAAAACGCTCAGGCCCGCGAACATGCCGGCCGCCACGAAAAAGGCCCGCGCGATATCCGCGCCGGTGAAGGCGAGGAAGATCACTGCAAAGCTGATGCCGTACAGTATGCTGATAGCGAAAAACGATAATTTGAGCTTTTGCGCCGACATTGTCATCGGGTTAAAGCCGAACCAGATAATCGCCACCGGCGCCAGCATCACCAGCCAGGCCTGCGGCCCCCCCATAAACAGGGTTAGCAGGAACGGCGAACTGGAAACCAGCCACGCGGTCAGCGCCGTGATCAGGACGCCCATCGTCATCCGGTTGTAAATACGCTGCATATGGGCCTGCAGGCCGGCATCGAAACTGGCGGCGCGGCCCTGTGTGCGGACTTGTGCAGAAGACTGTGAACGGTCAGGCTGCATGTCTTTCCTCTCTCTTTTTCATCTTGTTTCAGTAAACATAAATCGTGAACCATTGTAACACGATACAGTACATATATAGTTTATTTTACCGTTTTTCAAAGCGTTTCGGCAATTTCCGCACCATGATTTTGCAGTGATTTTATCGCTTGCATTGATCGGATTTTACGATTAATACGGATTCCAGTTTTCATATTTTAATGTCATAAGGGAGATTTTCATGCCACAAGATGTAGGACAACCATTTGCCGTTGCCAGCGCCGACGACGATACGCTGCCGCGTTGGGATTTTTCCAATTTTTACCCGGCCATCGATTCGCCGGAGTTTGAAACTGATTTCGCGCAGGTCATTGATATGATTGAAGACTTTGCCAGCCGTTACGAAGGCAAAGTCACGCAGCTTGACGGTGACGCCCTCGCCGCTGCCATTGCCGCCTACAAGGATATCGGCGCACGGTTCTCCAAGCTTGGAACCTACGTCCAGCTCAAGGCCGAACAGGACAATGAAAAATACGGCCCGGCCAAGGTCGGTTTCCAGAGTAAGGCATCACCGCTTGGCTCCAAACTGGCCTTTTTCACTGATGAAATTAAGAAATGCGATGAAGCGGACCTGACCGCCGCGCTGGCCGGATCGGCTACCCTGCAAAAATGGGCGCCGTTCATTGACAATGTGCGCCGCGCTATCCCGCATACGCCGCCGCTTGACGTACAGCGCTACAGCGGCGAGCTGAATGCCAGCTCAGGATGGGTTAAATTATTCGATGACCATCATGTCGCCAAACGCTACCCGTTCGAAGGGAAGGACCTGACGCAGGAAGAGATCCTGACAATTGTAGCCAACCACCCGGACGCGGCCCGGCGCGAAGCGGCGCACCAGGTTTTCCAGGACGGGATTGCCGGAGATGCGGCGCTGTTCACCCATATTCATAACGAGCAAATGCGTCTTGCCCGCGTCGATAACCGCTGGACAAAATTCGATAAGCCGTGGGATGTGCGCCATTTTGCCAATAACGTCGAACCGGCGGTTGTTGACGCGCTTGAGCAGGCGGTCAAAGACTCCTACCCGCGCATTGCCCACCGCTTTTATGCGCTCAAAGCCAAACTGATGGGCGTGCCGCACCTGAAACCGTCGGACCGCAACGTCAATGTTTTCGAAGATAAAGAACAGCGCTACATCCCCTTCGCCGAAGCGAAGCAGATCGTGCTGGACGCGTACGGCGCGTTCCTGCCGCAAATGGCCGATGAAGCGAAAGCCTTCTTCGATAATGGCTGGATCGACGCGCCGGTTGATGAAAACAAACAGGGCGGCGCCTTCTCCCATCCGGGCGCCGCACAGCTGGCGCAGCCGATGGTCATGCTGAATTACCTCGGCACGCCGCGCGATGTCGCCACGCTGGCGCACGAGCTCGGCCATGGCGTACACCAGAAGCTGGCCGCCCACAAGGGCGACGCGATTGTTGAAACGCCGCTGACCCTGGCCGAGACCGCCAGCGTCTTCGGTGAAATGCTGACCTTCAAGTCGCTGCTGGCCCGCGCCGCCGATGATGAGGAGCGCCGTGTGCTGCTGTTCGACAAGGTCAATGCCATGATCAACACCGTGGTGCGGCAGATCTCATTCTATGATTTCGAAAAGCGCATTAATATTGCCTATGATCAAAAAGGCGGCCCGCTGACCCCCGAGGAAATGGGCCAGGAGTGGGTCGGCGCCCTGCAGGACAGCTACGGCCCGGCCCTGCCGCTGGATGATGATTACGGCCCGCTCTTCGGCTATATCCCGCATCTCGTGCACGTACCGTTCTATGTCTACGCCTATGCGTTCGGCGACGCCATGGTCAACGCGCTTTACGGCGTTTACGAGGAAGGCAGCGTGCCTGACTTCAAGGAGAAATATATCGAGATGCTGGAAGCCGGCGGCACGTTAAAGCCGGAAGACCTTGAAGAGATGTTCGGCCTTGATATCGCCGACCCGGCTTTCTGGAACAAGGGCCTCGCGGTGATTGAAGAGATGCTGGACGAGCTGGAAGAGCTGTGCGAGCCGCTCCTGCAACAAAAGACCGTTCCGGTCGCCGCACCAACCGGCGCACCGGGGCCGAAAGCCTAAAGAGCATAGAGCGAAGACAGTTTAACCGGAAACAGGCCCGAAGGGCGCAGCGTGTAAAACATACGTGAGCGACGAGTAACGCATTTCCGGTTAGACTGAAGACGCTCTACCGGGGCGCTGGGCGGTCAGCCACGGGTTCCTGCGCTCTGAGGGCTGCTTGAAACGGTCGGCATCGGCCGCGCGCAAACCGGGCTTTAAGACCGGCACCGGCGTGTTGGTCACCGCCGAAAGCGCCTGCACCCGCTGATCGATCGGCGGGTGGGTCGTGAACAGCCCGATGAAGCGGCGGCTGTTCTCGATACACATCAGCGCGATATCGTCGGTCGCCTCGGGAATCCTGTCCTTGCCGGCAATCCGCAGCAGCGCCCGCATCATCGCCTCCGGGTTCTTGGTCATCGCCACCGCCCCGGCATCGGCCATATATTCGCGCCGCCGCGACAGGGCGAAACGGGTCAGCAATGTCGCGAGATATCCCAGCCACAGGATCGCGGCGATCACCAGCAGCGCCAGCATCAACCGCCCGTCGGTGCGCCGCCCCCGCCTAGCGTACATTTTAAACCGCAGGCTGCTCCAGACCATCTGGGCGAAAAAGCCAATCATGCCAGCAAAAATCACCGAGACGATTAGCAGCCGCACATCGCGGTTGATAATATGCGCCAGCTCGTGCGCCAGCACCGCCTCGACCTCATCCGGCTGCAGGGATTGCAGCAAGCCGCGCGTGACGGTCACGGCGTAGGTTTTTTCGTTAATCCCGCTGGCAAAAGCGTTGCGGGCGTGGGTTTCGATAATTTCCAGCCGCGGCGTTGTGATGCCCTGCGCGATACACAGATTTTCGAGCATATTATAAAGTTCCGGCTCCTCGGCCCGCGTGACCGGCCGGGCGTGCGAGAGGGCGCGGATCATCCGGCTGTGGAAAGCAAAGGCAATCATGAACCACAGCCCGACCGCGGCGATAATCAGCGGCCAGTAAGCGGCGATAAAGCCGATGGCAAAATCGCGCGCCGCCGCCGCTGAAAAGCCGGCAGATTCATCGGGAGTCATGCCGGCGGTCACCATACCGCCAAAGGCGAACGCCGCCGCCCAGCAGATCAGCAGAATCAGCAGCGGGTAGAGCGCCAGCAGCAGCAGCGAGCGCGCATTATTGTTCCAGATATGCGATTGCAGCCCGATCGCCGCCATCATGACCCCTTTTACCAGACACCAGGCCGCCACAGTGTAGCACAGCCGCGCCCCACACGGCAGTATTCTGTGGCGGTTTTTGCAGAAAAGACCGGCCGATGCCGCTACAATGAGATCATTCCGGATGACGGCGATGATGAAAAAAACGGCGCGCGCCGCCGCCGCACCGGCACGAACAGCACGATAAAAAAGGACACGCAATGGCCCAGCACCGCACCGCCCCCGCTCATATCACACTGGTCGAGGACACGCCGGCGCTGCGTCATATGTATGAATCGGCGCTGCGCCAGGACGGCTATGACGTCACCGCCTTCGCCAGGGGCGCGGAGGCGCTGGCGCACCTGTCCGCGCATCGGCCCGACCTGTTATTGATGGACCTGATGCTGCCCGATATGGACGGCATGGAGATCCTCGAGACGCTGCAGCAACGTGATTTTACCGCACCGGTGATCGCGATTACCGGGCACGGCTCGCTGAACACCGCAATCGCCGCCATGCGCGGCGGCGCGCGCGACTTCCTGATCAAGCCGTTCAGTGTCGAGCGCCTGAAACAGGCGGTCGCCAGCGAGCTTGATAAGAACCGGGCCGGCCCCGCTACCCCGGCCATGACCGGGCCGCCCGCTACCGGCACGGCGCAGACCGGCAGCCCGCCGCGCGATTATGGCGGCTTCATCGGCACCTCGCCGATCATGCAGAAAGTCTACGAGCAGATCGAAAATGCCGCCAAAAGCCATGCCGCCGTGTTCATCACCGGCGAGTCCGGCACCGGCAAGGAAATCTGCGCCGAAACCATTCACCGCCACAGCCCGCGGGCCGCCGGGGCGTTCGTGCCGATCAATTGCGGGGCCATTCCGCGCGACTTGATGCAGTCCGAGTTGTTCGGCCATATCAAGGGCGCTTTCACCGGCGCGGTCGCCGACCGCGAGGGCGCGGCGCGTCTGGCCGATGGCGGCACGCTGTTCCTCGACGAGGTCGGCGAGCTGAGCCTGGCGATGCAGACCAAATTGCTGCGCTTCCTGCAGAACTTCACCTTTCAGAAGGTCGGCTCCGACAAGCTTGAAACCACCGATGTCCGGGTGATCTGCGCCACCAACCGCAACCCGGTCGCCGAGGTGCAGGCCGGGTGGTTCCGCGAGGATCTGTTCTACCGGCTGCATGTCCTGCCGCTTTACATGCCGCCGCTGCGGGCGCGGGGCAACGATATCCTTGATATCGCGCTGGCCCTGCTGCGCCAGTACGCCGAGGAGGAAGGCAAGCTGTTCGAAGGCTTTTCGGCCGAAGCCGAAACCCGGCTGATGACCTATGGCTGGCCGGGCAATATCCGCGAGCTGCAGAATATCGTCCGCCATGTCACCGTCATGCATAACGCCCGGCTGGTCACAGCCCGAATGCTGCCGGCCCCGGTGCCGGGCGCGGCAGCGGAAGTCACGCCGATCGCCGGCCCGGCCGATCCGTATCACAGCGCGCCGCCCCCGGCCGCCGGCACCCCGGCCATGCCAAGACCGCTGAGCGAAACCGCGATCCGGCCGCTGGAGGACATTGAACGCGAGGTGATTGAAAGCGCCATCGCCGCCTGCGGCGGCAATATCCCGCGCGCCGCCGCCGCGCTCGGCATTTCGCCGTCAACCATTTACCGCAAGAAAAGCGCCTGGAAAGATAGCGGGGCCACAGACAGCGCCGCGGATGAAATTCCTGAAAACGGTGAAAACGGTGAAAACGGTGAGAATGAGAACACGGCCCGCTTTGCCGGCTGGTAAGACGCCGGTAAGACACGGGGCGACATGCCCGGCCCGTGATTTTTCGCTTGAATTTTTACAGCCGCCTGCGTAGTGTCGCACTTCCTGCATAACATATGCGAAGGGCCCGTAGCTCAGCTGGGAGAGCGTTGCAATGGCATTGCAAAGGTCGGCGGTTCGATCCCGCTCGG
>CAYUKA010000050.1:0-8595 GCA_964445195.1 uncultured Micavibrio sp. | reverse complement strand
TGATCCCGCGCTCCTGCTCCTGCTCCATCCAGTCCATCGTCGCGGCGCCGTCATGGACTTCGCCGATTTTGTGCGATTTGCCGGAATAATACAGAATCCGCTCGGTCGTGGTCGTCTTGCCGGCATCGATATGCGCCATGATGCCGAAGTTACGGTATTTTTCGATCGGGGTTTCGCGTGACATTCGTTTTGTTCCTTACACTCTCTAAAATTTCTCTTACCAGCGATAATGCGCGAAAGCCTTGTTGGCTTCGGCCATCTTGTGGGTGTCCTCGCGCTTCTTGATCGCGTTGCCGCGGTCATTGGCGGCATCCAGCAATTCGTTCGCCAGCCGCTCGGTCATTGTGTTTTCGCTGCGGCGGCGTGCGGCATCAATGATCCAGCGGATCGCCAGCGCCAGGCCGCGGTCATGACGGACCTCAACCGGCACCTGGTAAGTTGCACCGCCAACACGGCGGGAGCGCACCTCAAGCTGCGGCCGCACACGCTTCAGCGCGCGGCGGAAGACCATCAAGCCCTTGCCGGCGGCGCCCTGCTTGCCCTGGGTGTCGTCGCCGCTCTCCTCATCGTCAAAATTCTCGTTGGCGGCTTTTTTATCGAGGATCTCAAGCGCGCCGTAAACGATCCGCTCGGCCACTGACTTCTTGCCGGCCAGCATGATGTTATTGATGAATTTCGACAGCACCAGATTCGCAAATTTCGGATCGGGTAAAATCTCTCTTTTCTCTGCTCTATGACGACGCGACATTTATATCTTCCTTCTCGTCTTACACTTTCTCTCTTTAGCATCCCGGCGCAGGCAGGGATATCTTAAACCTTGTTTCACCAGACCCCCGCCTTCGCGGGGGTAACGGATTTTTAAGCGGCAAAGCCGCTAACATATCCGTTACTTAGGCCGCTTCGCGCCGTAACGGCTGCGGGCTTGTTTCCTGTCTTTCACACCCTGCGTATCGAGCGTACCGCGAATAATCGTGTAACGCACACCGGGCAGGTCTTTCACCCGGCCGCCACGCACCAGCACCACCGAGTGCTCCTGCAGGTTATGGCCCTCACCGGGGATATAACAAATCACTTCCGCGCCGGTCGTCAGGCGTACCTTGGCCACTTTCCGCAGGGCCGAGTTCGGCTTTTTCGGCGTGGTTGTGTAAACACGCGTACACACGCCGCGGGCTTGCGGCTGGCCGCCCAGGGCCCGCTTTTTGTTCGGCTTCATCGCCTTTTTGCCGCCTTTAGCGCGCGGCGCACGAATTAACTGTTGTATCGTCGGCATACCAAGCCTTCTCCTCAATAAAGTCTCTTCAAGGTCTCTTTTAAAGACCGCATTTCAAACCGTGTGGATGGGCGGCTTTTTCGCTTTCCCGATCGAAAAGCTTTCAAAAGCCTGAACTGGCGCGAAACCCCTGACTGCGACCAAAAGGGGATTTGATCACTTTGCGGGCCTCGAAACTTCGCTGTGGCGCCTATTTAAACCGCATAGTGCGGGTTTTGTCAGAGCTGCGTCTAAATCCGTTTTTTTAAAACAAAAAAAGCGGCTTACAGCCAGCCCATCCATGTTCGAACGCGCGGACTATAAGGGAAAATCTTATCCACAGTCAAGCACTTATTTTTAGGAAAACTAAAAAAACATTATGGCTGCGGGCCGTACCGTAAATTTGCACCGGCTTTTTCAGATATGCTAGCATTGTCATAAAATAAATAAACGGTAACGAATAGAGTGTGTGTAATGACCGAGGTGAGCCGTGAGCCGCCGGTGCCGCTGTCCGGAAAACGGACAGCGGCGTGGGCCGCCCTGCTGGCAAGACTAAAATCCGCAACAGCCCTGCAATCATGGCAACCGATGCCGGTCGTGCCGGACAAGGTCATTTCGTTTTTCCGGTCCATCGCCGACCCGTCCACCGATGACCCTGTGCTGCAGGCCATACAAAACCCCTATCGCTACGTCAAAGAGCGACTCAATAAAATCTGGGCCGGACGCGCGGCCTATGAACATGAAAATGACGATCATGATAGCGGCGCGGCAACGCCCGTCGCCAAGCTAGCGACGCTGCGCGGCGCTCTGACCGCTTACTGGACGTCAGAGCGCTGGGCACAGGCCTGGCTAGCGACGGGCGCCACGGTCGGCATGGCAACATTGACGGCACAAAATGCCGTCTGGATCGCTGAAGCCTATGCCGGCGTCATGGACTCTGTCGCCCAGCTTGTGAACCCGGACACAACAGATACAGCCCGGATGATCAGGGACAGCATTCTGAATCTGAGCCTGTTCGGCGGTATACAGGTCGGCAGCACCTGGAGCCTGTACCGGCTACGCAGTTTTATCGAAAAGGATGCCGGCTACTGGATCAAAAACCAGTTCAAGGCTGCGGCGCTGAGCCATCCCGATATGGTCCAGCGTTTGACGCATAACACGAAACAAAACAGTCCCGATCCCGACGCCATGCCCGACAGTCCGCATGAACGCATCGACGCCGCGCCCGATAATATGATCCGTAACCTTATGAGTCTTGGTATCGGCGGCTGGGCAGCCGCAGCGACATCCTATTTTGTGGCTATGGCACTGATCGAAAAGTCAATTCCGGTCCCGATGCTTGACCGGCTGGGCACGCAGCTAATCGGCTGGCAACCCGGCGAATACGGCACCGCCATTGCCGCAGCTGCAGTCATTACGGCCTATTTGTCGGCCACAATACCCACAGGCCTGTCGATCAGCCGGGCCATTGAATCAAGCCTGAAACAACTGCAGAAAACCGGCGGCCGCCTGACCGAATCGTTCGTAAAAACTTTCGAACAAGGCGAGGCACTCGCGGCGGCGCGCGGCCACCAGGCCATGAACAAGAACCTGAGCCACATTCATGACGATTTCACACAGGCCCGTGGCCGGCATAATATGACGATGGCTAATTATTTCGGGTTTTACGGCGCACAGAGTTTTATAGGCCACAATATGATCGCCGTCCTACCCGCAATCGCGCCCATCATCGGGTCGGGTGGCCGCATCGCCGCCGAAAGCCCGGTCAAAACCATCTTCGAAACGCAGGGGCTGGTTTCAGCGTTGCTGTCCGCGCTATCCAGCGTCATCGATATCCTGCCGTCCTATGCCGAAATGAAAGCCGCCGGCGACCGGGTCGCCGAAATGGCCGGCCACTTCGAGCGGGTCGCCGACAAAAAGGCCTTCTACAGCCTGAGCGGCATTCACGAATTTGAAGAAACAACCCTGCCGCCTGCTGCAACAAAAGACACAGCCCTGCGCCTTGACGGGCTGGAACTGATGTTCCGTGGCCAGACGGAGCCATTCCTGCGTGCGCCTACGATCGATTTTGCGCCCGGTGACTGGGTGCATATCACCGGCGAGTCCGGTGCCGGCAAAAGCTCGTTTATCAAAGCTGTCGCGACGCTCTGGCCCTACGGACGCGGCACAGTCGCCATGAAGGAGGGCACACGGCTGTTTTACGCTCATCAGGAAGCGTATATCCCGGAAGGCTACAGCCTGGCCGAACAACTCTTATTCGGCATGGAGATGCCGGAGGGGTTTGATGCCGCGCTGGCCGATCGCCAGCGTATGATCAGGGCGTTGACCGAGGCCGGGCTGGCAGAGTATGTCCCGCATCTCGAAGATCACGGCATCGGCAACAAATCATGGGACCAGATCCTGTCCGGCGGCCAGCGCAACCGGCTGGTCTTAGCACGGATTTTGTACCAGCAGCCGGACATTATCCTGCTCGACGAGCCGACCGCGGCGCTGCACCCGAAAGCGCGGCAATTTTACTTCGATAAACTGAAAGAGCACTGTGCCGGCGCCACCGTGCTGGCTATCACCCATGACGAACACCCGCCCCGGGACCGGAATGGCGTCCCTTACTTTAACGGCGCGCTGCATATTGCAAACGGGACGGTAACACTGACGCCGTCAAAGGTTGCGTCAACACAAGACGATACGACACGCGCCACAGCGCACAATACGCCCGCGATCGCGCCTTAATTAAAGAGCAAGACGGGCGGAATAAAAAGGGCCGCAGCAGCGGCCCTTTTAAAATTTAATATGCACTTCAGAACCTTAGCCCGTCGCGGCTTCCTTGCCGTCATCGAGAATATCAGCCTCGTTCTCGGCCGCCGGCTCGGGCAGCGCTCCGCCATCGCCGGCCTCCTCCTGGGCCAGCGCCTCGGCCTGCTGCTGTGCGGCGATCGCGATCTGGTCGCGGTCGGCGGCAATGCGGCGGACCTTGTTGACGTAAGCACCAGTACCCGCCGGAATCAGGCGGCCGACAATAACGTTTTCCTTCAGGCCGATCAGGCTGTCGATCTTGCCGTTGACGGCCGCATCGGTCAGCACCCGTGTCGTCTCCTGGAACGATGCCGCGGAGATGAAAGAACGCGTTTGCAGGCTGGCCTTGGTAATACCCTGCAGGACAGGGCGCCCCACGGCCGGCTGCTTGCCGTCCTCGACATATTTCTGGTTGGCGCGCTCGAACTCCTCGCGGTCAACCTGCTCACCGGTCAGGAAGGTCGTGTCGCCCGGCTTCAGGACTTCCATTTTCTGCAGCATCTGGCGCACGATCACCTCGATATGCTTATCGTTGATCTTCACGCCCTGCAGACGGTAAACATCCTGGATCTCGTTAACCAGATATCCGGCCAGCGCTTCAACGCCCATGACATCAAGCAGGTCGTGAGGCACCATCGCCCCTTCGAGCAGCGGATCACCCTTGCGCACAAAATCGCCTTCATGCACGGCGAGGTGCCGCCCTTTCGGGATCAGGTATTCCGCCGGTTCGCCCTTGCCGTCAGTCGGCTTGACGATAATCCGGCGCTTGGACTTGTAGTCCTTGCCGAATTCAACCTGACCGTCAATCTCGGAAATCACGGCGAAGTCCTTCGGACGGCGGGCTTCAAACAGCTCAGCCACCCGCGGCAGACCACCGGTAATATCCCGTGTCTTCGAGGTTTCACGCGGAATACGCGCGATAATATCACCGGCTTTGACCTCCTGCCCGTTCTCCACCGACAGGATCGCGTCAGTCGACATGTAGTAGTTTGCCGGCAGGCCGTTCGGCAGCGTAATGACCTTGCCCTTCTTATCGAGCAGGGAAATACGCGGCTTCAGGTCACCGCCCTTGGGCTGGCTGCGCCAGTCAATCACAACCTTGCTGGCAATGCCTGTCGCCTCGTCAACCTGGTCGGACACCGACACGCCTTCAACAAGGTCGTAATAATGCGCGACCCCGTCTTTCTCCGTGATGATCGGGATCGTGTACGGGTCCCACTCGGCCAGCTTGTCACCAGCTTTAACCTTGGAACCCTCATCGGCCAGCAGCCGCGCCCCGTAAGGCAGGCGCTGCGACATCTTCTCGTTGCCCTTGCCGTCAAGCACCGCGATCTCGGTGTTCCGGCCCATGACAATCGAGACGCCTTCAGAGTTCTTGACCACGTTGTGGTGACGGATCTCGATCTTGCCGTCAACAGGCGCTTCAACCGCGTTCTTCTCGGCCCCGCGCTGGGCGGCGCCGCCGATGTGGAAGGTCCGCATCGTCAGCTGCGTGCCCGGCTCACCGATCGACTGGGCCGCCATAACACCGACAGCCTCGCCCATATTCACGGCTGTACCGCGGGCCAGATCACGCCCGTAACAGGTCGCGCAGACACCGCCAACCGTTTCACAGGTCAGCGCGCTGCGCACCAGCACTTCGTCGATACCGGCGGTTTCAATCGCTTCGGCCGTAACCTCGTCGATAATCTCGGCGGACTTGACAATGACCTCGCCGGAGAGCGGGTTCTTGATATCGCCCTGTGCCGACCGGCCCAGAATACGCTCGGCCAGTGAGACAACGACATCAGCGCCGTTCATCACCGCCCGCATCGTAATGCCTTTTTCGGTGCCGCAATCCGTTTCAACGATCGCCGCGTCCTGCGCGACATCGACCAGACGGCGGGTCAGGTAGCCCGAGTTCGCGGTCTTCAGCGCCGTATCGGCCAGACCTTTCCGGGCCCCGTGGGTGGAGTTGAAATATTCCAGCACCGACAGGCCTTCCTTGAAGTTCGAGATAATCGGCGTCTCGATAATCTCGCCCGACGGCTTGGCCATCAGGCCGCGCATCCCGGCGAGCTGGCGGATCTGGGCGGCGGAGCCCCGCGCGCCCGAATGGGCCATCATATAAACCGAGTTCAGAACCCCGCCCGAAACGTCGGAGATGCCTTTCATCATCGCATCGGCGACATCATCGGTACATTTCGACCAGATATCGACAACCTTGTTATATTTCTCACCCTTGGTGATCAGGCCGTCCATATATTGCTGTTCGAATTCCTTGACGCGGCCGGTCGCCTCACCCACGAGGTCCTCTTTCGCGCCGGGAATGACCATATCGTCCTTACCGAAGGAAATACCGGCTTTACAGGCATATTTAAAGCCAAGCTTCATCAGCCGGTCACAGAAAATCACCGTCTCTTTCTGACCGCAATAACGATAGACGATATCGATCAGGTTCGAGATTTCCTTCTTGGTCAGGATCTGGTTGATCATGCCAAACGGCACTTCCGGGTGGCGCGGCAGCAATTCGGAAATCAGCATCCGGCCCGGCGTCGACTCGACGATCTCGATGATCTTGTTGCCTTCCGGATCAACGCCGTGATAGCGGCATTTGATCTTGGCATGCAGCGACACAACCCCTTCGGTCAGCGCGTGCAGAATTTCGCCGGGACCGCGGAAGATCATGCCTTCGCCAGCCTGGCCGTCCAGCGCGATCGACAGGTAATACAGACCCAGAACAATATCCTGCGTCGGCACGATAATCGGCTTGCCGTTCGCCGGTGACAGGATGTTGTTCGTGCTCATCATCAGGCAGCGCGCTTCCAGCTGGCTTTCAATCGCCAGCGGCACGTGCACGGCCATCTGGTCGCCGTCAAAGTCGGCGTTAAAAGCCGTACAGACCAGCGGGTGAAGCTGGATCGCCTTGCCCTCGATCAGGGTCGGCTCGAACGCCTGGATGCCCAGCCTGTGAAGCGTCGGCGCGCGGTTCAGCATCACCGGGTGCTCGCGGATGACTTCCTCGAGAATATCCCAGACTTCCGGGCGCTCTTTCTCGACCATCTTCTTCGCGGCCTTAACCGTTGTCGCCAGGCCGTAAATTTCGAGCTTGTGATAGATAAAGGGCCTAAACAGCTCCAGCGCCATCTTCTTCGGAATCCCGCACTGGTGCAATTTTAATTCGGGTCCGACCACGATCACGCTGCGGCCTGAGTAATCAACGCGCTTCCCGAGCAGGTTCTGACGGAAGCGGCCCTGCTTGCCTTTGAGCATATCGGACAGAGACTTCAGCGGACGCTTGTTGGCGCCGGTAATCACCCGGCCGCGGCGGCCGTTATCAAACAGCGCATCGACTGATTCCTGCAGCATCCGCTTTTCGTTGCGCACGATGATATCGGGCGCGCGCAGTTCGATCAGGCGTTTCAGGCGGTTGTTCCGGTTGATGACCCGGCGGTAAAGATCGTTGAGATCGGAGGTCGCAAAACGGCCGCCATCCAGCGGCACCAGCGGCCGCAGTTCCGGCGGCAGGACCGGGACCGTATCAAGGATCATCCATTCAGGCCGCGTGCCGGACCCGATGAAGGCTTCCAGCAGCTTCATCCGCTTGACCAGCTTTTTGCGCTTGGCTTCGGAGGTCGTCTCTTTCAGGTCCTCTTCGACCGTTTCCATCTCTTTTTCAAGATCAAGCTTGGTCAGGATTTCTTTCAGCGCTTCGGCACCGATGCCGGCGCGGAACGATTCATCGCCGAACTCGTCCTGCGCGTCGAGATATTCCTCTTCGCTGAGCAGCTGGTTTTCCTTCAGGGTCGTCATGCCCGGATCGATGACGATGAACGACTCGAAATACAGGACCTTTTCCAGATCCTTAAGCGTCATGTCCATCATCAGACCAATCCGCGACGGCAGCGATTTCAGGAACCAGATATGCGCCACCGGGCTGGCCAGTTCAATATGACCCATGCGCTCCCGGCGCACTTTGGTCAGTGTGACCTCGACACCGCATTTCTCGCAGATAATGCCCTTGTATTTCATGCGCTTGTACTTGCCGCATAAACACTCGTAATCCTTGATCGGACCGAAAATCTTGGCGCAGAACAGACCGTCTTTTTCCGGCTTGAACGTCCGGTAATTGATCGTCTCCGGCTTTTTCACCTCGCCATAGGACCAGCTGTTGATCTGTTCCGGACTTGCGATCGAAATCCGGATACTGTCAAAAGACTGCGGCCCGCTCGGCTGGCCAAAAAGATTCATCAGTTCGTTCATATTCTCTACTCCGTTCAAGATGATTGGATGATCAGATTGTCGGCAAACGGGCTTGTCCCGTCAGCCAGCGTCCAATCGTCTAATTTCCACCTGTGCCGCCTTGTTTCATATCGACATTCAGACCCAGCGCCTTCAGTTCCTTGGTCAGAACGTTAAAGCTCTCCGGAATGCCGATCTCGAAATTGTCCTCGCCGCGCACGATCGCCTCGTAGACTTTCGAGCGGCCGGCCACGTCATCGGACTTGACGGTCAGCATTTCCTGCAGCGTGTAAGCCGCACCGTAAGCCTGTAGTGCCCAGACCTCCATCTCA
>CAYUKA010000049.1:0-8929 GCA_964445195.1 uncultured Micavibrio sp. | reverse complement strand
AAAAGACCAGCGCATCGGCCAGATCTTCAACATAAAGAAACTCGCGCAACGGCGTGCCGCTCCCCCAAATCTCGACAGACGGCGCGCCGGCCTGACGGGCTTCATGCATCTTCATGATCAGTGCCGGAATAACGTGCGATTTGTGCGCATCGTAAGTGTCACCGGGACCGTAGAGATTACAGGGCATGGCGGCAATAAAGCGGCATCCGTGCTGCCGCCGGTAAGCGCGGCACATCATCAGCCCCGCGATCTTGGCCACCGCATACCACTGGTTGGTTTCCTCCAGCGCGCCGGTGAGCAGGGCCTCTTCCGGTATCGGCTGCGCGGCCGCCCGCGGATAAATACAGGACGAACCAAGGCACAGCAGCTTTTCGACCCCGGCACGATAAGCGGCATCAATCACATGACTCTGGATCATCAGATTGTCGTAAAGAAAGTCAGCCGGCTGCTCATTATTGGCAGCAATCCCCCCAACCCGGGCCGCCGCCAGTATAATCGCATCGGGCCGGTGCTCATCGAGCCATTCATCAACCGCAGCCTGAACCCGCAGGTCAAGATTGCCGGTCAGGATTTTGCACTTTTCGCACCGCAGGCGGCGCATAACCGCCGCCCCGACCATACCGCGATGCCCGGCGACCCAGATTCGCTTATGCTGCAAGGGATATGTCGTCATCCCGGTATCCCCCCTGATTGTCAAGGATCGCCATATCACTGGCAACCATATCATGGACCAGTTCGCGGAACGAGATTCGCGGCCGCCAGCCTAATTCCCGCCGCGCCTTTGTCGCATCGCCCAGCAGCGCATGCACCTCGTTCGGCCGGAAAAAGCGCGGATCGACTTCAACCAGCAGGCGGCCATCAGTTTTGCTGTAGCCTTTTTCATCCGGCCCGGCGCCGCGCCATGCCAGCGGTAAACCCGCATAGGCAAAGGCCGTGTCAATAAAATCGCGCACGCTATAAGCCTGCCCGGTGGCCAGAACATAATCGCCAGGCTCATCCTGTTGCAGCATCCGCCACATCCCTTCGACATAATCGCGGGCATGGCCCCAGTCGCGCAACGCATCAAGATTACCGATCAACAGCTTATCCTGCTGTCCCGTAACAATCGCCGCCACCGCGCGGGAAATCTTGCGGGTTACAAACTCCTCGCCGCGGCGGGGGCTTTCATGATTAAACAGAATGCCGTTAGAGGCATGCAACCCATAAGCATCGCGGTAATTCCGAACCAGCCAGTATCTGCATAATTTTGACGAGGCGTAGGGACTGCACGGGGCAAACGGCGTCTTCTCATTTTGCGGCGGCGGACTGGCGCCGAACATCTCGGAACTGGAAGCCTGATAAAAACGGATAGCCCGCCCGCGCACGGCATCGAGCAGCCGCTGCGTGCCCAGCACATTGATTTGCAGCGTCGCATCCGGGCAATCAAAGCTGACCTTCACATGGCTTTGCGCCGCCAGATTATACACTTCATCCGGTGCAACTGTTTCAATCAGCCGGTGCAACGCACCGCCATCGAGCAGGTCGGCATAATGCAAATGAAAGTCCGGCCGCTTCAGCAGATGATGAATACGCGCGGTATCTGCGGTTGCGCTATAAGGGCGCAGGCCGTGAACCTGATAGCCTTTCGATAACAGATAATCGGCGAGGTAACCGCCATCCTGTCCGGTAATACCGGTTATAAGCGCTATTTTCGACGCCATAGCCACTAACAAATACATAAAACTTAAAGTCACACTATAGCGTGCATGTAAGAGCAAAATAGTTGCAATGGCAAGAGGGATTCGGAAGTTTTCCGTCAGCCGAGCGTGTTGGCGGTATTTTGCAGCTCAGGCTGCACCGGCTGCATATCCGGCCCGGTCGTATCCAGGCCAGCAACCTGGGTGACACCCGCTGTACAGGCATTGAAATTGCCGTGCAGACTCGGCTCTTCACCGGCCGGTCCTTCAGCTTTGACCGTCAGTTCCTCGTCTGCCAGACCACGCTGCATATCGTGAAGGAGATTGTTGAAAGCCAGCGTCTCGGTCTGGCCGTCGCTGGCCACCAGCGTGCAGGTCCCCGGCCCATTAATGTCCATGGCGTCAGCAACAGGGGTTCCTGCGGTGATAAAGCCAACCATCAGACCGCCCTCCTGACTTCAACATAGGCGACATGGGTGATGTCACGCGGGAACTCATCGCCTGTATATTCAACAAGTCCCACCTGGGTGTTGTTGGCGATTCGCTCAAAAATTTCACCACCCTGATAATCCATCTGGGCGATGCTCTCATAGCCGGCCTTGAATTTGATATCGCGATCACTGACCGAAACCGTGTAAGTTTCAGCCTCCGGCAGCTCGGCCGGAATGATGATGACTATGGAATAGCCGTTTCCTAATAAAAAGTCGCAACGTTCAAACACAATAGACCCCGCAAATATTTATATTTATTATGCCGGGCCGGCCTTAATATCATATGAAAAATATATGCAATTTTAGCTAAATTTGTATTGAATTGCGTGTTTTCCGCAATTTTGCTGGAAAATCAAGGCTATTTGCGCCGACGGAACGGGTGGGCAAGCTGTTGCAAAAAGCCGGGAGGCATATATTCACTGATGCCGATATTCACCGGCGGCGGCCGATTCGGATTATAATGGGTGCCAAAAACAATATCCCAGACCATCAGGTTTTCACCGTAATTCTTATTACCTTCACGGATCTTACGGCTGTGGTGCCAGCGGTGCAGACCGGGCGTATTAAATATCCATGACAACGGACCGAAACGCATCTCAACATTGCAGTGGGTCAGCATACCCATGAAGGCTGTAACCGCGGACAACCAGATCAGAACTTCCATCGGCGCCCCAAGGCTGAGCAGGATCGCCATGCTCAGGCTGATGCTGACCAGACTATCAATGAAATGAAACCGCCCGGTATTGATGATCCATAGCCGCGTAACGCTGTGATGCACGGCATGGAACCGCCATAAAGGCGGCCATTCGTGGGCAATCCGGTGCGCCCAGTACAGGCCGAACTCGGCAATCACAACCCCCATTATCACCTGAATCCAGAGCGGCCAATCCCGCGGCCAGATACCGTGCCCCGGCTCCGCCGCCGGCGCGACCAGTGTCGCCAGCCCGATCGCACTGCTGAAAATCACCAGTGTCTGCACCGTCCCCTTACTCAGCAGTGTGTGGGCAATATTGGCAAAGGTCTGGCCGTCGCCCTCGTTCCAGACCGGCTCGTGCGGCATGGCGCGCTCCAGCCATAACAATGTCAGGGCCAGGAACAGATAAGCCAGGTTAAAGTACAGAACCGGCTGGTCCTGCACAAAGCCGTAGCCGGTGATCGACAGGCACGTCACCAGCAGGAAGGGCCACGCCAGCCACGATGCCACGGCGCGGATTGTTCCGCCGCGACTTTTACTATAAGCTTCAGGCCCTGCGTTCATATCCATGGAAAGAACAATAGAAATGTATTTTGCACTTTTCAAGATTCTTGTATCGGCCGGTATCATCGCCTTTGCGTCGTGGCTGTCAGGGAAAAAACCGGAGCTGGCCGGGTTCATCGTTGCCCTGCCGCTGGTCACGCTCCTGGCCCTGCCCTTCTCCTATCTTGAATATAACGACCCGGCGAACAGCGTGCGGTTCGCGCAAAGTATATTCGCCGCCATTCCGCTCACGCTGTTTTTCTTTATCCCGTTTTTGCTGGCGGCGAAGCTGCCGTTCGGGTTTTGGGGACTGTATGCGGCGGGGCTGGCCTGCCTGACCGCCGCATATTTTGTCCATAAATGGGTTTTGTCCGTGCTTTAGAACAGCAGATCGGCCACAACGCCTATGCCAATAAAGACCGCGGCGATTTTCGCCAGCAGCGCCCAATGTTCAGGCCCTGTGTATTTATCCGCAGCCACAAAGATCGGCTTGACCATAAAGCCGGCCCAAACCAGCTTGAACAAAACAAAAATCGTGGAAAAAATCCCGACAATAGTCCCCAGCGCCTGCAACGCGATGACAACGGCAAAATAATACAGCCAGAAAACCTGAAACAGTGGATAATTACCATGCCACAAATTATAGACCATCGTGTTGAAATCGAACTTTTTACCCGCCTGGACCGGCGCCGCTGCCTCTGTCGGTGTATCCTGTTTATCCTCAGCCATGTGAATCCTCTTTAATTTCTGTTGAAACTAACCTTTTTTCTTCATACAGGCGCATCGCCAGTTTTGCAAACGCAAAGGTCAGGATCATCAGGCCAAGAAACCAGCTTTGCCATAAACCATAACCAAATGACGCCGCGCTCAGGATGACCGCAAAGGCCGGCAAACCAATCCGCGCCGCGGCGTATTGACAACGGCTGAGCCCGCCCAGCAATTGCCAGAACAAGGCCGCACACACGGCAACGCCCAACAGGCCGAATTCGATCCAGAGCTGGATGGCAAAATTATGGGGATGAAGCACCGTCGGGCTTTTCCGGTATAGCCCCTGCATTTCAAAAGCGCCGACAGCACGCGCCGCTTCAATGCCATGACCCCATAACGGCGATTGCAGCGCATAACGGCCTACGGCATCCCAGATCTCAAGACGCTGGCCGCCATAGCCGCTGCCATGCCCTAAAAACGGCATCGTGTTAACGCTTTCAGAGACTGTCTGGAATAAAAAAGCAGCCAGGAAAGGCGCGAGTACAGTACCCGCGATAAGCAATATCGTTACAATCCGCCAGGCCGCGGCGCGGCTGTAGGGAAAAGCGAAGAAACAGATTAAACCGAGTATAACACCAATCTGCGCCGACTGGCTGTGGGTTACCAGCGCCAGCCCGCCGACCAGTAAGAACACACTGATGATCATGCGCCGGTCCTGCGGCCAGAACAGAAGGCCCAGAAACGGGAAAGCCAGACATAATAGCGCCACCATGCTGCGATTCATCACCGAATGATTGACCGCTTGTGCGTCCGCGATATCTTTCATGAGCTTATACAGGGGAAAGCCGGCCAGCAACTCAATCAGCACCAACCCCGTCGCTGTCAACAGGCATACCCCCAGAACACGTATATGGGGCAAGACCATCTGCGCCGGCACAGCGCGCGCGACAATGTAAAACAGGAACCCGCCAAACAGGACAAGCGCCATCTTGGCTGTACGCTCTACAGCAAACGCGGGATCAATCGCCCAGAAACTGCTGGCGCCGGCCAGCGCTGTAATCCCCAGCAGCCATAGTAAAATCGGGCGCGGTACAGCCGCGCGCAAAGCCTGCCTGTCAAACACAAACGGGTACGCGGCGAGCAGGATAAACCCGGCCACCCCCGGCCAGAAGGCCAGAAAGCGCGGCGATAAAACAGCGATAAACGCGGCGATACCCGGCACGAGGATCACGGCAAGGCCGTAAAGCCGCTCTTTTTGCCATCGCTGTTCCAAAGCCTGCCGATCCCTGTTATTTAATTCATTAGACACATCAATGATGAAGACAGACACAATCTGATAGAAGCGCCATGATGTCAACCACGCCGCCGTCACGCCAGCAGGCCGCGCTCAACGCCGTATTCGTTCTGCCCGCCCTGACCGCCGGCGGCGCCGAGCGGGTGTTGATTACCCTGATGAACGGCCTTGACCGTTCTGTAATCACACCACAGATCGTCGTCGTTAATGAAGAAGGGGAGCTGCGCGGCCTGATTGATAACGATATCCCGTTTCACGCGCTGGGGCACGGTACGGGGGTTCTGAAATCCCTGCCCAGACTATACAAAACACTGAAAGAGCTGAAACCGGATATCGTCGTTTCGACCATGGCCCATATGAATATCGGCGTGCTGTGGCTCAGCCCGTTCTTCCCGCGCACACGATTTATCGTCCGCGAGGCGATCACGCCGTCCTATATGTTCGCCGAGAAACCGAAGCTCGCTTTTGCTATTCGCGCAGCCTACAAGCTGTTCTACCCGCGGGCCGATACGGTCATCAGCCCGGCACAGGCGATAATCGACGAGTTCGCCGCCCTGCCCGGCATGACGATCAAAAACCATCTCCTGCTCTACAACCCGGTTAATACGGAACTAATCCGCGCCGCGCCGCCGGCCACCCTCCCGCCGGCAGAGGCACGTGACAAGACCGTACAGTTCGTCTGTGCCGGACGCCTGCATTACCAAAAAGGGTTTGACCGGCTGATCACCGCACTACCGGACCTGCGCCTGCCTTACGACTGGCAGCTGCGTATCCTCGGCGAAGGCGATGAACGTCCGGCGCTGGAGACACTGATTAAGCAGCACGGCCTGGAAGAGCGGGTCATTCTGCACGGCTTTGAGCGCACGCCATGGCCCTATATCGCCGCCGCCGATGCTTTCCTGTTGCCTTCGCGCTTTGAAGGTTTGCCCAATGTCACGCTGGAAGCGCTGGCCTGCGGTACGCCTGTCATAGCCACCGCCGAATCGGGCGGCATTGCCGAGATTGCCGCCGCCGCGCCGGAGGATGTCAGTATCGTCAGCACGATGGATGAGTTCATCGCCGCCATGGCCGCGACCCGCCCGCAGCCCGCAGAGCAGATGCGTCCGTCCCGCCTGCCATCCCTGTTCGCGCAAGATGCCGTGCAAAAACGATTCAGCGCCCTTCTGACCGGCGCAGGCGATTAGCCCCAGCGCCGCTGCCAAGCCTGCAGCATTAAAGCGCCCCACAGGCCATAGATATTCCTGTCCCGTCCGCGCAAAAAGGCCTGCCACTCCTTCCTGATCGCCGCACTGTCGAGCAGCCCGGCCTGTTTGATCGCCTCATCCGATAACAGGTCTTCCGCCCATTCATTCAGGGGGCCGCGCAGCCATTCCGCAACCGGGATACTAAATCCCTGCTTTGGCCTTGCAAACATATCTGCCGGTAAATAGCGGGTCAGCAAACGACGCAGGATTACCTTACCCCGGCCATTGCCATATTTCATAGAATAGGGCAGCCGCCACATATTTTCGGCAATCCGGTAATCGAGCAAAGGCGCCCGCGCTTCCAGCCCGGCGGCCATGCTGGCGCGGTCAACCTTGACCAGAATATCGTCGGCGAGATAGCCCTTGATATCGGCATATTGCATCAGGGTATCGAAACCGCCAAGCGGCACAGCGGAACAGAAACTGTCGGGACCGCCGGCAATCTCACCCCGCACCATCGCTTCCGGGGCATCCCAGCAACTGACAATAGCGCGGTAAAACGCCCGGTCATTGGCCGCATCCAGAACACGGGCCAGCACATTATATTTGCGCTGCGCCACCAGTGGTGAACTGTTCAGCATACCAGCCATCAATGATCTTAATGGCCGCGGCACTTTTGATACCGCACGATGCGTTTTATAGCCGATAAGGTACCGGTTATAGCCGTAAAAAGTCTCATCGCCGCCATCGCCGGACAAGGCCACCGTGACATGCTGGCGCGCGAGCCTGCATAACAGATAGGTCGGGATTTGCGATGAGTCGGCAAATGGTTCGTCATACAAATCCGGCAGCTGCGGCACAACGTCCAGCGCATCCTGTCCCGTCACATAGAACTCGGTATGATCGGTGCCGAGATGAGCCGCAACGTCTTTGGCATGCACCGCCTCGTTATAGGACGCCTCGTGAAACCCGATACTGTATGTCTTCACCGGGCGGGTGGCCTGTTTTTGCATCAATGCGGCGATCAACGAAGAGTCAATACCGCCGGACAGGAACGCGCCCAGCGGCACGTCCGCGACCATCCGCAGGGCCGTCGCATCGGTAAGCAGCTCATCGAAAAAGGACAACGCCTCGTCTTCATCGGCAAAAGGATGATCCTGCGCCTGTGCCATGATCTGTTCCAGCGGCCAGTAGCTTTTGACATGGCCTTCAACGGCGTCAAGATCATGGCGGCTGCGCCACCAGTCAAGCGGCATGGTCAGATAACTGGCGGCCGGCAGCTTAAAGACGTCTTCGTAAATACAGAACGGCGCCGGCACATAATTATAGCGCATAAACAGGGCCGCCGCCTGCCGGTTCACGGCCGGTTTGAAAGTCTCCAGCGCCCTGAAGGCTTTCAGCTCCGAGGCAAAGGCAAAACCATCGTCCGACCAGCCGTAGTAAAGCGGTTTCTTGCCCAGCCGGTCGCGGGCCAGCGACAGGGTTCGCTCCTGCGCATCCCACAGCGCAAAGGCAAACATACCATTCGTTTTCTTTAGAGTTTTCTCCAGCCCCCAGCGTTCAACGGCTTCAAGCAGGACTTCAGTATCGGACCCGCCGCGGAACGCCACGCCTTCCTTTTCCAGCGCGCCGCGCAGGTCACGGAAATTATAAATTTCACCATTATAGCAAATTACAAAGCGGCCGCTGGCCGAGGCTTTAGGCTGATGCCCTTCCTGCGAGAGATCAATAATCGACAACCGCCTGTGACCAAAGGCGATACCGTTGTCCTGATCAGCCCATATCCCCGCGTCATCAGGCCCCCGATGCGCAACGCTGTCGGCCATCGCGGCCGCCGTCTGTTCCAGCCACGCCGGATCTTTCGGACCACTACGGTTTATATAACCGGCAATACCACACATGCATTCTTTCCAGGGCAATAATCACGGCACCAAAGACATTTACGAGCCCTCTGTCTGCAAATCTATTGCCATCCATACAGAAAGTCCAGCAACGCCAAACGCAGTATCCATATAGAGCTGAACGATTGCTTCGGCCGGAATTAGAAGCGTCAATATTTTTTTGCCATTCTGACTGTAACTTTTCGCGTTGCCGGGGCGAACTCCTCCCCGTAAGCTGATCTGTCACTTACGTGATTTTGTTCATTAACCATAGGAGACTTAACACATGAACATCAAAAGAGCAGTCGCGGCCGGCCTGGTCGCCAGTGCGGTATCCCTGGCCGTGGCCAACACCAACGACGCCGAAGCCATGAGCTCAGACAAAGAAAAGTGTTACGGCGTTGTCAAAGCCGGTCATAACGATTGCGGCGATGCCGCCGGCAAACACAGCTGTATGGG
>CAYUKA010000048.1:0-10120 GCA_964445195.1 uncultured Micavibrio sp. | reverse complement strand
AAACCAAACCAGTGACTCACTCTGGATCTGGTACCACTATGCGGGGCAGGTCATCCGCACCACAGCACCTGCTCTATATCCTCGGCCCCTGTCGCCAGCATCGCGAGACGGTCGATGCCAAGGGCTATGCCGCCGCTTTCAGGCAGGCCGTGTTCGAGGGCCGCGAGGAAATCCTCATCAACCGGCCAACGCGTGCCGTAGAGCTTTTCTTTCAGCGCCATATCGGCCTCAAAGCGGGCGCGCTGTACAGCCGCATCTGTCAGCTCACCGAACGCATTCGCCAGCTCGATACCGCAGATGTACAATTCAAACCGCTCGGTAAAGCGCGGATTCTCCGGCTTGGGCCGGGCCAGCGCCGCCATGGAAACCGGGTAATCGTATAAAATTGTCGGCCGTCCCTGCCCGAGTTGCGGCTCAACCTTATTCAGAAACGGCCCGTAAAACAGGTCGTCCCATTCCTGCGGCCCGGTATCGGGGCTTACATCAATGTCGGCATAGCTTTTGCAAGCCTCGATCACACTGATGATTTCCCAGTCCCGAAACGGATCGCAAGCCATGTCCTGATAGCGGTACGCCTCAATATCCAGTGCCTGCGCACAGTGGCGCAGCAAACCAACGCAGTCCTCCATAATCGCGCGGTAGCCGCTCTGGGCACGGTACCACTCAATCATCGTGAATTCCGGGCTATGCAGCCGCGAACCTTCAGCGTTCCGAAACACCTTACAAATCTGGTAAAGGCCCGGTAAGCCAGCGACCAACAGCTTTTTCATCGCAAACTCCGGGCTGGTATGCAGGTACAGGTCGCGCTCATGGTCCCGCTCCGGGTTCATCAGCGTGGTTTGAAACGCCTGTAAATGCGGCTCCATACCCGGCGAAACCTGCAGCGCCGGCGTCTCGACCTCATAGAATCCCTGCCCGTCGAACCAGCCACGCACGGCCCGGATCAGCGCCATGCGCTGCTCCAGGTAAGGGCGTTTCTGCGCAAATGCCTCCGGCGTCCACCAGCTCATACGCTATAGTCCTGTTCAGAAAAACCTTGCATTCCGGCCCTATAAACGATAAAAAAGCGCTTCGTTCAACAGGAGAATGACGATGAAAGCCGATACACACCCGGATTATCATGAGATTACCGTCGTGATGACCGATGGCACAGAATTCAAAACCCGCAGCACGTGGGGCAAAGAAGGCGATACGATGCGCCTTGATATCGACCCGCTGAGCCACCCGGCATGGCAGGGCGGCGCCCAGCGCGTGGTTGAAAAAGGCCAGCTGTCCAAGTTCCAGAACCGCTACGGCAACCTGTTCGGCGGCGAAGGCCAAAGCGACGATAAAGGCGAAGGCAAAGAGTAAAGTAACGCCTCCCCTTTATCGGACAAGCAAAACCCGCCATCCGGCGGGTTTTTTAATTTTCCTTCAAAATTTCCTTCAAAAATAGAGCTACGGTTTGAAGCCATCGGTATCAATGCCTTTGTCTTGCAGAAACTGTTCGTATTCATCAATTGAGAACCTGCCATCGCCATCGGCGTCCACTGCTCTTTGCTGCGCTGTCATATCATCCGGGCTTCTTGTCGCTTGAGGCGCAGCGTCGGGCGGTTCTGCCAGTCCCGTAGAATGACGGCCTTGCGTTTCTACGCCATCCAGATTTGCATAGCCGTAGCTGCCGTCGGCGACTGTAAAATCATCTGCGATGATCACGGGCATCGCATCTCCGGCGGCGGCTTGCACGCCCCCTACTGATACATCGGCCGTATCTATACCGCCGGTAATTCTTTCATGCGCCGTATCGATCCGCACAAAATTGCCGACGAGGCCGCCGACTGTGACATCATCATAAGCTTGGACATGTGCATAGGCCCCCAACGAAGTCTCTATGGTCACTTGATCACCGGTAATATAAGCCGGGTTGAATTGCGCAGGGTCGCTTGGCAGCACCGCACCTATATCCAGATCGCCGGCATTCACACGGTCGCCGGATACGGACTCATAAGTGGAGTCCACGGTCGTACCCGGCCCGACAAAACCTATTCTCATACCGTCAAATGATTGAGACTGAAGATGAGAGTTCTCTCCTGTATAACCGGCCAGTTCAATTGTTTTAGCGCTTAACTCTGTGTTATCGCCGGCATGGCCATTAACAACAAGAGTGCCTTGTCCCGGCGACGCTTCAACTATCAGCGTGAATCCCTGCGGAATGTTTCCATCTACAAAAACATCCCCCTCCAGTGTCAGTGTTCCCCCCTTCTCAAGCGTTGCAGCATCAATATAATGATCGTAATCAGAGGGATTTGCGCTTTGCGCCAGCTCTCTTAACTGAGACGGTGCATTCACATCAGTGTCAGCAGCAACCGGCGCTGCGGCAGCCGCACCAATTAAGACCAAGACCTGTAAAAAACGTACTTAATTTGCTCATTCCAAAACTCTCATGCGGTACGAAGAAATCACAGCATAATATGCTAAAGCTGATAATATGCATAATACGTTAATAAAGTCATAAGATAGGCCAATAAGTGCCCATGCTCAAAACACGCGCAATTCCAGCTTTAGGCCGCTTCAAGCTGGCTGAGGGCTGTGCTGAGTTTGTTCAGGACGTTTTCAGCTTCTTCCTTGCGGTGGCGCTGCTCATCAACAACCTCTTCAGGTGCATTCTCTAAAAACTTTTTATTTTCAAGCTTTTGAGAAATTTTATTAATGTCATCTTCGAGCTTTTTGATTTCACGCTGCAGCCGCTCGCGCTCCTTATCGAGATCAATAATATCGGCGATCGGCAGGATCAGGGTCGCCTCATCAACCACGGTCTGCAATGCACCCTTGGGGGCTGTGTCGGCCAGTTCGATCGATTCAAGCCGGGCCATACGGCGCAGGATTTCATCATAATCCTGCATCCGGCGCTGCGTATCCGCACTGGCACCCTTGACCAACAGGGCAATTTTCGCCCCGGCAGGCACGTTCATATCACTGCGCACACTGCGGATTTCGCTGATGAAACGGGTCAACCAGTCCATTTCCGCCGCCGCCTCAGGCTGCGCCAGCGCCGCCGGGTAATCCGGCCACTGGCCGTCAATCAGGCGGTCTTCCTCCGCCCGCTCGGCCATCGCTGCATACAATTCCTCGGTCAGGAACGGCATAAATGGGTTGAGCATCAATAGGATCTGGTCCAGCACCCAGCCGGTGGTTTTACGCACTTCATCAGCGCCCGGCCCCTCTTCCGCTAACAGCGGCTTGGTAAATTCGAGGTACCAGTCACAGAAGCTGTTCCATGTGAAGCGGTAGATGGCAGACGCGGCTTCGTTAAATTTATAAGTTTCCAGCGCTTTATCAATCGCTGCCGCCGTCTGTTTGACCTCGCCGATAATCCAGCGGTTAATCGTATGCTGCGCCGATGCCGGGTCAAAAGCCGGGTCAAAGCGGCATTCATTCATCTCGCAGTAACGCGCCGCATTCCAGAGCTTGGTCGCAAAATTGCGGTAGCCTTCCACCCGGTCTTCCGACAGGCGGATATCCCGGCCCTGCGCGGCCATCGCCGTCAGCGTAAAGCGCAGCGCATCGGCGCCGTACTGGTCGATCAGCTCCAGCGGGTCGATGACATTGCCCTTGGTCTTGGACATTTTCTGGCCCTTCGCATCCCGAACCAGCGCATGCATATAGACTTTTTTGAACGGCGGCTCACCCATGAAATGAATGCCCATCATCATCATCCTGGCAACCCAGAAGAAGATAATGTCAAAGCCGGTCACCAGCACATCGCCAGGATAGTATTTCTTCAGTTCCGGCGTCTCGTCCGGCCAGCCCAGCGTTGAAAACGGCCAAAGCGCCGAGGAAAACCACGTATCGAGGACATCCTCATCCTGCTCCAGCACCACATCCTGCCCGTGCGCCTCGCGCGCCTGTGCCAGTGCCTCTTCCTCAGTCTCAGCAACATAAACCTCGCGGTTCGGGCCGTACCAGGCGGGAATACGGTGCCCCCACCAGAGCTGGCGGGAGATGCACCAGGGCTGGATGTTCTCCATCCAGGCGTAATACATATTCTCATACTGCTTTGGCACGATTTCGACCTGGCCGCTTTTGACAGCCTCCAACGCCGGTTTAGCCAGCACTTCGGCATTCACGTACCATTGATCGGTCAGGAACGGTTCAATCACCGTCGACTTGCTCTTTTCGTCATAAGGCACGGTATGCTTGATATCTTCGACCTGTGCCAGCAAGTCCATCTCATCAAGCTCCTGCAGGACCTTCTTGCGCGCCTCGTAACGGTCCAGACCCTGATAGCCCTCCGGGCCGTTTTCATTGATGCTGGCGCTTTCATCAAAGATATTGATCATCGGCAGGTCATGCCGCTTGCCGACTTCAAAATCGTTGAAATCATGAGCCGGCGTAATTTTAACCGCGCCGCTGCCCTTTTCCGGGTCGGAATATTCATCAGCCACAATCGGGATCGGCCGGTTGGCAATCGGCAGAACGGCAAACTTGCCGACGAGATCCTTATAGCGCTCATCATCCGGATGAACCGCCACAGCCGTATCGCCGAGCATCGTTTCCGGCCGCGTTGTCGCGACGACAATAAAACGCTCTTCCTCGCCCTCGATCGGGTAGCGGATATGCCACATATGGCCTTTTTGCTCTTTCTGCTCGACCTCAAGATCCGACACGGCAGTGTGGAGTTTCGGGTCCCAGTTCACCAGCCGCTTGTCACGGTAAATAAGCCCTTCCTCATATAACTTGACGAACACGCGGCGCACGGCGCGGGACAGGCCCTCATCCATCGTAAAGCGCTCCCGGCTCCAGTCCGGTGTAGCGCCAAGACGACGCAGCTGGTTCACAATCGTGCCGCCGGATTCCTCTTTCCAGTCCCAGACCTCGCGCAGGAATTCATCACGGCCCAAATCCTTGCGTGATTTCCCTTCCGCCTCCAGCTTGCGTTCGACCACCATCTGGGTCGCAATACCGGCATGGTCTGTGCCGGGCTGCCACAGCGCATCCTTGTTGCGCATCCGGGCATAGCGGGTCAGGATATCCTGCAGGGTCATATTGAGCGCATGGCCCATATGCAGGCTGCCGGTTACGTTCGGCGGCGGCATCATCACGCAGAACGGCGCGCGGTTGCTCTCCGGCTGCGCAGCAAACGCGCCGTTCTCTTCCCATTGTTCGTAATGTGTTGTTTCGATATCCTGCGGCGTAAATGTCTTGTCGAGCATCGACTGCATACCCCTTCATAAAGTTAATCGCTTCCGGCTATCTGAATAGCCCAGAACACAAGTGATTCCAATAGAAAAGGAAAATTACTCTTCGTCTTCAGTCGCCTTGCGGGCGACTTTGCGCAGCTCTTTTTGTACAGTCTTCTCAATCAGCGGCGGCAGATGAATATCCAGCCATTCGCGCAACATGGGTCGCATCAGTTCGCGGACAATATCCTCAATTGTTGTATCGCCCGTGCCGCGGCGATCCAGTGCCGCTCTACTGGCCAGTGCCGCGAAGCCTTCATACGCTGCGGTTTCAGCGGTATCGGTAAGAATCGAGTCGTCGTCGTCATCCTCGTCGTCATCTTCAGCATCACGAAGATCGATCTCCATCTTTTCCGGCTCAGGCTCCAGCTCCGGGTCATCATCAACCTTGTCGGTCAACTCGATCACGTCATCTTCGGGCTCTGGTTCGGACTCAGGTTCCGGTTCGGGATCCGGCTCAGGCGCTGCTTCTTCAACCCCCTGCTCCTCTTCATCATCATCAGAAATAATCTGGCGAATCGACGCCAGAATTTCTTCAATCGAGGGTTCCTGTTCGGAATTTTCTGCAGACATCAAAGGAAGCCGTGTAAATTCAAGACATTATCCAGATGGTTTATTTCATCAGTTTGGGCCATTGAAAACAGGATGTCAAAGGGGGATTAGCGTTTATCCTGCCCGATATCCACATCCATCCCCAATATTTTCCACTTTATATCTTCCAGATGGGCATCAAATTCACGGGACAGATCGGTCAGACCCAATACTTCGGGTGTCAGCAAACCCAGTGTAGCCGCAAGACTGTAAGCCGCGACAATCTCATCCCGGCGCGTTGTCACCAAAGCAACGCGGGCATCAAGATGTTCCTGTTCAGCATCCAACGTATCAAGCACCGTCCGGGCGCCCAGCTGCGCTTCAGCCTGTACGCCCTCCTGCGCAACCGCCGAAGCCCTGACCTCAGCCTGCCGCGACTCGATCTCGGCCCGCGCGGCCTCCAACGTTTCCCAATTGGCAATCACTTGCTGGCGCACACTGCGCCGTGTCTCGATGATTTCAATATAGCGCCGGTTGGCCGTATGCTTCGCCTGCCGCACACGGGACCGTACCGCACCAGCCTGGTAAAGTGGAATACTCGCCGACAGCCCGACCGTACGTGTAGTCGATTCCTTTAACAACCCCGGCTGCGGATCAAACTGGCGATTCCAGCTCCCAAACAAGGCCATTTCAGGCAAAAGCTCCCCAAACACCTCATCGACATTCTCTTCCGCCGTAGCATGAATATATTGCGCAGCCTGAACCAAAGGGTTGTGTTGGAAGGCATACTCAATGGCTTCGTCAAGCGCTGCAGGAAAAGCAAAGGCCAGCTTCGGTTCTTCCAGACGCCCGGGCGCACGCCGGCCGATGATCTCTTCATAAACCGCCTTACTGGCCTGCAAATCACCCATCGCACTGATCCGGCCGGCCTTTGCCCGGGCCAGCCGTGCCCTGGCCTGCGATACGTCCGTACGGGTCAGTTCGCCGACATCGAAGCGCTGGCGCGTCGCTTCAAGGTTGCGCTCAATCACTTTTTCGTTATTTGCTGCCAGATCATAAAGCGCCCGGTCGCGCAGAACATCCATATAAGCCGTTACGGCATCCAGCAACACCGTTTGTTCGGTTGAACGCAGCAAAGCGCGCTGGGCGCCGATCGTTTTCTCCGCGGCATCCATCGCAGCGAACGTCCTCCCCCCACGCCAGACAGGCTGGTTAAAAGACAGTTCGACCTCTTTAGATGTCGTCCCTTCCCCGCCGAAATTATCGCCGTCGATCTTAACCGAGGAGATATTGCCACTGGCATCGACACTGGGTTTCCATCCGGCCATCGCCTGCGGCAATGCTTCCTGCACAGCCTTCAACTCGGCCCGCGCGGCACGGAGAGTCGGATTATGCTGGTAAGCCCAGCGCAATGACTCATCAAGCGACGCGGTCGGGCCGGATTCCTGCGCATAGGAGACACTCGCGCCGACCGACAGAAAACAGCCGTACGACATAAACAGACAAATTACAAAAACGCGTGCAATACGCATGAGACAGGCTCCAGAAAAGAACCGAGAAATCAGAAGGTAAAGGCGGGCTCCGGCTCAAAACCGGGTATATAAGGCGTAGCAGCATCAAAGATGGCGCGGCGGGAAAACCGACCGTCACCGACTTTTTCAACAACTGTGATGGATCCGCCTGGCATACCGGGTTTCTTAACCACACAAACCAGTCGGCCTCCAACAGTTAACTGGTTCAGCAGAACATCCGGAATCACCGGAACGGCTCCATTCAGAACAATGATATCATAAGGCGCATGCTCGGCACTACCCTCTTTGGCAACGCCGTTAATTACAGCAATATTGCAATAGCCGTGCTCATCCCAAACCCTGCGGGCCTGATCAAGGCAACCGGTTCGTGGCTCAAGCACGACCACTGTCGAGACCAGTCCGGATAAGATCGCCGAAGAATAGCCGGTCTCATCACCAATATTCAGGATCGAGTCCGTCGCTTCCGGCACGGCCGCCTGTACCATACGGGCGTGGATGACAGGCTCGATCATCGTGCCAACACCCCCCACGCCGTCACCTGCCAGGGGCAGGTCTTCGTCTATATATGCAATATGCCGTAATGCCTCGGGCAGGAAGGCCTCGCGCGGCACCTCAGCGAACATATCGATAACACGCGCCGCCGTTATGCCGTTCGTCGCGAGCTGGCAATCAATCATATTCCGGCGGGCTGCTGCAAAATCAGTCATGCCACAAAATCTACAGCAAAGCCTGCAAGCTGGCCAGCCATAAAAAAGACTGGAAAATCATGCCTCAATACTCTATTGGTCATTTGATACAGTCTTACAAATTCCTATGGGCGCCGTGGCAGAGTGGCTATGCAGAGGACTGCAAATCCTTGTACGCCGGTTCGATTCCGGCCGGTGCCTCCATTTTACTCTTCATAAACCTTCATTATCATTCAGTGTTAACCGTGTAAGTGATTGAAAATAAACAACTTTATTTTCATCTGCTTTCACGGTAAAATTTCTTCAACCATGCTCTTTCGGAACTTTTTGGGGGCAAGTTTCTGGGGCAAGCTAACCTGAATGGGGGCAAGATGAAACTCTACGACAAAACAATCAAAGGCGCAGAACCGCGTCAAAAGCCTTACAAGCTGTTCGACGGCGGCGGGCTATTCCTTGAAATAATGCCTAACGGCAGCAAGCTCTGGCGGCTCAAATACCGTTATCTCGGCAAAGAAAAACGGATTTCTTTTGGTGCGTATCCGCTGGTCTCACTGGCCGAGGCCCGAGAGAAGCGTGATGAAGCCAAAAAACTGCTGTTACAGGACATGGACCCGTCCACTGCCCGGCAAGATAACAGAGAAGCCTTGATCCGCAACGCGCAGAATACATTCGAGGCCACAGCGCGTGAATGGCATGAAAACCAAAAAGGCCGCTGGAGCGAGAACCACTACAACAATGTCATGCACCGCATGGAGCGTGATATTTTCCCGTATATCGGCAAGAAACCAATCAAAAATATAGACGCCCCTACGCTGCTTGATGTCTTACGCCGGATCGAAAAGCGCGGCGCTCTTGATATTGCCAGTCGCGCCCGTCAAATCTGCGGTCAGGTGTTTCGCTACGGCATTATAACGGGAAGATGCAGCCGAGACCCCTCTGTTGATTTAAGGGGCGCTCTTAAAACACGCAAGACGACGCATTTCGCAGCCCTACAGCCGAAAGAAATTCCAGAATTGTTGCAAGCTCTGGAGCGGAATGATGCCCGGCTGTATGCTCGAACACGCCGGGCAATTAAGCTGTCTATGCTTACTTTTCTTCGCCCCGGTGAACTACGTAAAGCCCGGTGGGAAGAAATCGACTTTGAAGAGAGAGTGTGGACAATACCGGGTGAGCGCATGAAAATGAGCCGAGAACACATTGTTCCACTATCCCGTCAGGCCATTGCTTTATTCAAAGAGCAGCACGAAGAGACCGGTATTATCAACACGCCGTGGGTTTTCCCAAGTCTCATAAAACCCAGACAACCGATCAGCGACGGCACTGTAAATGTCGCCGTTAAAAAACTCGGTTTCAAAGGGCGCATGACCGCGCACGGCTTTCGCGCACTGGCGCGGACGACAATCAGGGAAAAGCTGGACTATGCCCCGGACGTGATTGAGTGCCAGCTCGCACACAAGGCCGCTGGGCCGCTTGGCGAAGCATACAACCGCGCTCAGTTTCTCGACAAGCGCAAGGTGATGATGCAGGACTGGGCCGACTATGTGGACAGTGTGGCTAGAGACGGTACGGTCGTTCAGGGGTATTTTAAGAAAAAGCGGGCTTAATAGCTGAACATGGCGCTGTAGCGGTCTTTCAAGGTCTCCAGCGCCATGTCTTCTGCTTTATAGCCCTTATCCATGTTCTGGCGCGCCAAAGCTGTCACAACATGCCGGACGATCTCAGGCGCGTATAACGCCCAGTCATCCACTTCATCACGCGCCCATATCTTCCAGTCTTCGATACTGCTCGGCTCTAACCCCGGCATGTGCGGTTCATGGCGCCCGGTATGCCAACGCCAGTATCCGGCCATCAGGTCATGGACCGGTTGCAGGACACGGTGGTCAAAGCCGGTCTTGGCCTGTCCAATATTTTTGGACATTGCTAAAGGTTCTGCACCGGTTATACGACACGCCGCTTCATAATGGCGTATGCACCGTTCGGCAATCACGGCCAGAACTTCCCGGTAACAATCATGCTGCTGGCTTTGTAGATCATGGTCATTATCGTCTTTGAAGTGGGAGCCGGTAATCATCTAATTTTCAATAAATGTGTCGGTTAGATGACCTGCCCCGCATAGTGGTACCAGATCCAGAGTGAGTCACTGGTTTGGTTT
>CAYUKA010000047.1:0-11047 GCA_964445195.1 uncultured Micavibrio sp. | reverse complement strand
AACTGCTGGCCGTACAGCCGCATGACGGGACGATTTTATGGCGGGCCGACCTGCCCGCCCCGGCCCGCGCGGCACCAACCGTGATGGACCGCCGGGTCTTTGTCGCGACGCTTGATAACCGCCTGATCGCGCTATCCAGCGAGAACGGTACGGTCCTGTGGAACTATGAGGGAATCGTCGAAAGCGCCGGCCTGGTCGGCGCCGCCAGCCCGGCCGCCAGCCGCGAAGCCGTGATCCCCGCCTTTTCATCCGGCGAGTTGATCGCGCTGCGGGTTGAAAACGGCGCGGTCGCCTGGTCAGAGAACCTGTCATCCTTCCGCGCCGCCGGCGGCCTGTCGGGCATTTCCGATATTCGCGGCCTGCCGGTCATTGACAAGGGGCTGGTCATCGCCATCAGCTTCGGCGGCAAGATGGTCGCCATCGACGAGCGCACCGGCACCCGCATCTGGCAGCGCGAGATCGGCGGCAGCGAGACACCCTGGGTCGCCGGCAATCACGTCTTCGTGATTTCCAGCGATAACGAACTGGTCGCGCTGGGCCGCGATAACGGCGTCATCCGCTGGGTCACCCAGCTGCCGCGTTTTGAAGATCCGGAAGACCGCGACGGCCCGATTCACTGGACCGGGCCGCTGCTGGCCGGTGGCCGGCTGATTGCCGTCAGCTCCGATGGCCGGGTTGCCGAGTTTGATCCGCTGGAAGGACGCGCCTTGCGCGAATGGAATGCCGGTGCCGATGTACGGATCGGGCCGGTTATTGCCGGCGGTACGCTCTACCTGCTTGGCGAAGACGGTACGCTCATGGCTTACAGATAGAGTCTGTGACCCATGTTCATCGACCGTCTCTCTCATGAACTGAATGGCAAGCCTCTCAGCCACTGGCAGGTGGCCGCAGAAGGAATCTGGGAAGAGGCCAGAGAGATCAGACCGCAGGCCGAAGCACAAAATATCGCTTCCCTTCTGTCATGGATAGAGTCAGCTTCGCAGGATATCGCCATTGAGGCTTTCTTTGGTGACAAACAGGACCAGTTTTTCTTTTTCGGCCTGCGCATAGAAACGCTGCCTAAAGACCGGCAGTACGCCTTTATTCAGGGCCTGATCAACGACCTGTCTCCTCAATCATCCTTCGCAGATATTCTGCAGGCGCTGAAGGACAAGCTATACAATGAGAGGCTTCTCGCAGGCGCACCGGATTTCCTTGAACTGGGCGCCGAAGGGTTCTGGAAGTCTTACGGATCCTACGTTGTCATGCCGGAAAGGGCAGGGAGTGTGGCAACAATGCAGGAGATCGCCAATAATGCGCCACAGCTTCTGGAACCGTTCAAGCGGCCGATCATGATGGAATTTGCCTGGAAAGCGCCGTTACCGATGTGGCTGGGCATTCCTATATCCGAAAAACGGGCAGAGCTTTACGAATTCTCGGAAGACAGATATATAGCACTATCTGAAGCCGTGAGCGCAGACTGAGAGAGTGAATGTTTACCCTTGCCATCGTAGGCCGTCCAAATGTCGGCAAATCAACGCTGTTTAACCGGCTGGCCGGCAAGCAGCTGGCGATTGTCGATGACACGCCGGGCGTGACCCGCGACTGGCGGGAGGCCGAAGGCTATTTATACGACCAGCCCATCCGCCTGATCGACACGGCCGGGCTGGAGGAAAGCTTTGATGATTCGATCCGTGGCCGCATGCGCCGCCAGACCGAAGCCGCCCTGAAAGAAGCCGATGCGGTCCTGTTCCTGGTCGACGGGCGCAGCGGCCTGACGCCGCTCGACGAACACTTTGCCGGCTGGCTGCGCAAACAGAACATACCCGTCATACTCGGCGTCAATAAATGCGAAAACGAGACCGCCGCGCAGGCCGGGATTGCCGAAGCCTACAGCCTCGGCCTCGGTGAACCGCTCGCCCTGTCGGCGGCGCACGGCCACGGTGTTGACGAACTTTATCATCTGCTGCAGCCCTATTTCCCGGCAGACGAGGATGAGAGCGGCGCCGAAAGCGACACACCGGACGCCGCCGCCGATATGCCTGACCTCGACGACCTTGAAGGACAGGACGATTACGCGTTCGCAGACGATTTTGATGACACCAAACCGGTCAAGATTGCTATTGCCGGGCGGCCCAATGTCGGCAAGTCAACCCTGGTCAATGCCCTGCTCGAAGAAGAGCGCGTCATGACCGGGCCGGAGGCCGGGATCACCCGCGATGCCATCGCCGTTGACTGGACCTATAAAGACCGCGCCTTTAAGCTGGTCGATACGGCCGGTATGCGGCGCAAAGCCAAAGTCACCGACAAAATCGAAAAGCTCTCGACCGCGGATTCCCTGCGCGCGATCCGGCTGGCGCAGGTGGTGGTGCTGGTCCTCGACAGCGACGCGGCGCTGGAAAAGCAGGATCTGCAGATCGCCGACCATGTGCTGCGCGAGGGGCGGGCACTGGTGATCGCGGTCAATAAATGGGATACGGTCAAAGACCGCGCCGCGCTGCAGGAGGAGATCGCGCATAAACTGGAAACTTCGCTGGCACAGGTGCGCGATATCCCGGTCGTGACGATCTCGGCCTTGAAACGCAAAGGGCTGAACCGGCTGATGGACGCGGTGCTCTCTATTTACGACATCTGGAACCGCCGCGTGCCGACCGGGCCGCTGAACCGCTGGCTGGCGGCGATGGAAAGCCGTAACCCGGCACCGCTCTCGCAGGGCCGGCCCAACCGCGTCAAATATATCGCCCAGATCAAGAGCCGGCCGCCTACATTCGCACTCTGGGTGTCGCGGCCCAAAGACCTGCCCGCCAGCTACCGGCGCTATATCGCCAACGGGCTGCGCGCCGATTTCGACCTGCCGGGCGTCGCGATCAGACTGCTTGTCAGGGCGAGTAAAAATCCGTATACATAGTTTCCTTTTAAACAGAGCAAGACGTAAGAGGATTACATGGAACAGCAAATCGCAGACGGCATTACCATCGTACAGGAGAATATGCCGTTTTACATCGAAATGGGGATGCGCGTATTGAGCGCCGCCCTGATCATGATCGCCGGCTGGATGCTCGGCAACATGGCCAGAAAACGGGTGCTCGGCTTTAAAAAGCTTGATGAAACGCTCGGCAGCTTTCTCGGCGGCATGGCCAAATATGCCATTCTCGCCGTTGCGGTTATCACCGTGCTGGGACAGTTCGGCGTTCAGACCGCCAGCCTGCTGGCCGTTCTCGGTGGCGCGGCGCTGGCCATTGGCCTGGCTTTGCAGGGTACGCTCAGCAATGTCGCCGCCGGCACGATGATGCTGATCCTGCGCCCGTTCAAGATCGGCGATTATATTACGTTCGGCGGTACCGGCGGCACGGTCAAATCGCTCGGCCTGTTCGGCACGGAGCTGGCGACACCGGATAATGTCTATATCTTCGCACCGAACAGCCAGATCTGGGGCAACGATATTTTCAACTATTCGCGCAACACCCATCGCCGCCAGGATCTCAATGTCGGCATCAGCTATGACGATGATATCGGCAAGGCGCTGAAAACCGTCCGGAAAGTGCTGGATAATGATGAACGTGTCCTGAAATCACCCGATGATAAAGCGCCGCAGGTGCTGACCAGCAATATGGGCGATTTCTCAATCGACCTGATTGCCCGCTTCTGGTGCAACAGCGGCGATTACTGGGACCTGAAATGGGACCTGACCAAGGCGATCAAGGAAGCGCTGGACAAGGACGGCATCACGATTCCGTTCCCGACCCAGATCGAGATTCAGCGCCAGGACGACGCGCTGGCGCCAACCAGGAAAAAAGCCGCCTGAGTTCACTAATAACACAGACATACAAAAAGGCCCGTACGGGCCTTTTTTATCATACAGGCTGTAGGGCCGTTTCTTTAACTAACCAGCCGCAGGACCGCCGGTACATAATGGATCGCCGCGGCAAATGTCATTTCCGGCGCACCTGCCGGGGCCGTCATCGCCATCACACCCAGCTCGTCAACCCGCCTGCCCAGCCGGTTAAAAAGACCGTTAATCATTTAAAACTCCCTGTTCCTGCACTCGTTATTTGTATCCTTAGATTAGCCTAGCAAATGAATCACGGGGCGGCAATGAACTCGCCATGGCCTTCGCAATCGGCGGCTGCCAGCTTCAGATAGGCCGGGACCCAGTCTTCAGGTGTTAACGCATCATCATCCGGATAACCGCCCGGATAGGCTTTATCAAGCAGCGCGGTTTCGACCGCGCCGGGGTGTACGATATTCACGCGCATATTGGTATTGGCCGTTTCCGCGGCATAGGTCTGCGCCAGCATGTGCAGCGCCGCCTTGGTCACCCGGTAAGCGCCCCAATAGGCCTTAGGCCGGCTATAGGTCATCGAGCCGGTGAAAATCACCCGCCCGGCCGCAGAGGCCCGCAAAAGCGGATCGAGCGTCCGCAGCAGGCGGTAGTTCGCGGTCAGGTTCACATCAAATATCTTTTGCCACTCCCTGGCATCGCTGTGCGCAAGCGGCCCCATCGTGCCCATCGTCCCGGCATTGGCGACGAAAATATCCAGCCCGCCGCATTTTTCGGCCAGCGCCGGGCCAAGCGTATCGATCTTGTCAAAATCACGTAAATCAAGCGGCACCAGGGTCGCCCGGCCGCCGGCACTTTTGATCTCATCATCCAGTTCTTCAAGCGCGCCGGTGGTGCGGGCCAGCGCGATAACATGTGCCCCGGCCCGGGCATATTCCAGCGCCACCGCCCGGCCGATCCCGCGCGATGCACCGGTGATCAAGGCGGTCCGCCCTGATAAATCTATATTTCTGGAATCATCGACCATATCAGCGTTTCTGGCGCTCCCGCAGGTCTGTGACCCGGATGTTGTCCTGGTGGTTTTCGTGATCGACCAACCTCACCGGGTAATCGCCGGTAAAGCAGGCATCTTCATATTGCGGCTGATCGTTGTTGCGGCCCGGCTCACCCAGCGCGCGGTATAACCCGTCGATCGAGACATAGCTGAGGGAGTCCGCATTAATGAACTTGCATATCTCCTCGACAGATTTTTTATGCGCCAGCAATTCTTCCGTCGTCGGCGTATCAATACCGTAAAAACAGCTGTAACGGATTGCCGGCGAGGAAATACGCATATGCACCTCGCGCGCGCCGGCCTCACGCACCATTTCAACAATTTTTTTCGAGGTTGTGCCGCGGACAATCGAATCATCAACCAGCACCAGAGACTTGCCCTCGATAAACTGCCGGTTGGCGCTGTGCTTGAGTTTCACGCCGAGATGGCGGATCTGGTCGGTCGGTTCGATAAAAGTCCGGCCGATATAATGATTACGGATAATGCCCAGCTCAAAATTCAGGCCGCTGCCCTCGGCATAGCCAATCGCTGACGGCGTGCCGCTGTCCGGCACGGGCACAACAAAATCAGCGCCCGGCACCGGCGCTTCCCGAGCCAGCTCCCGGCCGATATTCTTGCGGACCTGATAAACAGATTTCCCCCCCATGAAACTGTCCGGCCGGGCAAAATAAACATATTCGAAAATGCACGGCCGCGGCGAAACTTTCGGGAACGGTTTCAGGGAACGCAGCCCCCCCTTGTCGATAATGACAACTTCGCCCGGCTCGATTTCCCGTACAAATGCCGCCCCGATGATTTCAAAGGCGCAGGTCTCCGAAGCCAGGATATAGGCATCGCCCATCCGCCCCAGAACCAGCGGGCGGATACCGTGCGGATCGCGCAGACCAACCAGCTTGTCATCAACGCAGATGACCAGGGCAAAGCCGCCCATAATCTGGGAAACGGCATCAATGATACGATCTTCCACGCTTTTATGATCGGAACGGGCCACCAGGTGAACAATCACCTCGGTATCCGATGTCGACTGGAAAATAGACCCGCGCCGGACCAGCTCGTTCCTCAGCAGATGCGCATTGGTCAGGTTGCCATTATGGGCCACGGCGAACCCGCCGAAATCCAGATCGCCATAAAGAGGCTGGACGTTTCTGAGCGCCGACTCGCCGGTGGTCGAATAGCGGTTGTGACCGATAGCTATATAGCCTTTCAGTTCATTAATCACCCGGGCTGCACTGAACGTCGCACCAACCAGCCCCAGCGCCTTATGGCTGTTATACCCCGCGCCGTCATAGGTAACGATTCCGGCCGCTTCCTGGCCGCGATGCTGAAGCGCATGCAGACCGAGGGCCGTCAGCGCCGCGGCGTCGGCATGGCCGTATACCCCGAACACCCCGCATTCCTCATGCAACTTGTCATCACCGCAGACTACGCCAGTATCACTCATTATAACCGTCCTGCGGTTCATCTGCCTGCTGCTGGCCCTCTTCAATCAGAGCATTCAGGTCGCGGCGCTGGTCAGTTTCATAACCGCCTGTGTCGTTTTGATCCCGCGGCGCCAGGGCCGGCGTCTGGCCGCCACCAAGAATATCCATTTCCTGCAGCTTCTCACGGGTCGTACGCACCGCATCATCGGCCGTCTCCTCAGCCGCGGTCTGTGCCTGCGTACGCCAGGAATCCGGAACCAGCGCCAGCATCCAGCCTGCCGTCGTATCGACATAGACATAAGTCCGGCTGTCCCCGAACCACCCATCACGCGTTTCCCTGTCAAAAAACAGCGACACCGGCAGGTACAATAGCGCGAGGATCACCACCGCCCGGACCAGGCCGAAAATCACACCGAATGTCCGGTCAACCGCGCCAAGACCAATCGCCTTGGCCCAGCCCGACAGCAAATGGCTCGCCACCGATAAAACGATCACGACCACAATAAAGATCGCGCCGTAAGAGATGGCATCAGCCGCCATATCATAGGGAATCAGGCCGAAAAGACGGGCCGCGGTATCGCCTTCACCCTCATTCCCGCCGTCACCGAACCACCCCCGCACCACCGGTGAGAGAGCCGGGCCGCCAAAATAGGCTGCCGCCAGCCCGCCGACAACACCGAGAATAGTCAGGATTTCACGGATAAAGCCCCGGAAAAACGCAATAACCGCCGAGATCAGCAGGGCGGCGAGAACGAGAATATCAAAAATCATAGCAAACGTGTGACCCGTACGTGTTCAGGAACCCAGCTTACCGCGAGATGATTACGGCACAAAGCCTTTTCATGCAAGTCTTTTCAGTGTGGCCGGTCAGTGTGGCCGGCACGCTTCAGGCTGCCGCGGAACGGAGCGCATCGCCGCGCCCGATTATATCGGCAAGGTCGCTAACAGTTTTCACGGCATCGGCCCTGATGCCGGCCACCTCTTTGCGCTTTTTCTTGACCGTCGGGATCACCGCCCGTTCAAAGCCGAGTTTGGCGGCTTCCTTCAGTCGTATGTCAGGTTGCGCCACCTGCCGCACTTCACCGGCCAGTCCGATCTCGCCGAACAGCACCAGCTCCGCCGGCAAGGCGCGACCGCTTAAAGAACTGATCAGTGCCGCAGCCACCGCCAGATCAGCCGCCGGTTCGTTGATCCGGATACCGCCGGCAATATTCAGGAAAATATCGCTGCCGGAAAATTGCAGGCCGCAACGCGCCTCCAGCACCGCCAGCACCATCGCCAGCCGCCCGGCGTCCCAGCCGATCACCGCCCGGCGTGGATTAGCCATCGCGGACGGCGCCACCAGCGCCTGAACCTCAACCAGCACCGGCCGGGTTCCTTCCAGTCCGGCCAGGACCGCACTGCCCGCCGCGTCACTTTGCCGCTGCGAGAGGAACAGCGCCGAGGGGTTGGCCACCTCCGCCAGCCCTTCGCTGGCCATTTCAAACACGCCGATCTCGTCGGTCGGGCCGAAACGATTCTTCACCGCACGCAAAATCCGGAACTGGTGGGAGCGGTCACCCTCGAAATACAGCACCGTATCGACCATGTGTTCGAGCACGCGCGGCCCGGCGATCTGGCCCTCCTTGGTGACATGACCGACAAATAATACAGTCACGCCGCGCTTTTTAGCAACGCGGATAATTTCCTGCGCGCTGGTCCGCACCTGCGTCACCGTGCCCGGTGCGCTTTCAACCGTATCGACATACATGGTCTGGATCGAATCAATAACGATAAGCCGCAGCGGATTTTGTGTATCCTCCATAGTCGCGACAATATCGCGCACGCTGGTGGCGCTGGCCAGTTCGACGGGCGCCTGCGCCAAACCAAGCCGGTCGGCCCGCAGCCGGACCTGGTCCACGGCTTCCTCGCCGGACACATACACGCAACGCGTCCCTTTTTTCGCCAGCGCGCAGACAGCCTGCAGCAACAGCGTTGACTTGCCAATCCCAGGGTCACCGCCGATCAGCAGCGCCGAGCCCGGCACCAGCCCGCCGCCGGTCACGCGGTCGAACTCGGCAATCCCCGTCACGTTACGTGGTATACGATCAGCCCGCTCGCCATCCAGCGATACCAGATCAAGCGCCCGGCCTTTTTTGCCGCCGCCCAGCCCTTTGGGAATCGCCGCTTCGGCCACATCTTCCGTCAGGCTGTTCCACGCCCCGCAGGCATCGCACTTGCCAGCCCATTTGCTGTGCACGGCGCCGCAGTCGTTACAGATATAGCTGGTTTTTGCCTTGGCCATTATGAACTCCTAATATTCACCCTATAACAGAAACAAGAACAAATAAAGAACATAAATAGGGTGCCGGCCCTTATTTTAATGGACATAGTGTAAAAGGTTATATCTACTCGTTGATTATGAGAATACGCATCCTGTTTTCAGACCTGTCACGGCTGCTTTACGGCAAGCCAAAGCTCCATTTCATTTTTAATATCGCCAGCGCCAGCGACATGAAAAAACTCGGCCGGGCTTTCGCACAAGCCGCACCGTACATGCAGACACACAGCCATCAAACAGGCCGCGCCTATCGCATTGGCCTGAACGGGGGATGCAACTCTGGCAAAACCACCTTCGTTTCAGGATTTTTAAAAACCTTTTCGGGCAAAATAGCCATCGAAAATGCATCTTCATCCCGCCGTCCCCAACATTTATGGTATTGCGGCGATCAGGGCTATATACGCCACTATGATGCGGGGCTAGGGGGGTTTGGCGGCATCACTTTACCCAGCTACCGCCATCAGGGGATGGCGCTGTACGACCTTCCCCAACTTGATATCGTCGAACACCCTTATCACGACAGCTATAATCGCCGCTATGATTGCGACATCATAATCTCAAGAGATCAATGGCTCAGGCATATTTTCTTTATCGGCAATAACAAACCATCGCCCCGTACCGTGACAATTAAAGTCGACCGGAGACTTGCCATGTCAGAGGGCTTTCAGGCGTTTTTGAAAGCCTCTGCTCCTTATATGCCGCCACTTGAACGAGAACGGACCATGCAAAATAAACCCCCGCCAGCCCCGACACAGCCGCGATAACATTTGACCTTTTCGCTTTACAGGGCCTACAACAAAATTCCAGCTTGAGCAAAGCCCGTTTAAACATAGAGTGTACCAATGCCTATTAAAATTCCCGCCGGGCTGCCCGGCCGTAAAACCCTTGAAGCCGAACGCGTCCCGCTGATTTTCGAAGAACGGGCGCTGCGCCAGGATATCCGGCCGCTGCAAATCGCGATCCTGAATCTGATGCCCGACAAAATCCAGACGGAAACCCAGCTGCTGCGGGCACTGGGCGGCACACCGCTGCAAATTGAACTCACACTTTTGCACCCGGCCACGCACCACAGCAAAAATACGCCGCACGCCCACCTTGAATCCTTTTACGATACGCTGGAGCGCGTACAACGCCAACGTTTCGATGCGCTGATCATGACCGGGGCACCGGTCGAACACCTGCCTTATGAAGAGGTGACCTATTGGGATGAGCTGCGGCAAATCATGGACTGGGCCGATCAAAATGTGTTCAGCAGCCTGTTTATCTGCTGGGGTGCGCAGGCGGCGCTGAAGCATTTTTACGATATTCCCAAACACGGCCTGCCGCAGAAACAGTTCGGCGTATTTTCCCACACCGTACGCGACCCGTTCGAACCGCTGACCGCCGGGTTCGATAATGTGTTCAATGTCCCGGTTTCCCGCCATACCGAAGTGCGGGCAGCCGACCTTAAAAAGCATGATACGCTGCAAACGCTGGTCGAATCCGAACAAACCGGCCTGTGTCTCGTGCAGGACAGCGCGGCGCGGCGCGTTTTCATGTTCAACCACCTGGAATATGACGCCGAGACGCTGAAGCGTGAATATGACCGCGACGAGGCCGCCGGTATGAAACCGCAGTTACCCTATAACTACTTCCCCGGCGACAACCCGGCGCGCCCGCCGCCCATGACCTGGCGGGCCCACCGCAATCTGCTGTTCCATAACTGGATCAATATGGTCTATCAGGGTACGCCATTCGACCTGGCTGCCCTGCCCGGTTTCGGTCCGGGCTGGGACCATCAGCCCCCTGTCTGACTCACGGCTTACATTCTCCTGCAGCTGATGGCAGAGAACAGACAGAAATCTCAGGCGGCGGCGCTACATTTTCATCGTATGCCTGTATCATCAAAGCATGCCCCTCCACTGCCTGCCGCAGCCTGCTCAGCTCGCTCAAGGCATCCTGCACAGCCGCAGAAAAATCCTCAACGGCCAGATCAACCAGTTCCATATCACGTTTCAGAAGCGACCCCGGGTCTGCCGTCGGCGCATAACGATTGTCAAAATCAGCATCGTGCATCGCATCAACCGCCTGCTGTATCGTATCCACACTCCCCTGCACCAGCGCCATCGATGTTGCCCAGACCGCATAACGATCATAAATACCCGCCATACTGGCTTCAGAACCCCTGATAAGATCAGACGCTAGCTGCGGGTTGTTTGTCAGGACAGCGGCCATCGCCATTTTTGTAGACCCGTGCAACAAAACACAGAATATTTTCATAGCGTCAATAGTGTCATAAGGCGGGTAATATTTTTCGGTAAATTTCAGTATCGAATCGGCCAGATGCAGCGCCCATAATCTCGGCGCACCTTCGGGGAACCGTTCCTGCAGTTTGCGCGTCTTATCAAAGTAATCGTCAACCGCAGACTGATAACCTTCAAGTTGCCGGCGCCAGAAATCAATAGACCTGTTGCAAAAGTCTATGGGATTCACACAGGAATAGGAATGTGATT
>CAYUKA010000046.1:0-11354 GCA_964445195.1 uncultured Micavibrio sp. | reverse complement strand
TATAAACCAATTCCTCACTCTCAATATGGACCGACTTTAGGGGGCAAGGTCAATTCCATCTATGTAGACCTGTTCCGACATGGATGCAGTTATACAACAAAGCTTATAATTATGTAAATCAAATTATTTCACCCGGAATATTTTGTAATTGTCGGGTTTGTCCGCTTCCGCGCTCTCAAGCCAGTCCGGCACATCGCCCTGCCAGAGGCGCTCTGCAAAGCCGGGCCGGGCCGCCTCATCGCCCCAGAAATCATATGTCGCGGCACACAGCAGCAACAGGCCGGTTTGCGTTTCGGCCATCACCGCCCGCGCCACCGCATCATCCGGCGCGGTGAAAATCCGGTACCCGGCATAGATGCCCTGCTCGTTGCGGTGATAGGAGCCTGACAAAATCCGGTGATGAGTGCGAAATAACAGCTCCGCGCCGTGATTAACGAAGGCCGCCACACCATCCGGCGGCAGGCGGTTCAGGTCGGCGCTGGCCGCCTTCAGATCACAGGCCGGCGGCCCGGCGGCGGCCGTTTCAGCCTGTTGCCGCGCCTCGCGCACATTGACGCCATAAACGAAGAATCCGAGCATCAGCACGAAAAAGGCAGCCTCGGCCAGCAAGCGCTGACGGCGGGAAAGATTGAGCTTATGCCTGACGACACAGGCCAGCCCCAGCGCCGCATGGTACAGCCCCCAGCATAGCGGCAGGATCAACAGCACCTGGCCGATAAAGGCGAGGCGGATATGAAACAGCACAACCAGCCCCGCCAGCACGGTCACCGCGCCATAGGCCAGCCAGAAAGACCGGCGTTCCGCCTCCCGCACCGCCGCCGCTATCGTGCATAAGGCCGCGAGGACAAACGGGCCGAGATAGAAATAGTAGACCTCATCACCCTTACGGGCGAAGTCCTGCAGGGTCTTGGCTTCATTGACATGAACCAGCCATATCTCGCGCAGAGCGGGAATCGTCAGGGCGTAAGGGTTGGTCAGGCAATGCGGAAACGCCAGCAGGATCGCCCCGGCAACCGGCGCGGCGATCACGGCGGCCACAATCAGGCGGCGTAAAACAGTCTTCGTCATCCGGGCGGGCATGGCATGGATCAGCCCCCAGAACAGGGTTATCGCGCCGCCGAAAGCAATGTAGGTCCAGGAAATCGCATCGCACTCGGCCACAAAATAAAAATCAGGCCGTCTTGTCGCCAGCATCATCAGGACCGTCGTCCCGGTCAGGGCCGCGCCAAACAGCAGCGCCGGCCGCTGATAGGCGCGTCCGTCAAACAGCCAGTAAAGCCCCGTCAGGACCGCCAGCAGCACCAGCCACAACACAATTTCCGGCCCGATCGCCAGCGCCACCCCCATAAAGACGCCGAGCAGTAAGGGATAGCGCTTCCGGTCCGGCTGCCGGTAACTTTCCGCCGCGGCCCAGATACTGAGCGTCAACAGGGTAATCTGCCAGTAATGGTGATCAACACGGCCGGGCAGGAACTGGAACAGGCAGGCGACCAGCAGACACAACGCCACCGGCAGGGCAAAGCGGTAGGACTGCCCCAGCCCGCGCCAGACCAGCAGCAACGCGGCCAGCAGGAAAACCGCAAGCATCACCGCCGGCATGATTGTCGCCGTGGCATAAGCCGCGCCATATTGTCCCAGAAACGGCGTCAACGAACCGGTCAGGGCAATCAGCGGCCAGTCGACCAGCCGCGCCCACGCTACCTCGGAACCGCCGGGCGGACCAAGCCGCGGCACCAGATACCCCTGGTCGCGCAGGCCGCCCAGCCAGTCAAACACCCGCACCATGCGGACATAATCATCGGGGCCACGCAGTTCTGCGGTGAAAACCGGCCAGCCTTTAAACAGGCTGAGGCCCGTCCAGATCAGCGCCCATGTCAGGGCGACCAGCCATACTGCCGGACAACGCCAGAAAGGAGGAATAGTCATGAGCCGTACTGTTTTATCATCACCGGGGCTCATCATACCCGCCAGATACCGTTAAAGAAAGCCCCGGTCCTGCCGGGATAAAAGAAGGCCCGGTTCGCTTGGGGAACGAACCGGGCCGGGGGGATTCGCCTGCCATGGGGTTTGGGTTCACGGTTAGGGAGGGGCGGCAGGCGAAAAACTGTTCTTAGTTATAGCGTTTAAGCGTTCATGGCGGTCTCCTGCCGGCCGCGCTTATTGCCGTACAGCGCGATATCGGCATCATTGAAAATCCGGCCCGGTTCATCGCCGGCCTTATACGCCCGCAGCCCGAGGGAGGCCCGGACGGGGATTTCTTCCCCGTACCAGGCCAGGCTCAGGTGATTTAACTGCCAGGCAAGGGCCTGAGCCCTGCCGGCAGCCTCCTCCTTGCAGGTATTGGAGAGCAGGATCACGAATTCATCGCCGCCGAGCCGGGCGGCCACATCCATCGTGCGAATTTCATTCTCAAGCGTACGCGCCACCAGGCGCAGGCACGCATCGCCCGCCATATGGCCGGCGGTATCGTTAATCGCCTTGAAATTATCCAGGTCAATCAGCACCAGCAGGCCGCCGCGGCTCAGACCGCGCTCGCAGCGGTCAAGCTCCTGCATAAAGATATCGAAAAAACCGCGCCGGTTGCGCAGGCCGGTCAGATCGTCGGTCGTTGCCAGCGCCTCGAGCTTGCTGATCCGGCTTTCCTGCGCCCTGATCGTATCTTCGGCGCGCTCAATCATCATGTGGGCATATTTTAACAAAGCCACGGTCGCGCTCATGCAGCGCTCATGCCCGTCGTTTTCCAGTGTCTTTTGCTCCAGCAGGGCGGCAAGTCTGGCCGCCTCATTCCCACCTGCGGCCATTGCATCGTCCTGCGCCCTGCCGGAACCGCGCTGCGGATCGCGTCCGAATACGTGATAGAAAAAGGCGGCATCCGCCGACATGCCGGCTTTTTCCAACTCCCTGTTCTCGATCAAGTCAGTCGTCATTTATATTCACCCTTTATCTGTCGTCATGTTTTTTGTTCAAACCAAACGTCAACCATTTCGTTCATCTTTGCCGTGATGGACACATGAACCCTCTTACCCCCTATATTGCGAGGACCATGCCAAGGAATCGGATCGCGCATTTTTATTCAACATCAATTACTTAACCATCGCCTCATCAAGCGCGCGTTTAGATCCCACCCGGAAAATGACTCCCCTGTGCGGTCATTTTTGCCGGGCACAGATCGGCAAGCCCTACCCGGCCATCCGGATGCTGATCGTTTTTACAGGGCTTTTCGATTGGCCATGAAAGGGGATTGCTTTATCATAGAGAGACGTTCAATAGCTGATCAGGACTCGTTCATGCGCATATTACTGCCGGCTTGCTTTTGTTTGTTAAGCCTTTTGTGTCTGCCCGGCACACTGCACGCCGCCAGCGGCGCTATAGCCGTGAAAGAGGCACTGGCCCCGCACAAGGCACTGTACGATATTAAAATGATTGCCAAGCGCAGCGGCAGCCAGGTCATTAATATCAGCGGCCAGATGTTTTATGAATGGCGCCCCGGTTGCGAAGCCTGGACCACCGATCACCGGTTTAACCTGTTTTACGAATATGCCGACAGCCCGCCGGTCCGCATCACCAGCGATTTTTCAACATATGAACGCTATGACGGCGCCGGCTTTAATTTCAGCTCGCGGCGCAAACGCAATGGCGACCTGTACCAGGAAATCCGCGGCAATGCCGAACGAGGCGAAGATACCGCCGGTGAAGCCGTTTACAGCATGCCTGCCGGGCTGGTTTACGATATAGAAACCGGCACATTGTTCCCCATGGCCCATACGGTCGAGTTGCTGGATCGCGCACGCAAAGGGGAAAAGTTTTACAATGCCCGCATTTTCGACGGCAGCGATGAAGACGGCCCGGTCGAGGTCAGCAGCTTTATCGGCGCACCAGCGACCGCGCCGGCCACAGTCATAGCAAACGAAGCCGTCGAAGCCGCCCTGGTCGAAAGCCCGGCCTGGGCCGTGCGGATGGCCTTTTTCCCGCTTATAGGCGCTGATGCCGCCAGTGCCGAATATGAAATGGATGTGATATTTCATGATAACGGGGTGATCAGCGATATGGTGGTCGAATATCAGGATTTTTCAGTTTCACAGACGCTGGCCGCGCTGGAGAGGCTGGATGTCAAAGCCTGTGAGCCGGACACAGCGCGGCAACCATAAAAAAGAGGGGGGCAAGCCCTCGACAGGCTGTAAAAATCTCTTTAATTTAACCATTTAACAAGCCAAACGCAGTATGATCTAGAATTACAGGGCATGCGGGTAAAAAAGGGCTCAGGGCACGCATCATGACAAAAACGGTTCTGATAGTCGAAGATAACGATCTGAATATGAAGCTGTTCCACGATCTGCTGGAAGCGCACGGTTATGAGACAGTCCAGACCCGTAACGGCAATGATGTGCTCGACCTCGCCCGGCAGAAGCAGCCCGACCTGATCCTGATGGACATACAGTTACCGGAAGTATCGGGCCTTGACGTCACAAAGTGGCTTAAAGACGATGACGAGTTACGGGATATCCCGGTCATCGCCGTGACGGCTTTTGCGATGAAGGGCGATGAACAGAAAATAAGAGAAGGCGGCTGTGAAGACTATATCTCCAAGCCGATATCGGTCACGAACTTTATCGAAGTCATCGAAAAGCATCTGGACCAGGATTGAAATAAACAAGCGGGAGCGCATTATACATGTCCGCAAGAGTATTGGTTGTCGACGACATATTGCCGAACGTCAAGTTGCTGGAAGCGAAGCTCAGCAGCGAGTATTACGACGTTGTGACCGCGACCAGCGGTGAAGAGGCGCTGCAACGCGTCCAGAACGATAACCCGGATTTGATCCTGCTGGATGTCATGATGCCCGGCATGGACGGGTTCGAAGTCTGCAAACGTATCAAGCAGGACCCGGCCTACGCCCATATTCCCGTGGTTATGGTCACGGCCCTGACCGACTCGGTCGATAAGGTGCGCGGCCTTGAGTCCGGCGCCGATGACTTTCTGAGCAAGCCGGTGAATGACACAGCCCTGATGGCACGGGTCAGTTCCCTGATCCGGCTGAAGATGACGATTGATGAATGGCGGGCGCGGGAAAGCACCGCCTCGCAACTCGGCGTGGTGGAACAGACCCAGAGCGTCATGGACGAGCCGTATGACAATGCGCGGGTGCTGGTGGTCGAGGACCAGGAGTTCGAGGCCGATAAAATAGCCGAAACGCTGCATAAGGATAATGACAACGTGATACCGGTCGATAGCGGCATGAAAGCGATGGAATATGCCTCGCAGCATGAGTTCGATGCCCTGCTGATCAGTCTGAACCTGAAAAAAGAGGACGGGCTGCGCCTTTGTTCTCATTTACGTTCGAACGAGAAAACCCGCGCCGTGCCGATCATCATGGCGGCGACCGAAGAAGATATGGACCGCATCGCGCGCGGGCTGGAAATCGGGGCGCATGACTATATTCTGCGCCCGATCGACCGCAACGAACTGCTGGCCCGCGTCCGGACGCAGGTGCGCCGCAAACGCTTCCAGAAGCGGCTGCGCGATTCCTACGAAAACAGCCTGGAGATGGCCGTACGGGATGGCGGCACCGGCCTGTTTAACCGCCGATACCTCGAAGTCCACTTACAAAAGAAGCTCGACGACCTGAAAAGCTCGGGCAAAAATCTGGGCATCCTGATCCTTGATATCGACCACTTCAAAGATGTCAACGATACGCATGGCCACGTTGTGGGCGATGAAGTTCTCAAGATATTTGCAGATCGCCTGCTTGATAATCTGCGCGGCTTTGACCTGGTTGCACGGCTCGGCGGTGAAGAGTTTGTCGCCATCCTGCCGGATATTTCCGAAGACAAAGCGCTGTTTATTGCAGAGCGCTTGCGACGCTCAATTGCCGATTACCCGATGGCATCGGCTGTGAAAGATATGACGCTAAGCATCACCACTTCAATCGGCGGCGCCATTATCGAACCCGGAGACTATACGGTCCAGGAGGTGATCGACCGCGCTGACAAAGCCCTGTATGAAGCGAAAAACGGCGGGCGCAATTGCACGGTTTTTGAAAATATCGGCAAGCTCGACCCGGAGAGCTTTAAAAGCGACCCGCGGCGTGAAGCCGGCTAAAAACATGCCATAACAGGTATTTACACCTTCATTGAGCAGCGGCGTTTTCTTTACTCTCCTATAATTTCATATTATCATATAGAGATGATTATAAGATCTGCGTGCATAGTTTTCCTGTCTGTCGTCCTTGTGGGGTTCGCGCTCGCCGGCACGCCTGCCTACGCGGCACCAGACCAAGTCAGCGTTACCAGCATTGATAACGAGATACAGCAATGTTCGCAGATTAAAGGGCGTATCAAACGGTTAACCTGCTATGATGAAATCGCCAAGAAACTCGGCTATAAAAGTCCTGACGCCCAATCACGTGAAGCTGAAATCCTGGATAACTACGGCTTTTGGGAAGTCACCAAACGCCGGAACGCCGCAGGTGAAGAGATTATTTATTTGCGCAACGACTCAGTCGAGGCCATTACCTCCAAATCCGGTATGAAACGCCACCCAACACTGACAATCACCTGCAAACACGGCACAACCAATATTTATCTCGACTGGAAAGTCGGCCTGCAAAGCCGTGCCCGTGTGGACGGTTTCAGCCGTCATGACCTGTCCTACCAGTTCGGTGCGGACGCACGCAGAGTTGTAACCTGGGACCTGTCTACTGATCGTCAGGCTTTGTTCGCGCCTAACCCCGTCGCCTTTATCAAGGAAATGCGGGACCATGACCGCATTATCTTTTATCTGACACCGCATTACGATATCGCCCAGACCATCGTCCATGATATTTCCGGCCTGAACACCGTCCTGCAAATTCTTGTCGACGAGTGTTATAACTGATCCATATCAGACCGCATTCCTGAAACTGTCACTTGACCGTGCGTCAGGCCAGCCGGGTTTCTTTAGCGTTTTTGTTATCTTTTTATAATAGATAAAATTTTAAGGAATTTTAGTTAATCTCTAATCCTCGTCTGGTATCATGAATATGTGGCCAAGATATTGTATATATAGAACTTTTTAAAGATTGCGGCTGCAGGGGGAAAACGAGAAACAATGGCACGTTTTATATTAACCATTGAGGCAAGCACTGACCTGACAACCGGGGCCGATCCGCTGTTAGAAATCCTCGTTGATGGCATTGCTGTTTCCTCCTCGCTGATTACAGCGCAAACAGGCGTCGGGTCCGACATTCTTGTTTTTACGCTCGACTATGATGATTCCACGAACAACTATCCCTCATCCCTGCAATTTCGCTTCAGCAGTAACTCCGGTGACGGCAACGAGTCCGTTACAATCCATGATGTCAGAATTAATGGGCAGGCTTTAGATCGGGCATCCGATTTTTCATCCGATCTTACCGCCGTCATGCTGATGCAGAGCGATAGCGTAAGCTTGTCCAGCCCCTCTGCACATGATCACCTTTTCGGACGCGAGGAGCCGACCTCCGGCAATTTAGGAACCGTGACCAATTCAGGCACAACGGGTGACGATAAGATTGTTACAGGCACGGGTACGGATGTTATTGATGCCGATGGCGGTAACGACCGCGTAGAAGCCAGAGACGGGGATGATTCCATTAACGGCGGCGCGGGTGATGACAGGCTGTTTGGACAGGATGGCAACGATACTATTATTGGCGGCGCGGGTGATGATAAAATCTGGGGGGATAGTGGCGGTGATAACGGCGACGATCTTTTGTTTGGACAATCAGGCAACGACATGCTGTCCGGTGGAGCCGGCAACGATATTCTAAACGGCGGTGCCGGTAATGATATTCTCATCGCAGGATCAGGCGACGACATTCTCTATGGTGAAGCCGGTGATGACCGTCTTATAGGCCAAAGCGGCACGAATACCATGTATGGCGATAGCGGTGATGACATCCTTCTTGGCGGCAACGGCGATGATACCATGTATGGCGGTGCGGACGATGACACGATCCATGGGGCCAAAGGTAATGATATTATTGAAGGGCAGGACGGTCTTGATTTTATTACTGGTGGTGACGGCAGTGATATTATTGATGGCGGAGCAGACGATGATGTTATTCGTGGCGGCAACGATGCGGATGAGATTTTCGGGGGCAGCGGCAACGATGAAATCTACGGCGATCACGGCAATGATACGATTGAAGGCGATGACGGCGATGATACCATCGACGGTGGCGCTGGTAATGATACGATAGAAGGCGGGAATGGCGACGATACCATTGATGGCGGCGCTGATGATGACAACATTAACGGTGGCCTTGGTGCGGATATTCTTACTGGCGGCGCCGGGAACGACACCATAAACGGTGCCGGCATTACAAATGAAACCGAGCCGTTCTTCGCAACGGCAGCGGACTTGCTCAGTTATGGCGGCGGTCAGGATGCCGGAGGCAGTCTGAGTGTCATCGAGAATGGTGACGGGTTTATTATGGACGGTAATCTCTGGAAAAAGGTGCTCGTCAACTACACCGTCACGGCTGATACGATCATCGAATTTGACTTCAAAAGCACATTGGAAGCTGAGATCAGTGGTGTTGGCTTTGACAATGACAATAATATTAGCGCAGGCAATACGTTTAAGGTATTCGGCACCCAGAACTGGGGAATAACGGCCTTTGATAACTATACTGGCTCCAGTGACTGGGAACATTTCACAATTGATGTGGGCAGCTACTTTACCGGCACATTTTCTCACCTTGTTTTCATGAACGATGACGATGGCAATGCGCCCTCGAACGGTACGGATGGCAATAGCTGGTTCCGCAATTTTAAGATTTATGATGTCGGCAATATTGATGATGCATCAAATACGCTTAACGGCGGCGATGGTAATGACATACTGATCGCCGGCAATCAGGGCGATACGCTTAATGGCGGCAACAATAATGATACCCTGAACGGCGGCGGCGGCGCAGACACGTTAAACGGGGATGCCGGCGATGATACGATTAATTCGGCATCCACGATCGATGCGTCCATCACCAGCATCCTGAGCGCGAACTCTGAGGCTATTGTCAGGGCTGATGGCTGGATATTCCATTCTTATACGAGCACAGGGGCCCATACTTTCACGGCCCCGACAGGCGTGACGCAAGTTGATTACCTTGCTGTCGGCGGCGGCGGCGGCGGCGGCGGGTTCGTGAGCGGCAACACCGGCGGCGGCGGCGGCGGCGGTGCCGGTGAGGTCGACGAGGTCACAGGTTACGCCGTAACGGCCGGCAACAACTATGCGATTGCTGTCGGCGCGGGCGGTGCCGGCGGTGTTGGCGGTACAAGCATGGCCGGCACTGGAGGGACGTCCTCATTTGACGGAAATACTGCTTTAGGCGGTGGTGGCGGCGGCACTAACGGCGTACAGAATAACGGTAACAGCGGCGCTTCAGGTGGCGGTGGCCGCTTAACAGGCACTGGCGCCAGCGGTACGGATGGCAATGCCGGCGGTAATGGTTCGGGTGGCACAGTCGGTACGGCGGCTGCCGGTGGTGGCGGCGGCGCGGGAGCCGCCGGTGCGAACGCCAGCGGCAATAATGGCGGCGATGGTGGCGACGGCGTTACATCAGCAATAACAGGCGAAACCATTTATTATGGCGGTGGCGGCGGCGGCGGCGCTTACTTAGGATCGGGGACCGGCGGCACCGGCGGTGCCGGTGGCGGCGGCACAGCACCGAACAGCCGCGCCGCAGGTACCGATGGCCTGGATGGCCGCGGTGGCGGCGGCTCCGGCGCGACAGGCTCAAATGGTACGGGCGCTTTCGACGGTGGTGATGGCGGTGATGGCATTGTTATTGTTGCCTACGATAGCGGCGCAACGTTTGACGTCACAAGAGTGAGCGGCGGTACTGGAAATGACGATCTGTATGGTTCTGCCGGTATGGAAATTTTTGAATTCAGCAACACCGGCACCGCCAATACCGATACGGTATATAATTTTAACACGCAGATCGATAAACTGGACCTTTCCGATCTGCTCACAGGCTATGACCCCTTAACCGAGCTTATTACTGATTTTGTCCAAATCACCGATAGTGGCGGCGATTCAGACGTCCGTGTCGATACAACAGGCAGCGCAAGTTTTGGCGCAGCGACAGTTGTTGCCACCATTGACGGCATTACCGGGCTGACCGACGAAGCCTTTTTGGAAGTCGCTGGCGTTATCATTACCAGCTAAACCTCTTTATTCTTATCTTTTTCATATTAAAATCAATGGAATAATGATAGCCGACTTTGATATCCAGCCGGTTTGGAACCGGAGGGGTTGCTTATGCGCGATGTGATGGAAACTATGTTTCTTATGGATTTATTCAAAACAGACCATTCTGCGATTGAGCGCTGGCGCTGTGCAAATGACAATAAAAGCAAAAGAGAATTTTTTCCTGCCAAAGTAAGAGAAACACTTGATGTGCGCGACGGAACAGAGACCGGAAAACGTAATGAGGCTTATAAAATGCTTTGCGAACTTGCAACCCATCCCACAATGGGCACTCAATATATGATAAGACCAGAATTAGATAGCGATATGTTAACAGGCCCATTCATGGGAGACACTATCCTGCGCCAAGGACTTGAACAACTCGGAGTGCTCGCTGTACAGGCTGGCGGAATTATGGATGCTTTTTTACCTGAGGGGTATGAGGTTGAAGCCATTCGAGAAAACTCTGCTCTAATCAGAGAAAAATGGCTCAAGACATTCTCTAAACAGGCCTCTAACTTCTTACACACAGCAGAAAAAGTTTCTTAAACCTGTTCATAGCTGGAAAAACGCGTATCAGGTCGTTTAATCGTAACTTGATTGTTGAACTCTCAAACAAAACGCCCTATAACGCTCAGACCCACTTGCCTTTTTAGAGGTTTTTGGGTAATTTCCCTTCCATCTAGCATTGTTGGGGTGTAGCCAAGCGGTAAGGCAGCGGTTTTTGGTATCGCCATGCGCAGGTTCGAATCCTGCCACCCCAGCCATTCTTTATAACTCCCTACATTTTGGAAGCTCTGGAACGGTTCACGTAGCGTGTACTCTAGCTTTGAGCCATTGAGCTGTAAGTTCGAAAATACAAACCCGACTAAAGCCCGTTTAACCTCAGTTTTCGAACTTTTGAATATATCGGGGGCTTTAGATGCTAAGGAAACTATTGTGGTCAGGGCGTTTTTAAACTCTTCATTGCCGCCTTGGTGTTCTTCCTGCATGACGCTGATCTCTTTCCGCCTGTTTTGGAGCTGGGAGAACTTACGGTCATAGGCTTCTTTGGTGATAGTCTCGTTAATCAGTAGATCAGTGAGCCTGTCTGACCTGCCCCGCATAGTGGTACCAGATCCAGAGTGAGTCACTGGTTTGGT
>CAYUKA010000045.1:0-11614 GCA_964445195.1 uncultured Micavibrio sp. | reverse complement strand
TGTTTATAAGAATATACTACCAAATCACCTTACTTAGGTCAAGGGGATAATCACGTAAGACATTATGTCTATAAATGCCGATTCTTTTTTGCCAGCGCCGCCCGTTGCTTTATAAGGGGCGGGCCGGCATGGCACGATTATCTGTGGAGTAAAGGCTATTATCGCACGTGACCAGATTGTTCAGGGCCTGTTGTTTTATGCGACTGCGGTTTGTATGATCGTGGCGATGAACAGCTTTGCCAAGCTGGCCAGCGACGTTCATCACCCGGTCGAGATTGTGTTCTACCGCAACCTCGTCGCGCTGGCGGCCCTGATTATCCTGCTCGGCTGTCGCGGAGACTGGGCGGCTCTCAAAACCGCCCGGTCCAAAGCGCATATTCTGCGCGGTCTTGTCGGCACGCTGAGTATCGTGCTGGTGTTTTATGCGTTCAAATATCTGCCGGTCGCCGATGCCACGGCGTTGATGTACAGCGCGCCGCTTATGATCGCCGCCCTGTCGATGCCGGTGCTGGGCGAGCGGGTGGGGCCGTACCGCTGGCTGGCGATCATTGCCGGTTTTGGCGGCGTACTGGTCATGGTCCAGCCGGCGGGCGGCGGCGAGGCGGCCGGCTACTTTTTCGCGCTGGCGGCCGCAGGCACAATCGCAGCGGTATCGCTGTGCCTGCGCGATCTCGGCAGGACCGAACCGGCGATCACGACGGTCTTTTATTTCATCCTGATCGGCACCGTGGTCACGGCGCCGTTGTTGCCGTTTCTCGGTACGATGCCGACAGCAGACACGCTGGCGATTCTGGCGGTTGTCGGCATCGCCGGGACAGCACAGCAATTTTTGAAAACCCATGCGCTGGCACTGGCGCCGGCGGCGACTTTATCGCCGTTGCAATTTACCGGGCTGGTCTGGGGCGTCCTGTTCGGCTGGCTGCTCTTCGGTGACTGGCCGCAGGCGCATCTGTGGATCGGGGCAGTGATTGTGATCGCCAGCAACCTGCTGATTTACTGGCGTGAACGGCAGCATGAAGGCAAAGGCGGCAAACGTGACGGATGAGCGCAGGGAAAACGCTTTACGGGGCATGATGTGCGCATTGGGCGCGTTCGCGATGTTTGCCCTCATGAATATGTTTGCCAAGTTGCTGGCCCCGTATCACAGCGTCTTTGAGATCGGATTTTTCAGGAATATAATCGGCATTATACCGTTCGCGCTCTACGTTCTGATTTACGGCGGCCGGGCGAGCATTCAGATTAACAAGACCAAGGCGGTCATCACGCGGGCAGTAATCGGAACGGCCAGCCTGCTGGTTACCTTCGCTGCGTTTATCGCGATGCCGATGGCTGATGTCACGGCCTTTTTGTTTACGACATCACTGATGGTGCCGGTTCTCTCGGTGATTTTCCTGAAGGAGTCGGTTGGCCTGTACCGCTGGGGGGCGGTGGTTTTTGGCTTCGTCGGCGTGTTGATTATGCTCCAGCCGGGCGGCCAGGTGAATGTGCCGGGTGTCAGCCTGGCCCTGAGCGCCGCCTTCATGCACGCGGTGATGGGTATTTTGCTGCGTTACCTCGGCCGCACCGAAACGGCTTTTGCCGCGACATTTTATTTCATGTTGATCGGTGCGGTCCTGACCGGCCTGATGATGCCGTTCGTCGGCAGCATGCCGGCGCCGGAGCACTGGTGGAAGATTCTCGGGGTCGGCCTGTCCGGTGCATTGGCGCAATTCCTGCTGGCCAGCGCCTTTCGGAACACCCAGGCGGCAGTGGTCAGTGTATTCAATTATTCCGGTATTCTCTGGGCAACGGCGATCGGTTTTTTTGTGTTTGGCGACTGGCCGGCACCGGCGATCTTTATCGGCGGGGCGATTGTGGTGGCCAGCAACCTGTTTATCCTGTGGCGGGAACAACGGCTGGCAAAAGCAAAAAAGTTGTCTGCCACACTGTAATCGGCTATAAGTCATTATGAATAAAAAAGGGAAAGAGCTGGCGAGCGAACGGGCAAATGATCAGGCGCAGGCGGATCAGATTATGCGCCGCTACCGTGATGAGATGATCTCGGTGATCCTTCGTCACGGCGACGTGAGCCTTGACCGGGACTTTAACATTGCCGCCGGTGATGAGGTTGTTTTACAGCGTCTCAAGCACGGGGCTGTTGTTGTCCAGGTTGAAGCCTTTGATGTGAAAACCTATGGCACGGTTTTGCGCACGGAATGGATTAACGCCAACTACCGCGCCGATCCGTCATTCAGGGCGATGCAGGCACAGAACGATACATTGGCTGAAGATGATCCGGTGACGGTGATCACGCTGGATTTGAATACGCTGCGTTACCTGCCGAACCATGTCGCGTAAGTGTCACTTACTGTAGCTGAAGCCCGTAGCGGGTGTAGGCGCCGACCGCTTTGCCGGTCTGCCAGTCATGCAGCAGGAACATGCCGTTCTCTTTCTCTGCCGTGACCCCATAAGCATAATCGATGGTTTGCACGATCCGCCGCTTGTCATGGCCGCCAAGCATATAAAAACCCGGGCCGACTTCCAGCACCGGCACACCGTCATCCATATATTGATCGCGCAGGATATCGGCGGTGTAAAAACCGCGTACCAGATCCATCGCGGCGGCCGGTTCTGCGGCCCACTGCTGTGGCGTCCAGCTTTGTTCGTCCCACTGGCTGTTATGCGGGTGCTTGCCGTTTTCAAGATAAGGCTCAAAATCCAGATCTTTCCAGTGGCTTTCCCACCAGCTCCAGACCCATGGTTTGGGTTCGGCGTAAGCTGTTGAACTGAAAAGAAGAATAGCCATAATGGTGAGGCTGGCTATTATTCTGGTGCATGTAATCATATTGACCGCCCTCACAGTGAAAGAAACAGGGAGACTATTGAAATGCTTGTATTTTTTGTTTTTCGGGTTTGTAATTTTTCAAGCTCTGTTAACTTAACTATGATAACGTAAATATATGATTAATACTATACAGATTGCCCTGTCCGGCCTGTTCGCCAGCCAGAAACGGCTGGAAGGCAGCGCTTCGAATATTGCAAACCTGAACACGGCCGGGTCGCTTACCGATCCGGACAACGCGCCTTATAGCGCCGTGACGACCGTGCAACAGGCGCAGACAGATGCGGACGGTAACGGCACCGGCGTGCGGGCGCAGACCATTCCGCAAAACACACCATTTGTCCCGGCCTATGACCCTGACTCGCCCTTTGCCGATGAGAACGGCGTCATCGGTGTACCGAATGTCAACCTGGCCGAAGAGGCCGTGAATATCACGCTGGCCGAAACCGCTTTCAGCGCCAATCTGAAAATTATCGAAATCGCTTCTGAGCTATCCGATGAATTACTGTCAGCCTTTGATAACGACTGACGGTTCATAACCGTCTTTCCCTTTGTAAAAACCCTGTACAGCCCGGTTTACGCCGGTTAGAGTGTCTTTTTGCTATTCATACGGGAAAGGTAAAGACGATGGTGAAACAACGCGGGTTGATGCAGCGCCTTGAAGACGGGCCGGTCATTTGTGCCGAAGGATTTTTGTTCGAGCTTGAAAAGCGCGGATATCTGACCGCCGGTGAATTCGTGCCGGAAGTGGCGCTGGAGGAGCCGGAGGCGCTGCGCATGTTGCACCGTGATTTCCAGCGCGCCGGTTCGGACATTGTTGAAGCCTTCACCTATAACGGCCACCGTGAGAAAATGCGGGTGATCGGCAAGGAAGATCTGCTGGAGCCGCTGAACCGCGCCGCGCTGAAGATCGCGCGCGAAGTTGCCGATAACAACCCGTCCGGCGAACCGGATCTGATGGCCGGTAACATTTCCAACACCAATATTTGGAACCCCGATGATCCGGAAACACAGAAGCAGGTGCGCGCCATGTTCGACGAAATGTGCGGCTGGGCGATCGAGGAAGGCGCGGACATGCTGGTCGGCGAAACATTCTATTACACCGGCGAGGCGCTGTGTGCGCTGGAAGCGATGAAACAGCATAACGTGCCGTGCGTTGTGACGATCGCGATGATGGGCGAGAACAAGATGCGCGACGGCGATACGGCGGTTGAAGCCTGCCGGAAGCTGGAACAGGCCGGCGCCGATGTTGTCGGTATGAATTGTTTCCGCGGTCCGGCTACGATGATGCCTTATCTGCGCGAAATCCGTGCCGCGTTGAGCTGTCCGGTAGCAGCGTTGCCAGTGACATACCGGACCAACGAGGCCCACCCGACCTTCTTTAACCTGCCGGATGAGAATGGCTGTGCCTGTCCGTCGCCACATGGGCGGACCTTCCCGACCGCGCTCGACCCGATGCAGGTCAGCCGCTATGAAATCCGCCAGTTTGCCGAGCAGGCTTATGCGATGGACATCCGCTATCTCGGCGTGTGCTGCGGTAACAACCCGATGCTGACCCGCGAAGTCGCTGAAGCCGTAGGCCACACCACCGAAGCCGGCCGGTTCTCCGAACGGATGGAAAACCATTTCATGTACGGCACGAACGAACGTCTGCCGGAACACATCAAAGCCTATGGCGATAAGGCTTAGGAAACGGAGACTGGAGCCCGTCATGCGCATCGCGACATGGAACATTAACTCAGTTAGGCTTAGGATGCCGCTGGTTGAAAAGCTGGCAGCCGAGCACAGCCCGGACCTGATTTGCTTGCAGGAAACCAAGACACCGGACGATGCCTTCCCGGTCAAGGCGGCGCGGGCGCTGGGGTATGAGCATATGCATATCCACGGCATGAAAAGCTATAACGGCGTCGCGGTGCTCTCGCGGGTTCCCTTCACGACCAAGGAGATCTATCACCGTGTCGGGCGTGAGGACTGCCGCCATATTTCTGTACATCTGGAATCATCGAAGAATAATAAGCCGATTGAAATTCACTGCCTGTATATCCCTGCCGGGGGTGATGAACCCGACCCGGCTGTAAACGATAAATTTGATCATAAGCTGAAATTCGTTGATGAAATGGCGCGCTGGTTTCGTGAGAATTACGCTAATGACGACCCGTTGATCGCGCTTGGCGATTTTAATATCGCACCGCTTGAGCATGATGTCTGGTCGCATAAGCAGCTTCTCAAGGTCGTTTCGCATACGCCGGTTGAAGTCGAAAAACTGGGCGGTATGCGCGACTCGCTGGATTGGCATGACGCGATCCGCGCGTTCGTGCCGGAAGAGGAAAAATGCTATACATGGTGGTCTTACCGGAACCGCGACTGGAAAAAGTCGAACCGCGGCCGGCGGCTGGACCATATCTGGCTGACGCCGCCGCTAATGCCGCGCCTGAAAGGCCACACAATCCTGACCGAAGCCCGCGACTGGGAAAAACCCTCCGACCATGTACCTGTCATGGTTGACGTGGATCTATAGTAAGTTGTTGTTTTTAAACAAAAATACCTTCATCTTACAGTTTTCTTAACGTTCGGACAGTATAATTAGGCCGTAACGGGAGTTTTACGGAATTCACGCTCATGGATAAAAAGCTATTTGAATATATATATTATGACGGAGAAGTTCTCACGCCTCAGGTATTGTCAGGCTGCGTAAATTTTTTTGAGTTTTTCGGAGGGGGAACAGATAGCGTATGCGGGACGGCTTTTGGTTTTTCCGAAAGCGAAATGCAGCCCTACAGGTGGGATCAAAATGATGATCAAGCGGCGGCTGAAGGGAAAGAAATGGCCGTGGATTCAGAAGCTTACGATCCTGACAACTGGACACCGCCCGTCCCCAGCGAAAGTTTTACAATGCCGGCCTCGCCGCTTGATTTTTCAAAGAAACTATCAGAACAAATAGCGGACTTTAACCAAAGAGTGGGGCCAAAAGTTGATGGCGCTTTCGATGCAACGTTCGCCGCTATGGATGTTGTGGAAAGTCTTGGCGATCTGGATGAAGCTCCAAAAGCGGCGGCCGTTGGGGCGCGGAGTGTGGTTGACGGCATTGGAAAGGCCCATGCAGGGCTGCAGAAGTTCGGGGCCGGTGCGCAGACCTTAAGCGAGTGGGCGCAGTGGCTGGCTGGCGGTGATGGCGATGAAGAAGCCCCCGATACTGCGGATGCTTCTGAGCAGGAAGCGCCCGCCCGTCTTGCTGATCATGAGGCCAACCCTGAATTAAGGGATGTGGAACTCGGGAAAAGCGGTACGCTGAGCCCGGTATTTGAAGCGAACAGGATACCTATGCCGGAACCACGCCCGGAACCGGAGATGCCGATGCCCGTGCCGAAACCGGCACAGGCTGATGTGGCCGTGTCTGCGGGCAATGGCGCTACTGGCAGCATGAAAATGGAAGTCTAGGCAGGGCCTGTGGACATATCTTTTCCGGGAATTGCCCGAAGCCGGTGGCAAAGCTAAACTGAAAGTCGATTGTTTCATACGTGATTACAGCTATGTCCTTTTCCGCCCTGTCTTTAGACTCAGTTATTCCGCTTTATCAATATTGTGAATTATCCGCCGGCGCGATTCCGCAGCCGCTGAATTTCCTGTCCTGCGCCGTGTTCTGGTTTGGCGCGGTCTGGATGTACCACACCCAGAGTGAAGATGACGAAAGCCCGAGCTTTCACCAGGTATCCGCCCTGCTGCTCTTTTTCCTGGGGCTGTCCGGCATGGCCTGGCATGTCAGCGGGGCGCCGCTTGCGCTGGTGGCGGATATGTTCCTGCTTTTCATGCTGTTTATCATCATGGCGGTCGTGGTGGCCAACGACATATTGCGCTGGGACTTATCAAAGGGCATGGGGGTTGTGGTGGTGTTGATCGTGTTGAGCGCTCTGTTGAAAGACGAAGCGATCGGCCGTTTACCGCAAAATGGCGCGCTGTTCCTGCCCCTGCTGTTTTTCCTGTCGCTGGCGGCGCTGAAAGTGCAGAGCCGGAGCGAAGACGTAACAGCCTACCTGTTATCTGCGGCCTACCTTTTGTTTTTCGGTCTGCTGGCGCGCAGTGCCGATACGCTGTTCTGCGTTTACTTCCCGCAGGGGCTGCATTTCCTGTGGCATATCCTGATTGTCGCGGCCGTCGTATATATCGGCAAAACCCTGACCGCGATGAAAAAGGTGCCCTATCCGGAGGGCGGGCAAAAGGCTTAGTGTCGCGGCGCTGTGTCTAAAAATCAACGCATTTGCCGTCGATTTCCCAGTCACCGTATCGTGTCGGCTCCGGTCCTGCCGGGCCGCCTTTTTCGGCCGGACGGTCTTTTGTGTCTGTTTGTAACGCCGGCTTTTGATCCGGTTTTTTTGCGGGCGGGCTTGGTTTTTGTGTGCTCATAACGGTAATATGGCGGGCGTGACCATAAAAGGAAAGCCATGGAATGGAAATTTTAGCTCCCTATCGGCAGCGGATTGATGCGCTGGATGACCGGATTGTCGACCTGCTGGCCGAACGCACCGGTATTATTCGTGAGGTTGGCGCCCTTAAATACGCCGAAGGAATTGCGGCTGTCCTGCCCGATCGTGTCGATGAAGTGCGGGAGCGGGCGGCGGCGCGGGCGGCGGCGCAGGGGGTTGATGCCGACATGGTGCGGGCGCTTTACACGATCCTGATTGATTATAGCTGCGCGCTGGAAGAAGACATTATGGCCGGGCTGGCGCAGCGCGATCAGAAAGAAGCCGGATAGTATGGATAATGCTGACGCGCCGGATCAGGAACATGAGACGATGACGGAGTCGCTGGTCGCGCGCCGTGTGGCGCTCGGCCTGCTCGGCCAGGTGCTGGACAAACAGCAGCCATTAGACCAGTTGCTCGGCAGCGATCAGGCTTATCTCGCGCTCTCAAGCCGTGACAAAGCCTTCCTGCGGATGATGGTGGCGACGTGCCTGCGCCGCCTTGGGCAGATTGATGACCTGATTGCCCGCGCTGCCGACCGGCCGGAGTCGCCAAAACCACCGGCGCTGCATCACCTGTTGCGCCTTGCCGTGACCCAGGCCGCCTTCATGAATGTGCCGGATTACGCGGTGGTGGACAGCGCCGTGCGGCTTGCCGAACAGGCGGAGATGAGCCGCCAGAAGGGGTTTGTCAACGCGGTGTTGCGGCGGGTTGCTGAAAAGGGGCGCGACTGGCTGGCCGGGCAGGATGAGGCGCGGCTGAACACGCCGGACTGGCTGATGAAGCTGTGGATCGCCGATTACGGCCTGCGCGGCGCGGCGGAGATTGCGCTGGCCAATCTGTGCGAAGCGCCGCTTGATATTTCGCTCAAAGACGAGGCGGCGCGGGACCATTGGGCGCAGGCACTGGACGCTTCACCCCTGCCGACCGGTACGCTGCGGCGTGTGGCCGGGGGCGCGGTGCAGGGCCTGCCGGGTTACGATGATGGCATGTGGTGGGTGCAGGATGCGGCGGCGGCGCTGCCGGCGCGGCTGTTCGGTGACATTGCCGGGCGGCGGGTGATTGATATGTGCGCCGCACCCGGCGGCAAAACCGCGCAGCTTGTGGTACGGGGCGCGGATGTGACCGCGCTCGACCGTTCGGCGGCCCGGCTGCGGGTATTAAAGACGAACCTTGAGCGCCTGCGGCTTGACCACGCCGTTCGTGTTGATGTCGCCGATGCGACTGTCTGGCAGCCGCCGCAGCCATTTGACTGTATCCTGCTTGATGCGCCCTGCAGCGCGACCGGCACCGTCCGCCGGCACCCCGATGTGCTGCGCCTGAAAACCCCGCAGGATATGGAACGGTTGATGGCCGTACAGGCGCGGCTGCTGGCCAATGCTGTAAATTGCCTCGTGCCCGGCGGGCTTCTGGTTTATTGTACCTGCTCGTTACAAAAAGCGGAAGGCGAACAGCAAATCGCGGCGTTGCTTGAAACGAACAAGGCGCTGCGCCGGGTGCCGGTTGACCCGGCTGAAATTGGCGGACTGGACGCGCTGGTGACGCCGGAAGGCGATGTCCGCGTTCTGCCCTATCATCTGGCACCGCATGGCGGCATGGATGGCTTTTATGTCGCGCGGTTGCAAAAAACGGCATGAGCGGTTTTAGACAGGGCGTTTCCCTTTAGGGCGTGAAAAAAGACGCAAAATTTGCTACATATAAAGGATAGGCCGTATTATGATAGTGGCCGCTTTCGCGTTCCTCCCCTTTTTCAACCGGCAGGTTTTTTTATGGCATCCGTTACCGATATCCGCATCGCTCCGTCTATTCTGTCCGCTGATTTCGCTGAGTTGGGCGAAGCGGTGCGCGCTGTCGATGCGGCTGGGGCCGATTATATCCATATCGATGTCATGGACGGGCATTTCGTGCCGAATATCACGATCGGCCCGGCGGTGACCAAGGCGCTGCGGCCGCATTCACAGAAAGTTTTCGACGTTCATCTGATGATCGCCCCGGCCGATCCTTACCTGAAGGACTTTGCCGATGCCGGGGCCGATATCATTACCGTGCACCCGGAAGCGGGCCCGCATATTCACCGCAGCCTGCAAACCATCAAGGCGCTTGGCAGGAAAGCCGGGCTGGCGCTCAATCCCGGCACGCCGGTTGATGTGGTTGCCAACGTGATCGATATGCTTGACCTGGTGCTGGTCATGACGGTGAATCCCGGCTTTGGCGGCCAGAGCTTTATCCCGCTGCTTGATAAGATTCATGCCGTGAAGGAAATGATCGAGGCGGTCGATCATCCGGTTGATCTGCAGGTCGATGGCGGCATCACGCCGGAGACCGCCCCCGAAGCGATCGCCGCCGGCGCGAATGTGCTGGTGGCCGGTACGGCGGTGTTTAAGGACGGCCCGGCGGGCTATGAAAACAATATCAGCGCCCTGCGCGGCGGGGGCGGCGGATGATCGGACGGGCGTTGCTCAGGCAGATACGGCACCGGGCCGGGGCGCTGACCGCCGGCAACATGATTTATAACTGGTCCCTTGGCGGCGGCGCGCCGGATGGCTTTGTCACGGCGCTGGCCGACCCGTGGCCGGGCGATCCCGAAGGCGGCCGGGTGCTGTGCGACGGCCTGTTTGCACTTGGCGGCGAGACATTGGCGCTGCATGGTGAATGCTGGGAACCGGAGGGAGTCGGCGAGACGTGGCTGGCGCATATGCATGGTTTTGACTGGCTGCGCGATCTGCGCGATCTGCGCGCGCTGGGCGGTGATGCGCCGCGGCGGCTGGCCCGCGCGATGATCGAGAGCTGGATGCGTTGTTATCATATCTGCACGCCGGAAATCTGGCGGCCCGATTATACCGGGCGGCGGCTGGCGCACTGGATCACGCTGTATGATTTCTTTGGCGCCAGCGCTGACGACATGTTCCAGGACCGGTTTTTTGACTCGCTTATCCGTCAGGCGCGGCATTTATCGCGCAGCGCCGCCGGTGCCCCGGACGGTCTGCCGGCTCTCCGCGCGATCCACGGGCTGGCGCTGGCCGGGATCGCCCTGCAGGGCCGTGAGGGCTGGCTGGCGCAGGCGCTTGACCTGTTGCAGGAGCAGACTGCGAAACAGATACTGCCCGATGGCGGCCATATCAGCCGCAGCCCGGCGCAGCTCTTAACGGCGCTACAGCTGCTGATCGATATTCGGCTTGCGCTGCGGGCCGGCGGCTACCCCGTGCCGGCGCCGCTGACCCATACAATCGACCGGATGGCGCAGGCGGTGCGGTTCTTCCGCTATGCCGATAAGAAATTCGCGCTGTTTCACGGCGCGCAGGAAGGTGAGACCGGCTATGTGGATACCGTGCTGGCCAGGGCCAATGCGCGCGGCAAGGTCCTGAACGCCCTGCCGCAAAGCGGCTTTGAACGCCTTGTGCTGGGCCGGAGCCAGGTCATGATGGATTGCGGCGGCCCGCCGCCCTGGCCCCATGATGCGCAGGCCCATGCCAGCCCGCTGGCGTTTGAATTTATTTACGGCAAGGAACGTGTGTTCGTGTCCTGCGGCAGCCACCCGCTTGACCCGGACTGGCAGGACTCGCTGCGGGCGACGGCCGCGCATAACAGCCTGACGCTTGATCACCGCAATGCCTGTGAAATCCGGCATAACGGGTCCGGCGCAGGCCATATCGGCCGCAGGCCGCGCACGGTTAGCGTTCACCGCGAGGACAGCCGCGACGCCGTGCTGATCGAAGCGGCGCATGACGGCTACGTGCCGCTGAACGGCATTACCCACCGCCGCCGTCTGTATATGGGGCAGGGCGGTCACGATATCCGCGGCGAGGACAGTTTAAGCTGTACGATCGGGGCGACCCGGCCGGTACAGGCGGCGCTGCGGTTTCACCTGCATCCGCGCGTACTGGTATCATTGATTCGCGACGGGCGCGAAGCGCTGCTAAGACTGCCGGGCGGCGCGGGCTGGCGCTTCGTGCATAATGTCGGCACGCTGACGCTGGAGAACAGCGTCTATCTTGGTACCGGCAGCCGCCCGCGCAAGACCAAGCAGCTTGTGATCGCTGGCACCATGGACCAGGATCACGCCCTGATCAAATGGGCCTTGCAGCGTGAGATGCGCTAGATCCCATGCCTGAGGGTTTGCATTTTCCCGGCCGTTATTATAAGTTCTTTCCGTAAGATTTTAGCGGGAGTGTTTAGTTATGTCTGATGAGCGTTTATTGGACGGCTTTCAGGACGAAGCCGTACCGGCAGGGATGTTGATTGCCAATGTCACAGGCAGTATCGATGAGAGCCTGCTGCCAGCTATTAGACCTGTTGCAAAAGTAGCGTGATTTTCTTGCGCGGTCCATCATCCAG
>CAYUKA010000044.1:0-12295 GCA_964445195.1 uncultured Micavibrio sp. | reverse complement strand
CAAGAGTTATGTGATGTGTTGGAGTCAGGGCGATTTATAAAATCACCGTGCGGCCGTCCTGCACGAAAATGCGGCGTTCGGCGTACAGGCGTACGGCGCGGGCCAGCACCCGCGTTTCGATATCCTGCCCGGTGCGGACCAGCTTGTCCGGCGTGTCGGCATGGCCGGCCGGCACGGTGTTCTGGGCGATGATCGGTCCTTCATCAAGATCGGGCGTGGCGAAATGGGCGGTGGCGCCGATAATCTTGACGCCGCGCTCATAGGCCTGGTGATAGGGCCGCGCGCCCTTAAAGCCGGGCAGGAAGGAATGGTGGATATTGATGATCTGTCCGTCATGGCGGGCGCAGAAGTCAGCGCTTAAAATCTGCATGTAGCGCGCCAGCACGATCAGTTCCGTGCCGGTTTCACCGGCCAGCGCGGCGATCTGCCTTTCCTGCGCCGCTTTGGCGTCCGGCGTCACCGGCAGGTGATGAAACGGCAGGCCGTGCGTTTCAACCAGCGCCCGGTTATCGTCATGATTCGCGGCCACCGCCGTGATCTCAATGGGCAGGGTTCTGGTCCGCCAGCGATAGAGCAGGTCGTTCAGGCAATGGTCGGGCTTTGACACCAGCACCAGCGTTTTGAGCGGCCGGGCGGCGTCATGGATATCGTAAGCCATGGCAAACCGGTCGGCGATGGCCGTGAAATCATCGGCAAAGGCCCGGCTTTGCGCCGCTGCGCCGTCATAGACGACCCGCATAAAGAAACGGCCGGAGAGCGGGTCGTGAAACTGGGCCGATTCCTCGATATTGCATTCATGATCGGTCAGCGCCCCGGCCACGGCCGCGACGATACCGCGCTGATCCTTGCATTGCAGGCATAAAATATGCATAAGTCAAAGCCCGCCCGGCGATGCCGGGCCTGTACCTGTAAGATCAGTATCTGTATGTGTCGGATTTGAACGGCCCTGTCGGCGCCACGCCGATATACGCGGCCTGGTCTTTGCTCAGTTCCGTCAGGGTCGCGCCAACCTTGTCCAGATGCAGCGCGGCGACTTTTTCATCAAGGTGCTTGGGCAACACGTACACCTTGTTGTCATAGGCGCTGGCGTTGGTCCACAGCTCGATCTGGGCCAGTGTCTGGTTGGTAAAGGACGCGCTCATGACAAAGCTCGGGTGGCCGGTGGCGCAGCCGAGATTGACCAGGCGGCCTTCGGCCAGCAGGATGATCTTGTGCCCGTCCGGGAACTCGATCTCGTCAACCTGCGGTTTGATGTTGGTCCATTTCATATTGCGCAGCGGCTCGACCTGGATCTCGTTATCAAAGTGACCGATATTGCAGACGATCGCGTAATCCTTCATATCGCGCATATGGTCGACAGTGATGATATCCTTGTTGCCGGTGGCGGTGACGAAAATATCGGCACGCTTGACGGCCTGTTCCATTGTCACGACCTCGAAACCGTCCATGACGGCCTGCAGGGCGCAGATCGGGTCCACCTCCGAAACCATGACCCGGCAGCCGGCCTGGCGCAGCGATTCGGCGCTGCCCTTGCCGACATCGCCATAACCGCAGACCATCGCCACCTTGCCGGCCAGCATGACATCGGTGGCGCGGCGGATCGCGTCGACCAGTGATTCGCGGCAGCCGTATTTGTTGTCGAATTTCGACTTGGTGACCGAATCATTGACGTTAATCGCCGGGCACAGCAGCGCGCCTTTCTTTTCCATTTCATACAGGCGTAGAACGCCGGTGGTGGTTTCTTCGGAGATGCCCTTGATATTATCGAAATATTGCGGGTACTTGTCGTGCATGATCTGGGTCAGGTCGCCGCCGTCATCAAGGATCAGGTTCGGCACCCAGCCGCCATCGGGACCTGGCGGGCCGTGAATGGTCTGTTCGATGCACCATTCATATTCATCTTCCTCCAGCCCTTTCCACGCAAAGACCGGCACGCCCGACGCGGCAATCGCGGCGGCCGCATGGTCCTGAGTGGAAAAGATGTTGCACGAGCTCCAGCGCACCTCGGCGCCCAGCGCGGTCAGCGTTTCGATCAGCACCGCGGTTTGGATCGTCATATGCAGGCAGCCGGCGATCCGGGCGTCTTTGAGCGGCTGTGTATCGCCGTATTCGGCCCGCAGCGCCATCAGGCCGGGCATTTCGATCTCGGCCAGCTCGATTTCCTTGCGGCCCCACTCGGCCAGCGTGATGTCCTTGACTTTGTAATCAGTGTCAACGGCCCTGGGTTCTGCTGTCATAATCTGTCTTTCCTTCGTAAGTTTTCCGTATTTACGGAATGTTAATCACTCTCTGGCAAAAATTAAGGGCGCTTGGGGCAAAAAACAAGCGTTTTACATGCTTTTTTACGGCTTTATTCGGACCAGGAGGAGTTTACAGCATGACATTCGATAATTTCAACGAGGTCACGGCGAAAAAACAATATACATACCGCCGTAACCCGATGCACAGCCAGTCTTTTGTCATCCTGAAAAAGCTGGAGCAAAGCGAGCAATATGAGCCGGTCGGTGATTACACCGTGCTCGACAGCGAGGAAGACGAGGATCTGTCCGAGCGCAAGGTGATGAACCTGATTGCGCTGATGAATGACGAGGATGAGCTGATCGATCTGCGCGCCGAGACCGGGTCGCGGCTGCTCTATTTCAAGGCGCCGACCGACGAGCCGCATAAAACGCGGATTATTTTTTACGCGCTGGGTGAAAAGGGTGTCTCGATCGAGAACGCTGTCCTGTCGCTGGAGGAGGAGCTTGAAGATGCTTAGTCACAATAAACTGGCGCAAGCCTGTGCCATGTTATCAAACGAACAGGCCATCGCGGCGCGTTATGAGGCAACGGTTGAAGCCGGTGCTGCCGCACCGGATGCGCCAAAACCAGGCGGCGCCTGAGTTTTAACGATCCATGTCGCGGTGGTGGATATGGGTCGCAAAGCCCTGTTCCGCCAGCCACGGTTTCAGACTTTCGGTGGTAAAGACCGAGCGGTGACGGCCGCCGGTGCAGCCGATCGCGACGGTCAGGTAACTCTTCCCTTCCTGCGCATAACGCGGCAGCAGCGGCGCCAGCAGGGCTTTCAACTGTTTGATAAACGGGGCGTACGCCTCATCCTCCTCGACATAGCGGCCGATTGCGGTATCAAGCCCGGTCAGCGGTTTTAATTCCGGCACCCAGTGCGGGTTGCGCAGGAAACGTACATCCATAACGATATCGGCTTCGCGCGGTGTGCCGTGCTTATAGCCGAATGACATCAGGGTCACGGTCAGCGCGGCTTTATCGTCATCGCCAAACCGTTCCTCGATCACCCGGCGCAGCTCATGGATTGACAGCATTGACGTATCAATCACGATATCGGCCTGCGCCTTAAGCTCATGCAGCCACGACTGCTCTTTCTTGATCCCGGCGCTGGCCGGGCGGTCCGCGGCCAGCGGGTGCCGCCGCCGCGTTTCGGTAAAGCGCTTGAGCAGGATATGCTCATCCGCGCTCAGGAACACCAGCCGCGCCCGCAGCGCCTGCACCGTGTCCAGCAGCGTCGCTGGGTCGAAACCGCGGGTGCGCGTATCAATCCCGATCGCCACCGGCCGGCCGCCGCCAGCCTGCTCATCGCTAAGCAGCGGCCCGACCAGGGCCAGCGGGAAATTATCAAATACCTCGTAGCCGAGATCCTCGAGATGCTTCAGGCACGAGGACATGCCGGCCCCGGACAGGCCGGTGATAATCAGTGTTGGCGGCGACTCCTGTTTCATAACCAGCAGGATACTCCCTTGCCGGCCAAAAAAGAACCGGTAAAATCAGACGGCCCGGTCAAGCAGGACGGTAAAGCGCGCGCCGGTCACGTGATCGCCCTCTTTGATATTTTCGGCGTAAATCTCACCGTTATGGGCGGCGATGATCTGTTTGGCGATCGACAGGCCGAGGCCGGAGTGGTTGCCGTAGGACTCGCTTTTCGGGCGCTCCGAATAAAACCGCTCAAAGATCGTATCCAGTTTGGCTTCCGGGATACCGGGCCCTTCATCCTCGACCGTGATCGTAAGCTGTTCCGGGCCGGCCAGGACCCTGACGCTGACCAGTCCGCCGGGCGGCGAGAAGGATAGCGCGTTGCCGATCAGGTTCTCAAACACCTGCGCCAGCCGGCCTTCATTGCCGCGGACGGTCACATCATCGCCGCGGGGAATGTCCAGCCGGACCGGTGCGTCCCGCTGTTCTTTGCCGGTGCGGTCAAGCGGGGCTTTGTGGGCATTAACCAGCGGCGTTAAGAGTGCGCGCAGGTCAACCGTGCCGATCTCGTCACGCGAAAGCTCGGCATCCAGCCGCGAGGCGTTGGAAATGTCGCTGATCAGCCGGTCAAGGCGCTGGACGTCATGCTGGATAATCGCCATCAGCTTGTCGCGGTCCTGCTTGTTATCGACACGGGCGGCTGTTTCAACGGCGCTGCGCAGCGAGGTGAGCGGGTTCTTGATTTCGTGGGCGACATCGGCGGCAAAGCGTTCGATCGTGTCCATACGGTCCCACAGCGCCTGGGTCATATCGCGCAGCGCCATCGACAACTCGCCGATTTCATCGCCGCGGTGGCTGAGATCCGGGATCGTCACGGACCGGTCTTTGCTCTGGCGAACCTTTTCCGCGGCGGTGGCCAGCCGTTTTAAGGGGCGGCCGAGAATGCCGGCAAGGTACAGCGACAGGAAAATCGTGATACTCATCGCGGCGGTTGTTGCGGTCAGCACGTCAAACCGGACCCGGTCCATCGCCGCGGCGATATCGCGCCCGTCATTGGCCAGCAGGATTGCCCCGATCACCCTTTCACCGGCGGTCAGCGGTACGGCGGCGGTCAGGATCACCCGGTCCGGGCCGCCATGATCCCAGGCGGTGGCGGCAATCCCGCCGCCCAGCGCGGTGGCAATGTCTCCTGACATATCGCCGTCGGCGGGAAAGGGCGGCAGGGTGGTCTTGGTCGGCAATAACTCCAGCAGCTCGGTACCCAGATAAGCAATCGCCGCGGAGATGCCGAAATCATCGCTGGCCGGCCGGTCGAGCGGGGCAATCTGGATGACGCCGCCCGGGCCGGTCAGGCGGTGGGAATCGCCGATCAGCTCGCCGGCGCCGTCAAACAGGAACAGCCGCATATCGGCGCGCCCGGCTGCCAGTTTGCGCATAATCCGCAGCGCCTGCTCCGGCACCAGCGCCGGCCGGTCATCCGGGCCTTCGATCGCGATGGCGAAATTACCGGCCCGTTCCTGCAATGTGTTGAGATTTTCGGTGATCAGGTTTTGCTGGTATTGCCCGAGAGAGAGCAGGCCGACCACCAGCACCAGCACCGGCACAATATTGACCGACAGAATGCGTAACGTCAGGCTGCCGGCCCGGTTGCGGGACGACGGGTCCAGGCTGGTCTTAGTCCTCTTCCTTGTATTTGTATCCGACACCGTAAAGCGTTTCGATTTGGCTGAACCCCGGGTCGACGTCGCGGAATTTCTTGCGGATGCGCTTAATATGCGAATCGATGGTCCGGTCATCGACATAGATTGTTTCACCATACGCCATATCGATCAGCTGGTCACGGTTTTTGACGATACCGGGCCGCTGGGCCAGCGCCTTCAGCAGCAAATATTCGGTCACCGTCAGGTTTACGGTCTGCCCTTTCCAGCTGCAGACATGGCGGTCATCATCAAGGGTCAGGTTGCCGCGCACGGTCTTGTCGCTGGCGGCGGTTTTTTCACCGGTCTGACGGCGCAGCGATTCGCGCCGCAGCAGGGCGCGGATCCGCTCAATCAGCAGGCGTTGCGAAAACGGCTTGGTGATATAGTCATCCGCGCCCATCCGCAGGCCGATGACCTGGTCGATCTCATCATCTTTCGAGGTCAGGAATATCACCGGCATCGCCGAACTTTCGCGGATCTTGGTCAGCAGCTCCATGCCGTCCATGCGCGGCATCTTGATGTCCAGCACGGCAAGGTCGGGCGAATTCGCGGTAATGCCCTGCCATCCTTCTTCGCCGTCATTATAGGTTTTAACGGCAAAGCCTTCGGCTTCCAGCGCCATGGCAACGGAGGTCAGGATATTCTGGTCATCATCAACAAGTACGATTGTCTGGTTCATCTTCGGTTTCTTTCCTTTTGCGACGGTATTCTTGCCTGTTTTTGAATGGAAAAAAAGGCCGAAATGCGGTCACAGGGTGACGATTTGAAGACGGTGCGGCAGCGGGGCCGGCGCTTATTTCGGTCGCATAGTGTCAGTCAGGGTGCGGGCATAGTCGTGGGCGTTCACGACCCCCTCCATGGTGTTTTTATAAATCACCCAGAATTGATTGGCATTGGCACGCGGGTCATCGATCACGATATGGTTAAGGCCGTGATGCTCAAGGCTTTCAAGTAAGTGCTCCCGCGTTTCGCCGGTTTTTCTCTCAAGCCTGTCAAGGTATAAATTGCCGGTAAAGAAGCCCTCATCGCTCATCAGGGCGCCCAGGCGGCCGACCATTTTGCTCTTGGCCATAAAATGCAGCGCATAAACGGCCGCGCCGATGCGCGGTCCGTTATCCTGACCGGTCTGTGCATTGTCAACGGCCGTGCGCCAGTTCATGGCGTCATAGCCGTCTTCCCGCAGCTTGGCGATGAAGCCGTCATCGATTTCAATGCCGCGATAGGCCGGTCTCAGATCTTCCGGAAAATAGGGCGGGAGCGGAAACTGGCCGGGGCCGACTTCGTAAAGCGTATAGTTGCTTTTATCGCCGAAGAAGGCCGTTAAAGACCGGGCGAAGAGCTTTTTTACCCGCCTGTTAAGCGGGCCTTCCGAACGATCTGCGATTTCATTGATGGCCCGGATATCGTCCTGTGTCAGCTGTGAGGGCGTCCGGCTGGTAAGAACCGCGCCGGCTTTGCTGCTGCGGAAGAAACAAAAGGCTGTACCATCAAGGATCAACTCGCCGTTGGCGCGTTCCGCCTCGGCGCGGGATACGATAATGACATTGTCTGTTAACCGGGTTATGCCGGAACTGTCGCCGTTCATAGGGTCTCTGTACCGCTTTGATTCATGTTAATCCCATTAGTATACATAAGTAAAAGGCGTTTTTCTATAAAATTCGTCATTATATCAGCCGGTTAACCAGGTGCTCGCGAGATAGAGCGAACCGGTCAGCAGCAGCCGCGCCGGTGTCTTAAAATTCAAGTCATTGATATCGTTTATTGTTTCGCATGGCGTTGCAGGCGGCAACCCGGCGCTGTTTAACATCGCGGCCAGTTCGCTGGCGGCGCAGGCATCCGGTTCACCGGCAATTCCCAGCGTGACCAGTCCTGTGATGTAAGGGCGCAGCGGCGCCAGGAAGGCCACAGGGTCTTTCCTGCGCATCATACCGACCGCCAGGTATAAAGGCTGCCCGTCCTGCTCCTGCCAGAGCGCGGCCTGCGCCGCCAGTGCGTGCCCGGCGCTCTCATTATGACCACCGTCGTACCACAATGCCACGCCGTGCGGCAGGGCGGTGCACAATGATCCATTTGTGACCCGTTGCAGGCGGCCCGGCCATGACACGGAATTTAAACCACGCAGCGTATCGTTTTTAGAAATTTCAAATGATTTCAGTTGTTTGATACAGCTCAGAGCGGTGGCGGCATTGACCTGCTGATGCGGACCAGTCAGGTTCGTTCTGACCCTTTCATGACCCTGCGCCGGGATCAGGGGAATGCCAAGCGCCGCCGCCCGGGCTTCAAACACAGCGGTCACGGCCTCGTCATCCTGGGGGCCGATGACACAGGGCGCGCCGGGTTTCATGATACCGGCTTTTTCGCCGGCAATGTCAGCCAGCGTGTTGCCGAGATACTCCATATGATCATAACCGATCCGGGTAATAACCGTGCAGAGCGGGTTTTCAATGATATTCGTGCAATCAAGCCGGCCGCCCATGCCGGTTTCCAGCAGCGCGATATCGGCCGGATTACGGGCAAAAACGGTAAAAGCCATCGCTGTCGTCACTTCGAAAAAACTGGCCGGGGCGCCGTTATTGAGACGCAGCGCTTCATCAAGCAGCGTCTCCAGCGCCTGGTCGTCAATTTCCTGCCCGGCCAGCACAATCCGCTCGTTAAAGCGCTGCAGATGCGGTGACGTATAAACATGAACCTTGTACCCGGCCTGTTCAAGGATCGCCCGCAACATGGCGATCACCGAACCCTTGCCGTTGGTGCCGGCGACATGAATCACCGGCGGCAGGTGTTTATGGGGTTCATCGAAAGCGCGGAGCAGGTTCCGGTAAGGCTGGCTAAAACCCCTGGTGACTTTCCCGCCGCTGCGCAGGCGGTAGAGCGCCTGCAGCTTATCCTGCAGTGTCTGGTTGCCATGGCGGGCGTCGGCGGCATACATCAGGACGCCGCCCGTCTAGCCCTGCGCTTTGTGACGCCGGCTGTTGCGGGATGTTGCCGTCGCCGCGGGCTTGTTGGTGTTGGCCGCCGGCGTTTTGGGCGCGGCCCGGGTTTTCTTGGCAACAGTCCGGGCGGCGGCGCGCGCGCGGTTTTGGCTGGTGCTGCCGGCATTTTTTTGTGCGGCGGCCTTTCTTTTATCGCCTTTTTTCTCCGGTGCGGCAGCGGTACGGCGCGATTTGCTCTTATGGAACAGCAGGTCGAGAATGCGGATCAGTGTCTCGCGCAGCTCCTTGCGCGGCACAACGAGATCGACCATGCCATGGTCGCGCAGATATTCCGCAGTCTGGAAGCCGTCGGGCAGATCCTCGCGGATGGTTTCCTGGATGACACGTTTGCCGGCAAAGCCGATCATACAGCCCGGTTCGGCGATATGGATGTCGCCGACCATCGCGAAGGAGGCGCTGACGCCGCCGGTGGTCGGATCGGTCAACAGCACAATATAAGGCAGGCCGGCGGCCTTGACTTTTTCGGCAGCGATAATCGTGCGCGGCATCTGCATTAATGAGAGCATGCCTTCCTGCATGCGTGCACCGCCCGAGGCGGGAATGACCAGAAACGCCGCCTGTTTGCTGACGGCGCGCTCGGCCGCGGTGACCACAGCTTCGCCGACCGCTGCGCCCATTGAACCGCCCATAAAGGAAAAATCAAAAGCGGCGATCACCGTTTTGACCCCGCCGACCGCGCCTTCGGCCAGCACGATCGCGTCCTGGCGGCCGCTTTTACCGCGCGCCTCTTTCAGCCGGTCGCTGTAACGTTTGCGGTCCTTGAATTTGAGCGGGTCGTAAGCCACTTTCGGCGGCGGCAGCTCCTTGTATTTGCCGTCATCAAACAGCAGCGCCAGACGCTCGGTGACGCTGATTTTCATGTGATGGCCGCAATGATAGCAGACATTAATATTGTCTTCGAGATCGCGGTGGAACAGCATGCCTTCGCAGGCCGGGCATTTCTGCCACAGATTGTCCGGCACTTCTTTTTGTTCGACGATCGAACGGATTTTCGGCCGGATGAAATTGGTCAGCCAGTTCATGATTCTGCCACCTTTGTTGCTGTCTCATAATAATGAAGGGGGAAGCCGCAGTATCCCGCATTTGTATGATCCCTGTCAAGTCTCCGCCGGGCGGTGTCTGTCCGGCGCATTTTTTCAGGTGGCGGTGCGCAGGGCCACGGCCAGGGCCTGCACCTGCTCTGACACATCCTGCACCGTTTTGCGCCCGGCCGCGATCTCACCGATCGTTTCGACAATCGCCGAGCCAACGACCACGGCGTCACTGACACGGCTCATCGCTGCCGTGTCCGCGGGCGTTCTTATGCCAAATCCAACCGCGACCGGCAAATCCGCCGTCTGACGCAGATGATCCAGCCGTGGGCCGATCTGCGCCGGATCGGCGCTGGCGGTCCCGGTGATCCCGGTGATCGAGACATAGTATAAGAACCCGCTGGCACCGTCCAGAATGGTGGCCAGCCGTTCGTCTGTCGTTGTCGGTGTGATCAGCCGAATCAGGTCAAGCCCGGTTTCAGCTGCCGCATCGCGAAACGGTGCGTCTTCTTCCGGCGGCAGGTCAACAATAATCACGCCGTCAACACCGGATTCAGAGGCCTCTTTGGCAAAACGATCCGTACCGTATGTATAAATAGGATTATAATAGCCCATCAGGATAAGCGGCGTTTGTGGGTCATTTTCGCGCCATGACCGCACCATTGACAATGTTTGCGCCATGTTCGCGGCAGCGGAGAGAGCACGCTGCGAGGCTTGCTGAATCGTCTGGCCGTCGGCCATCGGGTCAGAGAACGGCATGCCCAGCTCGATCAGGTCTGCACCGCTTTCACTGAGCGCAGACAGGATCGCCGCGCTGGTTTCGCGGTCAGGATCGCCGGCGGTAATGAAGGTGATCAATCCGGCCCGGTCCTGCCGTTTCAGGTCAGCGAACCGTTGTGCGATTCTGTTTGTCATGTGATTGCCCTTTTCCGTGTGCCTGTTTGTGACCGTTATCTGACTACAAACGGTGGCGTCTGTGAAGCCGGAATCTTGTTTTGACATAAATTAAACTCCGGTGCTAAATTTGAGCGATAAAAATCCGTCCCGCATTATATCGGGGCTATAAGCAAGACTAAGCCTGATAGGGAGCTTGATACGTGCCGCATGTTGCCTTCGAAGATATTTTGCCGTACCGGGCGGCTGATCTTTATAATCTGGTGATGGATTTTGACCGCTATCCGGAGATTTTCGATGATATCAGGGCGATGAACGCCCGGCGAACCGGCACGGACAGCTATGAGGCCGATGTCACGGTGAAAGCGCCCTTCAAGGATTTTTGTTATCGCTGTACGGTGACCGGCCGGCCGCCGGGTGTGATTGATATACGGGCGACCGAAGGCGCGTTTAAAAGCATGACAGCACAATGGCGGTTTGACCCGCAGCCCGATGGCTGTACCCGTGTGCGTTATCAAATGGATTTTGATTTCGGCGGTATGGGCTTTAAAAACGCCGTTGCGCACGGTTTTATTGAACGCGAAGTCGGGCGCACCAAGGACCGCTTGAAACAGTACGCGGCCGCGCACCTGACGCCGGTGTCCGGCGCGGCGCCGGGCCTCTGTCCGGCATAGAGGAGTGCGGATTATGGGTCATATTCAGATTACCGAGACTTTTCCTCATCGCGCCGGCGACCTGATGACGCTGGTTATGGATGCGCAGCGTTACAAAGAGATATCCTCTTACATCACTGATATCGATGTAACCCGGAAAAGCGACACGGCCATTGCGGTCTTGACGGCGATTGAAGCGCCGTTCCTGAAAACCCATTATGGCTGTGACCTTGAACATATCCCCCCAGACCGGATTGTGGCCATGGCGACCCAAAGCCCGTTTAAAGCTCTATCCGGCAGTTTGGTTTTCAGAACCCTGCCGAACGGTCATACGGCGGTTGATTGTACAATTGACTATAAAACAGGTTTTAACCCGCTGGCTATCGCCGCGGCGGCCATCATGGAGACCCAGATCAGGCGCGCGGTGAATCTGGCGCGGGACTATTTGGCCGCGGCTTTGCCGCTTGTACCGGCCGCGCCGCCGCCGGGCGCCGCACCGGCTCCTTAAGAACCGGATCGCTTACAGGGCAACGCCCAGCCGCTCGGCAACCGTGAAAATATCCTTATCGCCGCGGCCGCACATATTCATCACCAGGATATGATCTGCGGGCAGGCCGGGGGCGGTTTTCATGACCTGGGCAAAGGCATGCGCCGGTTCCAGCGCCGGGATGATCCCCTCCAGCTTGGCGCAGAGCTGGAAAGCCTCAAGCGCTTCCTCATCGGTAATCGCCGTATAGTCAGCGCGCCCGGAGTCCTTGAGCCAGGCATGTTCCGGTCCGATTCCCGGATAATCCAGCCCGGCGGAGATCGAGTGCGCTTCGGCGATCTGGCCGTCTTCGTTTTGCAGCAGATAGGTCAGGTTGCCATGCAGTACGCCGGGGCTGCCGCCGCTTAAGGAGGCGGCATGGGCCTTGTCCAGCCCGTAACCGGCGGCTTCGACACCGATCAGGCGCACATCCGGGTCATCAAGGAACGGGTGAAACAGCCCCATCGCGTTGGAGCCGCCGCCGATACAGGCGACCAGCGTATCGGGCAGCCGCCCCTCGCGCTCGGTCATCTGCTCGCGCAGCTCGTTGCCGATCACCGCCTGGAAGTCCCGTACCATGGCCGGGTAAGGGTGCGGCCCGGCGACCGTGCCGATAATGTAGAACGTATCCTCGACCCGCGCGACCCAGTGGCGCAGCGCTTCGTTCATCGCGTCTTTCAGGGTCCCGGCCCCTGATGTCACAGCCTGGACATCGGCGCCCAGCAGTTTCATGCGGAAGACGTTGGGCTGCTGGCGTTCAATATCGGTCGCGCCCATAAAGATCGTGCAGGGC
>CAYUKA010000043.1:0-13235 GCA_964445195.1 uncultured Micavibrio sp. | reverse complement strand
TGTGAACTCCCCTTTTTTTGCAAAAAAGACTTGAAAAAGGTCATGGAAGGATCGTGCCTCCCTTGGCGCCCGAAGGAGGGTTCGGTTGAACCCTCCTTCATTTATGAGGCATGCCTTATGTCATAAAGATAATCTAAAAAACGGCTCAGGCGCCCTGCGGCGCAGTGCCGCCGTCATCAAGGCCGCCAATACCCCCGCCGGAGGGTACAGAAGATTTTGGTTTGGCGCCCTCTTCAGCCTCATCCGGCGTCTCGCGGATGATCGGTTTACCGTCCAGCAGGTCCTTGATTTCATCACCGGTCAGCATTTCATATTCCAGCAGCGCCTTGGCCAGCTTGTGCAGCTCGTCCATATTTTCTTTCAGGGTCGTTTCGGCCCGCGTATAAGCGTCGTTGACGATTCGTTTGATCTCCTCGTCAACCAGCTTAGCCGTTTCATCGGACAGGTTTTTCGACTGCGTCACCGAATGGCCCAGAAACACTTCTTCCTGATCGGCCCCATAACGGATCGGGCCCAGCTTGTCGGACATCCCCCATTCGGTGACCATCCGTCGCGCCATATCAGTCGCCATCTTGATATCGCTGGAGGCGCCGGTTGTGACCTTGTCCTTACCGAAGATAATCTCCTCGGCAATACGGCCGCCCATCGCGACAGCGAGGTCGGCACGCAGCTTGGCCACCGACATTGAAATCCGGTCACGCTCCGGCAGGCGCATCACCAGACCCAGCGCCCGGCCACGCGGAATAATCGTCGCCTTGTGAATCGGGTCCGATTCAGGTTCATGAAGCGCAACAATGGCATGCCCGGCCTCGTGATAGGCGGTGAGCTTTTTCTCTTCCTCGCTCATTACCATCGACTTGCGCTCGGTGCCCATCATCACCTTGTCCTTGGCGTCCTCAAACTCTTCCATCGCCACAACGCGTTTGCCGCGGCGCGCCGCCAGCAATGCCGCCTCGTTGACGAGATTAGCAAGATCGGCACCGGAAAATCCCGGCGTCCCGCGGGCAAGAACACTGGCATCGACATTTTTAGCCAGCGGGACTTTCTTCATATGGACACTGAGGATTTTTTCACGGCCGTTCACATCCGGCAGCGGCACAACGACCTGACGGTCAAAACGGCCCGGCCGCAGTAGCGCGGGATCAAGCACGTCGGGACGGTTGGTCGCGGCGATGATAATAATGCCTTCATTGCCCTCAAAGCCGTCCATTTCAACCAGAAGCTGGTTCAGGGTTTGCTCGCGCTCATCATTACCGCCGCCCAGACCCGCGCCCCGGTGACGGCCGACCGCATCAATCTCGTCAATAAAGATAATGCAGGGCGCGTTTTTCTTGGCCTGCTCGAACATATCACGGACCCGGCTGGCGCCGACCCCGACAAACATCTCGACAAAGTCGGAGCCTGAAATCGTAAAGAACGGCACGTTGGCCTCTCCCGCCACCGCCCGCGCGACAAGCGTTTTGCCAGTTCCCGGCGGACCGACCAGCAGCGCGCCTTTGGGAATTTTGCCGCCCAGGCGCTGGAATTTCTGCGGGTCTTTCAGGAACTCGACAACTTCCTCAAGCTCCTGCTTTGCCTCCTCAATACCGGCGACATCATCGAAGGTCACCCGGCCCTGCTGTTCATTCAGCAGGCGCGCGCGCGACTTACCGAAGCCCATCGCGCCGCCGCCGCCCTTGGACTGCATCTGGCGCATGAAGAATATCCAGACCCCGATCAGCAGCAGCATCGGGAACCACGACAACAGGACCCCCAGTGCGCTGATCCGCTCCGGGTCCGGCTCCTCGGCAGTAATGCGCACACCGGTTGTGCCCAGACGATCGACCACGTTTTCATTCGCCGGCACCAGCGTGTTAAACGCCCGGCCGTCCGCGGCGAAATGGCCGGTAATATCCTGGCCCTTGATCGTGATGTCGGCAATCCGGCCGGCCGAAGCCTCGGCCATAAAATCGCTATAGGCCAGCGTATCGCCCGCCCCGGCCCCCTGCGGGTCCTGCGCCGTCTGGAAAATATTGAATAAAAAGGCCAGCATCAGAGCGATCGCCAGCCAGAACATCACATTACGTCCAAAATTTCCCACCTGAAAACCGCGCTTTCGTTAAACATTTATCGTGTGCCAGCTTACAATTCCCGCCGACCGGATACAATCGGTTTTTTGCGGCGGTATTTTACCGCTCAATCGCTAAAACCGGCTGTTACTTTATGATTTAGGCCGATCCCGCTTCGGTTTCAATGACAATCAGTCCTTTTCGGTCATCGCGGGAAAACAGGCAACCGCCCAGCGAACGAGTTTTAAAATCCGCAGCCGTGAACAGGACGGTTGCCAGATTCTCCATTTTTTCGCGCCGCGGGCCGTAGCCGCCTGCGCCGCCACCGAGCCTGTCAACCGCGCGCAGCAATACGCGCAAACGAGTCTCAGCCGGTTCATCCCGTAGCTCGGCAAGATTGAATACGATACGGCCCGGCTCTTTCTGCTGCAAATGGGCCGCAAACGCTGTGGCAGCATAGTGGTCGAGCGCATCGCGGGCGCGCCCCAGCCGCGCCGCCGTCACCGCCAGGCGCTTGGCGGTCAGACCTTCCGCCGCCAGAATACCTGCTGACCGGCGCAAACGGGCGCGGGCAAAACGGTCATCGTCATTCGACGGGTCCTGCACGAACGCAATATCATGCGCCGCGCAATAGGAAAGAAGCGATTCCTTATCGGCTTCCAATAGCGGGCGGATAATTGTCAGCTGATCATCATAGGCCGTCACTGGCCGCATCGCCGCCAGCCCGTCCAGCCCGCTCCCCTTGGCCAGGCGGAACAACAGGGTTTCCACCTGGTCATCACGGTGATGCGCGGTGAACAAATGCGTAATGCCGGTCCGGGCGCAATAATCAGCCAGCAGCGCATACCGGTCCTGCCGTGCCTGTTCCTGTATACGGCTGTGCCCGGGTGATCCCTCGCGGGTTAAAATATGATGCTGTACACGCGGCCAGACGCCGACCCAGTCACCGACCTGCGCCGCCTCTGCCGCGGCTTCGGCGCGCAGGCCATGATCGACGCTGAGCGCATGAACCGGCCCCTCATAACAACTTGCCAGCGCATGACACAGCGCCATACTGTCCGGGCCGCCCGATACCGCCACGGCCACCGCCACAGGCAGCGGCGGCAGGTGCGGCCTGCAAAACTCTGATAAAACAAAAGGGCTGTCGCTCATCACAGCCCTGTTATAAAGATAAAGCACGCGTCTTTGAAAGGAAAAGAAAGATCAGGCCGGTTAGCCGGTCGCCCCGGGTGCCGGCGCGGCCGGGTCGGTGCCCGCCGCTAACTGCTGCTCCTGCTCCAGCTGCTCTGCAGCAGCCTGGCGGGCTTCCTCCGCGCCCCATTCGGCCCAATCGACAATACCCTCGCCCATCCTGCCCGCGGCACTTCCGGCAGCGGATGCTGCCGCGCCCACACCATCGACGGCCACGCCAAAATTACGGGCCAGGTTCTGGCCGGTTTTTTCCCAGTCAAAACCATTATTGACCCCTTCAAACAAAGCCAGACCGACGGTCACCGCAAGCGCAAATGACGTCAGACCTTTCAAAATGCCGCCACCGGGCACATTATCCATGAAACCCAGCAATTGCGGCAGGGCTTTCCACGCAAAAACAAGACCTAACATTCCTGCCATAGCCCCGGTGACCGGACGAACTTCCGGCCGCATCAAAAACTCGCCGGTATCGTTGAAAAAGCGGGAAATACCCGACATCCATTCATCACGGGCATATTCCATAGCCGGACGCGGATTATATTCGGGCTCACCTGAATCTGCGCCAAGCGCCGGCCCTTCAAACTGGGGGGATAAGGTTAATTCACCGGTCATAGACCACCCTTCTTATTACACCATTACACCGTATATTTTTATATTTCAGTACGTTAGCGTACTTTTTCTATTTATGTAGATAGTATAGCAGAAATGAAAGGCCGGGCGCAAAAACACGCCCTTAAGAATAAAACAAGCTATTGATTTAATTATAAAAAATCAGAACTGAGTGCAGCCAAGCTGCTCCATTTCGCGCTCGGCCCGGGTCATGATCGGCATGGCACCGGTCGGGAACTCCTTGCGGATCTGCGCATAGGTCACACAGGCATCATCGGCCTTACCCAAACCGGCAAGAGACAAGCCCAGCTTCAGCAGATTATCAGGCGCTTTCGGCCCGGCGGGATGGGCCTGATACGCTTCGGCAAACACCCGTGCCGCCCGCTCAAAATTGCCACGGACATAAAATGTCTCGCCCAGCCAGTAGCGGGCGTTCGCCGCCAGATCATGGCTATTATAGGTATCGACAAAGCCCTGAAAGGCTGTTTCGGCCTCATCATAGCGGGCCTCGCGCAGCAAGGCGAAGGCCCGCTCATACGCGGCGACAGGATCGTCGATAGCAGGCAGGCGCGCAAGCGCCCCTGCCGATGCGCCGGGCGCCGGTGTCCTGAGCGTCCCGAGCTGTCCTGCAACGCCCGGCGTGGTTTCCGGCGCAGGCGTGGCGGGCTGCACCAGATCAGCAGCATTTAAGCCCGTCGCCACTGTATTGGCCGTTACCGCCGCATCCGCTGCCGGATTGCCTGCCGGCGGCGGTTCATCTGATGGCAGAGGGGCAGCCGGTGCGGAAAGGCTGGAAAGACTGGCAGATTCCAGCGCGTCAAGCCGGGCCTGCAAAGCGGCCAGTGTACGCTCGTTATTCATCCGGATTTGCTGCAGTTCGTAATCTTGCTGCTCAACCTTGCCGGTGAGGGTGCGCAATTCGCGCTCGATCTGCTGCAAGCGTAATTCGGTATTCGCGGTCTGGGCCGCGCTGACCCCGTCCCCAACGGCCAGAGAACCGGGCGGCGGCGCTTCACCGCGGAACACAGCGCGGCTTAAAGTCTGGATTTCATTTTCAAGGCGATCAAGTCTGGTATCAGCATCCTGCGCCTGCGCGCTGACGGCAGAGACACAGCATAGAAAAACCACACAGGAAAAGCAGGAAAAGAGAGTAAAGAGCCGGCACGGTAAACGCATTTTTTTGACTGTGTTTACCATCGCCGGCCTTTCAGAACTTAGTCAACCACCGTCACGCCACGGCGATTCTGCGCCCAGGCAGCCGGGTTGGAACCCAGAACAGCCGGGCGCTCTTTACCGAAGCTGATTGTGTTAACCCGCATCGGCTCTATGCCCAGAGCGACAAGGTAGCTTTTGACCGCATTGGCGCGCCGCTCGCCGAGAGCGAGGTTGTATTCACGCGTACCGCGCTCATCGCAGTGACCTTCAATCGAAACGGAAACGGCCGGGTAGCGCTTAAGCCATTCGGCCTGCAACTCCAACGTCCGCTGGGCTTCCGGCGTCAGGTCGTAACGGTCGTAGCCGAAGAATATCCGGTCGCCGACATTCACCACCAGATCCTGCTGCGTGCCCGGTGCCGGGCCGTCAAGCGCGCTGCGGTCAAATACTTCGGTGCCGCCCAGCGGGCCGGCCGTGATGTCCTGGCGTTCTTCAATCCGGGTTTCGCCCATATCGGCACTGTCACGGTCGCTGGCACAGGCCGTTACCGTGAATAAAAGGGCTGTCATCATCAATGTGCGGAAGACCATATCGTCTGAACTCCTTTAAGAATGTGAATTTCGTTATCCCGATAAGCAGATATATACAAGAATCTCCATCCGTCCAGTATTATTGTCAACGCGCGGCGCTGGCAAGGGTTCCCGTCGGAACGGTCTGAAATACCCTCAACTAATTCCCTGCCGCTTTTGCCCCGGTACCGGCAACGCCCGCGCCACTGCCACCAGATAAAGGTCCGGTCCCGGTCCCGTCGCCGCATAAGATGTGGATAACAACAACACACGGCCGTCAACCATTTCACCTAACGTGATTTCCGGCTCATGCGTAAAAATTATATCGTCAACGATGTAAGTCAAAACCGGAGCCGCAGGCTGTTGCAGCTGCAGCGTATCACCGGGCTGCACATTACGCAGCCAGCCAAAATGCAGATCACTGTACGCAGTGATATAGCTAATTCCTTCCGCTCCCGGCCGCACACTGCCGTCATGCCAGCCGGGCGCATGAGCCAGCACGGAGCCGGCCGTCCCCCGCAGTACCACCAGATCCTGGCCCAGCCGCGGCAGGCTGAGCCGCGCCACCGGCATACTATCCAGCCAGGGCCAGGGCCGGGCCGCCAGTTCACCGGCCTGTGCCCGCAGCCAGGCCCGCTCGACCAGATACGCCGCCACACGGTCCTCGGCCCGCGGCAGGACGGTCATGGCTGAGCCGATCAGACAACCAGCCAGAATCACCGTTATCAGCATACGTTTCATATCTATTCGTTCCTTTAATAAGTCTTGCGACGCAGACGACAACACACCCCTTTTGTGACAATTTTATGTCCGTTTTAAGGAAGCACCGGTTAGTCCGTGCCTTTATCCGGAGAAAATCGTATCTCCTGCAACAGCAGGGCCGCCTCGCGCCGGTCACGCGGATCGGGCGCGGCGCTTATATAGCCTTCCAGCGCCGCCTCGGCCTCATCGTCCCGGCCCAGCCGGGCATACAGCACACCGGCATCGAGCAACAGCCGGTATTCGTCCGGCGCCAGCGCCCGCAACGCTTCGACACTCTGCAGTGACGCCGCATAATCTTCACACGCGATCTGGTAAAGTTTGACCGGGTTATGCAGCCGGATCAAAATATCGCGCCACGCCAGCGGCTCATAATAATCTGCCGCCAGCTCGGCCTGCGGCCCGGCATGCGTCTTGACCAGCCGCCGCAAATCCGCCGCCTGCAGCGGCAGGCAGCCGTCAGCCGGATCGCATAACACACGCTCCGCGCCGTGCGCGAGACGCAGCACCGGATATGCCGGCAGGGCCAGCAATGCAATATCCCAGCCCTGCGCCAGACCGGCAACCAGATACAGAACCGCCAGCGCCATGGCGCCGCCCTTGCCACGGTCGATGACGCGAATCAAATTGTCATTCTGGATATGGTCCGGCGCTTCTCTGTCATGAAAGTAATCATGCCTGTCGACCATGACATGCTTGAGCGCCGCCAGCCGCGTGCCGGCCGAATCGTCAGCCCCGGCAGCACGCAACTCTGTGAAACGCGCGCCGGTTTCGCGGCCCAGCTTATCGAGATGGTGATGATACCGCTCCAGCGACAGGCCGGGATGGGACAGTGACGCCAGCAGCAACGCGCCTTCGGCCAGCTTTCCCGGGTCATCAGAAGCCTGCCCCAGCGCCGCCAGCGCCGTCATAACATCTTCGGTCGGCGGCGAAACGGGCGCGGTCATCATTGGTCGGGCCAGTACAGCTCTTCACTTTCAACCACCGTCGGTGTGGCGGCAGGGGCGGAAGCCGGGGCGGGTGTTAACGGCCCCGGATCGGACGTTAAAACCGATTCGCCGGCCATTTTGACATAGCTGATAACCTGTCTGACATGCGGCACTGTGCGCGCGGTTTCGATTACCTTGTTCAGTTCGGCCTGGCTTTGTGCCACTCCCATCAGGTAAACCGTGCCACCCACCGTATCGATCGAATAGTTGATCGACTGAACATCCCTGTCGAACGTTAACACTGTGCGCAGCCGCGTTGTAATCCACTGGTCGCGGACAAAGCCGGGCAGCCCTTCACCATCCGCAACACGGATTTCATTAATCACCTGGTTCACACCTTCAACCTGCCAGGCCAGACGCACGGCTTCAACGCGGTCGTCAGGATTCTGGACGATACCGGTAATCAGTACCCGGCCCTGATTAACGGTCAGGTTCAGCTTGGTGAACGTTTCCAGATCGTAACGGAACCATTTGTCGCTAACCAGCGCCTTGATTTTCAGGTCGCTGGCCGTGCTCTGGACGCCGCCTTCGCGGGCGGCGGCAATCCCCAGAGTCGCCCCCGCCCCGGCAGCCAGCCCCAACGGCGAACAGGCGGAAAGCAGAATCAATGTACAGAGTAGAGGCAGGATGCGATTCATGATTGCGTATCTTAAGATATCATAATTGAAAACATGATGTTTTATTATGTAGATGGCCGCCAGGCATTGTCCAGATGCCGCCAGCGAAGCGGCAGCGCCACGGCAAAAAGATCAAACCGCATCACACAACCCGCCGCCGTGCTGTGCCGCGCCAGGTAATAATTTGCCGCCCGCTCGATCCGGCGGCGCATCGCGGGCGTTACCGCCTGCAAAGCTGTGGACAAATCACGGCGCGCCTTCACCTCAACGAATGCGATAACATCACCGCGCCTGACAATCAGGTCAATCTCACCGACCGGCGTTTTAAAGCGCCGGGCAAGGATTTTATAGCCGCGCAAACGCAGCAATCATGCCGCTGCGTTCTCCGCCAGAAGACCAAATCTGTATGTGTCAGCCGCCTGCGCCATCTGTCCCGTTTTCTTTTAAAGCCAGCGCCATATCATAAAGGGCCTTTTTCGCCGCGCCGGTTTCAGCAGCGACAGCAGCGGCGGCATCCCTGACGCTCATTGTTTGCAGCGCCGTACGCAGCCTGCCCTGCAATTCCTCATCAGACAGCGCCTGCGCCGCCGCCGTACCGACCACGACCACAATCTCACCTTTTGGCGCGCCATGCTCACGGTAATGATCGAGCAAGCGCGCCAGCGTATCGCGCCGCCCTTCCTCATACATCTTGGTCAGTTCGCGTAATACAGCGGCCGGCCGGTCACCCCAGACCGCCAGCATATCGGCCAGCGACTCGCACAGGCGCGGCCCGGTCTCGAACAGGATCAGCGTGCCCGGTAAATCCCGCCACACTTTCAGCCGCTTTTGCCGCGCCACCGCTTTCGGCGGCAGGAATCCCAGAAACGCAAAGGCATCGCTCGGCAGGCCGGAAAGCTGCAGGGCTGTGAGCGGCGCATTGGCCCCCGGCAGGCTGGTTACCGGCAGGCCGAGATCGAGCGCATCACGGACCAGCTTGTAACCGGGATCGGAAATCAGGGGCATACCGGCATCGCTCACCAGGACGACCCTGCCGCCGCCGCTCAGCGCTTCGAGCACCGGCCCGCGGGCCTTGGCCGCGTTATGATCGTTATAAGACAGCATACGACTGTCAATATCGTAGGCTGCCAGCAATTTGCCGGTGACACGGGTATCCTCGCAAACGATCATATCCGCCGCCGCCAGCGCATCCAGCGCCCGCAGCGTGATATCGCGCAGATTGCCGATCGGCGTCGCCACCAGGTACAGGCCAGACGGCAGGGGGGCTGTTTCCAGATTTTTCATGCTTCCTGCTTACGGGTTTTTGTGATACGTAACAAGCCATGTTAATGCCTTTCCCTGTTAGAATTTTATGCGCGGCCTGCCTGATATTTGTCCTGGCCGGTTGCAATACCACGCAAAATCCGTGGGATCGCCCCGACTATTCCCGGGCTGCAGAGCGCGCGCCCAGCCAGCTGAACCGCGATGCCGTCGCGCGGGGACAGATTTACACACCGTACCGTTCACCCGCCGCACAGGCTGCTGCACAGGCCGCCGTTCAACAACAGCAACAGGCCGCGCTTCAGGTACCGCCGCAGGGACAAACCGTAACCCCGGCCGCACCGGTTGACAGCGAAGCCCTGCCCGGCGGCCGGCAAGGCGTTTACGGCGCGATTCCGGCACAAGCCGCAGCCCTGCCGCCGGTCAAGGTCGCGCTGCTGCTGCCCCTAAGCGGCCCACATGCCGATCTCGGCCAGGCCATGTTGCAGGCCGCGCAACTGGCACTGTTCGATATGGGATTCGAGTCATTTGAATTGATGCCGCGCGATACAAAAGGTACACCGGCGGGCGCCGCCGAAGCGGCCCGCGCCGCCGTCACTGACGGGGCTCAGCTCGTGCTCGGCCCGCTATTTGCCGAATCGGTGCGGGCCGCCAAGCCGGTAACGCAGCGCTATAACGTGAATATGATCGGGTTTTCGACCGACTGGTCGCTGGCCGGCGGTAACACTTATATTATGGGCTTTCTGCCGTTCGCGCAGGTCACACGGGTGACTGAATATGCCTTTGCAAACGGCTATGACGATATCGCGATCCTGACGCCGGGCACGGCCTACGGCAACGCGGTCGTTTCGGCTTACAACACCGTCGCCCGCCGCACAGGACTGCGTACTGCCAATGTGACCCGCCTCGGCACGAGCGAGAATGAGAACTCCGCCATCCTGCGCCGGGTTACCCGTTATGACGAACGGGTACAAATGGTTGAGGAGCGCACGGCAATGCTCGAAAGCCGGCTGGCGCAAAACCCGAATGACAGCGCGGCGCGGTCTGAACTGGCGGCGCTGAATGCCGGTGAAAACGGAATCGTGCCACCGTTCGAAGCGGTCCTGATGCCGGTCGGCGGCGATCAGGCCCGGGCTCTTGCCAGTATGCTGAACTTTTACGAACTGGAACCGGAAGATGTGAAACGAATCGGCACCGGGCTTTGGGATGATCCCGGCCTCGCCACCGATCCGGCACTGGACGGGGCGTGGTTCGCCGCATCATCGCCGGCGCTGCGCGCTGATTTTGAGAACCGCTATCGCGCACTATACGGCCTGCGCCCGCCACGGCTATCGACGCTGGCTTACGACGCCACAGCCCTGGCCGCTGTTCTGGCTCGCGGCGGCTATCAGGCGACCGGCCGGCCGGCCTTCACACGCCACGACCTGACGAACCCGAATGGCTTTGCCGGCATTGACGGGATTTTCCGCTTTCGCCCGGACGGGCTGGTCGAACGGGGGCTGGCCGTTCTCGAATACCGCGACAGCGCGATCACGGTTATCGATCCTGCGCCCACCACATTCGAACGTTACGATTATTAATCGAAAACGCCGCGCTCAGGCGCTCTGGACGACGAAGACAAGGCCGAGAATGATCAGGGCGCTGCCCGCGACATAGGTCATATTGACACTCTCGCCGAACAAAAACACCGATACGGCAGGCACAAGGATAAACCCCAGCGCAACGAACGGATAAGCACGCGACAGGGGAATGCTCTGTAAAATCAGGATCCACAGCAGCGTTGCGACACCATAAAGCACCAGCGCTGCCCAGAACCAGAGATTCCCAAGCAGCGCCATGAAAGACGCCGGGCTGCCGAGCGCCGGCACGGTCTGCGCCGTCATTTTAAAGAATATCTGCCCGGTCGGCATCAGGATCGAAAACGCCAGCAACTGGGCGATCTGCATCAATGTCAGGGATGTGCTCATAAAGGGTCGCTCCGGTTTACCCGGCTGATTATAACAGATTTAGGCGTTAACAGAAGACGGGCATAAAGCGCTTACTCGCCGCTGCTACTAGCAGCCTCGCGCCCGCGCAGGGCCTCGAACTTGACCGTCGGCGGGCTTTCGCCGAACTCCTCATCCAGATAGCGCCGCATTGCCTCGAAAATCTTTTCCGGCACGTTCACGCCGCTGGCTTCTTCCAGCCCTTTAAAGCCGGGAAAGGTATTGGCCTCGCAAATCGTATAGCCGTCATCGGTAAACAGCAGATCGATCCCGGCCACCTGGATATCAAGAATCTCGGCTGTCCGGACGGCCATCTCGACGGCCTGTTCATCCGGCTCAAACCGCTCGACCGTGCCGCCCGTGCTGTAATTGGCCTTGAAACCGCCGTCACGGGCGCGGCGCTGCATGGCGGCAATCACCTCGCCATCGACAACGAACAGGCGCAAATCACGGCCCTTACTGTTGGCTATGAATTTCTGGAAGATAATCTGGATATTCGGGTTCGTTTCCCCGATCAGCTCCATCAGGTCATTAAAGGCCGCGGCATTTTCGATCAGGAACACGCCGCTGCCGTTCGAACCGAGCAGGGTTTTGACCACGACCGGGAAACCAATGGTGCGTTCGATCAGGTCGATGTCGACCGGGAACTTCGCGAGCATGGTCGCCGGGGTCGGTATCCGGTTTTCAGCCAGCACCTGATGGGTATGAAGCTTGTCAGCGACCATTTCGATCGTCGCCGCATTGTTAAAAATATTGACGCCGAGACGCTCAAGCTGGCGCACGATCGACAGCGAGAAATAACTGCGGTCGCCATGATGAAGATACGGAAAACAGAAATCCGGCAACGGCACCGGGTCACCATCGATCAGAATTGAATCGCGGTCTTCCTCGGTCACCAGCAGGTCAAACTGCTCGGGGCGATACACTTTCAGATCGATACCGATTTTCGGCGCCTCGGAGATAAACCGCCGTACTTCAAAGGCCAGATCCGCCGTCGACTCGGCGTCGCCACCATATAAAATCCATACTTCCATGAAATCAGGCCTTACCGCGCATTGATCCTTTTTGCAAGCTAAACGCCTTTTATTGGCCCTGTCGCAGGCGCTTGCCACCCTAATTGTCGAAAATCTACAAGAATAAAACCGGTTTGGCAAATTTTTGCGCGCCGCGGCATAAAAACAGCACACAGCCCGCCCGCGCATGTCTCAAAGCCGCTTGATTTTCATAGCCGTAAGACTTATTAAAAATTCTTTCCTTGTTGCCCTTGATTATACTTGATTGTACTGGGGCACCGTGATAGAAACACAGCGTTTCGTATTGACCATAAGCATTCTGATTGATGGGGGATAAACATGGCTTTGACGGCAGAGCAATCAGCACAAACACCCGGGACCGAAACAACCGCAGAACGGGATTTTCACCCCGGCCGGCCGCGCAGCGAAAAATCGCGCAAGGCCATTCTCGACGCGACCCGCCGCCTGCTGACCCACATGCCGCTGAGCGAGTTGTCGATTGAGGCAATCGCCAAAAAAGCCAAGGTCGGCAAGACAACAATATACCGCTGGTGGCCGAACAAGGCGGCCGTGGCGATGGAAGCCTTTCTGGAGCAACCCGGTATCCAGAATATCATCCCGACCACGGCAACACCGTCAGATGCGATTAAAAAGCAGCTGGAAAGCCTGATCCGCCAGCTGCGTGGTCAGAACGGGCGGATCATCGCCGGGATTATTGCCGAAAGCCAGGCCAGCGCCGATGTCCTCGACCTTCTCTACGACAAATTCCTGAAAGAGCGTATCACGCCGCTTTACGATTATATCGAGGAAGGAAAGAAGAATGGCGAGCTGATCGCCGAGCTGGATACCGAGATCGCCCTCGATATGATGGTCGGCCCCCTGTTCATGAGAGTCCTGTCCGGTGAGCACGGTATTGACAATCATTTTGCCGAGCATTACCCGGCCCAGGCCGTACGAACGCTCCAGCGCTAAACAGACAAAGCTTAGAGTCTGTTTCAAAACTCTGGAAATAACCAACACTGCGTTTCCCGCGTAAGCGG
>CAYUKA010000042.1:0-14591 GCA_964445195.1 uncultured Micavibrio sp. | reverse complement strand
AAACCAAACCAGTGACTCACTCTGGATCTGGTACCACTATGCGGGGCAGGTCACCAAACCAATAAGCTTTTTAAAGTACCAGTGTCAATGAGCTGGCATCTATGAATTTCACATAGCATTATCACTTATGCGGGGAGGATCAAAGTATGTTATATATAGAGTGTAGATACCGTCACCAACTTTCTTTTAACACTATTCCGAGTTTTTTACCCGCGCGCGCGAGGGCAAGAATCATTATGAAATCATTCTGTACATTTCATCACAGCCGATATGCCTATAACCTGAAATACAAGTCGCAAAGTAAAGGCTCGATTGACCGCGCTATAGGCCGGTTACACAAAGCAAAGGAAAAGCTGGGCGGCGATAGATATTATTTCAAGCCAAAGGGTATGCACCAGAAAACCTATGAACGGCTTTTAAATGAAGTTTTTGAAGCTGAAAACGTTTGCAATCAAATTGCATATAGATACTTCGGATGCCCTATTTTTAATCATGAATGGTGCAAATAAGGTGTAAAAATAAAAAAAGGCGCACAGGATAAATTGCTGTAAGTCTTTTTGAGAATGGCGCGCCCGGGAGGATTCGAACCCCCAACCTTCTGATCCGTAGTCAGACGCTCTATCCGTTGAGCTACGGGCGCACAGGGAACAAAAATGAGGCTGCACCTTAGGCGATATCTGTGCACTTTTCAATAAGTTTTACGTCTTGCCCTTGACACTCTTTTTACAATAAGCTGTTTTAACTCTGGAATAGTCCTGATAAGATTTATGGCGTGATGGCAATCGGATTCGGATGCCTGTCTGCCATGAACATGGTTAAATACAGAGAATATATGATACATTCCGCTTTAAAAACACGCTCTTTCAGAGCCTGTGCTTTTGCCCTGCTTTGCGCAGGAACGGCTCTGACGGTCAGCGCTTATAATGCGCCGGCTTTGGCCCGCTCGGCCGATGCCCCGCCCCCGGCACTGACAATCAGTAATGAACCATTGCCGATGAGCGTGCAAAGCCGTATTTACAATAGCCCCAGCCGCGCTCCGACCACAACGCCGCAGCAGGTTCTGGGCCCCGATTATTACAGCATCAATAGCGAAACCGTTGTCGGTCGCAAGATCGGCGAATTGCGAGCAGAACTTTTTACCTTGCAGGGCACTGTTGCGGAGCTATCGGAAAATCTGGCGGCACTGGAAATCAACGGCCAAAGACAGGCGGCCGAGTATTACGCCAGCGTGGCAACGATCAGTACGCAACTGCAATCCGGCACTACACCGGGCAACCCCCGCCTCGTCGGGAAACTGAGCATCGCGCGGGAGAATCTGGAACAACTTTCAAGCAATATCAACGCCTTAAATGATATGGCGGTCCGGATTTCCGGCGCGGCGTCTATGGGATCATTTTTGCTTGAATCGTCACGGGCGACCTATAGCCTGTCCGGTGCGATCGAAGAAGATCATGTTCGCCTCGCCCAGCTCGAAGACGGGATTAACAATACTATGGTCCTGATCGACCGGTTGTTAAACAATGTCAATGATGACATTAACCGTACGTCGGCTTATCTGGGTACGGAACGCGACAATCTGCGCACGCTGGCATTGGCGATTAACACGGGCGACCTTTTTGGCAAGAGCCTTTCCAACCGGCCTTTCTCGCATGTACACCAGGCCAGCTTCACGCCGGCTGCGGCTTCGGCTTATGTCGCCCCGGTTGCACCGCCCGTTCCGACAAGGCCTGACACAATCGCATTGCCCCCCCCCTCTGCCATGCCGCCTGTGCCGGATACAATGCCCCCGGCAGACGTAATGCCCAACATGCCTCCGCCTGCAGTCGCAGCCCCGGCCACGCCGCGCCCCCTGGTGAAGATTCGTTTCGATCGGCCGGATGTCGCGTATGAACAGCCGGTTTACCTTGCCGTTAATGAAGCACTGAACCGCTTCCCGAATGCCCGCTTCGAACTTGTTGCCGTTCATCCTGATGCCGGTAATGCCGCCGCCGTTGCCATTGAAAGCACGCGGGCGCGCCGCAACGCAGAGCGGGTCTTACGAAGCCTGACAGAAATGGGCCTGGATACGAATCGTGTCGATTTATCCCATACGCCCAGCCCCGAAGCGATGAGCAACGAAGTTCACCTCTACGTGAAGTAAAGGCTCCTTTTTAATCTCTCAGGATCGTATTCGCTTGCGTCAGTAAGGGTAGCGTATGTTGTTGAACGTACGCTGCGGCAATTCAGAGTCACGCAGCAGCCCCGGCTTTTCATAGCGATAGACACGGGGACCGTCTTCGCCCTCAAGCGCGCCTGACAGGCTGACACTCTGTCCATCCTGACCGTAAAGCGTCGCATCCGGATCACCGGCAGCGATCTGACTGCGGACCGTTTGGTCGACAATCATTCGTAATTGCTGTTCAGATAACCCCCCGGTTCCGCTGGGCGCTCCGGCAAAACTATTGGGCGGCATGGTCACAGTATCCTGCGCCATAACCGGTAACGGCGCAAAAGCCGTACATATAGCGACCAGCGACGTAAAAGCGAGCGAACGCAGGGATAGTTTAAACATGTTGCCTTCCTTGATCAGCGATTAAGAAAAATCGGACCTGACGACCGGCGCGGCGAATCGTCTCCCGAATCCGATGGTAAATAATATTTGCCCCTGCGGGAAGAGGCCGGTGGCGCCTGGGAGCCTGCCCAGCCCTGATATGTTGTCTCTGCGTCATTGTCCGGCCCTTCACTGGCCTGGTGGCTGCGGCGGCCCTGCAACCCCTGTATAGCATCGCGCACCCGCTCCGGGTCATAGACCTGTCCGATCGAACCACGCGCACCAGTCGGCACATCGGCACCCATACGCGTAACGGCCGGCGGTGCGGCCGGTGCGGATCCAGGCCCCACGCCGCGCTGCTGCAGACAGCTATCTATCATTGACTGGGCCGTATCCTTGCCGTAACCGGGCGTTTTAGACATTTGCAGCACGCATTCACGCATGGCATTGTTATAGGCTTGGTCCGCCATGGCTACAGGCGCACCGGTCACCATAACGGCCGCAACGACCAAAGCCGTGACCGCGCAGCACCTGCAGAGCGTCTTGTTGATAATAAAACCCATAATGCCAATTATATCATAGCGCGCTAATTACCGCCCGCTTTTCGGCGCGCAAAGCTTGCCTCTTCACAAAAAAGTAAGGTATTTGTGGGCAGGCTAAAGGCAACGCGCCCGTCCCCGTAGCTCAGCAGGATAGAGCAACAGATTCCTAATCTGTAGGTCGGAGGTTCGAATCCTCTCGGGGACGCCATTCTTGACAATTTGTTAGATTTTGCATGCGGTCGAAGGGTTTTTTCAAGGAAAACCGCAGCTTTCCGCCGTCCAGTTCGAGGTTCGCAAATACGAGGTTCACCAATTGGCGTTTTTGCGCTGTGGTCGAACTTGTGAACAAATCATGGGCTTCGGCGGCCAAATTCAGCATGGCCAACATGGCGTCCTTAAAGGTGTCGTCGGCGTTACGCGCGCCTTTCATGCTTTTCTCAAGGGTAATCTGTTTCTGGCGGATTTGGACTTTTTTAATTTCAAAGTCCTGGCGTTCGATGGTGCCGTCCAGCAACAAATCCATGAGCTTATCGAGGCGGGTTTGGCATAAATTGTATTCACGCTGCCATTCGCCCGTTTGCCTGCGGAGGAAAGAACGCTCGGATTGATCGGTATCGCGCAGATATTTTCGTAAATCCTCCATGACATCGGGCGGTACGGCAAGCTGGCGGAAAACATCCTCGACCTGCTCCAAAACCTGTTCTTCCCGTATCCACATGATTTTTTTCGGATTGTCGGGATTCCAACACCGCAAATACGTCCATTGGGCGGTTTTACCGCTTTTGTAAACGCGCTTTTTGCTGTCGGCCGTCACGACGCGGCCTGTCGTTGTGCAGGTCAGAAGGCCGCGGAACACAAATTCTTTGCCGCCATATTTGAATGGTTTTTTGTGCCAGCCCTTCATCACGGTCTGGCACTGGTCAAACAAATCCTTGGAAATCAGGCATTCATAGCGGTGCTCGTAAAGCTGGCCTTTGACTTTCATAAGGCCGTAATAAAATGGGTTTTGCAAAAGCGCGTGAATGTAAGAGCGCATCAAGGGCTTGTCCGTTGTACTGCGCAGGCCCCAGCCTTTGGCTTTTTTCTCAATCTCGGCAAGCGTATGCGCGCCGGTGGCGTAGGTTTCAAACAGTTTTACGATCAAGGGCGCGCGAGCCTCATCGACAATCACGTCGCCGCGCCCGCGCTCATCCTTCACATTGAGATAGCCAATCGGCGCTTTGGCGATCCACTCGCCCATGCGGAGTTTTTGGTCAATCGAGCGTTTGACGTTATCGCGCATACTATCAATATACGACTGGGCCATAATAACACCCATCGACCACATGAGGCGCTCTTGGCTGGCAGAGTCGCGGTGAATGACGTAATTTTCCGTGTTGAAATGAAGTTCGATCTTGCCTTTCTGAACAAGTTCATCCAGCAAAGGGTATTCCTTGAAAGACCGCTGCACCCGGTCAACCTTGTCGGCTACAAGGGCAATCGGTTCTTTTTGCCCGCGGATGAATTTGACCATTTCCATGAATTGCTTGCGGTCGCCGGAGGTCGAGGATTCAACGATGGCAAAGGTTTCAATCGGCGTCAGGCCGCGGCGGGTGCAATAGGTTTCAAGCCGGTGTTTTTGCGCGTCAATCGAATAGCCTTCTTCCTGTTCCTTGGATGAAACGCGGGCCAGAATGACGGCCTTTCTGGCTTGCAGGGCAGGAAAATCAATGACTTGCGAATTATTCATCCTCCGCATCGAGGCCTCTTTGACGCTTAATTTCAAGCATTAATTTCCCGAATCCAATGAAATTTCGTGTGGCTTCATCGGCCTCTTTTTCGGAAATTCCCTCCGGGTACAGGGCGCGGATAGAGTTTTTCAGGTTTTGGTAATGCCGGTTGCCCGAAACCGGCTTTTCTGTTGTCTGATTATGCTGTGAAGATAAACCGGTCAAAATAAACCGCTCCCGAACCTGAACCTATTGTTATGGTTTCATTTTACGGGGTATTGCGGGTTTAAAAAATTGAAGACCCAAATAAATTCAAAGTTCATTCCGTAGGGTTTGTTTTGAAAGATTTTGTCAACCAAATGTAAACCTCGTTTGGAACGCGGCGACTGGCGGCACGCCGCGCCGCCCAAACCCGCATCCGTTTAAAGCGTTTGAAAGAACCTAGATTTTTTTAGCGCCGGTAATTGGCGCGGAACTTTCCGACAATTGAACCCGCGCTTTATTCAATGAAATAAAACAGTTGGCGTTGCACTGCGACATTTCCGGCAAATTTTAAGGTTAAAGTCATAGCGCGCGCATGCGCGCACATTATCATTTAAGGCTGAAATAATATCGGCAATATCGGGATCGCCGGAAAGCGGCGTAAAGTCCCGGCTTGAGGATTCCGACATATGCCGACAATCCCGACATATGCCGACAATCCCGACATTATTATCCTTCCTTTTCCCTTTTCAGGCGGTTCTCCATGTCGGAAGTCAGAACAAAGCCTTTGTAATAATAGTTTTTGCCGTCATTGATTTTTTCGATATTCAGCTCCTTGATGCGGCGGCCAAACCACTGAATGGATTTGATCTCCATCATGTTATCGACACACCAGAGCTTGAAGGCTTCATAAAGCCGGTTGGCCTGAATGGTGGCGCTCAGATCGTGACGGCAGGCCATGCCGATGAACTCGCGCACCGGATTGGATTCTTGCCGGTATTCATCGGTCGCGGCCCGCACCTTGTCCGGGATTTGCAAACCGCTTTCAGCCCAAAGCCTGTAACCGTCGAGCATCCAGTTCAAAATGCCGGGGGCCTCTTGCTCCCAAAGTCGCCGCTCTAAGCCCTTGTCTTTAAGCTTTGCGCCGGGATGGTCTGGCAGTTCATATTCCTCCACGTATTTCTGCTTGAACGGCACAAGCAGGATGCGCCGCCAGATGCCGTCATCCTGACCGCGGATGAAAGGTTTGTTGTTGAAAGAGAGCATCGGTTTGAACTCCGGCCTGAACTCAAAGAAATCCTGCCGGAGGTGGCGGGCCTTGATTTTCTCGCCGCCGGTGATTTGCTTAATCATGGACTCGCTGAATTTCGCTCCGCTTTCCGGTTCTGCCGCCGTGACCAGCCGCGCGCCGGGCAATTGCGCGAGATCCGGGGAGGGTTCCGAACCACGGCGTTTGTCGTCATGCAGCAGGCTGGCAAAGGGCAGCACTTGCGCATATGTCCCCATAATCCGGTTTATCAAACTCATGAGCACGGACTTGCCGTTGGAGCCGGAGCCGTAACACATGACAATGACCTGTTCCTTGGTCGAGCCGGTCAGGCAATAGCCGAACCAGCGTTGCATGAAATTGGCGATTTCCGCGTCCGGCAATATGTCGGTTATGAACTGGCGGAATTTTTGGTCTTCCGATTCCCGGTTGTATTCGACGCTGGCCATTTTGGTGATGTTGTGTTCGCGCGTATGCGGTTCCAATATAATACCGTCAAAATCTTCTGTCCAAAATCCCGCGCGAGTTTATTATGGCGCTGCTTGGCCAGGGCGGCACGTTCGGCGGTATCTTGCGGGCAACAGGCGCAGGCGTGTTGCTGGATTTATGCAGCCACGGCATTTTGATGGTTGCCACCAAGCTTTACGAGCGCGGGGCTAGCGCGGGACAGGTCGTCGCTTTTTTGCTGGCCAGCCCGTGGAACTCGTTTTCCCTGACGCTGGTGTTGATTGGGTTGATCGGCTGGACGTGGACGTTGGCCTTTATTGCGCTGTCCATGCTTATAGCCCTGTTCACTGGCTGGGTCTTCGACCGCATGGTCGCAGCGGGCGCATTGCCCGAAAATCAGAACAAGGTGAGCGTGCCGGATGATTTCCATTTCTGGCAGGAAGCCAAGGCCGGGATGAAGAAAGCCCGGTTTGATTTCCAGTTTTTCAAGGATGTAACCGTCAGCGGCATTAAGGACTCGCGCATGGTCGTGCGCTGGCTTTTGTTCGGGGTGCTCTTGGCCGCCGTGCTAAGGGTTGTTTTTGCACCGGAAACCTTCGCGCAATATTTCGGCCCGACCTTCATAGGGCTGGCGATCACGGTTGCGGTGGCAACGATATTGGAAGTCTGCTCGGAAGGCTCCACGCCGATAGCGGCGGATATTTTGAACCGCGCCAAAGCACCGGGGAACGGCTTTGCGTTCCTCATGGCCGGGGTCGCCACCGATTACACGGAAATCATGGTGCTGCGCGATACGACAAAATCATGGAAAATCCCACTGTTTTTGCCGCTAATTACCGTGCCGCAGGTTTTGGTGGTCGCGTGGCTTATGAATGTGCTGGGGTAGCGTTTATCCTGTAAACCAGAGTTTCCGGACACCACTCATAGGCAAGTGGTTGCCTTCAAGGATTACAAAATCCGCAAAACATCGGGTCGATGGATTGTTCGGGGCGGGGTTTGGTTTCCTGATGTTTGCATTTTACGCAGCCGAAAATATCGGCTTTGACGTTTTCGGTCGGCAGGCCGCAAAGATTGCACGGCAGGCCGGTTTCGATATCGACTTTCCTCCAGCCGGGCAGGCCGCAGGACGGGCATGGCGTGGCAAGATGCCTGACCAGTTTCTTTGAGAGTTGAATGAGCGTTTTACGCCGTGTGGGGTTCAGATGCGCGCGCATATCGGTTTCGGCCCAGACTTTCCCGTCTTCGGATCGATCCTTGAAGCGGTGAAAGTAGCGCACGGCTTCGTCATAGTCCTGCACGCCCTTGGCAATGACGCTTTTATCCGTCCAGACATGCGGTCTTAAAATGATAGCATGGGACGGAAACAGGGCACGTTTCAGAAAGGCGTCAAGATCAGAAAACCTTTCCACAACCCGATGCGCAAAATTGGTTTGCTCAAACAGATCGGTTTCATAAGTTTCAAAGCCGTTGATTCTGTCAATAAAATAGAGAATTTCCCGTCCTGCCGGAATAAAACCGATCAGCGGATGCGGCCCGAAACTGCCCTCGCTGGCAAGGCCGAGCTTATGGCCGCTGCGCTTTAATCCCAGACGGCATTTTTTCTGAACGGTTTTCAATGCATCGGCGGGGCGTTCGACCTCGCCGCTAAATGTGCCGAGCGTATCCGTGTTCAAATTATCGGGCGTTATAATTCTTGCGTCCAGACCTGCTTTAAACAACCGTGCAGCCTGCCTCTCCTTGCCGTGCATAGTGGCAAACACAATTGTTTTATCTTTGTAAACCATGCCTGTAGTTTAACCAAAATCCATATATCAGAAAATCATATATATTTTATAATTCTTATTCGTTATATTGATAAGCATGTACGATATCGACACCAGCCTTTTGCGCACCTTTGTGACGTTGGCCGAAACCAGAAGCTTTACCCGCACGGCGGAAATCATCGGGCGGTCGCAATCGGCGGCGAGTATGCAGATCGCCAAGCTGGAAGAATTGCTGGACAGCAAGCTCTTTGAGCGTGACAAGCGCAATGTGAATGTCACGGCGGACGGTGAAAAACTGCTTGGTTATGCGCGACAAATTGTCGGCCTGTCGGATTCACTGATCGGGCGGTTCCGGGAGCCGGATATTGAAGGCGAAATCCGCTTCGGCTCACCGGAAGATTTCGCCACCTTTTACCTGCCGGACATTCTGGCCAGCTTTGCCCAGAGCCATCCGCGCGTGGCGCTCAACGTGAATTGCGATCTGACCCTGAGCCTGATTAAGGGTTTTGAGAAAAACAAATACGATCTGATCGTCATCAAGCAGGAACCGGGTAACTTATACAAAGGCGCGCAAGCGCTTTGGCGCGAACGGCTGGTCTGGGTCGGCGCGTCTCAGGACGACAAAGCGGCAAGCTTCAAAAAAATTGTAAAAAATCATGCGCCTTTACCGTTGATCCTTTCGCCGCCGCCGTGCGTTTACAGGGCGCGCGCGACAGAGGCGCTCGACAAAGCGGGCGTTGCGTGGAAAGTCGCTTACACCAGCCCGTCCATTGCCGGGGAAATCGCGGCGGTCAAGGCCGGGTTGGGCTATGCCGCCCTGCCGCGCAAGATGGTGCCGCCCGACCTTGTGCCGCTGGAAAACGAGCAAGGCTGGCCGAAACTGAAAGATGCGGAAATCTGCCTGCTGGCCCGCGATGAGAACAAACCGGCCATCGCCGCTTTGTCCGATTACATTCGTCAGCGCATTTCGTTTAATCAGAAAAACTGATAACTAAATTCAAATAAATTCGTTTTACTGATTACTTGGGCTCGTGCCATGCTTGGCTGGAACCATAAGGAAAGGACATGACTCATGAAACCAATCGTTTTCGCACTTTTACTGACAACCGCGACTCCCGCTCTGGCGCAAGCCGCGCCTTGCGACGATCCGGTTACAGAAAATGACGTTCTGTCCGCGCAGCAAAGCTGGGGCGCGGCCATTGTCGCCATCGGCAAAGCGGAAAACGCGAAGGCCGAAGCCCAAAAAACATTGGACACGCTCTACGCCTATGACGAGGGCGCGGTTTTGTTCAAGCCGACTCTGGCCAGCGCCGACCCGTTCAGAGGCACGGAGGACGAAGCGCTCTCCTATTTTGTCGGCGGCAGCATCGGCGAGGATAAAGGCTTCGCACTCGCCCCCTATACGAATGTCCGGTTTGAGAATGAAGGGATTGTCACCCATTGCGATACGGCCCTGTCCATGGGCGAGTATTTTTTCACCAAAACGGACGGCGAAGAGATCAAGGTTGAATACAGCTTCGGCTATGTCCGGGATGAAAGCGGCGATTTGAAAATAAACCTGCATCATTCATCCCTGCCGTATCAGGCGCAATAAAAACAGGAGGCGGGCATCATGGAGTTTTTATTCGACTTTCTCATGCGCCTGATCGCGCAGTTTCAGTCTCCAACATTGGGATTTCTGATTGGCGGCATGCTGATTGCGGCGTTGGGCAGCAAGCTGCAAATACCCAACGCGATTTACCAGTTTATTGTCTTTATGCTGCTCATGAAGATCGGACTCAAAGGCGGGATTGAAATCCGCGAAGCCGATCTCAGCGCCATGGTGCTGCCTGCCTTATCCGCTGTTGTGATCGGGGTGACGATTGTCTTGATCGGCAGTTTTATCTTTTCTCTTATACCCAGTGTCAAAAGAGAGGACGGGATTGCCACCGCCGGTCTGTTCGGGGCGGTGAGCGCCTCGACGTTGGCGGCGGCCATGGTCGCGCTGGATGCGGAGGCGATTAATTTTGAAGCCTGGGTGCCGGCGCTCTATCCGTTTATGGACATTCCGGCGCTCATACTTGCGATTGTGCTTGCCAATATTCACCTGAAAAAACAAAACGAAGGCGCTGATACCAAGGTCGATGTCCGGGGCATTGTCAAAGAGAGCCTGCGCGGATCGGCCTTGTCCGCCCTTCTTCTCGGTCTGGCTTTGGGGCTTTTGACGCAGCCGGAGCGCGTTTTGGACGGTTTTTACGAGCCGCTGTTCCGCGGCTTGCTTTCCATCCTGATGCTGGTGATGGGGATGGAAGCCTATGCGCGGCTCAATGAATTGCGCCGGGTTGCGCACTGGTATGCGGTCTATGCCTTTATCATGCCCATTATGCACGGCCTCATGGCTTTCGGTCTGGGTTACATCGCCCATGTGAGCGTTGGCTTTAGTCCCGGCGGTGTTATCCTGCTCGCGGTCATTGCCGCATCAAACTCGGATATTTCCGGCCCGCCGACGTTAAGGGGCGGCATTCCATCCGCCAATCCATCGGCGTATATTGGCGCTTCGACAAGTGTAGGGACGCCCGTGGCGATAGCCGTCTGCATCCCGCTCTTTATCGCGCTGGCACAAGTGGTATTCGATCTATAGGAAAGGAGAGGACATGACCCTTCATAAAGCGGAAAAGGTGGTGATTATCACCGAGAAAATGATCTTAAAAGGCGTCTGCGAGATTATCGAGGCCTGCGGGGCGAGCGGTTACACCATCGTCGCCGCGGGCGGAAAAGGCAGCCGCAACGTGCGCTCGACCTCTGACCGCGCTTCGGTTGTCGATGAGTTCGCCAATGTCAAAATCGAGGTTGTCGTGAATGACAAAACCATGGCCGAAACCATTATGAATCAGGTTGCCGAGAAGTATTTTGAAAACTACCCCGGGATTACCTATGTCGAGGATGTTGAAATCCTGCGCCCGGCAAAATTTGATACGGACAAGGCGGAAAAAAAGATCGTTAGATATATGCGCATTTTACCATAAAGGATACTGTCACGCCGCGAAGGCGGTCCTGATTACAGCACTTTTAAGGCTGAGAAATTTTTGATAACAACAAGCCGCATCTCCGGATCGGTCCGCAAATCATCCACCAGCCCGCGCCACATTCTTCATCGCACAAGGACGACAGCATACGCCCATGTCCTGTAAACTTTTACCCAGTAACGATTACAGGTCGGTCTACGTTCGCCCGCGTTCATCGACATTCTGTGGAAACCGTCATATTTTCTGGTACTTTTTCTGGTACGCAGGGGTATGGCAAAGCAAAGGATAGTCGCCAAGTACGGCAAGGACGCGAAACTGAAAGAAAGCGAACTAAACAACTTTATGCGACGTTTTAACCCCGAAACTGCTAGCGAAAACACTACCTTATACCACTAATCGCGTAGCGGTGAACGGTAACGAACAAAGAGGCCAGTTATGCTGGCCTCTTTTTTTAAAAGCGGCGGTATCTACGTCTACGACCTGTGCTTCTTGGCCTTGGTCTCGACCTTTGGTTTCTGTTCATAGCCTGTAGTTGAAGCCGTCTTCTCTTTGCACGATCAATGATAAAATCACTGGCGTCTTTGTAAGCCTGTTTCAACTGCTGGAAAATCATGTCTTTAGAGGCCAGTTCGACAAAAGCCTCACGCGCAAAAACAACAACCACGGCCTTTTCATCAACACTGACAGGGAGCAAGCACCAAAGAGACTCATGCACCCACTCTTGCTGTTCAGATAACGTACCGTCCTTGAAATCAAAAAAGACAGGCACTTTGCTCTCTAACCAGTCTTTAGGAAAGCACCCCTCCGCCCAAGGCACAAGAAACAGCCCCTTCTTATGAGTTTGCCAAAACCCCTCACTTGCCTTTATAAAACGCGGGTAGTCTCTTTGCCGACGTGTGCCATCGGCCACCCACACCATCTTCCTATAGAACTGTTCGCGTATTTCTCGCTCTTCTGGATTAAGATATGAATGCTGGAACTCAACTACCAGTCCTTTATCTGTGCGAACGTCGGCAATATGCTTTGTACCATCAGCTTTATTAACTAGGTATATTTCCTGCCACTCTTTCGGGAAGTTGTCCTTCCACGCCCGATGCCATTCTGTCTCTGTTTCCCACCACGGGTCACATGGCGGCTTTCCTTTATGCGCCCAGTGCCAGACTTTTACTTTGCCACACCGCGCTATCATTTCCCCTTGGCAGCTTGGGCAAGAGCCTCGCAACTTGGGCTGCGGCTCTATCTTCTGACCATTTACTAATGCAAACCTCATGCTTCCTCCAAAGCGCTTTTTTCCCTCACACGATGGCGCGTAATAGTTATTTGCCCGTCCCCGCTTGGCAATGTATCGACCAGCGCTTCGGCTCTCCAGTCCTTATTCTCACGAACCAGTCTCTCAACCCAATCCGCTTTCTGATTATAAAGCACCTTTTCCTCCGCATGGCGCACGAGGTTTTTATTGAACTGGTATATGTATTTTGCGTATGGCCGTCCGTATTCAATGCCTCCATACGGCAATTCGTCATAACGGCGCTCTTTTAAAAGTTCCGAATGTTCGGGGTCGTTGCGTATCAACAACGCCATTTTGGACGTGAGCGGTGCATAGATACGCTAAAACCATTGCGAACCCAAAGAAACGTATAAAATGCAACCAAAGAGCCGACAGGAACTATCAAAAATAACAGATAAGCTATTACTGAGTGGTATGTGACACAATGCACATACCCAACTATTGTATGAGTTTCATCATAACGAGCTATCTGCGCATATCTGCGTATAATTCCAGCTTTCCGGACTCACTTGCCTGACAGAAAATTCATAATGAGGCGTCCCGGCCAGGACATTGTGAACCGACAATACAAAACAAAACATGTATATAAAAAGAAATATCTTTATTTGCTCTAAAGAAGCCATATCTTATCCATTGCTAAAGATAGCATTTGTCACCCCGTACCGCCCAGCAGGGCTTCCTTGCGGTAACGGCTGACGGCTTCATCGGCTTCTTCCGCTTCGACGCCCGTCTGCTCCAGCAGGGTGCGCACAAGCTGCAGCGTTGATTCCAGCGTTTCCGGCACAACCGCGCTGGCGCCCTGATCGTAGTAATTGTCGAGATCACGCGGCTCCCTGACCCGGACGATAATCGGCAGGGTCGGCCATTGATGACGCAGGGCGCGCAGGATATCGCTGGTCGCCGCATGCTCGGCAATCGTGATAACAGCGGCGCAGGCGCTGTCGGCATTGAGCCGCCGCCACAAATCGACATGACCGGCATTGCCGAAAATCACCGGATACCCTTCGGCGCGCAAGTGAGACACATTCTGACCGTTAAAATCAATCCCGACATAGGGGATGCGCCGCTCTTCAAGAATATCCGCCATCGTGTGACCGACCCGGCCGAAACCGGCGATAATCACGTGGTTCCCTTTTTTGGCCGCTCCCGGCACCACCAGTTCACCGGGCGCCTCGGCTGTCTCTTTGAACAGCTTTTCCACCAGCGGCGCCAGCTTGGTCGTAAACGGCGTCACCAGCATCGATACCGCCGCGACCAGCAGGAAGAACTGCGCATCCTCGAACGGAACCAGCCCGCTGGCCGCCGCAAGCCCCATAATGATAAAGGCAAATTCCCCGCATTGCGCCAGCATGATCGCCGCATGCGCCGCCTGCCCCTTCGGGATATTGAACGCCCGGGCCATCGGGTAGAACAGCACTGTCTTGATCAGGAAAATACCGATCACGGATGCCGGCAGCCAGACCGGGTGATTCATGATCTCAACCAGGTCAATGCTCATCCCGACCGACAGGAAGAACACGCCAAGCAGCAGCCCCTTGACCGGCGCAATAATCACCTCGATCTCGTGCTTATATTCTGTTTCCCCGATCAGCAGCCCGGCCAAAAACGCGCCCAGGGCCGCCGACAGGCCAAATGAATAGGTCAGCGCCCCGGCCCCGATCACCAGGAACAACGTCACCGCCAGCAGCCACTCGGCATTTTTCGACGGGCTAAGCGAATGCAGTAACGGCCGCAGCAATAGCTTGCCGGCGGCGAACATCACGGCGATGACAACAGCCGCCAAAACCAAAGACTGGGTCAGCACCATCCAGATACCGTCATCGCCGCTATCGGCGAACACGCCCACCAGCACCAGCATCGGCACAACCGCCAAGTCCTGCATCAACAGCACGGAAAAGCAGACCCGCCCGATCGGGCGCGAGAGCATGTGCCGCTCCATCATCAGCTGCATGACTACCGCCGTTGACGACAGCGCAAACGCCCCGCCGACAAGGATGGCCACCGGCAGGCTGTTATCAAAGACAATCGCGACCACGAAAAAGAGGATCCCGGTCACGG
>CAYUKA010000041.1:0-14828 GCA_964445195.1 uncultured Micavibrio sp. | reverse complement strand
AATCCGCGCCTCGCGCTGATCCTTGTGGTCGTAGGATGAAATACAAAATGTCTCAATCAGCTTGATATCCAGCTCCCGCGCGACGATACAGGCCGGCACCAGCCCGCCGCGGGTAATACCGATCACCCCCTGCCACCCGCCGGACGGTGCGATATCGACCAGCCGCCAGGCCAGCGCCTTGCCGTTACGGTGCAACTCTTCCCATGAAACCGGAAAATCCATGCGCATTGCCAAAAAGCCCTTTTTTGCGTATTAAAGTTCTGCTTAAGATATCAGACAATAAATAGAATAATAAAAAAGTCAAAGCGAAGGAAAATCAATGGTCCGCCCGGCCAATCTGGAAAATGTCACCTTCACCGGCCTGCGCGGCCGGGTCGCGGCCTTTGTCGAGCACCCGCGTTTTGTGTCTTTCATTGCCGGGCTGATTATTCTCAATGCAGCGATACTGGGCATTGAGACCTATCCCCGCATTGATGAGCAATACGGCAAGATCCTGCACACGCTCGACTTTGTCATCCTGATTATCTTCGTCATCGAGATATGCCTGAAGCTCTATCTCTACCGCGCCTCGTTTTTCCGTGACGGCTGGAACGTGTTTGATTTCATCATTATCGGCGGTTCGCTGGTTTCCGTCGGCGCCGCGGTAACGGTGCTGCGAACCTTACGAATTTTCCGGGTGCTGCGGATCATGTCGATCGTTCCGTCGATGCGGCGGGTGATCTCGGCGCTGTTCAGCGCCGTGCCCGGCATGGCCTCAATCATGGGCATTATGGCGATTATCTTTTACATAGCCGCCGTCGTCGCCACGACCGTCTTCGGCGCCCACCCGGACCCGCAGATGCAAAGTCTGTTCGGCTCGCTGCAGCGCTCGATGTACACGCTGTTCCAGGTGATGACGCTGGAGGACTGGCCGGATATCGCGCAACCGACCATCGCCCTGTTCCCGTGGGCGTGGCTGTATTTCGTGCTCTTTATCATTGTCACCAGCTTCGCCGTGCTGAACCTGTTTGTCGGTATCATTGTCGACGCGATGGACATCGTCCATGATTTCGAGGAAGAAGGCAAAGGCGTCAAGGACTTCGTCGCTGCGGAGACAGAAGGGCTACGCAATGAAATCGATACGTTGCGAAGCGACTTATCGGAGATTAAATCCCTGCTGAAAAAATGAATATTGGGACTTGTGATCAGACAGGGTCGGCTTCGAAATCAAGCACGGCAAACGAGTCAATCAGCCAGCGGCCGTCTTCACCTTCAATCAAGCGGTAAATGACCGTTACAGGATCATGGTCGCGATCATGTACACGCACCCGCAAGACGGCGCCATTATCAATCATGTTCTGGCTGATGAACTCAACGCTCTCATGGTTGTAGAGCGGGCGCGACTCGAACCGCATATGATTGAGAAACGCGCGCGGCGTATCGAAACGGTCGTGCAATTTGCCGGTCGTGTAGGAAAAAGCCAGATCAGCATCGCGCTCCTTGATCGCCTCAAGCTGCTGGCGCACCAGATCAAGCAGCGGGTTATCAGCATCCGCGGACGCGGCTGGTAACCCGGCCCCGTTATTGCCGGCCCCGTTATTGATCGTCACCGGCTGCGGCAGCGCCTCATCATTCGCCTGCGCCCCGATCGCCACCAGCGTCAGGACCAGACAGATAAAAGACAACATTATAATCGCATGGGAGATTCGTTTATTTGACATGCAAAAACCCTGTAAATGCTCTAAAATGCCCGTCTATGACTTCCTTACATTATAAGGACTTATGATTAATCTTTGCTTAAAAGAGGGCCTGCGCAGTGCTTTAGGCTTTGTTTTCTCACTGTTTTTGATCTTTCCCGCTGCCGCACAAGATCGCCCTCCTGCCGCCGCACCGGTCGAAACTGTGGCCGCCCGGCCCCTGCCGCCGGCCGCGCAGAGCGGTGTTACGATCATTGAACTGTTCTCTTCGCAGGCCTGTGTTTTCTGTCCGCAGGCAGACCGGCTGTTCGCCGACCTGATACAGCAGGACGGAATTATCGGGCTGGCGTGCCATGTCGATTATTTCGATGTCAAAACCGGTTCCCTGTCGCAGTCCTTTTGTACTGAGCGGCAAAGCTGGTACATGGATACGCTCGCCGCCGGGCCGAATTACACGCCGCAGATGGTGATTAACGGCCGCTACGACGTTATGGGATATAAAACCGAACGGGTTACGGCCGCGTTGCGCCGAGCCAAAACAGCCACTGTGGTACCATTAACTATCACGCCTGAGACAACCACCTCTTTTCAGATCGCTCTGCCCGATCAACCGGCGGCCGATCCGGAGCGCCATACGCTCTGGCTGGCCGTTTACGACCGTCCGCACGACATCATCATCGCCGCCGGCCTGAACCGGGGCCGGCCGATGCGCTATGAGAGAATTGTCAGCGCGCTCGGTCATTCACAGGAAATCAGCCGTACCGTTTCCGTCAACCCACCGCTGGAATCCCATCACGGGGGCTTTGTCGTGATTTTGCAGGATAGGGACACCGGCGCCATTCTGGCGGCAGGAGACTATAAATTATGAGCCGTGATTACAATGCCATTATCCTCGGCCTTGGCGGCATGGGCAGTGCTGCGCTTTATCACCTGGCACGCGCCGGGTGGAAAGTGCTGGGGCTGGAGCAATTCGGGACCGGCCATGACAAAGGGTCCTCGCACGGGCACAGCCGGATTATCAGAGAAGTCTATTATAACCATCCTTCCTATGTGCCGTTTGTCCAGCGGGCGATGACGCTATGGCAGGAGTTGCAGGCAAGCAGCGGGCTGCCGCTCCTGCATATCACCGGCGGCCTTGATATCAGCCCCGCCGGCGGCACCTTCGTGCAGGGCGCCCTGCGTGCCTGCCGCGCACACGGCCTCGACCATGAATATCTGGACGCGGCGGCCGTCAATGCGCGCTTCCCGGCCTATAACCTGCCGGCGGATTATGCCGCCGTCTACAGCCCCCATGCCGGCATCCTGGTGCCCGAACTGTGCATTCAGGCGCATATCAAAATGGCGCAAGCGGACGGGGCGGACATTGCCGAGAACACCCGCGTTACCGCCATCAACAGCACCGATAAGGGCGTCACCGTAACAACCGCCGCGGGCGAACAGTTTCACGCACAGCAACTGGTCATCACCGCCGGGGCATGGCTTGGCAAAATACTGCCCGTACTCGATGAATATGCACGCCCGGAACGACAGGTCGTAGCCTGGTATGAGCCTGCGGACAAAGCCGCTTTCAGCCAGGAGCGTTTCCCGATCTTTATTTTATGCACAGAGGATGACAGCGAAGAGTGGTACGGCTTTCCGTCTTTTGGCGATGACCCGCCCAAATTCGCCCGGTTCGTCAAGAGCGGCCACGCCATTGATCCCGACCATCTAGACCGCACCTGTCATCCCGAGGACGCCGCTCTGATAAACGAGTTGACGCAGACATATTTTGCGGTGCCCATGGACGGACCGGTCCGGATGAATGCCTGTATGTTCACCTTCACACCTGACAAGCATTTTATTCTCGGCCGGCACCCGGAAGACAGTAATATCTATATCGCGGGCGGGTTTTCCGGCCATGGCTATAAATTCTGTTCCGCCGTCGGCGAGATTATCGCACAGGAACTGGCCGGCGAAGAGACGGGGCTTGACCTGTCCCTGCACCGCCTGGACCGGTTCGGCCTCTGAAATTGATGAATGGGCCTCTTAATGCGCCTCTTAATGCGCTTGGGCCCAACTCTCGCCGTGCCCGGCCTCGGCCTCCAGCGGCACGCCGATATCGGCTATGCCTTCCATGACCTCCCGCACCAGCGCGGCGGTTTGCGCAAGCTCGGCCTCCGGCACTTCGAAGACCAGCTCGTCATGGACCTGCAGGAGCATCTTCGCGCTTAAACCCGCCTGACGCAGCGCCCGGGGCATGCGGGCCATCGCTTTTTTCATGATGTCGGCAGCCGTGCCCTGCAGCGGCGCGTTAATCGCCTGCCGCTCCGCCCCCATCCGCACATTCGGCATCTTGTTGTTAATATTCCGGATCGTGCATTTACGGCCATAGAGCGTGCGCACAAAGCCGTTCTTGCGCGCTTCTTCCTTGCTGGCTTCCATGTAATCCTGAATCTCGCTAAAGCGGCTTAAGTATTTCCGGATAAAAGCGTTCGCCTCCCCCGGCTCGCAGCCGAGCTGCCTGGCCAGCCCCCAGCCGGAAATGCCGTAAATAATCCCGAAATTGACCGCCTTGGCTTGCCGCCGCAGCTCCGGTGTCACCTCCTCCAGCGCCACGCCGAACACCTGCGCGGCGGTCAGGGCGTGAATGTCCACCTTGTCATGAAAGGCCTGTTTCAGCGCCTCGACCCCGGCCAGCGCCGCCGCCAGCCGTAACTCAACCTGTGAGTAATCAACCGAAAGCAGCACATGGCCTTTTTCCGCCACAAACGCCTCACGGATTTTGCGCCCATCCTCGGTGCGGATCGGGATATTTTGCAGGTTCGGATCGGAGGAAGCGAGCCGCCCGGTGCTGGTCCCAGTCATATGAAAACTGGTGTGAATGCGGCCGGTCGCCGGGTTCATCTCGCCGGGCAACGCGTCGGTATAGGTCGATTTGAGCTTGGCCAGCGCCCGCCATTCCAGGATTTTCTCAACGATTTCATAGCCCTGCGCCGCCAGCTTTTCAAGGATATCGGCCGCGGTCGACCAGTCGCCGGTTTTGGTTTTCTTGCCGCCCTCAATTCCCATCTCATCGAACAGGATCGCGCCCATTTGCTTGGGCGAAGCGATATTAAACTCATGCCCGGCCAGCGCATGAATCTCTTTTTCAAGTGTCGCCAGCTTCTTGGCGAAACCATCGCTCATTGTCTTTAAAATCGCCGGGTCAAGCTTGATGCCCTCAAGTTCCATCTGCGCAATCACCGGGATCAGGGGCCGCTCGATATCCTCATAGACAGTGACCATCTTTTCGCGCGCCAGCCGCGGCTTGAGGATTTTATGCAGCCGCAGCGTGATCTCGGCATCCTCGGCGGCATAGTCCAGCGCCTTGTCCAGCGGCACGTAATCGAAAGTGATCTGTTTCTTGCCCTTGCCGGCGACCTCTTCATATTTGACCGGCGCGTGGCCACAAAAGAGCTGCGAAAGCTCGTCCATACCGTGGCCGTGCTCTGTGCCGTCAAGCACGTAAGAGAGCAGCATCGTGTCATCGCAGGGCGCGACATGGATGCCGTGCCTGGCGAACATCTGCCAGTCATATTTCATGTTATGGCCGATCTTGAGTACGCCCTCATCCTCAAGAACCGGCTTTAACAGCGCCAGGCACTCTTCCAGCGGAATTTGCCTGATCTCACCACCGCCATCGCCGAGCAGGTCAGCTTCCGGCTGTTTATGGCCGAGCGGAATATAAGCGCCCTTGCCGATAGTGCTGCTGATACACACCCCCACCAGGTCCGCCTTGGCCGGCGTTAAACCCGTCGTCTCGGTATCAACGGCGAGGAAACCTGTATCATAAGCCTGCGCGATCCAGTCTTTTAGTGTGTCCACATCATCAATCAGCGTATATTCGTTTTTGCTGACCGGCGGCATGTCTTCATCACTATCATCCGCCGTTACCGGGCCGGCATCCACCACCGCGCCGCCCAGCCTTGTGATAATCGACTTGAATCCCTGTTCCTGTAAAAACGCCATTAGTTCCGGCTTGTCCGGATCATGGGTTTTCAGCTCTTCGAGCGCCACAGGCACCGGCGCATTTTCATCCAGCCGCACCAGCTGCTGGGAAATTCGCGCCATCTCGGCGTTTTCGGTCAGCGCTTCCCGGCGCTTGGGCTGCTTTATCTCTGCGGTACGGGATAACAATTCTTCAAGGCTGCCATATTCGTTAATCAGCTGCGCCGCCGTTTTCACGCCGATGCCCGGCACGCCCGGCACGTTATCGGTCGCATCGCCGGCCAGCGCCTGTACATCCACGACCTTATCAGGCGTGACGCCGAATTTTTCCACCACTTCATCCGGGCCGATAAAACCGCCCTTCATCGGGTCAAGCATGCGTACATCATCACTGACCAGCTGCATCAGGTCTTTGTCCGAAGACACGATCACGACCTTTTTGCCCTGTGCTGTGGCAAGCTTCGCGTACGCGGCAATCAGGTCATCGGCCTCGTAGCCCTCCAGTTCGATCGCCGGAATATCGAACGCTTCGGTAGCGCGGCGGATCAGCGGGAATTGCGGGATCAGATCCTCCGGCGTGTCATCGCGGTTGGCTTTATAATCCGGGTAAATCTCGTTGCGGAAATTCTCGCGCGCCGCATCAAAGATCACCGCGATATAAGGCGCGTGGTAATCATTAAGCATCTTGAGCAGCATATTGGTAAAACCGAACACCGCGCCGACCGGCACGCCGTCCGGGTTGGTCATCGCCGCGCCGCTGCGCCCGCTATAGGCCATCGCGTAATAGGCCCGGAAAATAAAGCCGGAGCCATCGACAAGGAATAATTCACCGTCTTCCTGTTGTTTATCTTGATCCGGCATGTTTTCCGCTGCTTGTCCCATGTTCGTTAAAATGGCGCAGGCGCAGGGCAGAGTCCAGCGCTGTTTTAGGCAACGAATATTGCGGAGCTTTAATCGCTATGTTAGTCAAAGATGGTTTTGTTAAGAGAGACGAATACATGTCCTCCATAGAAGCGCCATATAGTGATTTACTGGCAAGCCGTAACGAGTTTTGCAGAGTGGCGGAGAGCACGGCTCTATCACCCCGGGAGCAGTTGAGCCGTTTGCAGGTGCTCGCAGATCAATTGTTTAAAATCGGTTGCCAGGGTGCGCGCGACGACGAGACAGGGGCCGCTGAAATGGTTCTGGAGTTTTTCACAGGTGATACTTGTGAAGCGCCTGCGCTTTTAAGAAAGCGTATCGCTGATGATCCGGTTCCCAATCTGCATATGAGGACTCTTTACCGTCAGATCGACAGGCACTGTACGGCTTTAAAATTGTCCTGTGGCTTATAGCGTCCCGGCGGCCACGATCGTCCCCGGCCCTTCCTGCCGAGCGCTGAATTTAAAGCTTACGGGGCAAGACTCGCTTGCGCATCGGCGGTGCGCACTTCGAATGCCTTTTGCCGTTCTATCTGTTCCACATTCTCAAAGATCGTCCGTAAATCGGCCTCGTTACCTTCAATGAAGTCCACTTGAGGCGCAGAACCGCGATAACTGCGGACAATGGCTTCAAAGCCGTCAGCCTTGATGATAAAGCGGGTTGCCTGTCCTCGGGTTTTGTCAACAATCTGGCCGGCACCATTGAGATCATAGACTTCATAAGAGTCTGTAAAATTTCTGCCCCCGAATTCCCATTGCTCTACTTCATCAGGCAACCTGTCACCTATATCCCTGATGCGCTGACAAAGCTGCAAAGCCTTGTAATATAAGGCTGCGGCTTCGTCAGCACGCGATGAAGGCTGTTCAGTGAAACCGGGAACAGTAGACTCCCCTGTTTGGCGAATCGCATTTCTCAGAACCCGGCGCAGATCCCACTCACCGCCTTTTTCAAATGTCACGTTGCCCCGGCCGCCACGCAGTCCGGTTATTTTGGCTCTGACGCCGCGGGCATGTATATCAAACTCACGCACGGGCCCGGCGCTTCTGTCCAGAACCTTGCCGGCTCTGCCAAGGTCACGAACACGCGGCGCCCCTTCTGTTCCCGGCAACACATCACCATACCTTGTAATCAGTACAAATGCCCTTGCGGCAGTCTGAAGTAAATCGGGTGTACTCATAACACATCCTCCGTAAACGACGAATTGCACACTCATTCCCGGGACATGTTTTAATAGGTTTGAGTGGTTTTTTGCAAGAAAATAATGTGCAGCGCAGCATAAATAAACCGCGCTGTCATTACATAGAGATATATAAGTTTTTAAGCCCCCGGTGCCGGCGCAGCAGGCTGCTGACGCAACTCTTCCGCCAGGGCATACAGATCCGGCCTGGGCATCACAGGAAGTTCAAAATCGGCCGCCTGCGGCTTTTTCCAGCTCATCGTATCGGCCAAAAACAGATGAGGGATTGTATACACAAACAGGGCCGGCAACATCAGAAGACTGTCTGTATAGCCCTTCATTTTTTCCCATTTATAAGGCCCGCCATTCGCGGCCTCCCTGTGTTCGCGCAGCAGCCTGTCCAGCGTATCAGACCCGCCGACGCGCGCCCGCGCCGCCAGAGTCTGTGGCAAAGACACCACATCGGGAAGCTCACGCTGCAGTTTTTCAGGCAACAGGGCGATCACATCATAATCGCGGTCGGTCAGGGTTGCATCGGGATTGGATGCCCGGTTAAGAACGGCCTGCATAACAAAAGTCTCCTGCGCTTCCCGCAATGCCTGTGCCTGCGCCTCTTGCTGTAAGCCGGCCTGGCGCTGCCATAGCGTGCTCAGGCGGTTATTCGTTTCCCGCGTAAACGGAGTCGCTATCGCGCCAAAGGCCAGGCCGAACATCATGCTGGACCCGGCCACAGCCAAAAAGCGCGCCATCCAGCCAAGATCACTGGCCGCCTCGGCCGGTGTTGTTGCTGAGGAGGGCGTCTGCAGGATCGACATGAACTGTAAAATCGGCTCAGGATAAGCAACTGACAGGGCCAAAGCCGCCGTCGCACCAACGGATGCGGTCGCCGCGAACACCCGGCTGAGCGTGTGACGCCGCTGGAGTCGTCCTAAATACTGACGGCTTTCTGTCGTCAGGGGAATAATGCCATTATCGCCATCGTCTATGTTCTCTGCACCGTCTGTCATGTTCGCCCCATTATTTCATCACGAAAACCGTCAAACCCGTCAAAAGACGGGAATGGAAGCCTTATCGCAAATGAGGTTTACAGAGTCAAGCCTTACTTCGGACGCTGCAGCGCATACAGCGCGACCGCCGCGGCGTTAGACACATTCAGGCTCGCGATGGGGGCCTGTGTCGGCAGCCGCACCAGCAGATCGCAGTGCTCGGCAACTTTCGGGCGCAGCCCTTTGCCTTCCGCGCCCAGCACAATCACGGTTTTGTCAGCGCCCTCAGCTGCATCGATTGTCTGCGTCCCGCGCTCATCAAGACCGATCGCGAAAAACCCGTTCTCTTTAAGCTTATCCAGCGCATCCGACAGGTTGATTTCATAGGCAACCGGCACATGCTCGGCCGCGCCGCAGGCGGTCTTGGCCAGCACCCCCGTCACCGCCGGCGCATGACGGCGCTGCATCACCAGCCCGGCCGCCCCGAACGCGCAGGCGCTGCGCAAAATCGCGCCGACATTATGCGGGTCGGTCACCTGGTCGAGCATCACAATCAGCGCCCGGCCACCCTCAGCCCCTGCACGCCCCTGCGCCGCGATCATGATATCCTGCAGGAAGCACTCTTCCAGCGGCGCCGCCTGCAGCACCAGTCCCTGATGCACCGCACCGCCGGTCATCTTGTCCAGCTCCTTTTTACTGGCAACAAACGGCGGCGGCCGCTTCACCGGTGCAGCCCGTTCGAACTGACGCAGCGCCTGCTCTGTACCGTACAGCGCTTCGACCTGCCGGGCCGGATTCCGCCACGCTTCATACACGGCATGCAGGCCCCAGATCATCGGACCGCCTGCAGGGATTTTGACTTTGCCCGGATAACCGCGCTTTTTATTTGACATAATTATAAGTCTTTTGTTATAGTGCTGTTCATATTGATCACACACCCGCCTTACGGTGGCAAGAGGAGAGACAAGTTATGGCACAGAAGACACAAACAGACACACCGGAACTGCGCGCTGCAGCGACAAGAGCCATCCAGGATATGCAGGATATGGGCGGCATGGAAGGCGCCGCAAACCGTGGTGAAATAGAAGGCCCCGCACAACCGGACATCACAACCGTCCCGGTTTACGTCGGTGCACGCACCGATTTTACACGAGGGTAAAAACCAGCGGCCTTAGTGGCCGCTGTCCCCCCCGGCAGGAAAAACAGCATTGGCTATTGACAAAAAGGCATAAAAGCTTTTTTTATCAGGGCACTGTTTTCCTGCAGCGATGGAGGGGTGGCAGAGCGGTCAAATGCACCGGACTGTAAATTCGGCGTCTTCGGACTACGCAGGTTCAAATCCTGCCCCCTCCACCATTTTATTTACAAACGCCCTTTATGGGTATTTTTTTATGTCTGAAAAAAGCGTGTTTCTGCGCTGTTTCGCCTGTGCGCGTGAGCACGGTTAGAAAAAATAACAGTGCAAAATTCTCTCTCAAACCTCTTATTCTCTCACCTCTCTGAGCACCTTTGCGATTTTCCGTACTCACCTTAACACCTTGATTTACCATCATTTTCAAAAATGATGGTTGGTATCCTATGAATGGTATCTTTTTTACTGGTTTTCTAACTTTTCAAATTTTTTTCATCTGCCTTCGTCATTTCGTCATCTGACTTTGTACCGGCCTGAGAGCAACAACAAATATGGAGTTCTCACATGCGACTAAGTACAAAACTGCCCGATGAAATGAGCGCAAATGAACGTTTAAAAGAAATAGCATCCATTCTGGCCAAGGCCGTATCCAGAGATAATCAGGACGATGTCAACATATTGAAAAACCTTGAGAATAAGAGAGGTTTGACTGGACTTCCCGTCTCTTCGAAGCATTCATGCTCTAACAACAAAAAATTCTCAAAACAACAAGGGAAATGAAGGAGTTAGACATGAAGATTGATGTTGTAAGAACAGCGGCGGAGTTTGAAGGTATGAGCGCAAAAGAGTTGTTGGCAGAATGGCCACGCTATTTTGATGATCCGCCAAAAAGCAGATCGAACAAAAGCTATCTGATGGGTGAGTTGATTTACCGTATTCAGGAATTGTCATACGGCGGCTTGACCAAGCAGACGATTGACCGGCTGGAGGCGCTGGCCGAGAACAAATCCCTGAAAGAACGTAAAGGCGATGTTTCCCGGCTTGCCATCGGCACAAGACTGGTGCGGGAGGTCAAAGGCGTTGAACATCATGTGACGGTGCTGGAGGAAGGCTACGAGTATCAGGGCGTTAAATATAAAAGCCTCTCTGGCATTGCATACGCCATTACTGGCACGCGCTGGAACGGCAATGTATTTTTTGGCCTTGGGAAAAAGGAAAACCCTCGCCCCTATAGACGATCTCGCAAAATTGGAGGGGCCAAATAATGCAGCAAAAGAAAATTATCCGTTGCGCTATCTACACGCGTAAATCCACCGAGGAAGGCCTTGATATGGATTACAACACGCTGGATGCCCAGCGCGAGGCTGGAGAAAAATATGTCGAAGCCATGAAGAATGAAGGTTGGCGTATTATTCCTGACTTGTATGATGATGGGGGCTTTTCGGGTGGGAACATGGACCGCCCTGGCTTGAAGAAGCTGATTGAAGATATTAAAGCCGGTCGCATTGATACGGTGGTGGTTTACAAGGTTGACCGTTTGACACGCTCGCTGGCCGACTTTGCCAAGCTGGTGGAAGTGTTTGATGCATATGGCACGAGCTTTGTTTCTGTCACCCAGCATTTTAATACGCAAGATTCCATGGGGCGATTAACGCTCAACATCCTGCTTAGTTTTGCTCAGTTTGAACGTGAAGTCACGGGCGAGCGTATCCGCGATAAGTTTGCCGCATCGAAGAAGAAAGGCATGTGGATGGGTGGTCCGCCGCCGCTGGGTTACGACGTGGTCGACCGCAAGCTCATCATCAATCCTGTTGAGGCCGATCAGGTCAAATATATCTTTGAGACCTATGTCCTGCTTGGTGGCTCTATTTCACTGGTCCTGAAAAAGCTAAATGATGAAGGCTATAAAACAAAATCTTACACCAGTCGTACAGGGCAACGTCGAGGGGGACATAAATATGGTACCGCGACAGTCAAAACCATTTTGAGAAACAGGCTCTATATTGCCGAGGTTCATCACAAAGGCACGTATTACCCAGGACAGCACCGACCGATTATATCAATGGAGCTGTTTAACAAGGCGCAGGAGATACTCTCTGAAAAATCCAGTGTAAAACGCAAGCGCACTTATGCGGCTAAATCCGATGCGCTGCTGAAAGGTATTATTGTCTGCGGTGGGTGTCACGGGGCGATGTCGCCCACCTACACCAAGAAAAAAGACAAACGCTATAATTATTACGTCACTAACTCATATCGCCAGCACAGTTGCGGTGAATGTCCAGTCAGCAGGATTCCTGCGGGTGAAATTGATGCCATTATCAAGGGACAGCTCAAAGCCATCTTTGCAAGCCCGAAAATACTGGTCGAGGTCTGGAGGCACACTAAAAAAGACAATCCTGCATTTCAGGAATATGAGCTGCATGAAAGTTTAAGGCGGCTGGGGTCATTTTGGGATTTACTCTACCCCGGTGAACAAAAACGTATCACGCAGTTACTGATTTCTCGGGTGGTGGTCAAATCAAATGGTGTCGATATCGAATATCGCGCCAGCGGGATTAAGGATGTTGTCCACCAGCTTCAGCTCACTATCAATAAACAGGAACAATTAAGGGAGGTATCGTAAATGCAGCTTGATACAGATAATCATAAAATCGTAATCCATGTGCCGGTTAACATGAAAAAATGGGGCGGCAAGAAAGTTATCGTGGGACCACAAGGGCAGGATTTAAGGCGGTTTGATCGTGAAAACAGGCGTGATGAAAAGCTCCTGAAAGCGCTGGGGCGAGCCTATAAATGGCAAAAATGGATCAAGATTGGCAAATGCAACAGCGCCGAAGATATAAGCGAGATTGAAAATATTAACCGCTCATATGTGTTGCGGATTTTGCGTTTAAACCGCCTCTCGCCAAATATCATCAAAGCTATTTTGGATGGTAACCAGCCTGATGGATTTGGCCTATGCGATGTTGAAAAACCATTCCCGTTATTATGGGATGAGCAAGAGAAACAATTTGGTTTTCGTATCTGATAATCACGCATCCGCCAGAAGACAATTGTATGACCAATAACATCATACAAGCGTAGGATTTTCCAAAATCCAAAAATATCAAAACATTATCCCCTAAAGGGTTAGACGGTATCGACCAAATAATGGTTGTACCAATTCGTTCATAACGTCTTCTAATTGCGCTTATTTTTGCATTTTTTCTCTCTGAGCAAAACAACTCGGAGGAGAAAGAATGTCGAAGAACCGCTACGGCGGCGTAGACTCCTACGCCGCTTTTTTTATTGCTTTTAAAGTTAGGCAGATGGTGCGAATGCCCATATTTAATCGGGATGATTTCGAGGATCTGGAACAGGAATTGATGCTGGCTTTTATCAAAGCTGAGCCTTCATACGATCCCGCCAAAGGCCATCGAAAATCATTTATTAAGTCCGTTATTAATAATCACGCCCGCAATCTGGTTGTTAATGCCGAGGCGCAGAAAAACTGGACAGGTCAAAAAGAGCGCAGTCTATCCGAAACGCTGCTGGATGATGTGGATCATATAGAGCTTTTGGACACGATAACAGAGGCGCATTTACCTTGGTCTGATGGCTATGCGCCTTTATCGATTGAGGCGCTGGAATTGGTGATGGATGAAGAACGCATCATTCGGGATATGCCTGATACCTTGCGGGAAACCTATCACATTCTCAAAGATTATAGTGTATCCGAGGCTGCCAAACTGACGGGCATTCGCCGCTCAACATTATCCAGCCGCGCACAAAATTTGCGGAAATACCTCAAAAAATTGCAGGAGGAAAAATAAAACGAAAAAAATATCGCGAGGGCTTCGTCATTCCGAAAACCAATCTTGTACCGGCGCTTTTAGGACCAACAAAACCTAGAAGGAGCAAACATGACACTGTCCGTAAAAGAAAAAATCGACCTTGGTGATGCCGTTTTTAAATGGGTGCAACACACGCCGGTGGGGCATCTGAAAGATTTAAGCGATGATGATCTGGAAATGATCCGCCAGCAACTGATTAAAGAAGTCCGTGAAGTTGGCAGAGCCCTGCACTGGATTGACGGGATTATCAAACTCAAATCCATTGAGCGTGACCCAAAGCCCTCAACAGGTATTATGGAGGTGCGCTCATGAAACAAGCCAAGACCGTTACCGTAAAACAAAAATACGTCGAAGATCGCATTCATGATGCGGCGCGCACGCTGCGCCGATTACCTGAGGAGCGTGTTCAGGGCTATTTCAGCACATGGCCACAAATCAAGCGCGATGAGATGGAAATCCTGCAGATGGAAAAAGAGCCGATGCGCGTCAGGCCAAGCATGGATGACATCACCGAAATGGAGGAAGTCCTGTTTGTGTGGCTTCGCTGGTTAGAGGTGGACGAGCGCAAGCTCGTCTGGCAAAGGGCGGAACGTGTGCGTTGGAAGCTGATTTGCGCGCAGTTTGGCGTGGGTCGCACAAAGGCGTGGGAGATGTATAAATGTGCGCTGGGTAAGATCGCCGCCCGCATATGAGCCAACTGACCTTTGCCCCGATCCCGAATGAGATACTGCGCCGGACAGATTTAAGTCCTGGCGCAAAATTATGCTGCGCGCGCCTCATTCAGTATGCGGGCAAGGATGGGCAGGCTTTTCCCAAACTGGCAACGTTAGGGGAAGAGCTCGGTTTTTCGTCAAGGAATGTGCAGCGTTTTATTGCTGAATTGGAAAGCCATAAATTGGTAACGACACAACAACGGGGGCGTGGTCAATCGAATATCTACTATGTGGATAAGTCGATACTTATCCACAGCCCCAAACTTACCACGACAGATTTGTCCACTCTAGACCGGACAGATTCGTCCACTCCAGACACGACAGATCTGTCCACACCATATAAAGGAAGAAAAGAAAACTTTAAAAAAGAAATAGAAAAGATAACAGCAGGCCTTGTGCATAACATGCGAATGCCGCGCTGATC
>CAYUKA010000040.1:0-15413 GCA_964445195.1 uncultured Micavibrio sp. | reverse complement strand
TGTATTTCACCGGCGATGGCTGCCGCCGCGATGAGGACGGCTATTACTGGATCACCGGCCGGGTTGATGACGTGATCAATGTTTCCGGTCACCGTCTTGGCACCGCCGAGATTGAAAGCGCAATCAACGAGCATGAGGCTGTCGCCGAAAGCGCTGTCGTTGGCTTCCCGCACGATGTCAAGGGACAGGGCGTCTACGCCTTCGTTACCCTGATGGACGGGCTGGAGCCGACTGAGGAGCTGAAAGGCGAGATCAATGCCCTGATCCGCAGGATTATCGGCCCGATCGCCAAATGCGATGTCATTCAGTGGGCGCCCGGCCTGCCGAAGACCCGTTCCGGCAAGATCATGCGCCGTATCCTGCGCAAGATCGCCGCCGGCGAGGAGGACTCGATCGGCGACACGTCAACGCTTGCGGATCCGGCCGTGGTTGAGGATCTGATTACAAACCGCGCCTAATCGGGCAAAGGCTGCTGACGAATATTTTAGGGGGGCTTTAAAAGCGCTCTTAAAATCGCTCTAATAAAATCACTGTAATTTGACATATTACAAAGATTGAGCTAGGTTGTTTGTTATGACTGAAAAAACAACCAAAGCAAAATCCCGCAAGCGCCCGGATACAAAAGATGTGCGTGCGCTGCTTAAGATGGAAGATCTGAAAAGCAATATGTGCCGCTGGCCCTATGGCGATCCGCGTAACCGCGAGAAATTTCATTTCTGCGGCGAACGTTGTGATAGCGACAGCTCTTACTGTACAAAACACAGCGAGGCTGCCAAACGATCCGGCGGCGCGCCCGCTGGTAAGCAACAGGCCGCCTAAGGCACTGACCGCCTGTTCTGTCACTCAACGCAGATCATCGCTTCCCGATGACTTTTCCATGGCTTTTATTGACATATAAACAGAACTGAGGTAGCTAGTTAAGCTTTGTGGCCGTATTTTTATTGCCATAAGCAAAAACCGTAACCCAAGGCATCATGGTGACCCGACTGCATAAAATCATCGTTGGCAGAACATCGCGCGCGATCGCCGAAGGCCTCGCCGAGCGTTTCGGCCTGGAGAATATAATACAGTCGCGTTTCGGCACATTCGCTGACGGCGAGTCGAACTTTGAGCTGTTTCTGGAAGGTACATTGCCTGATCATCCGCTGGAACAATGTTTCAGCAATGCCGAGAAAACGCAGATCAGGGCAGGGTTAAGCGGCGCCCATATCACGATTGTTCATTCGGTCAGCGGCCCGCATTCCAGCAGCCGGGCGATGGCGCTGCTTGATTGCGTACAATATCTGAAACAAAAATGCGGCGTCGCCAGCATTACCGTGATTGCGCCGCATATCGCCTATACGCGGCAGGACCGCGAATTTTCAAAAATCGAAATTATTGACAATCACTGGGAAATGACCAGCAAGCAATATAATGCTGTGACGAACGAGAATTTCGCCCGGCGGCTGCGCCTCGCCGGGGCTGATCGTTTCGTCGGTGTCGATTTTCATTCGCGCGATGCCGAGTCGCATTACCAACAGGCTTTTTCGCAGGATATTGCGACAGTGGACGCGATCGACACCCTGGTTTCCCGGTTTACAGCGGCAGCGGCAAAAACCGCCGGGAGCGACCTGTTCGGACTGGATCCGGCAGAGATTCAGATACTGTTACGCCTGCTCGATAAAATAGACCGGGATACGCTTGGCAACCAGCTTTTTGGCGCGCATGCCACCGAATTCCTGTCGCCGGAAGGTATTTTACTGCCGGAAATCAAAGAACGGTTCCCGCTTAGCGATTATGCCGGGCGGATCGGGTTCCTGTCACCGGACGGCGCAGATAAGCCGGGCGATCTGGGTGTTGGACGCGCGCGCCGCATCGCCGATGGATATTATGATATGCCGGCCGGAACGCCGGCCCTTGAAGACCATCCGCATATGGGCGGTATCGTCAAGCGGCGGATCAGTGCTGTTAAAACGATTATTGATAAGTCTGAGTCATTTGTCGGCAATCTCAAGGACCGGATCGTCTTCGCCATTGATGATATCGCCAGCAGCGGCGGTACCCAAAAAGGTGCCGGCGGCTATCTGAAGGAAGAGGCCGGCATTGCTGCGCTTATTGCCTGGGTCACGCATGCTGTCCTGCCCGGCCAGGCGATCGAGGCTATTGCGCTCAGCCCGGAAATCGATGAATTCTGGGCCGCGGATACTGTGCCCGGCCTGATTGACGATAAGCTGGCGCGCCTGCCAGAAACCCTGCCGCCGCTCATCCGCGAACAGCTCGGGCCGGATGCCGGTGATGAAACCGTTCAGGCTGTGTTTGAAAAGGCGGCGGCCAAGTTTAAAGTGATTTCCGCAAGCCCGATTATTCTTGATGCTGTCGAACGGGATCATGCGCTGCGGCCTGGTCTGCGCTGGGCCGCGCAAAGTGACCTGACAATGTCACCGCACGCCATACCGCAGTTAACAGCAGGCTCTTGAACTCCGGAACTCGGATTGTAACGAACGGGCCGTCGCCAGCGCAAAATCCCCTGTTGCAGATAGCTTCTGACGGGTTGTCGCAAACGTATTGTTCAGAAACCAGAAAAACAGCGCCAGCCAGAAGACATTGTCAGTGTCCTGATCCCGCGCCCGTTTCTGTGCCGCCGCCCGCGCTGCCGCGGCTTCTTTACCGGCATAATGTGCCCGGACGCTACGCTCCATAACGATCCGCGCCTCTTCATTGTCTCTAAGGTCACGCAGCTCGATCAGCCGCGTTTGCACGGCACTACGGGCACTATCAAGCATATCGGCAGCCACTTCGGCCATCGGATCATGAAGGCCAAAGCGGCTGCGCACCGTCCGATAGTGGCAGCGCGCCTCCAGATAGTCTTTATGAAGGCTGGCCAGAACCGCATCCGCCGGCAACATACGGGCCGCTTCGGCAATCGGGTCGCGGACCCGCGCCCCGTCGCCCGTGCGGCTGGCTTCAATACGTCTGATTATGTCGCTGATAATCGCGTCGAGCGATCCGGGTTTCATATCTGGTTCCCACACAATGTTACGCAGTCTTTTGAGTTACGCAGTTTTCTTATTATTTGGCCTGATTATACTGCTTGAATTCTAAACATTGCGTTAATTATTGAAAATATCGCCGGTCAGTTCTCCGAAACCCGCAGAAAATATATGTTTTATGGATAATAAAATTGCGTTGCCTCAGCCAAAAATGAGACAATATAAATAGAGAAAGGAGTTCTCATGCCAGAGAAGACAACTGAAAACAATAAATCCAGAACTTTTGAATTAAAGCAGAGACTCATGCGCCGTGCCTGGGATGGCGAGTCATCATTGGCAGCGGACGGTGCTGAAATGCTGCTATTAATCCAGATGCGCATGGCCCAGTGCCAGCCGACTAAAGGGTTTCATGAATTCGCCCTAGAGGAAAGCCGCCTGCTCGACAGTGACCAGCCGCGCGCCGTACGCATGCTCAACACGCTAGCCCGGTACAACGAGGACGACGCCCGTTACAGCGAGGCCACAGACAAAACTCTACATTAGATACGCCTGTCCACCGGAGCGCGATCACATATTATTGAATTGTCATGCCATATGAGCGCGCACGCTTGCGGGCTTCATTCATATAGGCATCATGAGCGGCCTTGTCACCCAGCTGTTGCTTGAGTTGCGCGAGAGTAATAAGAAATGTCAAATCGGTTCGCCCTTTGGGCCGGGGCCAGCGCACACCGCTTTCCAGTGCCGTCATCGCGTTTTGAAACTCGCCGCGCGACTTATAGATATTGGCCAACATCACCCGTGAATCAGCCGCCAGCGGATTTGCCTGAATGGCACGTTGCAATAACTCAATCGCAATGAGATCGCCATCATTAATCAGGATGCCGTTGACCACGAAATGGAGCCGGGCGCGTAAATCCCACAAAGTCGTAAAAGCCGGATTACGCGCCTCCGCTTCGTCCAGATAATAGAGCGCTTCATCATAAAGCTTCCGCACAGCAGCTTTATCCATTGTCTTGGCATGATCCCAAAGCTGTGAAAGGCGGAACCGCGCTTCATATTCGTAGTAGCGGCCATAGCTGCCCGGTGCAATCAAACCGGTCAGATATAGTTTACGCAGGGCCAGATCACGGTTGCCGAGAGCGGTCTCACGCTGGACCTCGCCCATCATATATGTCGCCGCCGATGTGCGCGACACCCAGCCACCGGCAAGAATGGCAATGACCACGACAGCGCCCACAGCTGCCAAACGGTGCTTTGCCGGCGGCTGCCAGATATGACGATTTTTAGCATCTCCCAACGCCCGTTCCGTTGCCATATACCAATAAGCCAGCGCCAGAGAAAGCGGAATCAGCATACCCGGCATGTATAAGTGAAACGTCATATGCGTATGGCCGGTTAAGGCCAGCATCCCGCAAAACGGCGCCATAACTTCGATCCGGGTTTTGATGTCCGGCCCGGCAGCCTTGACTGCCGCTATCGTGCGTAACAACACGCAAATCAGGACGCCATAAAAGAAAATCGGCGCCATAATTCCGGTCTCGGCCCAGAATTGCAGCGGGTCCATATGGGCGAAAAACCCGTCACTACGGTCATCGATATGACGATAACGGGGGTAATAGAAGAAAAACGAGGCCAGCCCGGTGCCAAACAGGAAATTGTCTTTGATCATCTCCCAGGTCGAACCCCAGAGATGAAAACGATCCACCATACTGCGCGTATTGCCGGCCGCCTCCCCGACAAGGTTATGCAAACCTCCCGGATGAGTGACATCGCCGATGAACGGGATCAACGACCCAACCACGGCAATAAACAGGATTTTTGGCCACGGAAAGCCGTCAGGCCGCCGCAATGTAATCACCGGCACGAGGATAAACGTCGCCAGAACACAGGCATAAAAGGCGCCGCGGCTCTGGGTCACGATCAAAGCAAAATAAAACAGGACCAGTAAAGCGCCGGCCAAAACAATGTGCAGACGCCGGCGCGCCAGTAAAAACAGGCCCATAGCCGGAAACAACCCCATATTAAACAGGCCGGCCAGATTGTTCGGGTTCAGCATCGGGTGGTTAATCCGCGGCCCGTACTGTTCATATAAAAAGAAGAACTGGATCAGCGCCCAGACAGCAAAGGCCCCGATCGTCAGCCACAGCGCCAGCGCGTGCATCCGTACCCATTTTTCCGCCTGCGGCGCCAGAACACACACGGCAAAGATACCCGGCAACAGCCCGATAATGATTGTGAAAATCGTACTGACATACGGCGTCGTCGACCAGAACAGGCTGAGCGCAAGCCAAAGCCAAAAGAACATCGCGAATATAAACGTATTGCTGTGCGGTATCGCGACAGCAGCACCCTGACGGGCATATGACCACAGGGACATGAAGGCAAAACCAAGAATGCACAGAATGGCCGGCGCCAGCAAAACGCTGTCCGTACCAACAAAAAACACGCTGAAGGCAAAGCCCGCGAGCAGCAACGGCACGGACAACAACCACGGAAACGTCAGGTAATCTTTAACAGAGGCGATCATGAAGGCCCGCTTGGGAGATGGTCAACAAGATGAAATCCTATCAGGGATTACTCCATGCCGATAGCCGCTTTGTACAGCTCCAGCAACTCATCTTCCTCACGGCGCTTTTCAAGGTCCATTTTACGCAGCCGCACGATTTTACGCAGGGTTTTGGTGTCAAAACCAGTGGCTTTCGCTTCAGCGTAGACATCTTTGATATCATCAGCCAACGCCGCCTTTTCCTCTTCCAGGCGTTCGACACGTTCAATAAACGCCTTGATTCTCTTGCCGGCCGTACCGCCGAACTCGCCCTCAGACTCACCGGCCTCACCTGTTGGGAAGGCTGCTACATTAGCTTCAGTCATTTTTTAGTCTCCTCGTTTTGCTCGCTCGATTAATTTATTGAAATAGTTATGTTCGACATCCGGATCGTGACCGGGCGCGCGCGGCCCGTCATAATAGCTGTAAATGCCTTCATCCTGCAGCACGATCTGCAGGCTGTCCGCCAGCATTTCCGCCCAGTTCGTAATATCCTCCGGCGTACGCACCAGATCATTGCGAATCTCGACCAGCGCATTCGCCAGTCCCCGCTCGTCGGCATGATGATTGACGGTCGTCCCGCGTAAAACCCGTGCATCGTACGGCTCGTTATCGCCGACGGTAAAGCCTTTATCCCTGAAATACTGCATAAACGGTATCGGGATCCGTGGGTCATGCGTCCAGAGCACACCGATTTCCCATGGGCGCACCTGTTTGTAAAAAACCGGCGTAAAACTGTGGATCGAGACAATCGCCGGGATGACACCCCTGGCGACGAAGTCTTCAATCATCGCGCTGATTTTATTGTGATACGGTTCGTAAATCTCGGTCACCCGCAGTTCACGATCCTGCGCCGAAAGTCCCGCATTACCGGCAACCATTTTACCTTCAGCATTCGTCACAAAGGCTGTCGGATGATCAAGCCGCCGGTTCAGATCGACAACCAGCCGGGAATAGGTACCGAGAATTGCCGGCGCATCGAGTTTTTCGGCCAGCTGCAAGGTCACATCACGGGTACCGATATCCAGGGCATAGTGCCGTTGCAAATCTTCATCAGCCAGTCCGAGCATACCCAGCTTGGCTGGAATTTTATTGGCAGCATGATCACAAATCAACAGGCAGCGCGCCGCCCCGTCCGGATTGACGATTTCATAAGGCGCGGGTTCGTCCGGCGATAGCAAAGGCGGCTCAACAGGAGGAGCCTGCGATATTGATGTAACGGTCATAATCTATTCAAATCCGGCTGCAATATTCTGTTGTAGCGTATGGCCGCCCGCGAATAAAGAGCTATTCTTCACGCGCCTGACGCAGCGCTTCCCAGGTTTCAACCGCGAGCCCGTCACGCCCGACACCGGGCGGCGTACGGCCGATCTGAACCCGAATCGTCAGCTCTTCAAACTGGTACTGATCCTCCTCCAGTTCTTCATAACTGGTCGCGCCAATGGGCAGAAACGTCATGCTGACCGGCACATCATAAACCCAGCGATAACGGCCGCCAATCGCGCCGTGGGTGCGTAAAAACGGGACATTCCCCGGAAAGGTGCGCACCTCGAAATCATTGGTGCGCATCAAACCAAGAATACGCGTCGTTTCCAGAAAGTTGCCGTATTCGGCCACGGCATTCGCATTCATGAATGCGGCCAGGCCCGCACGATGATCGGCGTAGCCGGCCAAAGTGAAGGTCAGGGCTTCGGTTACCGCCATTGACACCCACTCGCTAACAGCCCCTTCATTGGCATGCACAATATCCAGTTTTTCTGTCACACTGCCTGCGCCGCCCAGCGGGTCATACACCACCCCCGGCACCAGCTCTACAGTCTGCGCTTCGCCTTCTCCCGGATCGGCGAACGGCGCGACGCCGGTTTCCAGGGCCGTTATTTCTTCTTCATCGACGAACTGTTCGGGAAAAAGGCGTGAAAAAATATCGGGTATACCATTCTGCCGCTGCACAATCGCAGCGATATTGGTCAGGGTAATGATCATTACAACCAACAGGATAAACAGGCCAACAGTTCTCATAATATTCCCGGATTCACAGTCAGGACGCTTTCTTCAGTTTGCCAAGGATACGGCCGAATTGCATCACATTTTCGATACGACGCGCTAAAAACCGCTCGGTTGCCGCAAGTTCGTCACTTTCATCATTCAGCCAGGCCATCGCCGTTGTGCTGATCACGCCGCTCAACAGGCCACGCTTGGTATAACGGTTATAGTCGGTGGCCGTATCCCCGGCCCAGTTCCATATTCGGTCCGCCGTGCGCCATAAAAGCCGGCTGCCGCGCACGCCGCGGAACGGCCGCGTCCAGTAAGTCAGGGCCAGCCGTTCGGCTTCCTTGTAAGGCTGCAGCGCTTCAAAGCGGGCCATTACCGCACTATGGATACGATCACGCACGCGCAGGTCGACAATATTAACGCTTTTGAGCCGTTCCAGCATGGCACGGTCCGCCCAATCGACAAAGTGAACCAGCACATCGTCAAGCCTGCCAGGAAAAACCGCGCCAGCCATCTCAGCTTCATAGCCTGCCTTCCCGGCAGCCCGGCACACGGCCGGCCAGGTCCAGCCGTCGAACGGAATATCCGGCAATAATGCCTGTAAAATATCATCGCGGATAATCTGCGTTTTTTCAGTCATGATCCGATCTTATCCGGTTTAACTTTGCGCAAAACACTCTATATTACGCTTTATGGCTCCGAAAGCAAAAGATGACGATAACAAACAGCCCTATGAACGGTCGCATGAACGGTCTCTGGCCGGCAGCATTGCACGCTATGGCAAAGTATCGACAACGATGGCCGGGCTGGCCGCGAAATTAGCCGGGGAGCGCTATCTCGGTATCAGGATCGAACGCGGCAACCATGCCAACCAGCTTTACAAAGCCCTTGGTAATTTAAAAGGTCCGCTGATGAAAGTCGGCCAGATCCTGGCCACAATCCCCGAAGCGCTGCCCCCGGAATACGCGCAGGCCTTCCAGCAGCTTCAGACCAACGCCCCGCCGATGGGCTGGCCGTTCGTGCGGCGGCGGATGAAAAGCGAGCTGGGCGCCGGCTGGCAAAACCATTTTGCCTCCTTTGAACGTGATGCCGCCGCAGCGGCAAGCCTAGGACAGGTTCACAAAGCCTATTTGCCAGACGGGCAACTGGTCGCCTGCAAGCTGCAATATCCGGATATGGGCTCGGCGATCAAAACAGATCTGCAACAGCTTAAGGTCATTTTCTCGATTTATGAGCAATATGACAAGTCAATCGCCACCAGGAATATCCACGAAGAGCTGGCCGCCCGCCTGTACGAAGAGCTTGACTATGACCGCGAGGCCCGGCATTGCAAGCTGTATCGCTGGATGCTGCGTGACGAGCCGGCCGTGCATGTGCCGGAAGTGATTGACGAGCTATCGACCCGGCGCCTGCTGACCAGTACATGGCTTGAAGGCGAGAAAATCCTGAATTTTGTCGAAGCGCATCCGGACCAGCGCAACCAGCTGGCCCTGAACCTGTTCCGTGCCTGGTATGTACCGCTTTATTACTACGGCATTATTCATGGCGATCCGCATCTCGGTAATTACACCGTGCGGGATGACGATTCGATCAACCTGCTTGACTTCGGCTGTATCCGTATCTTCCCGCCTGCTTTTGTCGGCGGGGTCATTGATCTGTACCGGGCGCTGCAGACCGGCGATAAGGCCCTCGCCGTTCACGCTTATGAAACATGGGGCTTTGAAGGCCTGTCGCAAGAGCAAATTGATATCCTGAATATCTGGGCCAACTTCCTTTATGGCCCGTTGCTCGACGACCGGGTCCGGACAATTGGTGAAGCGGAGGGCGCCGTCTATGGCCGCGAAAAAGCGCAGGAAGTGCATAAAAAACTGCGCGAGGCCGGCAAAACCGCCGGCGGTGTGGCCATCCCGCGGGAATTCGTCTTTATGGACCGCGCCGCGCTCGGTCTCGGCTCGGTCTTTATTCACCTGAAAGCCGAAGTGAACTGGCACAATCTGTTTAACGAGATGATCGAAGGCTTTGACAGTGCGACTGTCGGCAAAGCCCAGACACAAGCCCTTAAAAAATTCGGAGTTCCCCATGAGCACACAGACTGATCCTGACGTCAAAAAAGCCACCTTCGCCGCCGGTTGCTTCTGGGGCGTGGAGCACAGCTTCCGCCAGGTGCCGGGCGTGGTTGAAACGATTTCCGGCTATACCGGCGGCCACAAGGACAACCCGACCTATAAAGAAGTCTGCGGCACCGACACCGGCCATGCCGAGGCGGTCGAGGTTACGTTCGATCCGGCCCGCGTATCTTATGAAGACCTGCTTGCCGTATTTTGGAAGATCCACGATCCGACCCAGTTAAACCGCCAGGGCCCGGATGTCGGCAGCCAGTACCGCAGCGCGATTTTCTATCATGACGACGAACAAAGGGCGCAGGCCGAATCCGCCAAAGCGCAGCAGCAGGAAAGCGTACCGACCGCGAAAACAATCGTGACCGAGATCGCCCCGGCCCCCACCTTCTGGCCCGCCGAAGAGTATCACCAGCGTTATGTTGAGAAAAACGGCGGCAGCGCCTGCGCAATATGACCATGGCTCATGAAACCTACACCGACCGCTATGGCAAAACATTCGTACCGGATGAGAACGCCGTCATCAGGCCGCGCCAGGGCATATTTTCCCTGCTGACCTGCCGGGACCATACCCTGCTTTGTTTTCAGGAACATGCCCCGGACTGCGCCGAACTGCCCGGCGGCGGCATCGATCCGGGCGAAACGCCGGACGAAGCGTTGATGCGCGAATTTGCCGAGGAAACGGGGCTGTCATTCGCGGACGTACCGCTGCCCGCCGCCGTACACAAGCAACGTGTTTTATTTTATGCTGAAGACCAAAATGAGTTCTGGCATTACGATCAGGAATTCCGGCACTATGACCTTCCTGAAAATAATCCGCTATTTTTTGATGGCGAACGGCTAACGCCTGAAGACGGTATTGCCGTCTGGATCGCACGACACAATCTCGAAACAATCCAGTTGCACCAGATCCATGCAAAAGCTATGCGGGAGCTACTGGCGTTGTAGGCGCCAGCAAAGTCGCCACCGGCACAATCTCCGGAACGGCAGGCTTACGTCCGGCAGCCTGTTGCAGCGCTAAAATATTCGCCTGCGTATGTGTTTCCTGAAATGCCGCCTTCATATCATTGCGCTTTGCGACCGGTATATTCTCCCACAAAGACACCAGATCCTGTGTCCGCCGAACCCAAAGATGCGGCTGCAAAATGACCGGCAGCTGTTCGGTTTCCACCAGTATGTCCATCAGCGACGGCCGGCCTTCCGCCTTATCAAGGAACGCTTCGAGCGACAGGGTCTCGCCAGACTCGTGCAGGATATCCAGCACCGCGTCAAACCGGCCGAAACGCGCCGCGCGCAGTAAACACGTCTCGCCTTTATAACCGCAAGGCCGCTTCAAATCGTCCAGGCTGAGACGTTCGCCTTTTTGCTGCAAACTGGCCCTGACCTGTTCGATATTTTCCCATGTTTTTTGCAAACCTAAGCCGATAACAGACGCAACGGTATCAGCATGTTCACTGTCGCCATCGATGCCAAAGCTATATAAAGGCCGTGTCAAACTCTCGACGGACACCCCCTCATCGATCATGAATTGATCCATGCAGCTGGCTTCGGCAACTTCGTATAGCAGGGGCTGAATATCGATTTTCGCTTTTTGGTCGTCCTTCAGACTATTGTAGAGTTTCAATAGCTCGTCCGGCCGGCCGGCCCACAAAGGCGCTGCAAAAACCTGCTTATGCTCATCATGAAAGAATGCTTTTGCAATAATCGATTCCTGCTTACCGCGCTTGAATAAAAACATTTCGGCATCCGGTATTTCGCCATGCTCTTGCAAGGCAGCCATCACAAGGCCGAATTTATTCCAGGCCATCTTCGCATAGAAGGCATGATCCCCGGCACCATCAACCAGACGCAGGTCATCCAGACGCAAATGATCGCCGCCAGCCGCCAGCTTTTCCCTGACTTCATCAAGGTTACCGGCTTTGATTGCGTCAAAGACCTGGGTTTTATTAAGCCCAAGCTCCTGCAGCCTGTCTTCACGGGTCTGCCGGCCTTCAAGCGCCGCCACCTCACTTTTCAGTTTATCGATATTTAAGCCGGACCGTTTGCCGGTTGGCACATAGAACCAGGAATCTTCCATTTCATCAGCATGCCCGACCCAGAACTCCGCGGTAAACAAAGCCTGGGCGCTGTCATGCTCTGCCGCCAGATCAATCAGGGTTTTCTCGTCTTTAACAACACGATGCAAATCGGTGCACTCAATATCCGTGCCGTCTGCCTGCAGCAAAGCGCGCACTTTATCAAGATTGTTCCAGGTCTCCCTGAACTCAAAAATGCTCTTACCATCAGGCGTCAGGGCGAAAATATCATCTTTGGTGATCGGACGCGCTTCGCTGAGTTGCGCGACGATATCAGCATCCCAGCCGGTCTTATTGTATATATCGTGCCCTTTTTGAAACCCAATCTTGGCCGCGATATATAAGAGTTTTCCTTCGGTCATTGTCTGTGTCATTCGTCTGTCACCTCGTAAAATATCGCTTTGCCGTGACCGTGCCGCCGGCAGACACGGTGTAGAACGGTTCGGTTCATTGCTGCGCCTGCCGGTACGATGACCGTCTTCACAGCCATATTCAGGAACGCTTCTTCCAGCGCCCGCATATCACGTACAACCATCACTGTTTCATCAGCGCCCATCGCCTCCGTTTCCCAGCCTGCCGTCGTTTCATAAATATAAGACTGCCCGACATGATCAGGCATTGCCCGCGCCAGGGATTTACGGGCAATGACCGGCAAAAGGTCGGCTGCCAGGCGTTCTAAAGCCTGTGCCGGATCATTCTGCTTTGTTTCCATTACGGCTGTCATGCGTGTCCTTTATACTGCGTTCGGCTCTGGTGTTTTCACCAGGTATTGTGGCAGGAAACAGTCCTGTTCACGCTTCAGAAGCATGTCGCCCAGCGAATCGGACAGTGCGTATTTTCCTTCATCCAGGAAAATGTTGCGCATCATAAATGACTTACGGATCGTTTCACCGTGCAGGGAAGCACTGCCGCCGACCACAAAACTGAGCGCACTCTGAAAATCATTTTCTGCACCGCTACGGGTCTTATCGACATAAGCAATACGCGCATTATTAAATGCCCGCTTTAAACTCTCATCAACAGACCCTTCGCCGACAACCATCACCCTGTCGAGCGCCTTGTTCCAGACAATATGCAAGGGCACCATTTTTGCTGCAGCGCTATGATCTTCATGCTGCACCATAACTGTTGTGACGGCGATATCGGTTTGCGAGAGATTATCGGCCATGGCGAGACTTTCATCCGACAACTCGCCAACACTCAGCGATGCCACACCGCTTTCAGACAGCGCTCCCGTCCAGAGCTGCGAAAGGTTATGGTCGCGTAAACCGGGTGCAGCGAGAGACGATAAAAAGGCATATTGCGAAATTAACGAGTCAACAGACGGCGCATTGCCGTCGTCACCCTTCTGCCTGATTGTATCGACAGCGCGTCCCGACTGCATAGGCCGGTCATACAAAGACTCTCGGTCATGATTGAATACAAATACACCGTCAGAATCCCGGGCAATCTCTTCGACAGACTGACGCACTATAGAAACAGGCATCAAGTCATCATTATCGGCCTGAATATCCGGGTAATGATGACGCAGGTAGTCACACAACACATCGCGGATGAGCTCAAGACGGACATCATTATCCGTATCATCAAACGGATTATCATCCAGTAAACCAGCAACCGATTTACGCGTGCCCGGCATGCCTTCGGCAAGCTGCGGATCGATCAGGGCGCACTCAGCCGCGAGAGTCATGAACTGGTTGCCCAAACCACTTTTACCGCGCTCATACGTATTGGTCATGATCCAGTCAAGGATCACGTAAGATAAGTGAGTCCCTATATTATTCTGGATATCTTCCGGCCGGTCCTGCAAATCCATCTCGGTGATCAGCGGTATGATTTGTGCACCGCTGTCATCTTCGGGCGGCTGGACCACCGGTTTTGGCAAAGCCGCTTTCTGCAGGAAGTAGTTGATCTTCCGATAATCAGCCGAGAGCTCTCTCTTGAATGTTTCACTGATATCATCAAGCAACTGGACCAGATTACCCGCCCTATGCCACTCGGAATCAGGATTCACTGTCTGGCTAACGGCATGCATAAAGGTCGCCAGGTTTTCAGTCGCCTCCACGACATCCTGCCAGCGCCGCAACAAACGTAACTGGTGTGCGGGAACCTCGCGGTCTTCTGCCAGCTGGCGCCACTCCAGGAGTTTCTTTGCAAAAGCGTCCGGGTCTGCATCGGCCTGCTTCGCCTGAATCTTGTAAAGCGTCGAGACCGGCAGACCTGTTAAAATCTGGCACCAGCGGTGCTGCCACCCTTCAACAGTTGCATTAGCAATCGGGTCCGGTACAGTCCGGGAGCTGAGGGCCTCCGGCAACTCAAGGACTTCATCGCTGTCATCCTCGGTATTACCGGTCGCGTATACGAAATGACCGCACGCCATCTCGCTGCGCTTAAAATGCAGTTCCTCCTTGGTCTGATCGCCTTTTTCTTTCAGCGGATTACGCACGCGGCATTCAGAATCTAAACCGATCATGAACTGCATCCAGCCGTGTATCACACCAAACGTACCGCGTTTCGCGCGGTTCAGTTCGTCAAGGATCAGAATGCGCCCTTCCTTGTACGCCTGCCAGGCCGGACCTTCCTGCGTGGCCATGCCCAGCGCGTTACCACCGAGATTATCCAGCCCTTCCTTTGCGCTGACCTGGCGCAACCCTTTAATCGCACGCTCAATATTGCTGTGCGTCTCGTCTATATCACCATTCTCTTTTTTGTGCGCATGCTTCACGACCGCCCAGTCGATAATGATCTTGCCGCCTTCAACAACGGAGGCTGCACCAAGGCAGTTATCAAGGATATCAACCGAGAGTGGGTTCAGAACGGCATTGCGTTCTTCATCTGTCTGTGCCGCATTATATCTTTCGACTTTGGTATTCAGCGCATCATAAAAACGCTTGTCGGCATTGAAATCGAGCACCGTTTCAAAGAACAGCTCGTATAAGTTCATGCCGGTACAATCGATTTTGAGCGCGCCTTTCTCATGCATCACCCGGCCGGCCAGTTCGCCCTGGAACGTCTTGCCGGCACCAGGCGCGCCTTTGTAATACACAACCCGGCGCGGATTGCGCGGATCGAGCATACTCATCAGCTCGAAGAAAGACTTGAGCATATCCGGCGTCGGCATATCGCGTAGCAGCAGCCCCTCAACTTCATCCAGGCTGCGCGAAGATGTAACCATCAGGGGTTTTTTCAGCGGCCCCATAAAGCGGGTCTGCTTCTTTGTGCCATCCGCACCGACAACATAACCAAGTCCTTTGCCGGGATACGGAATCCGTTCGCCGAGCGGCTTCTGGGTAGATGCGTATTCTTGCGGGGTAAGAGCCCGTAAGGGCTTCTCAATAATACCAGACATGCAAACCTGTCCCTGTCTAATGCCGTACATACGGCTTTATTTTTCTTTTTTACTACGCTTTTGCGATGCGCATATATTTTGATTTCAGGCAGTGTAGCGCAATTTTATTGACTATTTAAGCCCTGAATCAAAATTTTTTTCGTGATTATCCCCTTAGCATAAGTACTCAAGAATCGTGAAATTAGTTAGAATCTTATCATGGGAAAAGCAGAAATAACACTTACAGATAAAAAACCAAAGCCACCAGCTTCTGACTTTGCTTTTTATATTGATTATAAGAAAAATACAGGTTCGGCTTCTCGTGTTTTTGCCTGTTGCAACAAAATAGAATTGTCTCTGTTTTTACAAAGTAGAATTGTCACTACT
>CAYUKA010000039.1:0-17111 GCA_964445195.1 uncultured Micavibrio sp. | reverse complement strand
GCTCGATTTCCCGTTCGCGCACGGTGGTGATTTTTATCAACCAGATCCGGATGAAGATCGGCGTGATGTTCGGTTCGCCGGAAACGACAACCGGCGGCAACGCTCTGAAATTCTATTCCTCTGTGCGGCTTGATATCCGCCGGATCGGCGCGATCAAGGACAAGGACGAGGTGGTCGGTAACCAGACCCGTGTCAAAGTGGTCAAGAACAAGATGGCCCCGCCCTTCCGTCAGGTTGAGTTTGACATCATGTATGGCGAAGGCGTGTCCAAGACCGGCGAGCTGCTTGATCTGGGCGTACAGGGCAATTTTGTTGAAAAATCCGGGGCGTGGTTTTCCTATGACGGCCAGCGGGTCGGGCAGGGACGCGAAAACGCCAAGCAGTTTCTGCGTGATAACCCGGAAATCGCGAAAAAGCTTGAGGACCAGATCCGGATGAACGCCGGGATCATGGCTGATTCGATGCTGGCCGGGCCGGAAAGCGCCGGAGCGGCGGCTGACAATGCGGCTGCAGAAACCGCGAATGATAAGGCGGATGAGAAGGCCGCCGGTAAGGCTGATGCCAAAAAGGCTGCCGGATAATAAGGCTGTCCTCTTTTTGAACCGTTTCATCAAAAAGCCGTTGGCATTTTCTGCGAACGGCTTTTTTGTTTTAGAGCTGGCGTCGCGGCGGTTTAACGGCCCAAGGGTCAGGGCTGCGCCTGTAACGTTCAACCGTTTCTTTCAGGCTTTCACCATCATTACAACCCGGGCCCAATCTGCGTTGTTCTTCGGCCAAAGCTGTTTCTTTCTCGGCAGGGGTTGCGTACGCGAGTGCAAGCCTGAAGTCGCTGTCTGACATGTCCATCTCCATGAAGCGATTGAATAACCGGCCGCAACATATCAAAAGAGGCTTTGTACAGGCAATAAAACACTGTAACGTCCTGATTATCCTTTGTCTTTCATCAGGCGTTGTTTCTCGCGGCCCCAGTCCCGCGTCTTGATCGTCTCGCGCTTGTCATGCTGTTTTTTCCCTTTGGCAAGGGCGATCTCTAACTTCGCGATACCACGGGCGTTGAAATACAGCCTGGTCGGGATCACAGTATAGCCTTCGCGGGTTGTCGCGCCAAGCAGCTTGTTAATCTCGCGCCGGTGCAATAACAGGCGGCGCGGCCGGGTCGGCTGGTGCTGCAAATGGGCGCCGGCCTGCTGGTACTCGGCAATGGTAGCGTTCAGCAGGTAAATATCATTGCCTTTCGGTCCGACATGCGCCTCGTTCAGGCTGCACTGGCCGAGGCGCAGTGATTTGACCTCGGTACCGGTCAGTTCAATCCCTGCTTCAAATTTTTCTTCAAGATGGTAATCGAACTTGGCGCGGCGGTTCTCAGCGACCGTCGCGCTGGTGGAAATCATGCCGGATTTATTTTTATTTTTCTTAGCCATGGGCCCGCAATATGGGCCCGGGCTCCATTGAAATCAAGCAAAGAGTGTCCATCGCCGTATCGATGGCCGCGCGCGCCGCTGCCGAGGCGCGGACCAGCGGCAGACGGACTTCGTCGGTGCAAATGCCCAGGCGGCTCAGCGCATATTTGACCGGCTGCGGCGAGCTTTCGCAGAACATGGCTTCGTGCAGCGGCAACAGTGATTCATGCAGGGCGTGGGCCTTTTCCTTATCGCCGGCCATCCATGCCTCGTGCATGGCGGCGCATAAATGCGGCGCGGCGTTTGAGGTCACGGAGATACAGCCATGCCCGCCTTCAGCCAGGAAATCATAGATGGTGGCATCCTCGCCGGAGAGCTGGCAGAAATCCGCGCCGCAGGCTTTGGCCTGCGCCTTAACGCGGCTTAAATCGGCTGTGGCGTCCTTGACGCCGATAATATTGGGAATACGGGCCAGCCGGCCCATTGTTTCGACATTCATGTCGATGACAGAGCGGCCGGGAATGTTATATATAAAGATAGGAATGTTAACCGCACCGGCAATTGTATGATAATGAGCATAAAGCCCTTCCTGCGTCGGCTTGTTGTAATAAGGCGTAACAATCAGGGCGGCGTCGGCCCCGGCCTGTTTCGCATGGCTGGTAAACTCGATGGCTTCGGCGGTAGAGTTGGAACCGGTGCCGGCGATCACCGGCACGCGGCCACCGACAACATCAATACAGCGCGCGACAAGCTGGCGGTGTTCGGCATGCGACAGGGTCGGCGACTCGCCGGTCGTGCCGCAGGGGATCAGGGCGTGGGTCCCGCTTTCAATTTGCCATTCAATCAGCGCATCGAACGCCTGCCAGTCGATCTGGCCGTTTCGAAAAGGCGTTACCAGCGCGGTCATAGAGCCATGGAACATGATCGTATCCTTTATGCAAAAAAGTCTGATTTGCCAGATACTCTAGCGATTTCAACGCAATCTTGCAAGAAACCGGCCTTGGGAACTGTTTTTGCACTGCTTTTTATTATCGCTATTGCTGCGACTATCCCGTGGCCGCGGGTTTACGCGGCTGATCAGGATTCGTCGCGCGTGTTGTCCGAAGATAACCGGCGGCAGATGCTGCGGGCGCTGAATGCGATCAAAACCGGGAAATGGTCACGGGCGGAATCGCTTATTGCCGGCACGCGCGACCCGCTGGCGCGGAAAATTTATGACTGGATGGCTTATACACGCGGTCACGGTGAGCCGTCATTTGCGCAATTATCTGTGTTCGTGCGCGAAAATCCTGATTGGCCGCGGCGCGGGCGTTTACGCCTGCTGGCGGAACAGGCGCTGCTTGATGAGCGGCGCGATGATACGGATTTGACGGCATGGTTTGATAAGCATCCTCCTTTGACGCCGGAAGGGATGGAGGCTTACCTGGGGGCGTTGCAACGGCGTGATAATACGGCAATCCTGACAGAAACGGCGCGGAGCTGGTGGGCCGATACGCTGCTGACCCCGGACCAGCAGGCGCGGTTTTTAAGAGCTTATGGCCGCTATCTTGATACCGATACGCATATCACCCGTTTTAACAACCTGCTGTTCAACAACCACTTCACCAATGCCCGCGCGGTGGCGCGGTTGCTTGGGCGCGGTTACCCGGCGCTGGCTGAGGCGCGCATTGCGCTGGCGAATAATAGCCGTGGCGTTGACGGCAAGATTGCCGCGGTGCCGCCGCATCTGGCGAAGGATCCCGGCCTGCTTTATGAACGGCTGCACTGGCGGCGGGTCAAGAAGCGCAATGTTGCGGCGATTGAAATTCTTCATAATCCGCCTCCGGCGCAGCATATTCCCAATCTGGCCGACTGGTGGCGGGAGCGGCATATTATCGCCCGCCGTCTGATTGAGGAAAAACAGTTTGAAAGCGCTTACCTGCTGGTTGCCGCGCACCAGCAGGAGGAAGGACTGCCTTTTGCGCAGGCGGAGTTCCTTGCCGGCTGGCTGGCGCTGGAAATCGGCAAGCCGTGGCGGGCCTTCGAGCATTTCGAAGCGCTTTATCACCGCGTATCAACCCCGATCAGCCGGGCCCGCGGTGCCTACTGGGCCGGGCGGGCGAGCGAGGATCTTGGTTTCCCTGATATCGCGCGTCAATGGTATATGGCCGCAGCGCGTCACCAGACGGCCTATTACGGGCAGGTTGCGCTGGGAAAACTTGACGCGCATTACCGTCCGCCGCAGCTTGCACCGCCGACACGGTCGCTGGAGGCTGTGAACCGCTTCAACCGGCTGGAAATGGTACAGGCGTCACGCTTACTGAACCGGGCCGGGCTCCGCAAGGAAACAACCGATTTTCTGGACGCGCTTGCCGCGCAGATCGAAACAGCTGACGAGTATGTACTGCTTGCCGATCTGGCCGAGGACATGGACCATTACCACAACGCCGTCCGTATCGCAAAGGCCGGGCTGCGTAAGGATATTTTCATGATGGAGCATGCCTTCCCGACAATTCTTTCGCGTCTGAAATATGTCGAGCAGGAGTGGGCGCTGGTTCATGCGCTGATCCGGCAGGAGAGCGCCTTTAATTACACGGCGCAAAGCCATGCCGGTGCGCGGGGGCTGATGCAGCTGATGCCGGCGACGGCCCGCGAAGTGGCAAAAAAGAACGGCTGGGCGCACAGGACCGATTGGCTGACCAGCCGTCCCAACCACAATATCCGTCTTGGCGCGGCTTACTGGCAGGAGATGCTGGACCGTTATGACGGGTCTTACCCGCTGGCGCTGGCAGCGTATAATGGCGGGCCGGGCCGGGTCGACCGCTGGTTGAAGACATATGGCGACCCGCGCACGGCGGAGATCAGCATTATCGACTGGGTCGAGTTGATCCCGATCTATGAAACCCGTAACTATGTACAGCGTGTGCTGGAAAGTTTGTATGTCTACCGCATCAAGCTGCGCGATGTGCAAAAAAGTGCTGATACGCCGATTCATGTTGCATTTCGCGAATGAAAATTCATGCCGCGGCGGGGTATTCCATTTTGCCAAAATGTAATCTATTGATATCACTTGTAAATTAAGGTGCAGCACACAATCGTGCGCTGGCAGGCGGCTTGCTGATCCTATCCTCCCGAACAGTTGCTTTAGATTATACAGAACGGAGAGAGCCGATGAGGTTGCTGATTGCCGATGACCACGCCTTGTTCAAGGAAGCGCTGGTGCAGTTTATTGAACGTGCCGAGCCGGAGGCGGTCGTGATCCTGGCCAAGGATATGCACGAAGTGATGGAGATTATGGAGGGACGGCCGGAACTTGACCTGGTGTTGCTTGACCTGTTTATGCCGGGCATGGATGGTTTGGGCGGACTTAAAAAACTGCGTGAGGCCTATCCGGACATCCCGGTTGCGTTACTGTCCGGTGTAGCGGAACGGCGGCAGGTTAAGGAGGCGTTAGGGCTGGGCGCATCGGGTTATTTCCCTAAAACGATGTCAGGCAAAGCGTTGCTCAAAGGTGTGCAGAAAATCCTGAACGGTGAAACCTACCTGGCCATCGATCACAATACGAACGAGATTATGCCGGCTTACGCGAATGGACGCGGCAAAGCCCAGGGCGGTCTTTCTGACCGCGGACAGGAATCTTTCGGCGGGGCGGAGGATGTCCGGCTAACGCCGCGCGAGCAGGAAGTGCTGTCGTTTTTATTGCACGGCGCATCGAATAAAGACATTGCCCGCGCGCTTGATTTGCAGGTTGTCACAGTCAAGCTGCATGTGCGCGGCATTTGCCGCAAGCTCGGCGCAAAGAACCGTACGCAGGCGGCACTGCGGGCGCAGCAAATGGGGCTGGTGACGGAAGCGCAGGATATGCAGGGGGCATCTTAGCTGCCGTCAGTTTTGGATGGTTTTGCGTGTCCGGCCTTCAAACCACCAGGCGGCGATCAGCAAAGCGATCAGGCCCAGCGCATAAAACCATGGCGGGAATAAGGGGTGGCTGCGAACACCGGTGACGCTGTAGCTGTTGTTCTTGCGCAGGCCGAGCCAGCGTTCCCCGCCCATCGCGCGGCCGGGTGCGCCCATGCGCAGGTCCGGTTCCGGCGTTTCGGCAAGCCATATCGCTGTGCCGCCGGCGGCTTCCAGAACCGGGGCAAGGCGGTCTTCCGTCGTAATGACGCCGCGTAGCTCCGGGGGGTTCAGCTCGCCGATAATCGCGAACCGCTTTTGCGTTCCATCATCAATGCTATAGATGCCGATATCGCCGCCCTCGACGCGTGCTTGTAAGTATCCGTCGCTTGTGGGGCGCAGCTCGACCGCTTCTTCTGTGCCGTCGGGGCGTGTCAGGCTGGCGGTCAGCGGCGTATCATCAAGGGTGCGGCGCCTGATCAGGATCGCATCGCCATCGACGCGGGCTTCCAGCGCAGTCTCTTCCAGCTCCGGCTCCTTCATCAGCCAGTGGGCGAGGCGGCGCAGCAATTCGGCCTGTGGTCCGCCGCCCTCAAAACCGCGCGACCACAGCCAGATCTGGTCGCTGGCCAGCTGGGCAATACGGCCTTCGCCGACACGGTTGAGGATCAATAGCGGGTTGTCACGCACGCCGGTCATTAATATGCGGCCGGCGATCGGCTGGACAGCGATCTGGCGCAGCCACGGGCCCCAGCCCTCGCTGCCGTCGGCGTAGCTGCGCCATGACAGATCCTGTGTCACCGGATGGCGGTGGCCGGTGTCCGTGATGGCAGGGCGGAAGCTCTCCTCGAATACCTGTCCGGTCGGGTAGGCGGGCAGAACGTCTTTCAGCCCGGTTGTATAAATCGAGTCGGGCGACGCATAGGCCGGGCCGCTGGCTTCAAGCAGGGCGCCGCCTTCTTTGACGTAGTTGGCGATATTCGTGAAATAAAAATTCGGCAGGATGCGGTTCAGCCGGTAGCGGTCGAAAATTATGAGGTCGAAATCATACAGCTTGACCTCGAACAGTTCGCGGAACGGAAAGGCGATGAGCGAGAGTTCATTTTGCGGCGTTGCGTCAAGCTTGTTCGGTTCGCGCAAGATTGTGAAATGCACCAGGTCAACGCCGGGATCGGCCGTCAGAAGGTTACGCCACGTGCGTCCGCCGGCATGCGGTTGCCCGGATACCAGCAGGACGCGCAACCGGTCGCGCACGCCGTTGATAATGAGCGGCGCGCGGTTATTCGCCATTGTCAGCTCACCGTCGACCGGGGAGGCCTGCAGGTCGACAATGTTCTGTCCGGCATGGGTGATTGTCACGGTGATACTTTGCTCTTCTCCGACCGGAACAAGATCAAGACGACGTTCTTCGTCGTTAATACGGCTGACAACGGTGGCGTACTCCTCGTTGAGAGCGCCGGAATCCTCAATCCGGTAACGGATTGTAACGGTTTCCCCGACAATGCCGTAGGCGGGCGATTCAAGGACGACCAGCTGGCGGTCGCGCTCGTCCTTCTCGCCGGTCAGCAGGGCATGAACTGGCCCGTAGCGGGTCAGGCTATCGGCTGTGCCGGGTACATCGTGAACCTGCCCATCGGTAATCAGGATTGCCCCGGCCCGCCGCGTCGGCGGCACATCGTTCATTAACCGGTCCAGCGCGGCGAACAGGCGGGTTTCGTTGGTGGTCGCCGCATTGTCTGCCGGGGCGCGGATTGTGCGGACCTCAAGGCCGGGAAATCTCTGCAGGGCCTGCTCGAGATAAACGGCAGCGGCCTGTGTCCGCATGCTGCGTTCTCCATTCTGTTGGCTGGGCGAGTCGTCAATAATGATCGCCGCAACATCGGCAACCGGCCTGCGGTCTTCCTCAACCAGGGACGGACCGGCCAGCACCAGTAAAAACGCGGCGGCGCACAGGGTGCGCCAGAACAGCCCGCGCCGGTAAAACAACGTTGAGAGGACCAGCATGAGGAGCGCAGCGACGGTCAGTGCCGCCAGCAGCGATACCGGCAGTAGCGGCGCGAAGTGTAATGACAGGGCGGCATTATTTGACGCGATCATTGGCCCAGCCTTTCCAGTATGTGGGGCAGGTGCACCTGGTCGGCCTTGTAATTACCGGTCAGGGCATACATGACCAGATTGACGCCGAAGCGCATGGCCATTTCCTGCTGGCGCGGTCCGCCGCTGATTCGCGATGATGCCGCGCTGCCGCCGGCGGCCCAGGCGGCGGCCCAGTCATGGCTGCCGATAATAATTGAGGACACGCCGTCGCGGCCGCTCAGGCTCTGCTCCTCGATCCAGATCGTGCCGTTCTCGTAACGGCCGGGGAAGGAGTCGAGCAGGTAAAAAGACTTGCCGAGTACATGATCTTCCTTGATCGGCACCAGCGGCGGCACGTCCAGCCCGCCGATCAGCGTCCGTAGTTTGGCAGCGTTGTGGCCGCCGGCACTAAACCCCGTGACCCCGCGGGGCGTTGACGGGGCATCGCGGGTATCGATCAGGATCGTACCGCCATGATCGAGATAATATTGCAGGTTTTGCAGCGCCCGGTCCGGGAGGGGCGGCTGGTTTTGCGCGACCGGCCAGTAGATTAGCGGGAAGAAGGCCAGCTCGTCAGTTTCCGGGTTGAGCGCGGCAATGCCGGCGGGTTCAACCGAGGTCCGGCGGGCCAGGACTTCGGCCAGCGCCTGTAAACCCTGACGCGCCGTGGCATCGACAGTGGTATCGCCGCTGCGGATATAGGCGAGATACATCGCACCGGCATAGGCGCTGGTTACCCCATCTTGCGCCCGCACTGACGGAGGCATTGTCATGAAGACCGTTATAAAGAGCAATACATACAACGCCGGGGCGCGGCGCAGGGTCTGCCAGCTAAACTGCATGAATGCCATGATCAGCCAGTCGAGCAGGAAGAATGTGGCCGCCGCAGCCAGCAGCCAGGGCATCAAGTCTGTTTCTCCCTGTATGCCATAAGCGCCGCGGGCGACTCCGGCCGGCAGGTCCGAAACGGCTTCGAGCGTGCCGATGCTGTCGCCGAGATTAAGCGCGTGCTGGTAGCCGGCCATGCCATAAAGGCCGGGCGGGTGGTGCTGGCTCACCGTTACTGTCTCCAGCGCATCGGCAGGGATCGGGCGCACGCTGCTGTCCGGCTGGGTCAAAGCGCCGTGGCCGTCGACAGTTAAGAGCGGCTGTAATACGCCATTGGCGGGTTGAGCAGCAGCACTGCCGCTTTTACCGGCGAGGCTGACGATCCGGCGCAGCATCTGCACAAACAGGCCGGACAGGGACAGGTCGGACCACAATGGCGTCGCTGTAGTGTGGACCAGAACGATCAGCCCGTCGCCGCGCGTATCGGCGGTAATCAGGGGGGTGCCGTCTTCGAGCACGGCCCAGCTTTTTGTCTCCAGCCCCGGTACGGGCTCGGCCAGCAACTGTCGCCGCACCTCTATCTCCGGCGGTACACGCAGCCCGAAAAGCGGGCTGCTTTCAGCGAACGGCGCCAGCCTGACAGGCTCGTTCCATGTAAGCGCGCCGTCCATCGCCCGCCCGCCTTCCAGCAGCGGCACCGGGATCAGGAAGTTCTCGCCCTGTGTCATATTTGGTCCGGCAAAGCGCAGCAGAAGGCCGCCATCCTGAACCCAGCGTTCAAGCGCGTTGAGGTCGCTTGCGGGCATCGCGCCGATATTCGCCAGGATGATCACATCCGGTGCGGCGTCCAGAGCATTTTGCAGTGTGCCGGTTGTCACATAGGCATAAGGCTCAAGCGCCCGTTCGATATAGTATGTTTCTTCGATCAGCGGTGCTGTGTCCTGTGCGCCGGTGGTGGCGACAAGAGCGATTGTGCGTTTTTTGAACTGGTCATCAAGAATGATCAACCCGCCGGCCCCGCCATTTTGTCCTGTACGAATCTGGGTGATCTGGCCGCGCAGCGTCTCCGGAATATCAAACGTGACGGTGGCTGAACGCTCACTGACATCAAGCGCGATGGTTTGCGAGTCGAGAACCTGACCGTTGGCATTCAGGGCGTTGACCGTTACCGGCGTGCCGGAGGGCCTGGATTTGGGCGCGCTGACCATGACGCGGAGATCGGTTGTAATCCGGCGGTCGGGCCGCAGGAGGATAGGGAGCCGGGGCGCATCCGGTCCGATATAGGTCAGGCCGCCCTGATTTTGTAATGTGCGCAGGAACGACGGGTCACCCTCCTGCAACCCGTGGCCGAGCCAGTAGCTATGGGTGCTGGCTGTGGGTGCATCGTCTTTGATCAGGGCTTCGGCGGCATTGTAATCGGCGGGCCACGGCAGCGGTATCAGGCCGCGCAGCAGGGCTTCCGCCTGCGCCTGTGTCAGCGGGCCGTGTTGCGCCGGTTCATCCTGTCCCGGCTCCGGGGCCGTGGTCAGGATATGGAGCTCCCGGTTTTCACGCCCGGCGCGGCTGATCAGACGCTGCGCCTCTTCGGTCTGCAGGGGCCATGTCTGGGCCGCGGCCCAACTGTTATCCATGACAATGCGCACCGGTCCTTTGCCGGACAGGTTGTCGCCGGGATTAAGCACAGGCCCGGCCAGCGCGAGGATCACCAGGCTCAGCACCATAATCCGCAGCAACAATATCCACCATGGCGTTTTGCTGCTGGTTTGGTCTTCGGGGATCAGGCCGGCAAGGAAGCGCGTTGCCGGGAAACGGACCAGGCGCGGGCCGGGCGGCGTGACGCGCAGCAGGAACCACAGCGCCGGCAGGAATAACAGCCCCGCCAGTACCCACGGGTTTATAAAGGCGAGCGTACCAAAGCTGCTGCTGATCATGCGCCCCCCCCGTAATGAAAACTGTCCGGGGCCATCATCATCCAGGCATCAAACAACGTCTCGGCAACGGGGCGGTCTGTACGGTGAAGCAGCCAGTGCCAGCGGCGCCTGCGGCATTCTTCTTTCAGGGCTTTAATATGCGCATCCAGCCGTTCACGGTAGGCGGTACGGATGGACTCGACATTATCGATTAAATGCTGCTCGCCTGCGCTACCCGTTTGTTCAAACATCACACGCCCGTCATAGGGCAGCGAGAGTTCGGCCGGGTCGAGGACCTGCACCAGCATGCCGCTATCCGCCATGACTGACAGTTCATCCAGCCGGTGCGCGATGACCGGCAGCGGGGCGAGGAAATCACCAACCAGCAGCAGGTTACTGCCGCGCGGGATTTTACGGTACACAGCAGAGGGCAGGCTTTCGGTCGTGGCGGACAGGATATCCTCGCCCAGCGTTTGCAGCGACAGTTCACTGCGCCCCGGGTAAGTACGGCTTTCCAATGCTGCGATCCGCTCCCCGGCGCGGGCCAGTAAAATGCCGAGTGCCAGTGCGATCACGATAGCGGTATCTTTCTTCGTGGGGAGTGCTTTATCGGCATGGTAATCCATATTTTCATCGGTCTGGCACCAGATCAGCGCTGTCTGGGTCGTCTGCCATTCTTTTTCCCGCACGAACAAACGGTCGCCCTTGGCCGATTGCCGCCAGTCAATGTCCTGCGGCCGGTCGGCCGGATCGTACTCGCGGTATTGCCAGAATTTTTCACCGGTGCCGGCTTTGCGCTGGGTGTGCGCGCCGGAGAGGATGCTGGCCGCAGCCCGCTCTGCCTGTGCCATCAAGCCGGGCAGGCTGGCCGCCGCCTGTTCGGCTTGGTGGCGTTTTTGCAGCAGGGCAAGGTTTTTGAACGGCTTCATCCTGTCTTTACCACTATCGCTCCAGGTTACAGATCAACGCTTAAACCCCGGATCAGGTCGGCGAGGGTCACGCCGCCGGCGCGTGCCTGGTAATTCAGGGCCATGCGGTGCTTGAGAACCGGTTCGGCCAGGTCGATGACATCCTCGACCGACGGCGCATTACGGCCGTCAAGCAGCGCTTTGGCCCGGACGGCCAGCATCAGCGCCTGTGAAGCACGCGGCCCCGGTGGCCAGGCGACATATTCATTAACCCGTTCCGGGGCATCCGGCCCCGGCCGGGCGCGGCGCACCAGTGACAGGATCGCGTCGACGACGCTTTCGCCGACCGGTATATCGCGCACCAGCGCCTGTGCGGCGAGCAGGTCTTTACTGCTCATCACTTCTTTGACCGCTGCCTGCTCGTTACCGGTCGTTGCCAGCACAACGGCCCGCTCGGCGCTTTCGTCCGGGTAGTCAACATCGATTTGCATCAGGAAGCGGTCGAGCTGGGCCTCCGGCAGGGGATAAGTGCCTTCCTGCTCAATCGGGTTTTGGGTCGCCAGCACATGGAACGGCACCGGCAGGTCGTGCGGTTTGCCGCTGACCGACACCTGCCTCTCCTGCATCGCCTGCAAAAGGGCCGACTGGGTACGCGGGCTGGCGCGGTTGATTTCGTCGATCATCAGGAAATTGGTGAAGACCGGCCCCTTGATAAAGCGGAAGCTGCGTTTGCCCTTGTCGCTTTCTTCCAGCACTTCGGAGCCGAGGATATCGGCGGGCATCAGGTCCGGTGTGCATTGCACCCGCCCGGCCTCCATGCCCAGCGCGCGTGCAACCGTATCGACCATCAGCGTTTTGGCAAGGCCCGGCACGCCGATCAGCAGCACATGGCCGCCCGAAAGCAGCGTAATAAAGATGCGGTCGACGACTGTGTCCTGGCCGAAAATAATCTTTCCGACCTCGGTGCGGGCCGCGGCGAGTTTGGCGGCTGTGCCCGATAGCTGGCCTGCGATGTCCTGTGATTTGCCTTTGGCGGCTGTCATGGCGCGTAATCCTTTATGTAATAGCGTATGAAATTGTCACTATAAAAATAGCATGATCGGGGGCGGAGTGAAGGAAAAGCTGGGCGTGTGCCGATCTTACTCCCACGAAAAAACCCCGCCGCGGCGGGGTTTTGTCAAACAGGATGACGGTGTGTTTTTACACGGCCGGCGCCAGTTTGCTGGTCAGTGCCGCGATAAAGCGCTGGTTTGTAATGCCTTCATGCTTGTGCTGATCATTGACACGAATCCGGTGGCGCAGAAGCGGGTCGGCAACCGCCATCACATCATCAATTGTCGGTATGAAGTGACCCTTAAGCAGGGCGCGAGCCCGTACGGCTTTGGTCATATCGATAATGGCCCGCGGCCCCGCGCCAAATGCCAGGATATTCTGGTCACCTTCCGCATGAGCGCCGAATATCTCTGCCAGGCTGAAGGCGCGCTCCAATTGTGCTATATGCGCTCTTTCGGCGTCATTCTCAGCGGTTAACCCTTTGTCGGAATGAATCCGGGTGGCGCGGACCAGCGCGGTAATCGCTTCGGTTACGTCCTCAGGCACCGGGATTTTTGCCGTCATCTCCTGTATCCTGACGAGCTCCTCGGCGGTTATGATCCGGTTCAGCGCGTCGGGTTTTACGTTTTCACCGCGGCTAAGCGCGAGTTCAACCTCATGAGACGGATAATGAAGCTCAAGTTCCATCAGGAAGCGGTCGAGCTGGGCCTCCGGCAGGGGATAAGTGCCTTCCTGCTCAATCGGGTTTTGGGTCGCCAGCACATGGAACGGCACCGGCAGCTTGTACGTGTTCTCACCAACTGTAACCTTCTTTTCTGCCATCGCCTGCAGCAGGGCGGCTTGAACGCGTGTATCGCCGCGGTTGATTTCGTCGGCCAGCAGCAACTGGGCAAAGATCGGGCCGGGTATGAACCTCCAAAAATCCTGTTCGTTAGATCTGGCTGCTGTTTCTGCAATGTCCCGCAGGAATTGCGTTTCTTCGTCTGAGACGGCAATGCCGAATTGCTTTTTTAATCCTATAGCCCGCAAACGGTTTTCAATCAGCTCGGCGTCCGTATCCGTGACATGGTTAGGAATTTCAGTGCCCAGAATATCGGCGGGCATCGTATCTTGTGTAAACTGTATCCGTTTTTCATCAAGGCCGAGAACGCGGGACGTTGATTCCGCCGTGACGGTTTTGGCGAGGCCGGGCACACCCACCAGCAGGATATGACCGCCGGCGACGATCGTGGTCAGTACGTTGTCTTTGAGGTCTTCAAGCCCGAGAACGGCGCGGCTCATTTCATCACGTGCGGCTTGGAGGTTGGCGCTGGCCGCTTCCAGTTCATCGAGCGTCAACTCGCGCGCTTCTAAGGCTTCTGTAATATCGGTTCCTGCCTGATCGCTCATGGCTTATGTGCCTCCCTGTTTTTCTTGGCTTTCGCCATACATATTGAAAAATCTGCACTATGGCAAGAGAAAATGTCATAATTCTATGGCGCGGTGCGCCAATATTCGTTTTGGGCTGTGCGGGCCGTGGTAAGCCGTGTAAGGATTGTAGGGCTATGGATATTGTTGCGGACATCAATGATCAGGACTGGCTGCAGGCGGCAGGAACCCGCGCGGTGATGCAGGCCCTTCATGCGCGGGAGGGTGACGGTAAAGGTCAAGGGCCGTGGGCGCTGTTTGTTGGCGGCTGCGTGCGGAACGCCCTGCTGGGCCGGGCGGTCACGGATATCGATATTGCCACGGTCCTGACGCCGGAGGCGGTGATGGCGGCCCTTGAAGCGGCGGGGATCAAGGCCGTGCCGACCGGGCTGGATCATGGCACGGTGACGGCTGTGACAGCCGATGGCTGCTCCTATGAAATTACGACTCTGCGCCGCGATGTTGAAACTGACGGCCGTCACGCCCGTGTGGCCTACACCGATGATTGGGCGGAGGACGCGGCGCGGCGGGATTTCACGATGAACACGCTGCTGGCCGACAGCGCCGGGCGGGTTTACGATCCGACCGGACAGGGGCTGGCCGATCTGAAAGCCCGGAAGATTGTCTTCGTTGGCGATCCGGCACGGCGCATTGAGGAGGATTACCTGCGAATCCTGCGCTTCTTCCGGTTTCACGCGCAATATGGCGTTGGCGATCCCGATCCGGCGGCGCTGGCGGCCTGCCGGGCGGCGGCTGGGCGCATCAAGGATTTATCGCGCGAGCGGGTGACGCAGGAATTTCTTAAACTCCTTTCTGTGCACGATCCTGCGCCGACGCTGGAGTCTATGATTGCCCATGATGTCATGGCCGACCCGCCCGGTGGCGATTATGATCCGGCGGCGCTGGCGCGGTTGTGCGCCTTACAGGCCGAGAATGACGCGTTCAGTATTGATACACGGCTCTTCCTGCTGGCAGCGGATCAGTCGTCCCTTGATCGCTATCTGGTCCTGACGAAGGCGCAGGAGAAACAGCAAATGGTGTTTGCGCAAATTTTGAGTACAATCACCGCCGCCGATGAAAAGACCATAAAGATTCTGATTTATCACTATGGCAATGAGAGTGCCCTGCAGGGCGTATTGCTGCACGCCGCGCGCGATAACGGTGCTCTGGCCTCTGATATCACGTGGATGAAAAGCTGGCAGGCTCCGGTGCTACCGGTTACAGGTGATGATGTACTGAAAGCTGGCGTTGTGCCGGGGCCGGTGGTTGGAGAGATATTGGGCAAAGTTGAAGCCTTCTGGCTGGCGCAGGATATGCAGCCGGACCGGGCCGCCTGTCTTGAAAAGATTGCAACGCTTATTCGGGTTTAGGGGGCAGCGGCTCGGGTGTTTCGTCTGTCACCAGTTCTTCTGCGTCTCTGCCGGGTCTGAGCCGTGGCTCAGGTTCATCGTCAGCGATAGTCTGGGGCGTAAAATTATACAAAACTATACCGCCAAATACGAAATCGGCCATGCCTTTAAGCCGCCGCTTTGCTTCATCTTTGGCATTGCCCAGTTTGCGGATAATGCCGTTGCGCGAGGTGTCCATGATGGTCGACTCGCTGATAGCGGCCAGTTCCTTCGCCTGCTTTGATTCTTTTTGCTGGGGATCGGCGCTGGCGGCAAAAACATGATTCAGGCTTTTCCAGCCTCGGCGCGCCATGTTGAAGGCCGAAACGATCATGCCGTTTAAAGATGGCAAAGACGCCATAAGATCACACCCTTGATTGTCATTTTCTTTATTTTACTAAAATCAGGGGTGTGAAGGCAAATTCAGGTAATATTTACGGCCATTTGGCTTCCGGGGGGAGGGACATCAGGATGGCTTCGGTGTTACCGCCGGTTTTCAGGCCGAACTGGGTACCGCGATCATACAGCAGGTTAAACTCGGCATAGCGGCCACGCTTGACGAGCTGGTGTTCGCGTTGCTCAGCGGTCCATGTTTCGTTCATATGGCGGCGCACCAGTTCCGGGTAAATTGCGAGGAAGGTCTCCCCTACATCGCGGGTGAAGGCGAAATCCGCATCTTTGTCGCCGGAATCGAGATAATCATAGAAAATACCGCCGACACCCCGCGCTTCACCGCGATGCGGGATAAAGAAATAGCGGTCGCACCAGTCTTTATATTCCGGGTAGTAAGACGGGTCGTGGCGATCACAGCAGGCTTTCAGCGCGGCATGGAAGTCTGCGGTGTTCTGCCCGTCGGGAACCATCGGGTTCAGGTCGGCGCCGCCGCCAAACCAGCTCCGTGACGTAACAATCATGCGCGTATTCATGTGAACCGCCGGCACCAGCGGTGATTGCATATGGGCGACCAGTGAAATGCCGGATGCCCAGAAAGCGCCGTCATTCTCGGCTGCGCCGGGGATTTGCCCGCGAAATTCCTCGGAAAAATGACCGTGCACGGTCGAGATATTGACGCCGACTTTTTCAAATACGCGGCCCCGCATGACCGACATTTCGCCCCCGCCGCCATCGGCGGCATCATCCTTAGCGCCGCCAGCGGCGCGATCCCAGGGGGTACGCTCGAACCGCCCGGCAGGCTGGCCGGCATGGGGGCCGGCGCCCAGTTCATCCTCGATTTGTTCGAAAGCGGCGCAAATTTTATTGCGTAAGGTTCTGAACCATATTGCCGCCTTGTCCTGCAACGCGATGATATCGGTTTCCGTCCGGATCTGCTTTTCGGCTGTCATGGCGTCTCTCCTTTATCAAAAGCCTTTGTCTGGCGTAACGCTTCGCCGGTGATCATCGCCAGAGCCGTGATGACATTCAGTGAACGCCCGCCGCCGGGCATCGGGATTGTGATCCTTTCATCCACAGCGTTATGGACTTCCTGCGGTACGCCCGCGCTTTCCCGGCCGACCATCAAAATATCATCAGGCGCGAAGCCGAAACCGGTATAGACCCGCTCGGCTCTGGTGGTCAACAGGACAATGCGCCTTTTTAACCGGTACCGGGCAAGAAACGCATCCCATGATCTGTGGCGGACGATATCGGCATTTTCGATATAGTCCATGCCGCTGCGGCGCAGCTTCTTGTCGTCGAGTACAAAACCGCACGGTTCGATGATATCCAGCCCCATACCCATGCAGGCGCACAGGCGCATGGCGGCGCCGGCATTCTGCGGAATATCGGGTTGGTATAGGGCGGCCCTGATCATGGTCGCATCATAAGGCGGGGGACGGTTATATACAAAAAATTTTCTACGCTGGATTCTGACGCTTGCATCGGCTACAAATAACAGGTACATGCCTTTGATAACGAAATCAGTATGATATCTGACAAACCCGGAATCACCGATCCATGAGTGCGAAGAGTTCTTCTAAATCCCCTGAAAACGGCGAAACGCGGCGCGATTTTCTGTACCTGACTGCGGGTGCCTTTGGTGCGGTCGGTGCGGCCAGTTTCGCGTGGCCGTTTATCGACTCGCTTAATCCTGCCGCCGATACGCTGGCGCTGGCGACTGTTGATGTTGATCTCGGCCCGATTGAGCAGGGACAGGCGATTACAGTGATGTGGCAGGGCAAACCCGTCTTTATCCGTCATCGCACCCCGGCGGAGATTGATGATGCGCGGGGCGTTGATGTCAACGCGCTGCGTGATAAAGAAACCGAC
>CAYUKA010000038.1:0-18359 GCA_964445195.1 uncultured Micavibrio sp. | reverse complement strand
TCCGCGAAGGCGGCAGAACCGTCGGCGCAGGCGTCGTCTCCAAGATTATTGAGTAGGCAGTAGTCATCTGACCATCCATTTGAGATAATGAAAAAGCCGCCGGCGCAGGCGGCTTTTTTTATTGCAAGTGCGCAAGAAATCGGTCAAAAGGATGCCAGTTGATTCATGATGAGCGGGTGCGGGTAGAAGGGTGTACAAGCCTTACACCATTGTGAAGAGCCGGACAACGATGCGGGCCTGTGGTGGTGCCGCCTTTAGAGCCTGTTTTGTGCGGGCTTTTTTTGTGCCCGGTACCATGCGGTTTTTCTTGCAAAATCACAGCACATCGTTTAATTTTACATAATTTACTGCTCGGGAGTAAGGGTCTTGGCAAAAGACAAGTCTGACAAAGGCAAGAAGCGCAAAGACAAAAAAGACAAGTACGCGGTTAAAAAGGCCGCCGGGGCGCCGGGCGTGAAGCTGGCCCGGAAAAAGAATGGCGACCTTTATTTCCAGGGTCAGTACGATAAAGTCACAATCAAGTTTAATGCCGAGGCCGAATACAAGATCGGCCTGTTCTTTTGTTCCGAACTGGCACCGGAGAACGTGACCGCAAACGATAATCCTCCTGATGAAGTCCGGATGACCGAGATCGGCCGTGAAATCTGGGACGCTTACCGGCAGCAACGCTATGAAGACGAAGACGAAGAAGGGCTGGGACCGGAGCCGTTACCGCTGGCTGACGGGCAGACCATTCCGTCCTATCGCAGTGAAGAGAAAAAAGAGCGACGGGTGCGGCTTTTCTTTATCATGGCGGCAGAGCAGCCCGGCAGTCTTGAGATTCGTCAGGAAATCAAGGGCGGGAAGAAGATGACGATGATCAAGCTGGGTAACGGCGCTCATGATGACGAGCCGATTATCGATCGTCGGGAAATTATCATGAGCAGCCATATCGATGAAGATATCGGCACGTTGCTGCGCGGCTTGCTTGAGGCGGATCTGTCAGAAGGTACACGGCAGGCGATCACACATGCATTTAACGAGCACAGCCTGTTCGTACCGGCCCTGCAATCCGATACGATGCGCGATAAGTCGAAAAACATCAGGACGCGTTACACGGCCCATGACGGCACCCGCTATGTCGTCGTCTTCGAGCCGGCCTTCGATCTGGGTTCGGGCACAACCATGGCTGGGCAAAAATGGCCGATCCGTGAATATGAGGGTGAGGTCAAGGGCGTGTATGAAGAAGGCAGCGCTATCAATATCAAGGACAATCCGGAAGCCGGCGGTTTGACGGCCGAGGATATTAAAGCCATATCCGAAGATGTGCTGACAAGGGAGCGCCATAACTTTGTTGATTTCGCCAAAGGCTATCTGGCGGCGCAGAGCAAGACCGATCCGGACAGGTATGGCGATATCAAAATCCGGCCGATTTACAAATCAAAATCCCGTCCCGGCGTAGAACTTCTTGAACCTGTGCTTGAAAGTGGCGGTGAAGCTGTTGAACTGGCGATAGCGTATAACCAGCAGCACGGTTTCACTGTTCATGAGTCTTTGCTGCACCTCAAACAGGCGGCCTGATCGTTTCTCGGTCAGTGTTTACCGCCGGTGGTATTTTTCCAAAAGCGCTTCAAGTTTTGCCAGTAGCGGCTCCGCCTCATCGCGGAAGGCATCGCGCTTGCCCTTATCGATGCCGCGGCCGGCCTTGGTGATAATGCCGGTGACGCGGTCCTGAAAGTCAGCGAGTTCTTTATAGCGGGCGAGCTGGCCGTTATTGGCGGTGCGCAGCCGGTCGATAAAGACATGGATCAGCGTGCCGACCGCTTTATCTTCAATGCGCTTGATTTTCTTCTGCAATTCGCTGGCCGAGATTACGGTCACCGTTGTATCGGTAATTGCGCGCACGGCTGCCGAGCGTGTTTCGTGCTCAATCAGCGCCATTTCCCCGAAAATTTCCCCCGGCCCGAGTTCGGCAATTTTTACCTCGTGCGGCCCTTCCCGCACCAGGATTTCGACACGGCCCTGCTCAATATAATAGGCATTTATGCCGGTTGAGCCCTGCTGGATGATAATATCGCCCTTATAATAAACGTCACGGTTCAATAGCCGTGGCAGATGCGGCTGCATATCACAGCGCGGATCAAGATCTGTATACATTTGCGGTCCTCGCAGTGTGTAAATCGTTTATGTGCCTGCCGCAAAATCACTTACCCTATTTTTATTATATCAGTATATACATAATATAGCCCAAGCTTTCGTTTCGGATTTTAAGGGTTTTTGCCACGGTTTGTATCTATTGTCGCCGATGAGTATAATCAGGATAACGCATCCGGCATGTGCCGGGCGGCGCAAAACACTTGTCAGCGCTTTGAAAAAGCCGTATTTAAACGGTCAGGTATAAAGCCTTACAGGGGTATAGCTCAGTTGGTAGAGCGGCGGTCTCCAAAACCGCAGGTCGTGGGTTCGAGTCCCTCTGCCCCTGCCATTCATCACACTTAGGCGAATTTAAGAACAGGTCAAAAGGCATATGCAAGGCATAGTCTATGCGGCCGGACAGATGCATATCCAGTAAACGGTCCAGCTTAACCTGGACCGCGTCATATTCGTTTCGCAAGGCCGATACATGGTTAGTGTGGTATCCCACTTTACAGAAATTTCTATAGTGACCGTAATAACTTCTAAAAATTTATTGTCTAAAAAACCGTTATTCCTATCATAAACTCTCTTGAAATAATAAATGGCCAGTATATCTTCAACTGTAGGTTTATTGTCTTTATTATTACGCTTGAACATGCAAATCCGCTCCAAGATTACTTTTTCATTACTGGCTGTATCCCTTATCAGCATTATGTTTGTGGGCAGTATTTCATTTTACCTGGCCCGTACGGCTTTGATTGAAGCGCAGGGGCAGAAGCTGCTGGCGGTCGTCTCCAATCAGAAGAATAATCTTTTGGTTGTCGTAAATGGATGGAGCGAGCAGGTGAACCTGATCGCCAGCCGCACGCAGCTGCGCGCAATATTCGTACAGCATCTTGCTTCGCCTTCGCCGGACCATATATCCGACATGCAGAAAATTCTTGAGGATGCAGTGGTTGCTGTCCGGTCCATTGAAAGTCTTAAGCTGTGCGATCCGGAAGGCAATATCGTAATTTCCGTCGGGGAGTCCGCACGCGGCGACCGTGACTGCCGCGACTTTTTGGAAGCCAGCCAGAGCAAAACCAATGTCAGGACTCTCTGGATGACAGAAGACGGAATGCTCCATGCTCTGGTCACAGGATCTGTGACAATGGATGGAACGCTGGTTGGCGTGCTTTATGCCACGATGAATGTCCAGGAAATTAAAAATATCGTTGAAAATTATGATGGCCTTGGCGAAACAGGGGAAACAGTTATTGCCGAAAGAACCGGGGATGGAAATGCCAGGTTTTTAACATCGCTCCGTTATGATTCAAATAAAGGTCTGAAACGTGTTGTCGAAATGGGCAGAACCGATGTGCCGATCACACAGGCGTTGCTCAAAAAAGAAGACGCTCTGGTAGATGTAGAAACTGTTGATTACAGAGGCCAAAAAGTTCTGGCCGCCACAGCCTACATTCCCCAACTGGATTGGGGCATGGTGTCGAAAATAGACCGGCGGGAAGCCGTGGAGTCGGTTGAAACTTTTTTTGTCAGGCTTTCGCAGACCGTGCTGGTCATTTTTGTTCTTATTGCCTTATGGTCCTTACGCAACGCGAAGCGATATGCCGAGCTCATTGCAAAAGACAAACGGGCTGCGCTCGATTTAAGTGAAAAGCAGTTTCAGGTCGCTATTGAATCGGCGGCCGTGGGGGTCGCTTTGGTTGGGACAGACGGGCGTTGGCTGAAGGTCAACAAGGCGCTTTGTGATATTGTCGGATATACTGAAGAAGAATTATTAGCTATCGATTTCCAGACCATTACACATCCCGATGATCTGGATTCAGATCCGGAACTTTTGCAACAAACTTTGGCCGGCGAAATCGATAACTACACCATGGAAAAGCGCTATATCCGTAAAGACGGTAGCGTTGTGTGGATCTTGCTGGCTGTGGGGTTGGTTCGCGATGCTGCAGGAGAACCTGCCTATTTTGTTTCACAAATTCTTGATATTGATGAACGTAAAAAAATCCTGGCTGAACTGGAAGCGGCGCAGAAATTTACCGACCTGGTCCTTGATACCATTCCTGATTTTGTGTTTGTCAAAGACGAAGATTTCAAAATTGTGCGCGCTAACAAGGCTTTTATGAAGCTATATCCGCCCGATATGCAGGATAAGATCATTGGCTATACGACAGTAGAAAACTATTCTGAAGCGGAATCTGATCTTTTTCTGAAAAATGACCGGGTCGCTTTTGAAAAGGGCATTTCCCAGACATATGAAGACCTTGAGCTGTATGATGGCGTGACGATTAACATCGATACGACAAAAGTGAGATTTTCCGATGCGAGCGGCAAAAAATATATTCTCGGATTTTCGCGGAATGTTTCGGAACTGCAGGAAGCAAAACGCACCCTGGAAGAGAAAGTAGAACAACGCACTGTCGAACTGCAGGAAAAGTCGAAGCTGCTCGATACAATTATTGAAAATTTGCCGCTGACTTTATTTGCCAAAGATGTCAAAGACGATTATCAGATCGGGAAGATCTCAAAAAAGAAATTGATGGGTTGATTAAGAAGCTGTCCTGATATGTTCAAAGCGTTTGATTGTTTCAAAACCGTCATTCTTCAGCCCTAATACATCAATATTCATTGTATCGCCTTTAAGGTCGATGACATTAAAGCCGTTCTCCTGTCCCCTTACACGCGAGGAAAGCGCGGTCGATGCGCTTAAGTAAACGGTCTGATGCTCCTGATCTCCGAGTGTCGTAATAGAGGCATGGTGAACATGGCCTGTGAGCACCAGATCAATGTTGAGATCCTGAAAACATTGCAAGGTGCGTTTGCGTCCGAACACTATAACATCAATCGGCATATCCTGAACTTTGTGGATGGGGTGATGCAGAGTGCAGACCCGCCAGCCTTTAAATGCGTCAAACACGCTCTTTAACTCCTGGCGTTGCCTGGCGGATACTGCACCATTCGCCCAATTCCAGTGTGGCACAGCGCGGCGCGCTGAATTGATCCCTGCGATCAGAACATTGTCGTATCTGGACACAGGATTTAGGTCTTCATGAATGAAGCGTTTATATTTGCTGTAAGGATTGGTGAACCTTTCCCACAAATCCCGCGCCGGAACATCATGATTGCCTGGTACAGCAAGATATGGGCATGGCAAGGCGTTCAAAAACGCTTGCGCTTTTGTAAACTCTGCGCGGTTTCCAATTTGCGTGAAATCGCCGGACACGATCACAAAATCAGGGGTTTGACTGGATATGGCCGCTTGTAAACTCCCAACAACGGCACTATCTTCGGTTCCAAAGTGTAGATCTGATAAGTGAATAATTTTCATAGCCTGCACCTTAAAATAAAAACGGCATAGCCACTACCGTGGCTGCTAAAAAGAGAAACCCTATAGCGGTTAACAATCCATCAATGGCGATTGCTTCGGTTTCATCGGCATAGGCCCGTACAGCCTCATTCAGCTGCACAGGAATCTTTAAATCCTTTGCCAGTAAATTCATGGTACCCAGCGGAATGATGCCAAAGGGAATATCAAGGTTATTTAAAATCTCGGCTGCATTTGTGATCGTCCCATCACCGCCGCCGATCAAAATCCGGTGGCCTGGTTCTTCAGTCTTTAATTTTTTAAAAAGCTGGTCCGGGGGCAGAATATAAAGGGCTTCAATCTTAAGGCCGCTTTCGCTCAGAACAGCTTCAAGCGCATTCTCGCCCAGATTTTGGACGGCTCCAGCGTTTTGATTGATATAAATGTGATAGAATTGGCCTGTCTTCATATAAAAACCAACGCTTTAGGGCGGCAAAAGTTCAAAGCTCCCCTTGATCCCTTTCTTTTTTGAATATGCTTTGACATGTCCTGCACGGCCAAAACCTGCCCTTTTCGTCTTGTTTGGAACGGAAATGGATAAAAGCAATGAGTTTTGACCCTAAGTGCCGCAGAAGGTCTGGTAAACGCGTTCGCCTGCTGTGGGAGGTGATTGATAGGGTTCAAGATGCGCGCGGTCTTTGTAAGGTTCTTTAAGCGCAGACAGTAAATCATGAAACGGCTTCATATCGCCGGCGGCCGCGGCTTCCAGAGTCTCCTCGATTTTATGGTTGCGCGGAATCACAGCCGGGTTGTTGTTTTTCATCAGGCATAACGAGGATGTGAGCGGTTTCGTGTTGGCTTGCAGACGGGCCTGCCAGCGCTCATACCAATCAACAAACACTTTATGCTCATAGATTTTTGCGTCTGGCCTGTGCGCTTGGCTGAGGTCCCGGAATGTGTTGGTATAATCACTGTGATTATTCTGCATCCAGTCCAGCAGATCGGAAATGAGTTTCCCGTCGTCCTTGTGGGCATCAAACAACCCCAGTTTTGCGCGCATCATCGCCAGCCATTTCTTTTGATAAAGAGCCGCAAATCCGTTGATCGTCTCTTCCGCTTTCTGAATGGCCTTCTTCATGTCCGTATCAATCAGGGGCAGCAGCGTTTCGGCAAGGCGGGCGAGATTCCACTGTGCGATAAGGGGCTGGTTGGCATACGCATAACGTCCCATATGATCAATAGAGCTAAAGACTGTCTCCGGATTATACGCATCCATAAAAGCGCACGGCCCGTAATCGATCGTCTCGCCGGAGATCGTCATATTATCCGTGTTCATAACGCCATGGATAAAGCCGGTCCGCATCCAGTGGACAATCAGATCGACCTGGCGCGCCATGACTTTTTGCAGGAACGCCAGCGCTGTCTTCCGGGCCTCTTTCATGCCGGGATCATGGCGGTTCACCGTGTAGTCAAGCAACGTTCTGACAAGAGCGTGGTCGCCTTGCGCGGCGGCGAACTCAAACGTGCCCACCCGGATGTGAGAGGACGCCACGCGCGTCAGGATTGCACCGGGTAAATGCGTCTCGCGCAGGACGTTCTCGCCGGTGGTGACAACGGCCAGGCTCCGTGTAGTAGGAATGCCAAGCGCATGCATGGCTTCGGAGATAATATATTCGCGCAGCATTGGGCCTAAGGCGGCGCGTCCGTCGCCGCGTCGGGAATAGGGGGTGCGGCCGGACCCTTTAAACTGCATATCAAGCCGTGCGCCATCTGCCGTGATGTGCTCGCCCCACATATGCGCCCGCCCGTCACCCAGCATTGCGAAATGACCAAACTGGTGCCCGGCATAGGCCTGGGCGAAAGGCTCTGCGCCGCACGGCAAGGTATCGCCCGCAAACAGGGCCGCCTGCTCCTTGTCACTGAGCGCCGAAAAATCCAGCCCCATTGCGGCGGCCAGTTCTTCATTCACAATAACCGGCGCCGGCGCCGGAACGGGCAAAGGATCAAGACGCGTGTAAAACCCGTCCGGCAAGCCAAGATAGCTATTGTCAAACTTGAAACCGCAATCTTTCATATCTTGATAGGTTGTCTTAACAGCGTGATCTTTCGATGCGTCTAATTAAGCGGCGATGTTTCCCCGGCGCAACTGTTTTCGTGAGTTTTATAGTCGCCTCTCTACGCTCGTCATACAGGCTAGGGCCAAAAGGTATTGAGATTCACAGGTAACCTTTATAAGGTAAGCTCTACTAATGATTGACAGGTCAATGGGCTTAAACCCCTCTGCTCCTGCCATTTGTTCACAGCAGTCATGATATGAGGATACGATGACACAGCAAACGCCCCTGCATGGCGTGCATCTGGCGGCCAAAGCCAAGATGGGCCCCTTCGCCGGTTATGATATGCCGCTTTATTACGAAGCGGGTGTGATGGCGGAACACGAATGGGTGCGTGATCATGCCGGGCTGTTCGATGTGTCGCATATGGGACAGGTTGTGATCAGCGGATCGGGCGCGCTGGCTTTTATCGAACGGATCACACCATCATCTTTCGGTAAGGCGGCGGCCGGGCGCGCAAAGTACACGGTGCTGACGACACCGCAGGGCGGCATCGTCGATGACCTGATCGTTACCAGGCGGGGCGATGAAGAGTTCTTTGCCGTCATTAATGCCGGCTGTAAGGAGAAGGATATTGCCTGGATCCGCGAACATCTACCGTCCGGTGTCACGCTGGACGTGCTGGATCAGCAGGCGCTGATCGCGCTACAGGGGCCGCAGGCGGAAACGGTTTTGCGCGAAACGCTGAAAATCGATACCGAAGGCATGCCTTATATGTGGGCGATCGATGCAAAGCTGAGCGACGGTACGCCGATTCTGGTCAGCCGTCTCGGTTATACCGGCGAGGACGGGTTCGAGTTGAGCGTACCGGCGGGCATTGCTGAAGGGGTGTGGCATCATTTGACCCAGCATGGTGCGGTCAGGCCGATCGGGCTGGCGGCGCGGGATTCGCTGCGGCTTGATATGGGTTATTGCCTGTACGGTCATGATATTGATGAAACGACATCACCGGTTGAGGCCGGGCTTGCTTGGGTGATCGGCAAAGGGAATGACGGCTTTATTGGGGCCGGGCATATTCTGACCCAGCTGGAAAACGGCCCTGACCGGCGGCGTGTGGGTATTCGCCTGACCGAAAAGGGTGTGGCGCGCGAAGGCTGCGCGATCCTGAGCGCTGCGGACATGAGCGAGATCGGCATCCTGACCAGCGGCGGCTTTTCGCCGACCCTGAAAGGGGGGATCGGGCAGGGCTATGTCGAAAGCGGCCACGCGACGACCGGTGATAAGGTCTTTGTCGCGGTGCGGGGCCGGCATATTGCGGCGGAGATTGCGGCCATGCCGTTTGTACCGGCGCGGACAAAATCGATGAAACTGCAGGCAGCGTAAACGGTGCCGGCGCTGTTGGATATCGAGACTCTTGATATCGCCCTGAATGCCGCGTTTGTCCCCTTGTATTTCTTTATTGCGCTGACCGTTCATGAATTCGGTCATTATATGGCCGCGCGGTTCTTTAATATCGGCATTGAAGAGTTTTCCCTCGGCTATGGGCGTAAAGTCTGGGAACGAACGGACTCTTACGGCACCCGCTGGGCCGTGCGTTTATATCCTATCTGTGGCCATGTTCATTTATCCGGCGTTGAGGCAGCGGCCGCGCGCCGCGCCAAAAAAGACACCGGCAGCAAAGAGCATGTCGCCTTTGTTGATGCGCCGGCCGGGCATCGCTTTGTAACCGTGGCCGCCGGTCCGGCTGTGAATATCCTGCTCGCCTTGGCGGTGTTTTTCCTGTTCTTTGCCAGCATCGGGCAGCCGGCGCGTCACGCGGTGGTGTCGGGGGTTGAAACCGGCTGGCCGGCGGAAAGGGCCGGGCTGCAGTATGGCGACCGGTTTATCGCGATTAATGGCCGGCCGGTCGCCCGCCATCGCGATATCTGGGACATCAACAGTGTGAGCGCGGGTAAGGATCTGGATGTCCAGGTTGTCCGCGGTGATGAGATCGTCGATCTCACACTGACGCCCCGCCTGATTTCCTATGTCGACTCGCGCGGATTAAAACGCACGCACGGCCGCAGCGGCATGTTGATCGGTCACACCGCACTGGATTTCAGCAGTTTGCATGCCGTTGACGGTCTTGATGTGGCTGGTGACTCTGATAAGGCGCGGGCGCTTTTGGCGGCGCGCACCGGCCAGCCTGTGACACTGAAACTATTGGTGGCCGATGGGGCTTTACGGTCCTATCGCACGATTCTGGATCCGGTCCTGAACGATCATTTCGATGATCCCGCTAATGCCGATTATGATGTATTTTATCTCGGGCCTTATAAAGATAACTTTTATTTACAACGGACAGTGGACGGCAGTTTTATGGCCGCACTGGAGCAGACAGGCCGGAGAATAATAAATCTTGCCCAGCTGCCGTTCCAGCTATTCCCCATAGACAGGAAAGCGATAAGGCCGTGGGCGTCGGTTGATGACGAAGCGCAGTTTACGGCGAAGAAGCTGTATGATTTTACTTACCGTCTGGCGCTGGTGTCGGTGTTTATCGCGCTGATCAATCTGCTGCCGTTTCCGGGTCTGGACGGCAGCCTGCTGCTGCAGATCTATTTGCAGGCGGTTCACAAACTCAACCCTCCCGAACGAAGCAGGGAATATAAATACCTGGTTCTTCTGCTGCTCAGCACATTGTATCTGGGGGTGATTATCGCCAATGTGGCCGATTTGCCCGGCTACATGTCGTATAAATATCAGCAGGCGCTTGAAAGGCGGCTTTAATATTGCTGTTCCCTATTGAAGCGCTCTGTGAATCGCGTTAAATATCATCAATTATCCGAACCGCGAACATAAAGGCTTCTCTTAATGTCAGATGATCTGAAATACACGTCCGAGCATGAATGGGTGATGATCGAAGATGGCGATGTCGCCGTGATCGGGATCACGGCTTTTGCCCAGGATGCGCTTGGCGACCTTGTTTATGTTGAGCTTCCTGAAACCGGCCGGACCCTTGATAAGGGAGAGGATTTCGCCGTTGTTGAATCCGTCAAGACGGCGGCGGAGGTTTATACGCCGGTGAGTGGCGAGATTGTTGCGGTTAATGACAATCTGTCCAGCGATCCGGAATTGATTAAAAAGTCGCTGGCGGAAGGCTGGATTGCGAAGGTGAAGATGACCGATCCGGCGCAGCTTGCCGCCCTCATGGATAAAGACGCCTACGATCAATTTGTTGCCGAGCAGGATCACTGATGCGCTATCTACCGCAAACCAAGCAAAGCCGCAAAGAGATGCTGGCGGCCATTGGCGTCGACAGCGTCGAAGCGCTTTACAAGGATGTACCGCAGGCGGCCTTTATCAAGGGACTGGCTGATTTGCCCCTGCAACAGGGTGAGCTTGAGGTCGAGCGCACGCTGTCATCTTACGCCAATCAAAACCGCGCCGCGCCGGCCGGGCCGTTCTTCCTCGGGGCGGGATTGTACTATCATCACATTCCGGCGACCGTTGACTATATCATCCAGCGCAGTGAATATTTAACGGCCTATACGCCTTACCAACCGGAGATTGCACAGGGTACGCTGACCGCGATTTACGAATTCCAGACCTTTATCGCCCAGCTGACCGGGCAGGATGTGGCGAATGCCAGCCTGTATGACGGTGCGACGGCGACGGCCGAAGCGGCGCTGATGGCGCTGCGGGTCAATAAAAAGCGCCATAAGGTCTGTGTCGGTAACGCGTTGCACCCCGATTACCGGGCCGTGCTCAATACCTATATGGGCAATCATGATGACGTCGAAGTGTTTGACGGAACGCCGGATCAGGACACGGCCTGTGTGATTGTCCAGTCGCCCGACTTTTTCGGCGCGCCGCATGCTTATGATGAGTGGCGCAGGAAATGCGATGAGACGGGGGCGCTGCTGATCGTCGTTGTGACCGAGATTGTTTCGCTCGGCCTGCTGCCGGCGCCGGAGAGCGCCGATATCGTCTGCGGCGAAGCGCAGAGCATCGGCATTCCGATGGGCTTCGGCGGGCCGCATTGCGGCTTCTTTGCCTGCCGCACGCAATATCTGCGCCAGATACCGGGACGGCTGTGCGGCGAGACGGTTGACGAAGACGGGCGGCGCGGCTTTGTGTTGACCCTGAACACCCGCGAACAACATATCCGCCGGGAAAAAGCGACATCGAATATCTGCACCAATCAGGGCCTGATGGCGCTGGCCTTTACCGTGCATATGGCGTTGCTGGGCGAGGACGGGTTCAAGCGCCTTGCGTGCCTTAATCATGAAGCCGCCTGCAGGCTGGCTGATGCGCTGGCGGCGGTGCCGGGTGTCCGCATTGAGAATGAGAGCTTCTTTAACGAGTTTGTTGTGACAGTACCCAGGCCGGCGCAAGAGATTGTCGACGCGCTGGCTGACAAAGATATTATTGCCGGTTATGCTCTCGATGATAACCGGTTGCTGGTCGCGGCGACCGAAATGACCACTGATGAAGATACCGAAGCATTCGTTGCCGCGCTGAAGGAGGTGCTGTGATGGCTGCAGAACAGCAAATTACTCAGGCACAGTTTACTGCGCATGATGGCAATCGCGGGCTTCATTACGAGGAAAATCTCCTGTGGGAAAAAGAGCGCAGCGATGAGCCGGGCGTGGATCTGCCGGCCCCGCAGGGCATAAAGCTGCGCACCGGCGTGCCCGAACGCGGCGCAATCGGCCTGCCGCAGGTCAGCGAACCGCAGGTGGTCCGCCATTTCGTCCGGCTGTCTACCTGGAATTATTCAATTGATCACGGCTTTTTCCCGCTGGGGTCCTGCACGATGAAGCATAATCCGCGTCTGAACGAGAAGATGGCGCGATTGCCCGGCTTTGCCCATATCCATCCGTGGCAGCCTGTCGGCACAGTACAGGGGGCGATGCGGCTGATGTATGAGCTGCAGCAATGGCTGGGCGAATTGACCGGCTTGCCGGGCGTTTGCCTGACGCCGGCTGCCGGCGCTCATGGCGAGCTGGCCGGGATGATGACGATCCGCCGCGCCCACGAGGCGAAGGGACATGCGCACAAGACCATCGTGCTGGTGCCTGACTCCGCCCATGGCACCAACCCGGCGACCGCGGTGATCTGCGGTTACCAGACCCGGACGATCAAAACCAGCGAGACGGGCCGCCTGGACGTTGAAGCGTTTAAAGAAGCGCTATACCAGACCTGTGATCAGGGCAGTGATATTGCCGGGATGATGGTGACGAACCCGAATACCTGCGGCCTGTTCGAAAGTGACATTCTCGAGATCGCTGATTTGCTGCATGAAGCCGGCGGTTATTTTTACTGTGACGGGGCGAACTTCAACGCGCTGGTCGGTACGATCCGTCCCGGTGACTTTGGCGCCGATGTGATGCATATCAATCTGCACAAGACGTTTTCGACCCCGCATGGCGGCGGCGGTCCGGGCAGCGGCCCGATCTGTGTTACCGAAGAGCTCGCGCCTTATATGCCGGTGCCGGTTGTGGCCAAAGACGGGGATACGCTGCGTTTCGAATATGAAGATGAGCGGCCGGAAACGATGGGCCGTTTGCGCGGCTTTATCGGCCAGTTCGGTATGCATGTGCGGGCGCTGTCCTATATGATGAGCCACGGCGCGGACGGTTTGAAACAGGTGTCCGAGGACGCCGTTCTGAATGCCAATTACCTGCTGAGCCTGCTAAGCGGGACTTATCACGTGCCGTATGAAGGGCCTTGCATGCATGAATGCCTGGTGACCGACAAGTATCAGAAGGACGCCGGGGTGACGACGCTGGATATTGCCAAGACGCTCTGCGAGCACGGCTATCACCCGATGACGACGTATTTTCCGCTGGTGCTGCCCGGTACGATGCTGATCGAGCCGACTGAAACCGAAAGCAAAGACGCGATCGATCGCTTTGCGGCGGTGATGAACGATATAGCGGCAACGATTAAGGCCGGCGATACGGCGCCGTTTCACAATTATCCGCTTAGCACGCCGCGCCGCCGCCTCGATGAAGTGCAGGCCGCGCGCCATCCGAAATTACGCTGGACACCGGAGAATACGGCTTAAAAGGACTTTCAGCCGCGCGCCGGCCGTTCAAAAAACGGCTGATCGGTTTCCATGATCGCTTTGGCAAGCTCATCCGGGTTACCGGGGTCGACCGGGGCGAACTCCATGGCCTGTCCTTCATCCAGGAAGGTGGCCGTGGCCGTATAGGCGCTTTCGCAAATTTCATTCCATTGATCGCGATCACCGTCAATGCCCACGAGGAAAGCGGGTTTTTTGTGGCGTGCAGGGTCCATGAACTGGATCAGCCAGGCACGTGACACATGGCCGTTTTGGGCAAACAGGCGGCCAAGTGTATCCAGAATTTCGGTTGGCTGTTTGGCCGGGCGCCCCAGCATGACCTCGGTTTCTGACTGGTTGATATGCTGCTCGACCTGTCCGGGTAAGCCGTGCGCCAGCAGTTCGGTGATTTCCTGTGCGACAAAAAATTTGCCGAATTCATCACCAGGGTTCAGGGCCATATTTTTCCCGGCGGTAATCTCAAACAGCATACGGGCCGGCATGCCGAGATAGTCAACTTTTTCGTGGACAACAGCCTGCATTTTTTCAAGCGTGGAGAAGAACGGGATAAATGGCGTACCGTCATCGGCTTCCATGTTGGCAATCTGGACCTGATCGCCCTGCTTGAGCATTGTTTGCTTGGTTTCACCATCCGAGTCAGCTGTATTGCCGATTACAAAGACTTCTGAGTCAAGCAACAGCTTGTAAAAAGCCGGGCGGTTGACCGGGTCTTCATAGGCCAGCCGCAGCGCCCGGCGCAGCAGATCTTCACTGTCATTGTCATGATTATCCATGGAACCAGCCTTTCATCGTCTTACGAATCGGGTTTCCGGTACTTGTGGAGCATAGCTTCAACCTCGTCAAGCAATGGTGTGATTTCGGCGGCAAAGGCGGTGCGGCGGTCAGCGTCAATGCCCTGATCGGCCAGGTCCATCAGGCCGGCGACGCGGTTCTGGAATTCGGCAAGGTTTTTATAGTATTTGATGTTACCAATACTGGTAGCCCGCAGGCGTTTGGCAAAACTGTTTATCAGCGCAGCGACAACAGGGTCTTCCACCCGTTCAAGACGCTTTTCCATTTCCTCGCGCGTCATCACGTAAATACGGCACTTATCGACCGCCCGTACAGAGGCGCTGCGTGCTTCGCGCTCCAGCACGCCCATTTCACCGAATACTTCGCCGGGTCCGATTTCCGCGAGCTTTATGCAATGGCCGTCGCGTTCAATCAAGACCTCTACAGTGCCTGATTCAATAAAAAAAGCCTGATTGGCCGGTGTACCCTGTTCGAAAATAACCTGACCGGCCGAACAGGTCATACCGGTTGGTGGCATGACACCTTTGGGACGGCTTTCGTCAAATATCTCTTTTTGACTCTTGTTCATATCACGGAAAAGAATATAACAACCAATAATCTAACGCTACTGTTAACTATGGCCTTTTGAATAGCGAGGTACAGGCTATGATACGCATTTTGCTCTGTTTGTCCGTCTGTGTTTTCCTGGCCTCCTGTGCCGGGCCGAACGGAACGGTTTCCGGGACGCATCGCGGCGGTACGGCCAAGGCCGATATATTCAGCATTCCGCTGCCTTACTAATTGTCAGGTCTTGCTAACGCTGGTGGTATTTATCAAGCAGCGCTTCCAGCTGATCAAGCAGCGGCTCGGCCTCGGCGCGGAAGGCGCCTTTTTTATCCTGGTCAATGCCCTGGTTGGCTTTTTGCACCAGGACCGCCAGCCGTTCCTGAAATTCAGCGAAATTACGGTAATGGGCAAGCTGGCCGCTATTTGACTCACGCAGGCGCGTGATAAGCACCCGGATAATCGCCCGGATCGCTTTATCTTCAAGGTTGTTGATTTTACGTTCCAACGCCTCTTTGGAAATCACGGTGAGTGTGCAGTCAGTTAAGGCTGTGGCGCTGGCAAAACGGCGGTCACCGACCAGCAGGCCCATTTCCCCGAATATCTCGCCAGCCCCGAGTTTTGAGATTGCGACCTCATGATTGCCGTCACGGACCGATATTTCGATTTCACCGTCTTCAATAAAAAAAGCGCGGAAAGCCGGCGCGCCTTGTTCAATAATGCGCTGGCCTTTATGAAATGTTTCCCGGCTGAGGACCGATTTTGCTGCATTTTTATTCATAAACTTTATCCTGCCCGGTTTCGCGGCAAAAGAAAAGACCGTTTCCGCGGGGACGGAAACGGTCTCTTATTGTGTGTGGGGAACAGATTTATTCCAGATGTGGGGTCAGTGAATAAATCCTGATTATTTTCATAATATAAAGCAGTCGGGCCTGTCAACAAAAAAATTTATGAAAAATAAAAAGGCCCCGCTTTTATGCGCGCGAAACTGTTTTTTTGCTGGCTTTTTAAAAGATTATGGGCTAGAAAGTCATCATTCCCCTTGAGAACAGGTTCTTTCCCCCGGCACCGCCGCGATACGAACCTGTGGGGCAAGCCATATGCGGCTTTATCAAGGGTTTGAGATTGTGAATATTATGACAAAGGATCGTTATGGCCAAAGTTTCACCGCTTGAATATATCCGCCAGGTACGGATGGAAATGCAGAAAGTTACCTGGCCGTCACGCAAGGAAACCACAGCGAGCACCATTGCGGTGTTCATTATGGTGTTTCTGGCGGCGGTGTTTTTATATGTCGCCGACCAGGTTATGGCTTTTGTCGTGCGGTTGATCCTCGGTATGGGCATGTAGGAAGGAAAAGGAACAGACTATGAATACGAACAGTCAGGAAAGCGGCGCACCGGAAGCAGATACGGCAGAGACCGGAACAGCGCCTGAGGCGGCCGCCGAAGAGAGTCAGGCGCCGAGCGCCCCGGCGAACCCGAAAGCGCGCTGGTATGTGCTGCATGTTTACTCGGGTTTCGAAAACAAGGTAGCCGAGGCGATTCATGAAAAAGCCCGCAAAAAAGGGCTTGAAGCCTTTGTCGACGATATCATGGTGCCGACCGAGGAAGTGGTCGAGGTCAAGCGCGGCCAGCGTGTGAACACCGAGCGCAAATTCTTTCCCGGCTATGTACTGGCCAAGCTTGAGCTCAACGACGATGTCTGGCACCTGATCAAGGATACGCCGAAGGTCACCGGTTTCCTCGGTGCGGGTAACAAGCCGTCGCCGATCTCGAACAAGGAGGCCGAGGCGCTGATGAAGCAGATTCAGGAAGGCGTTGAGCGGCCCCGGCCAAGCGTGGTCTATGATATCGGTGAAGAGGTCAAGGTCATTGACGGGCCGTTTGCGTCCTTTAACGGTGTCGTTGAGGATATTGACGAAGAGAAAGCGAAGCTCAAAGTGTCCGTATCGATTTTCGGCCGGGCAACGCCGGTGGAACTCGAATACGCGCAGGTCGAGAAATTATAAAAAGCTTGTGTTTTGGCGGGGATAGCGTTACTGTCCGCGCCACTACCTGAAATGCCGTGGCAGGTTTGTCCGTGAAGTCCAGCGGGCGCCGTACCACGGTCCACGTTAACGAAACGTAACGGAGGCCATTATGGCGAAAAAAGTCTCAGGTTTCATTAACCTGACCATTATGGGGGGTGCGGCGAACCCGTCACCGCCTGTCGGCCCGGCGCTGGGCCAGCACGGCGTCAACATCATGGATTTCTGTAATGCGTTTAACGATAAAACGCAGGACAGCAAGGGAATCCCGATTCCGGTCGTGATCACGGTCTATGAAGACCGCAGCTTTACCTTTATCACCAAGAAGCCGCCGGCGAGCTATTTCCTGAAAAAAGCCGCCAAGCTGAAATCCGGGGCCAATACGCCGGGGCGTGAGACGGTGGCGACGCTGACAACCAAGCAGTTGCGGCAGATCGCTGAGGAGAAAATGGAAGACCTGAATGCCAATGACATTGACGCCGCGATCAAGATTATTGCCGGCAGCGCACGGTCGATGGGCATTGAAGTGGTGGAGGGCTAGATCATGACACGTGTGAACAAGAACACCAAAGCCGCTTACGAAAAGGTCGACCGCGAAACGTTGTACGGGGTTGAGGATGCTGTGAAAATCCTCAAAGACCTTGGCAAGGCCCGCAAATTCGATCAGACGGTTGAAGTGGCGGTGAACCTGAATATTGATCCGCGCCACGCTGACCAGGCTGTGCGGGGTATGTACGAACTGCCGCATGGCACCGGTGCCAGCGTGCGTGTTGCCGTCTTTGCCCGTGATGACAAAGCCGAGGAGGCCAAGCAGGCCGGGGCCGATATTGTCGGTGCCGAGGATCTGGCCGATAAAATCAAGGCCGGTGAAATGGATTTCGACCGCTGTATCGCGACACCGGACATGATGCCGCTGGTCGGCCAGCTCGGTAAGGTGCTGGGGCCGAAGGGCCTGATGCCGAACCCGAAGCTGGGCACGGTGACGCCGGACGTTAAAAAAGCCGTTGAGTCAGCCAAAGGCGGGGCGATTGAATATCGTGCTGAAAAGGCCGGTATTGTTCATGCCGGTGTTGGCAAGCTCAGCTTTGATGATACCAAGCTGGTTGAGAATATCACCGCTTTCGTCAAGGAAATCCAGCGCGTCCGCCCGTCCGGTGCGAAAGGGACTTACATGAAGAAGGTGACTGTGACCTCGACAATGGGGCCGGGCATCAAGCTTGATTTCACGGCCTTCATGCAGGACAAGAAAGCGGCCTGAGCCGGTTCCTAATCAAAATTCTAAAAGCAGCGCCCCAACCGGCGCTGTTTTTTTATGCGGCTGGTTTCTGCTTTGCGGGGCGGGGCTGGAAACAGATTGAATATCATAGTAAGATCAGCACGATATTGATAATTGACTTTCGTGATTATCCCCTTGACCTAAGTAAGGTGATTTGGTAGTATATTCTTATAAAC
>CAYUKA010000037.1:0-19552 GCA_964445195.1 uncultured Micavibrio sp. | reverse complement strand
GCTGGATGATGGACCGCGCAAGAAAATCACGCTACTTTTGCAACAGGTCTATTATCGCAGCGTCATGTTTTGGATATTAATAAGGGATTGGTAAATTTATCAGATAAGGCGCTATTAAAGCTTTATTCCGCTGCAAATGCTCTTGAAATTGCCAATGCAAAAGAACAGGTATTACGAAAAGAAATAAAACGCTTAATGAAAGCAAAAGGTATTTCTTTTCGTAATTTAGCAATAGAAACGGGAATAGATGCGTCTAATCTATCCAAATTAATTACTGGACGTAGGAGTAATTTAAACCGAATTGAAAATATATGCAATATTATCAATGACTTATAATAAATTTTAATAACGCTTATTAATTAATAACATTCTTTTTTGATAGCTGTTTGTTCCAATACCTCATATTGGTTATATAATCTGCGATAGGCTACGTCATCATCCCCGCTGCTAAATCCATATCCCTGTGAAATCGCAAATGCCGCTAAGGCAGTATCCATTACCTTGTCCGCTGTATCATTTTTGCCTGTCGTCATTTGTTTCATTTTAGTAGATACACGCTGTTTTTCTGCACTAAGCTGTTTGCAGTTATAATCCATATAGTGATTAGGGGATATATAAGCCGGATCAGATTCAGGTGATGTCGAACAACCCGCAAGTCCTATAATTAAAAGACCTGATAAAATTGTAATATTTAGTCGCTGCATTTGTTTGTGCCTCCATTTGTAACGGTTAAAAAAAACTAACGGCCTCCAGATTTCTCTGGAAGCCGGGGAGTTTGTAACCGTCTGTGAACGGCGCAGCGTATTTACGCAAGCGCTATTATATTCCGCCGCCTCCCCGACAAAAGTCGAGAAAGCAGCATCATTGATAACGGCCTGATGCTGTATTAGGCCGCACAGAGGGGTTACAACGCCCCATTACCAGTCAAATTACTGGCAACCTTCTAAAAGTAGAGATATTCTGCTTGAATATCAATCTCATATTATTGTTTGTGAAGATTTCCAATATGCAGAAAAAACTGTAACATCGTCTTTCTACAATACTTAAGCATGAAATCCGAAGGAGGCTGTGTCGATGAAAATTAAATCTATTTCTTTAAAAAGTTTCAAACGGTTTACTGATTTAAAAATTCAAGAAATGCCAGAAACCGCAAAGCTCGTAGTAATCGCCGGCCCTAATGGCTGTGGTAAATCGTCTCTTTTTGATGGCATGAGTGCATGGCATAGACAATGGAAAGGAATAGGGCATAATTGGAATTCTGGGTATCACCAAAAATTAGGTGCAGATAGCCTCGGTCATATACAAAATGCTGCAGAAATAGAGTTGTATGGTGAAGTTCCAAATGACCAAAACGACAAGAAGAAAGCTTTATATGTTCGAACAGCATACCGTAACGACCCACAATTTAGACTGGATCAATTAAAACGTAGCGGATCACAATTGGATGAGAGCCGTTTTGAAATGCTCATTCAAAATGACGCTGCTGTAAGCAAAAACTACCAGAGACTTGCTTCTCAAGCGTTTAAAGATGTTTTTGTAGATTATGATGAAAACGCGACTATTGGCGACTTTAGACAGCATGTTATTGGTGATATAAAAGCTTCAATGCGCCGTGTCTTTCCCGATCTTGATCTCAATGATCTAGGTGACCCTTTGGAAGACGGAACTTTCTTTTTTGATAAAGGCGTAAGCAAAGGATTCGATTACAAAAACCTTTCAGGCGGTGAAAAAGCCGCTTTTGATCTCATATTGGATTTAGTTGTTAAAATTCGTGATTTTGATAATACGATTTTTTGTATTGATGAGCCTGAATTACATATGAACACACGCCTACAGGGGTGTTTGTTAAAAGAAATGTTTGATCTTATAAATGACAATTCTCAGCTATGGATAGCCACACACTCTATAGGTATGATGCGGCAAGCTAAAGAATTAGCTGCCGAGAATCCAGACAGTGTTGTTTTCCTTGACTTTGACAATCGTGATTTTGACCTGCCTCAAGTAATAAAACCTGTAAAGACAAATAGAACTTTTTGGGAAAATGTTTTACATGTGGCCTTAGACGATCTTGCCGCATTAGTTACACCAAGACAGATAGTTATTTGTGAAGGTGTCCCTCGTGGAACGGCCTATGGTGCTAATGTAGCCCATGATGCAGAATGCTTAGATACAATATTTGCAGATGAGTATTCCGATGCCAAATTTTTGGCCGGAGGAAATTGCCACGAAGTTGTATCTGATAGACATGCACTCATAGGAGCAATAGAAGCATTATCAAGAGGCGCACAAATCATCCGCATGATTGACCGTGATGATAGGTCAGCCGATGATATTCGTGACCTTGAGGAACAAAATATAAGAGTATTGTCCCGCCGACATTTAGAATCATATCTTTTTGACGATGAAGTCCTTGATGCGCTATGTGAAGCCGTATCAATGCCTAAAAAAAAACAGGAAGTTAAAGATGCAAAGGTTTCGGCATTGCAGGAAAGTGTTGGTCGTGGAAATGCACCTGATGATATAAAGAGTGCTTCAGGAAAAATATATACTGAAACAAAGCGCATACTTGGTCTTACCAGTGTTGGCAATGATGCAAAATCATTTATGCGCTCAACCCTAGCCCCTTTAATCCAACCAGACATGACCGTTTACGAAGAACTCAAGGGCGATATTTTTAAAATCACTCAAGCACAAACTAAGGCGGCGTAATATGGCAGACAATAAAATGAACGAATTACAAAAAGCCATGGCATTGCGGCTGAACAGCAGCGTAAAAGTCAGATGGATCAAGAAATAGAAATGCGAACACAGATTATTTCGGCGGCGTATGACCGTGCAGCCACATATACCAACCTCATTATTTTTGCCGGATATGCGGGGACATTTACTTTGTGGTCGTTCACAAAGGATTATTTACCAGAGCAAGCCGCAATCACGATAGCGCTAATGGTTGGCATATCGCTTTTTATATTCTGCGGATGGGAAGTTTATAAAATGATTTATACATCTTCCAGCTTGCGAAGACAGACAAATATCATGCTGCAAGGTTTATCGCCGGATAAATTTGGTCAGGCTATGCAGAATGCTAAAATACAAACTAGCAAAGAGGCCGTGAAACTATATCGTTACTGGATTTTTATATTGATACTCACTATTCCGCTAGGGTTCGGAGGTGCATTGTTAATGTTTTATAACTTTGCTGCAAATTTGACCGGACTGCCTTATTGGCCTCAATAAAATCGCAGAATTTCCCCTAAAATTGAATAAAAACAGCCGCTACCAGTGATGAAAGCGGCTGTCTGTGTCTTTAGTGGCAAGTGTGGTCAGAAAACGGAACTGTCTACACTATCACTATACCCCGGCCCTGTCAGGGCCGGCTTTTTCTTATTATTTGTTCAGTCCATTAAAAGGGTGTGCAAGTGGCGATGGCTGTCTGAACCACCGGTACCGCTTGTCTTTTTTCCCGTTCAGTATCCGGATCGTTCTCGTTGATCGGCTCACCCTGGTCGGGCATGCCGACATCCAGTTCGTCCCCGCCATCATCCGGCAGGGGCGTATCATCCGGTCCACAATCGCCGGAGCTGAGTGTCAGCTTGGCTTCATGCAGCGGGGTGGTCAGGGCATGTTCAAGGACTTCATCAATCGTGCTGACGGGGATAATTGTCAGCTTGTTCTTGATGGTGTCCGGTACTTTTTCAAGATCCGGCTCATTTGCTTTGGGGATCAGAACCGTATCCGCTCCGTCCCGAATTGCGCCGTCAAGTTTCTCGAGCAGACCGCCGATTTTCCCAACTTCGCCGAATTGCGAGATGGCACCGGTCATGGCGACATTGCTGCGGACCGGAATCCTGGTCAGCAGCGAAACCAGAGCCGTTGTAATGGCGGCACCGGCCGACGGGCCGTCCTTCGGCACGGCACCCTCAAGCGGTGCGGCGTGGATTTCGTGCCCTTTTATTCCTTTCGGGAAGCCGCCGATACTGTCCATAATATGTGACAATGTTGAGGTGAGGGCGTATTCGGTTGACTCACCCATCACTTTACCTAGGTTGCCAGTGACTTTGAGAACGAAGTCTTTTGTTTTCGATTTCTCCTCGTCTCTTGCCGGTCGAATCTGCGCGCCAATCTGCATGATACTGCCACCAACAGCAGAGAAGGCCAGGCCGTTGACAACACCGATCCGGTTGCCCTTCGCGGTGACGTCAAGTTTCTCGACTTTCGGCGGGCCGATAATATCCTGCAGGTTATCAGGCGTAACTGTCACTTTGGCTTTATCACCCTTGCCGATGCGGACAACGACTTTGCGCGAGACGTCATCAATCTGCCCCATCAGCCCACGGACACCGGCTTCGCGGGTATAACCGTTAATCAGGGCTTTCAGGCCGTCATCGGTGAATGCCAGCTGGCTGTCATCAAGGCCGTTTTCTTTCAGGCGTTGTGGCACCAGGTGGCGTTTGGCGATTTCCAGCTTTTCTTCCTGTGTGTAACCGGGAAGCTGGATGACTTTCATACGGTCAAGCAGGGCCGGATGAATCGTGTAGTCATTGGCTGTTGCCACAAACATAACGCCTGATAAATCAAACTCCAGATCCAGATAGTGATCGTAGAAGGAGTGGTTTTGCGCCGGATCCAGGACTTCCAGCATTGCGGCTCCGGGGTCGCCCTGCATTTTGTCAATCTCGTCAAGGGCGATCAGCGGGTTCATGCTGCCGGCGCGCTTCATCGTTTCGACTATGCGGCCGGGTTTGGAGCCGAGATATGTGCGGCTGTGGCCCCTGATCGTGGCTTCATCTCTCACGCCGCCCAGCGCCATGCGCGCGTAGTTGCGGCCGGTGGCTTCAGCAACAGACTTGAGGATCGAGGTTTTACCGACACCGGGCGGTCCGATCAACAGCAGTGTCTTACCCGTGCTTTTGCCGGTGTGATTTTCAACGGCGACGTGTTCAAGTATCGCTTCCTTGACCTTGTCCATGCCGTAGTGGTCTTCATTCAGCTTGGCTTCGGTGGCATTGAGGTCTGTCTGAAGGTCGGTTTTCTCATTCCAGGGCAAAGAGGCCACAAGCATCAGCCACTCACGGACTTTGGATGTTTCCGGGCTTTGCGGGTGAAGTTGCCCCAGTTTTTCAAGCTCTTCATCGACCATCTCTTTGACGGTTTCGGGCAGGGTTTTTTCTTTTAGGGCTTCCATGGCCTGTTGGAATTTTTTCGAACCGCCGGCCGCGTCGCCGGCCATGCCCAGTCCGTCCGGACTAATACCAAGGGCCTTGTTGCGTTGCATCCATGCCGCGTTTCTCTGGTTAACTTCGCCGGCCGTCCCTGCGGCTATCTCGTTGGCGGCGGCTTGTGCGGCCAGTGCCTGTTCCGACATCATGAGCTGGGCAAATCCATTTACGACGCCAATCCATGCATTGCCGATCCCTGCTCTGGTACTGGGGTCCATCTCCTCAAAGATCAGCTTCAAGAAGGTCGGCATGCCGGAATTCAGAGGGCTTGACTGGTGCTTGCTTCTGAATTCGATATGCCTTGCGAGGCGTGCTTTTGCATCTGCCACGGTAACGGATTCATCTTCGCGCTGGCGCAGCAACTTCAGATAAAATTCATGCGGCACGTTATCGATGGTGGCATCGCTGGTGTCTATTGTTTTTGCCATCACCGAGGCAAATGCATCAAGCGTCTCATCCAGCACGATTTGCGCGAATGTCCGTTCTCTGGTGACTTGTTTTGGTGCATGCTCGATCGCTTCTTTGATCTTGGCATTGCTGGTCGCCATTCCCGAGATTAATCCCAGAAAATCGACAAGTCTTTGATAAGATTGGGTATGCGCATTCGCGACATGAGTAAAGTCTTCATGCAGACTCATTCTGGTACTCCCTATTAAGCTTTTTTATTTGTTTATTCCGCGGATTAGATCAGAAAATGCCAGATATTACAAGCGGCATAATGAATCATTTCATTTCTTGCACAAAATTGTGCAATAGTTTCGGTCTCTTAAGGTGAATGGCTGATAAGTGGTGGATAGAGCGCGAAAAAGCCCTTTATCCTTGGGCTGGAAGGTAATAAAGTGTCGCTTTCATATATAGAAAAGGAAGGGATGCCATCGTGGCTGGAAGCATAAATAAAGTGATTTTGGTAGGCAATCTGGGCCGTGACCCGGAAATCCGGACGATGCAGTCCGGCGACAAGGTGGCGAATCTGTCGGTTGCGACGTCAGAGCGCTGGAAAGACCGGAACGGCGAACGGCAGGAGCGCACGGAATGGCACCGCGTTGTGATTTTCAGCCAGCCGCTGGTGACGCTGTCTGAAAATTATCTGCGCAAAGGCTCGAAAATCTATCTGGAGGGCCAGCTTGAAACACGGTCCTGGGAACAGGACGGCCAGAAAAAGTACACGACCGAGGTTGTGCTGCGGCCCTATAAAGGTGAAATCACCATGCTCGACGCGCGCGGCGAAGGCGGTGGCGATTTCCAGGATAACAGCCCGCCTCCCTATGAAGCCGATAGCCGGGCGCAGGCCGCCGGTGGCAGCACGATGCCGGTTGACGAGCTTGAAGACGAAATCCCGTTCTAACCTCTCATGATAAGCGGTCGAATGATGAAATATCTCCTGTTGGTTTTAGCTGTCACTCTTTTCCAGCCGTTGTCAGCCGTGGCGCAGCAGGAGGATCCTGACTACCAGCAACGGATCGAACTCGCGCGGCAGATGCACGAGATCCGGCCGCTGAATGCTGATATTGAGGAATCGGTACGGCGTCTGGCACAGCGTTACCCGGCAGAGCAGCGCGAGATATTTGTCGACCGTATGCTGGATGAGTTCGATCAGGACGATATGACAGCGTTATCTGTCAAGGCGATGGCGGAGACGTTTACCCTGGCAGAGCTGGAGAAAATGATCGAGTTCCACGGTTCGCCGGAAGGGCAGGCGGTGACGAAAAAAATGCCGGTTTACCAGGCCGTGATCCAACCCGAAATTATCAGGAAGATCGACCGGGCGATGATGGCGGTGCGGACCGGCAGCGTTTCCGACTAACCATTTATATTTTCATAACTTCAACCTTTACTTTTTCTTAGGGAAAATGCTATAGGCTCTGTATGGGTTTTATAGATTTTCAAAGGTAAAGGACATTTGTTATGGCTGTTTTACGTGTGAAACCGGATGCAAGTGATCAGGAGCGTCTTGACGAAGAGGAAAAACGCCGCCGTGAACGGCTTAAGACTTTACGTGACGCTGAAGGCGCTTTTGGCGGTGAGACTGACAAAGAGCGGCATTATGATAATTATGAGCGTTTAGCACTTGATTTAGTCAAGTATTTCGAAGCCGACAACCTTGACCCCCGCATGTCCTTCTACCAGCTGGGGCATCAGGTTGTGAATAAGGATGCCGATGATCCGATCATTGGCATTAATTTTGCGGCACAGGATACGATTTTCTGGGTTACGAACGAGAAAGTGGAGTCCAAAGCGCCGGTTGATGCTGCGGAAGAAGCGTTTGCCATCGCGGCGCTGGCCAAGGCGACCTACAAGGACCAGCCGGTCGCGATTGAAGACTGTAAAAGCGATTACGAACTCTTCCTCGTTTATAAAATGGCGAAAGATCTGGGCCTGAACGTTAAGAACGAAGCGGAGATCGAAGCGAAACTTCACGCTGAGCAGACAGCGGCGCAGGAAGCGGCAGAGGAATTCCAGCGCTTCAAGGATAAGGGTGATGTGCAGGATGCCGGCCGGCGCCAGAAGGTCGATGAACAAATGTCGGCCGCGCGGCAGGCATTTACTGAAGCCGGCAAGGACAAGCCGGCCCGGGGCGCGCCGGCTGATGAAGTGAAACGGACGTTTGCCGGTGAACTGGAAGACATTGCACAGCATTACGGCGATGATTTTGATGAGCAGACAACAGGTCTGCTGTCTGGCGTAAAGGCTGCTGTCGGGGTGTTAGAGGTTGCCGATGCGATTGACGCCGGCAATAATAACGCGAAACCGGTTGCCGATGCGGTCAATGACCCAGAGTTTGCCGACGTTTCCGATAATCCGGTCCGGGCGCTTGAACATCTGGCGCATATTTATGCCGCGCAGCTCAAGGATGGGAATATTGAGAATAAATATACCAATATGTTCCGCGCTCTGGTACCGAACGTATTACAGCAGGCTGCGCAATTTTATGATGGTGCTGATAAAGAACAGCTGGCGGCAGACATCCGCGGGTTGACCAGAGATGTCGTTGAGTCCTTGCCGGCGCAGGAGGATTTGCCTAATCCGCCTGACTTTGTAAATGATTTGCTGCATAAGGGATTCACGAATGCGGAAAAAGCCGTTGTCCAGGATCGTTTAGCCGCATTTGGCTTTATCGAGCCGTCGCAGGCTGCCCCGGAGAAAAAAGGCTTTCTTCAGCGCATCGGTTTGGGGTAGCTAAGCATATTTGCGTAAAACCCGGTGAAAACCCCGCCAAACGCTTGTGAGGCGGGTTTTTTCCTGCTAGGAATAGCCTGTTATAGATAACAGTATAAAGGCAGCAGGCGCATGAGCGATTCCGCGGTAACCGGCGGCGAAGAGTTTCCGGCGATTTCCCTCGAAGAGGAGATGAAAAACTCCTATCTCGATTACGCGATGAGCGTCATCGTCAGCCGCGCGTTGCCCGATATCCGCGACGGGCTGAAGCCGGTGCACCGCCGGATTTTATATGCGATGCGCCAGGGCGGCTACACCTCCGACAAGCCTTACCGGAAGTCGGCCCGCATCGTCGGTGATGTCATGGGTCAATACCACCCGCACGGCGATCAGGCGATCTACGACGCGCTGGTGCGGATGGCGCAGGATTTCTCCATGCGGCTGCCGCTGATCGACGGGCAGGGTAACTTCGGCTCGATGGACGGCGACCCGGCCGCGGCGATGCGCTATACCGAAGCGCGTCTGACCAAGGCGGCGGAAACGCTGCTGGCCGATATCGACAAGGACACGGTCGATTTCCAGCCGAACTATGATGAATCGCTGTTGGAGCCCAGTGTGCTGCCCTCGCGCGTGCCAAACCTGCTGGTAAACGGCGCGGGCGGGATTGCCGTCGGCATGGCTACCAATATCCCGCCGCACAATCTCGGCGAAGTGATTGACGCCTGCTGTGCTTATATTGATAACGAAGACATTACGCTCGAAGAAATCCTCCAGCATATTCCGGGGCCGGACTTCCCGACCGGCGGCCAGATTTTAGGCCGTAACGGCATTATGTCGGCCTATCACACCGGCAGCGGTTCGATGACCATGCGTTCCCGCGCTGAATTTGAGGATATCAGCAGCGGGCGCGAAGCGATCGTCGTCACTGAAATTCCATACCAGGTTAATAAGGGCCGGCTGCTGGAGCGGATTGGCGAAGTGGCGCGCGAGAAGATCGTTGAGGATATCAGCGAGATTCGCGATGAATCCGACCGCGACGGCGTGCGGATTGTTGTGGAGCTCAAGAAAGGCGCGAACGCCGATGTTGTGCTGAACCAGCTGTTCAAGCATACGGCGCTGCAGACAACCTTCCCGGCCAATATGGTGGCGCTGAACCGCGGCCGGCCGGAAATGCTGCGTCTGCGCGACTTCATCAGCGCGTTTGTTAAATTCCGTGAGGAAGTCATTACCCGCCGGACGATCTTCGAACTGGGCAAAGCGCGTGACCGGGCGCATATCCTGGCCGGCCTGGCGGTGGCTGTGGCGAATATCGACGATGTCATCAAGCTGATTCGCAATGCCCCGAATCCGCAGGTGGCGCGTGAAGAGTTGATGGCCAGGCCGTGGCCGGCCAAAGACGTTGAAGCGCTGATCGCGCTGATCGACGATCCTGAGCATCCCGTAGTCAAAGGCACCTACCAGCTATCTGAGGCGCAGGCGAAGGCGATCCTTGATCTGCGCCTGCACCGCCTGACCGGGCTGGAGCGCGACAAGATCGGTGATGAGCTGAAGGAGATCACCGACAAGATCGCCGGTTACCTGGCGATCCTCGGCAGCCGTGAAATCCTGATGGATGTGATGCGCGAGGAACTGGCCGAGATCAGGGAACGGTTCGCGACGCCGCGCCGCACCGAATTGCTGGATATTGAGTTTGAGGAAGATATCGAGGAACTGATTCAGCGCGAGGATATGGTCGTGACCGTCACCAATGGCGGTTACGTCAAGCGCGTGCCTCTTGATACCTACCGCGCGCAGCGCCGCGGCGGCAAGGGACGCAGCGGCACATCGCTCAAAGATGAGGATTTTGTCTCCGACCTGTTTGTCGCCAGCACCCATACGCCGATCCTGTTCTTCACGTCACGCGGGATTGTGCACAAGATGAAGGTCTGGCAGTTACCGCTCGGCAGTCCGCAGGCGCGGGGCAAGGCGGTTGTGAATCTCCTGCCGCTCGAAAAAGACGAATTTGTCAGCGTTTACATGCGCTTGCCGGAGGATGAGGATTTATGGGACGAGCTGGATATCGTCTTTGCAACCTCGCATGGCACAATCCGCCGTAACAAATTGACTGATTTCAAGAATATCCGTTCAAACGGCCTGATTGCGATGAAGCTCGGTGACAAGGAACAGCTTGTGTCGGTCAAAATCTGTAAGGAGGATGAGGACGTGTTGCTGGCCACCCGCAAGGGTAAGGCGATCCGCTTCCCGGTGACCGATGTGCGTGTCTTCGCCGGTCGAACCTCGACCGGGGTGCGTGGTATCAAGCTGGCCAAGGGCGACGAGGTGATTTCGATGTCGGTGCTGCGCGGTGTTGACGCGACGCCGGAGGAGCGCACAGCCTACCTGAAACTGGCCAGCAAGCTGCGCGGCGCCGATGAGGACGGTATGGAGTTCGAAGCCGGCGATGCCGAGCTGCCGGAGGAGCGGTTTGCAGAGTTGCAGGCCAGGGAGCAATTCCTGCTTTCCGTATCGCGCAAAGGCTACGGCAAGCGAACCTCGGCCTATGAATACCGCGTAAGCGGCCGGGGTGGGCAGGGTGTCGTCAATATGGGGCTGACAGCCAGGAACGGTAATGAAGTGGCCGCGACCTTCCCGGTCACTGACGATCACCAGGTTATGCTGGTGACCGATAAGGGCAAGCTGATCCGGACGCCGGTTCGCGATGTCCGCTTTACCGGGCGCAGCGCGCAGGGCGTAACGCTGTTCAAGGTTGCGGATGACGAGAAGATCGTGTCCGTGGCATGGCTGATCGAGGAAGACGAAGGCGACGAGGAGTTGCCGGAAACGCCGCCGGCGGCGGAATAATTTCCGGGCTCTCCTGACTACCTAAAAATCTGAAAACGAATAAAGACGGGCTTAGAGTCTGTTTCAAAATTCTGAAACAGACTCTTAGAGCGCGCCGCATCTTTATTAGCGTTTTGTCATGAATACGAAAACGCAACTTTTTTCCAGAAAGCGGTTTACAGAAGTATATATGTGGTTTATGTAGCGGCTTATAGCTTTTAATTATGGCTTTTAACATTACACAAAGAATAGGAGAGATTTATGAGTGAAGAGACCACAGCACCAGAGGGGCAAGAAACCGCAGCCCCGGCCCTGACTGAAACAGAACTGGCACGTATTGCATTGCTACATGAATTCCAGACAGTTGTGGCACCTAAAGTGAAGGCTGTTTTTCAAGCAGTTGAGGCAGAATTCAAAGCGCTGACAGAAGCGAAAACTGCTGAGATAGCCACACAGAACGATGACGAAATTGACAGCGCCGTTGCCGCGCTTCTGGTGAAGCCCGCGATGACAACAGAAGAGGCTGAGGAACAGTTGTCACAGTTTCCGCCTGGTCTGCTGCCAATGATTGTGATGCAGATGGGCGTTGATCCGGATGCGTTGTTGGGCGAGGATGTTAATTACCATGCTGTTGCTGTTGATGCGCTGCTGAAACAGAATCCCGGTGTCACAGAAGAGCAGGCGCAAACGATTGCCTATGATGACATGTCACGGAACCAGAAAAGAGGCATGCTGGCGCAGAAATTCGCAGCCGAGGCGATGGGCGGCGATCTGGAGACTGTTGCAAATGAAAAAGGACGGGCTCTGCAGGAGGCTTTCTTCACGGACAAAGGTACTACCTTGGAAGAAGTCAATGCCGGCCTGCAAGCGATTGCTGAAACACATGGACCTGAAGTGATCCAAGCAGAACTGGCGAAGCTGGCGGGTCCGGCACAGCCGTAACCGGTGGCCCTGAATAATTTGATAAAAAGGCGGCGCCGTGGTGCCGCCTTTTCTGTTTTACGGGAAAGGCTTGGATGGGATTTTATATCAATGAAATCAAATTCTTATCGTCGTTTCCTGTGTTTCCCGTGAAACAATCCCCGGCTTTCTGAGCCATAATGTTCCATAAGAGCTTGCTTTTACAAGGTGGCTGTTCTAGGGTCCCGGCCATGGTTATCAGATTGTTACGATATATTTTAGTCGGCGCGCTGTTGCTGACGGTAGCGCCCGATACGGCGCAGGCCAGCAGCTTTTTTGACCGCTGGGGCAAATCGCAGGAGCGCGTGCTCGATTTTTACAATACCCATACGCATGAAACGCTGTCGGCGACGTTTTGGCGCAATGGGCGTTATAACGTGCAGGCTTTGCAGAAGATCAACTGGATCCTGCGCGACCACCGCTCCGGCGACGTGCGGGATATGAGTTATGAGCTGATGAATTACCTGCACGCGATCAAGCTGGAGTTGCGCCAGCGCTATCCGGAGCAAGAGATCGTCTTTCACGTGATTTCCGGTTACCGGTCCAAGGCTACGAACGATATGCTGCGCGCGCGCGGCGGCGGCCAGGCCAAGACCTCGCGCCATATGCTCGGCGATGCGATTGATATAAGGGTGCCGGGCATTGACAGCGCCGAAATCCGCGATATTGCCTGGTGCCTGCAACGCGGCGGCGTCGGCTATTACCGGGGCAGTGATTTCGTCCATATCGATACGCACAAGATCCGCCACTGGCACTGGGCGCCGACAGCGCAGACATGCGGCAGCGGCGGGCAGCACTCCTGATCTGTGCGCCTTGCCCTGCGCAGATGCCTTCAACACAGGCATTGAAGGTGATGGTTACTTCAAGAGCTTTAGCTTTTCAGTGTTGACGCCGATTGTGATGGCCCCGATCGGCATATCGTTTTCCGACAGTGTGATACTGAATTGATGCTGTAACTGATGAGATGATTCGTCATAGTACGCTTCGCTGATATAAATCTGATGCGCGCCTGTCAGGAAAGTGCGGCGCCATTTGGCTTCGTCGCCTTGCCAGTAATCGGAGGTTATGTCGCTGATCGCGACATTCAGGCCCTTGTTATCCATGACAATGATCTCGGTAATAAAACCGTAGGATCGCTTGATCCTGTATTGCAGGAAACGCGAGGCTTTTTTGTTCATGATGGTGTTGATCAGCGGTCTGTCACCTATGGCAGCGGTTTCCTTCACCCATTGTGAGTCCAGCGTCAGGATGTCTTTTTTATTCAGGTTACTGTGCGCTGCGTTCTGGGTTTTGATAGCCTCGATCAGGATGGGGTTATAAAGCCAGGCCTTGATACTGTCATGATAAAGCTGCATGGATTGTTGCCAGTAATCCGGTTTATCTGCGTTGGCAGGGCCGGGACTATACGGTACGAGGACCGCGAGCAAAAGAATTGTGAGGGACCGGAATAGTCTCATTACATGATCAAAAGTCATAGGGCTGTGACTTGCAAGCATAACGGGCGCAGGCGTATGCCGTGGTATGTAATGTAAATATCGGCTGTTCGGCCGGATGCGTTTAAAGCAGGGGCCGTTCCTGCCGTTTCAGCCGAAAGCTATTTCATAAGTGCTGTAAACCGCTCCAGCTCTGTGCGGGCTTTTTCTTCGGTTTCAAAGTGCACGGTCATCCTGTCTGCATATCGTTCCCCGGCGGCTTTGTGGAAGTGAATAGTGATAACATCTTCGCCTCCCTGCACCCATGAAATCCGGTCTGTTGCCGTGTAATAAACATCTTCAGCGTTTTCGATACGGATAAGATCAGTGTTGCCTGCGACGACCGCAGCGGCAAAGTCTTCGCGCAATTTGCGGCGCATCCTGTCTTCAAATTTACTCAGCCGCGGATACAGATTATTGATATCGCCGCCAACGGTACGCATTAAGTCGTCTTCAGTGCCGTTACCCTGAATCCGGCGTATCAGGCGGTTCATATAATTGTGCTTTGCCGCGGCCGTTTGTTCTCCGTTCCAATCAAGGTTAAAGTCAAGCCGGGCGCCATCCCTGAAAGTAATGTCCATATTATAGCCGTTGGGGAAAACGCTTCTGACCTGTGTCGGGTCGATGATCGTATAGCCTTCGGGACCCCACCGGCTGCTGATATCTTCGGCGTTAAAACGGATCAGATTCGGGTTAACCGATTCCACTGTCCTTACAAATGCCTTTGCAACACTGACCGGCACTTTGTAACTTTCAACGCGGCCATAGCCCTTGACATCGGCAAGCAAACCGACATGCGGCTCAGGATCGCCTTCGTCCACTCTTTCATCAGAGATGATAATGGACTGGACGAGGGATGGATTGACAAAATAGCGGCCAACTTCACGGTCGTCGCCCCAGAAATAGGGAAGGGCGAATAAATCCGTTCCGGCCTGTTTGATCTTGTTTACGGCATCATCGGCACTGATCTCCCAGCTTTCGGTATTGATATGTAAAAACTGGCCCTGCTCCAGGTCATAAAACGTCAAAGTATTATGGTCGTCTTCACAGTGTTTTTCGGTGTTCTCGACCAGCACGGCCATGGTCTCGACATTCATGACAAGCTGCCGCTGTTCCGGGTCCCTGAGATTAATGAATTTAGCCATGACGAGCGTTCCTTTTTTGTAAACTCAATCTTTTGTAGCATGTCTGTTGTTACGGTCAAACGTGATTGGAAACGGCGGTGGCGCGGGCGGGAGAAATATTTGCCATGGCCTGCATTTAACGCTAAAACACCCGCATGAGCGAAACGATACCAGATCACCACCGTATAGGGGTCTATCCCGGCACCTTCGATCCGGTGACCAAAGGCCACCTGCACTTGATCAAGCGGGCATCCAAGCTTGTTGACAGGCTGGTTGTCGGTGTGGCTTCGAATGCGCGAAAAAAGCCCCTGTTCAGTGCTGAAGAACGGTTGGCGATGGTCAGGACCGATATTGATAACATGCGTGACACGCATTGCGAAATCGAGACGGTGTCCTTTGATACGCTGTTGGTTCATTTTGCCAGGGATGTAGGTGCGTCCTGTATTTTCAGGGGGTTGCGCGCTGTTTCTGACTTTGATTATGAGTTTCAGATGACCGGGATGAATGCGCGCCTCGACCCGGATATTGAAACGATTTTCCTGATGGCGGCGGATAAATGGCAGTTTGTGTCGTCCAGCTTCGTCAAGGAGATTGCCATTCTTGGCGGCGATATCACCGGGTTCGTAACGCCGGCTGTGGCGGAAAAGGTGCTCAATAAGGTGCAGGGGGTTTAAGATGGTTGCATTGCCGGAGATCAGGCGCCATAAGACGGTTCCCGTCAGGGTGGGCAATGTTGTGATGGGTGGTGACGCGCCGATCGTTGTGCAGAGCATGACCAACACCGATACGGCTGATATTCAGGCCACTTACGAGCAGGTAAAGGCGCTGCACCGCGCCGGGTCTGAGATTGTGCGCGTGACCGTTAATAATGATGCGGCGGCGCAGGCGGTGCCGAAAATCCGCGACATGCTTGACCGTGACGGTCTGGACGTACCGCTGGCCGGCTGTTTCCATTATAACGGCCACAAGTTGCTGACCGATTACCCCGAACTGGCCCAAACGCTGGAGAAATACCGGATTAACCCCGGCAATGTTGGTTTTGGCGCCAAGCGTGACAAGCATTTCGAGATTATGATCGAAAAGGCGATTGAGTATGGCAAGGCGGTGCGGATTGGCGTCAACTGGGGCAGTCTTGATCAGGATCTGTCGACGAAGCTGATGGATGAGAATGCGGCCCTGCCGCAGCCGCAGCCTTCGGATTACGTGATGCGCGAAGCGCTGGTGCAATCTGCGCTGCTCAGTGCCGCCAAGGCTGAGGCGATCGGGCTGGGGCGTGACCGGATCATCCTTTCGGCCAAGGTCAGCCGTGTGCCTGACCTGATCGCGGTCTATAGCGCGCTGGCGCAGCGGGCCGATTACGCGCTGCATCTGGGGTTAACCGAAGCCGGTATGGGCGCGAAGGGCATTGTGGCTACGGCGCTGGGTGAGGGCATTCTGCTTCAGCAGGGGATTGGCGATACGATCCGCGCCTCGCTGACGCCGGAGCCGGGCGGTGACAGGGCGCTGGAGGTCAAAGTGTGCCAGCAGATCCTGCAAAGTCTCGGCCTGCGCTCCTTCGCGCCGCAGGTCAGTGCCTGCCCCGGCTGCGGCCGTACCACCAGCACCTATTTCCAGGAGCTGGCCGGCAAGATACAGGCTTACCTCGATATGCAGATGCCGGTCTGGAAGACACAATATCCGGGCGTCGAGAGCCTCAATGTCGCTGTGATGGGCTGTATCGTCAACGGTCCGGGCGAGAGCAAGCACGCCGATATCGGTATTTCCTTGCCCGGCACCGGCGAAAGCCCGGTTGCGCCGGTCTTTATCGATGGTCAAAAGGCCCATACGCTGCGCGGTGAGCGGATTGCCGAGGAGTTCCAGCATATTCTGGAAGAGTATGTTACCGCCCGTTATGGCGAAGGTCAGGATGACAGCGGCGCAGAGGCGACAAAAGACCGTGCTGCCTAAAAGAAAACTTGACCTTTATTAGTGAAATCCATAAGTTACCGCCATCTTTTGTCCGTCCGGACGCATGACCGGTTAGCTCAGCTGGTAGAGCAACTGACTTTTAATCAGTAGGTCCAGGGTTCGAATCCCTGACCGGTCACCACTTTAAAATCAATGACTTATAGCATTATTACAGAAATAAATCGCCTAGATAGGCTGTTTCTGCCACAATAAAGCGCTCCGCCGCAACCCGCAGAAATCTGCCATTGTCTTTTTGGGCCCGCCACAACTTGTGGCAAGTTTGTGGCAAGTCAGCCGAGTGAGTATGAGGAAACTCTGGTTCACCAGCAAGGCAGGTTGGCCTGGCTCACACCCTCGCAACCGTCGCCCCGGCCTTCGTGAGGGCGACGGTGGCTCCGGCGAGGCAGGCAGATGACATGAGCGATCAGCGCACGCTCTTGTCGATAAAGCCGAGCGTCGTGGCATTCTCGATCAGCGTGCGAACCTTGCCGCGGTCGAGGCCCTGCGAGACTTCAGCGTCGATCTCCAGCTTGAGCGAGACATCGCTGCCGGGGATGGTTGTGAGCTGCTCCACGATGGCCTCGACGATTTGGTGAATGTCCGCGAGAGCTATGCCGCAGAACTCAAAGGCAAGACACTTAGCCTAAACGATCGCATTCCCAGAATAGCCAAGCGTTTCGAGGCGGCATTCGCCGCGGCGGACATTCCGTTCCACAAGACCCGACCCATGCGCTTATTGCTCCAGAAAATGGGCACAGAACCCGAGAAGATTGTTACAGCCGAAGTAGCCGAGCGCTTCGGTCGGCTCAACGAGCGCATTAACGGTTTGCTGCCTACGACCTCATAATCACTTCTTCTGGCTCCAATCCACTTACGCGGCAGCCTAGCGTCCGTTTGGTTCGGCGGCTCACGCGTCCCCTGTTCCCTCGGTTTCCTCAATCATTGACGCATAGTTTGGCCAGGCGCGCCGGCGGGTCAACGGCCCCCCGTTCCGTTCGGCCCGCCGTCGCTGCGCTATTCGCGGTGCAGTTCGGATCGTGAGGCCGGGCGCGTTCAGGGCTGATCGTTGCCACTCGAGCCGGGCGACGCTTCACCAGTGATCAGCCCATTTGCTCCAAATGCGAACAGGCCGGACACGATCGTCAGGCCCAGGCCATGCAGCGCAAGAAGATACCACACCCGATTGATTCGCATGTCGGCGACCGGCTGCGCCAGCAGCGCATCGTCGCCGGCCTTTCACAGTCCGAACTCGCGAAGGAGGCGGGCATTACCTCCCAGCAAATCCAGAAATACGAAATGGGGTACAACCGGGTTTCGGCTTCGCGGCTAGACACATCCACTACTTTACAATAACGCGCATGTTCTTTTTCCTCATTTCAACAGATTTCAATTTGAAAGCTTACTGTCTAGATAACTGATTCCATTTGCAAATTTCAAAAGCGCTTGCAATTTGTGAGCAAAACATTATATTTTACAGAATATTTTTATTGGAGGATAAAATGGTTGATCATACAGGCGAACAAGAAGAAGATGGTTTAGGCGCTGCATTCGCAGCAGAACGCCAGCTATTAGAAGAAGGCATAGCGAATTCCGGCTTCCGCCGTGAGGGGCGGTTCAAGCTATTGAGGTTTGAGTTAGGAGACGCCGGCGCAGCAGCCGTGTTTGACTATCAAGGCAATGGCACCGAGACCCATCACGGTCTCCAGGTTCAAAACAAGGAAATCAAGCTGGAGCTCGATCCGCTGCGGCTCCTTGTTCAAGAAATGGCCCCGGGTAGCGAACGACGTTACCTCGCGCTCGTCGAGTTCGCGCTGACAGATTTCAGCTGGGTGCAATGGAGTGTTCAGGACTCTGCCGAGTCTCTGCGCCCTGCCAGCGAATTTGCTGTCATTGGCGACAACATGGCCTCGATGATGGATACGCTTTACGCTCTCCGAGAGGGCGTTTCCCAGCCGGTCGATCCTGCACCGGGTGAGAATTTCGGCCCGAAGTTCTAGGCGCATGGGCCATCCATAACACCGCGAGAGGAGGGGCCGCCTGGGCGGCGGCCCGATCAAACGTCGTCCACATAGAAATATGCCACTGCAGGTAGGGCGCAGCCGGGGCCTGCTTGTCAATGCGCGGCGGCATGATCGGCTTCTCATGGAATTCATCATTGAGGCGGCGGCCCCAGTCCCCGACCACCCGCTCCGAGACGCGGATGTTCAGATCACAATCCACGGTGAGCGCACCAAGATCAAAAAGCTTGTGATGGATCACGCATAGCGACAGACCGTTCGGCACCTCATCGGGGCCGCCGGCGGAATGCATTTTGATGTGCGCCGCCTCTCCCCATCCCTGAGGATTTCTGCCAGCCGGCCGACCTGCGCGCGGTAGTGCTGCGCCATCCGGGGATGCAGCAGCACCGGCTGTTCTTTGATCTCGCCAAGCTGGCCTTCGAGCTGTTACCGCGTGAGAATACCGAAAGACTTTAAATATGAGGAGTCGAAAATCCCACACGCAAAAGCGTGTCTTGCGGATTGACGACATCCATATCAATAAATTCGATCATGACATTTCTTCTTTCACCTGTGCATAGGCCATGAGTGCAAAGAGCCCCGTGCCGCCTATAATATTGCCCAGACAGGCCATAGCAAGATAGCCTAATCCTTGCGTTAATGAGATATGGCTTCCAAACATCAATAAGAACGCCTCAACCGAACCCGCAACAATATGAGCAAAATCGCCTATCGCAATGAGGTACGTCATAAATAATATGACCCAGAATTTAGCGCCTTCTGCGCTAGGCAGCATCCATACCTGACCTTGCCCCCTAAAGTCGGTCCATATTGAGAGTGAGGAATTGGTTTATAAG
>CAYUKA010000036.1:0-21798 GCA_964445195.1 uncultured Micavibrio sp. | reverse complement strand
GGTAGATCAGGTCCTGAAAGTCGACGCGCTGGCGTTTGTAGCCGTTGGTCGACATATTGGCGATGTTGTTGGAAATGACGTCCACGTTCATCTGCTGGGCCAGCATGCCCGTTGCGCCGATATCAAGTGATCTCATGGTCTTGCTCCTTCTTCGTTTATTCCGTTACGATCCGCGGCTCAGACGCTGGATCATTGTTCGCTGGCGGTCGTGCTCGGTCTGGATTATGCGCTGGGTTTGTTCGTAGGCGCGGGCAACCTCGATCATCCGCGTCATTTCCAGCACCGGCTTCACGTTCGAGCTCTCGATCATGCCTTGCATAACCCGTGTGTTTTCAGCCGGCACGCCGTCCTCTGCCGTGCGGTACAGGCCGTCACCGCCGGCTTCCAGGGCCTGCAAATCTTCAAATTCGCGCACCATGATGCGGGCGATTTCGCCTTCTTCGGTGGCAATTGAACCGTCTTCGCCGATTTTGATACGCCCGGCATTTTCGGGGATGGTGATAATGCCGCCGCCGTCATCAAGGACGTAGTTGCCGCGAGTCGTCATCAACTCGCCGATACTATTGATCTGGAAACCGCCGGCGCGGGTATAGGCCGTTTCCTCGTTATCATCCTGTATGCCGATATAGCCGGGGCCGCTGAGGGCAACGTCAAGCTCGTTGCCGGTCAATTCCATCGGCCCTTCCTCGGTGACCTGATAGTGGCCGTAATCGAGCACCATTGACACCGGGTCGTGGCGGCGCAGCGAGTCATGGCGGCCGCGCGGTTCTTCGACAAATTCGGTGAACACCATGTTCTGGGCCCGGAAGCCGGGCGTCGACATGTTCGCGACATTGTTGGCGATCAGATCCATCTGGCTGCGCAGCGCGACCTGCCGGGATAAAGCGATAAAGGTTGTATTTTCCATGACGGCTTACCTGTTTGTTATCTGCCTGTCGGTTTATGTTCGGTGGGGATACAAGACCCCGCACTGAAATATGCAGTGACTGTGCCACTGGATTTTGTTGTTCTTTATCAGATGGTTGCCTGATTTTTTATGACGATGACAGACGGAAAGGGGCAAAAAAGGCCGGCTGTTTTCGCCGGGCGGGGCAAAAATTTCCTTGTGTATGAAATGGGGGATAAAAACGGGAGATCATGGGCGCAGCGTTAACGGCTGGCGCGGATTTTGCTAAGATTGTCAGTAAAATTAACGGCTTTCCGGCCGTGTTATGATAGTCTGTTTATAAATTTCAGCAGATCGCTCAGGAGAACATAATGTCCGATGCAGATGCGCAGGCCGCGCCCGAACCGACGCTGGACGCCCCCGACAGCGGGGATGTCGGCGATTTTGACGATGGCGGCGGCGGCGGGCTTGATGCCAAGAAAATCGTGCTGTTTGTGATTCTGCCGCTGTTTATCCTGATCGGGATTGGCGGCGGACTCTATTTTACCGGCACGCTCGACAAGCTGCTTGGCGGCAAGAGTGAGACGGAGCAGGCGTCCGGCTCGCATGGCGGTGATGACAAAGGCCATGACGGCGAACCGAAGGATATGGGCAGCGCCCATTTCCTTGAGATTCCGAATATGATCGTCAATCTGAGCGGTGAAAGTGGCGATACCCGCTATCTGCGCTTAAGCGTGCAGCTGGAACTGGGCAGCCAGGCCGATATGCAGGCTGTTGAGGCCGTAATGCCACGCGTGGTCGACCAGTTTCAGACATATCTGCGTGAATTGCGTGTGCGCGATCTGCGCGGCTCGCAGGGCATTTACAGGCTGCAGATGGAGCTGCTTTCGCGGGTCAATGCGGCGGCCTACCCGGTCGAGGTCAAGGATGTGTTGTTTCAGGAAATCCTGATACAATAAAGGGAAGAATGGAAAAGCAGGACACACTGTTTCATCGTTTCTATGGACTGACGGCATGAGTGATACCGATACCGACGAAATAGAGCAGATGAGCGACGAAGAGAAGGCCATGATGGAGGAATGGGAATCCATGGCCGACGGCGACGATTCTGATTCCGGAGGCGGTGGCACGGTCGAGCCTGACGCGACGCCGGAGCCGGATGCGTTTGGTATGGATGATGATGACGGCGGCAGCCGGATCCTGAACCAGGAAGAAATCGACAGCCTGCTCGGCTTTGATGAGGACTCGGCCGGCGGCGACGAAACGTCCGGCGTTATGGCGCTGATTAACTCGGCGATGGTCAATTACGAGCGTCTGCCGATGCTCGATATCGTTTTTGACCGCCTGGTGCGTCTGATGTCAACGTCGTTGCGGAACCTGACTTCGGACAATGTTGAGGTCAGTCTCGACCAGGTTTCGACGGTGCGGTTCGGTGACTATATGAACTCGATCCCGCTGCCGGCGATGCTCTCGGTGTTTAAAGCCGAGGAGTGGGACAATCACGGCCTGCTGGTGACGGACAGCGCGCTGATTTACTCGATCGTTGATGTTCTGCTCGGCGGACGGAAAGGGACGCCGGCGATCCGGGTCGAGGGGCGCCCCTACACGACGATTGAAACCAAGCTGGTCGAGCGCATGGTCGGTGTATCGTTGAGCGATCTGTCATCGGCGTTTGATCCGCTCTCTCCGGTCAGCTTTTCGCTTGACCGGATGGAAACAAACCCGCGCTTTGCGACGATTACGCAAAGCGGCAATGCCTGTGTATTGGCGCGATTGCGTGTCGATATGGGGGACCGCGGCGGCCGGGTCGAAGTGCTCATTCCCTATGCGACGCTGGAACCGATCCGGGAGCTGCTGCTGCAGATGTTCATGGGTGAAAAATTCGGCCGTGACTCGATCTGGGAAAACCACCTGACGCAGGAGCTTTATAAAACCGACGTGCAGCTGCAGGCTGTGCTTGGTGAAAAAACGATCAGCCTGCACGACATTCTGAACTGGAAAATCGGCACGCAGGTGATGTTCTCGACCACGGTCGATGATGAACTGGAACTGCGCTGCGGTCACTTCCCGATGTTCAAGGGGCCGGTCGGGCAAAAGCAAGGCCATATCGCCGTGCGGATCGAAAAATATATCGAGCCGGAGGAGGATGACGAAGCATGAACGTGATTTTGCCGCTGATCCTCGACGGCCTTGTGCTCCTGCTGCTGGCAGGGACGATCTTTTATGCGGCGCGTCTCTCGCTGCATATCAAGGCATTCCGAGACAGCCGGCGGGATATGGAAGGTTTGCTTGCCGACCTCTCGGCGCATATAGAGCGCGCCGATCTCGCTATTCGCGGCCTGCGCGAAAGCGCGCGTGAGGCCGGGCGGGACTTGCAGGAGCAGATCGGTGAAGCCAAGGCGCTGTCGGAAGAGCTGCAGATTATGAGCGATTCCGGTAACAGGCTGGCCGGGCGGCTGGAAAAGCTGGCCGATCGCGGCAGCGTTGGTATGGTGCCGGATCCTGTAGCGGCCGGGCCGGGCACAAGGCCACGCCCTGCGGAAAGCAAATCGCCGGCCAAACAGAAATCAAAGGCGGCGCCTTTCGGTTTTGCCATTCGCGATCCGGAGTTTGAGCGGGCCGATGAAGGCGGTGATGTTAACGAGCAGGGCCTGTTTCCCGGTGAAGACAGTGCTGTCGATGAAGACGTCTTTGTCAGCCGTGCCGAGCGCGAGCTTTACGAAGCGCTGCAAAAAAAAAGCCGCAAGGCTGATGCCGGGGGCGTGTCATGACGCTGTTCCAGCGTATTCGCATTATACCGCTGATGGTGCTGGTCGCCGGGCTGGCATTGATCGTCCGGGCGGGTGAATTTGCCGCCGGTGTCGAGCGCGCCGGTGTCGCCTTTGCCCAGCAGGAGGTTGAAGCCGATGTCCCGCCTTTGCCGGGTGAGGGTGCGGCAATGGCTGATGAGGATTCCATGGAAGATGCTGAGGCTGTGCAGGGGCCCGATACCCTGCCGTCGCCGCCCATGGAGGAGGAAGACGGTGAGCGCGTGGAATGGCGCGATGCCAGTGAATTTGAATTCCAGCACTCAGCAGTGCGTTCCGGTCTTTATGAGGATCTGGCGGCGCGGCGCGAAGCGCTGGAAGAACGGGAGCGCTCCCTGGCTGTGCGGGAAGCGCTGCTTGAAGCGGCAGAGCGCGAGCTGGACCAGAAACTGCGTGAAATGACAGCCGTGCGCGATGAGATCGAAGGGCTGCTCAAAGAACAGGAAACCAACGAGCAGGAGCGTATTGTCAGCCTCGTCAAGATATACGAAGGGATGAAGGCCAAGGATGCGGCGCGCATTTTCAATACGCTCGACCTTGACGTTCTGATTGCCGTTATGACCCGGATGTCAGAGCGCAAATCGGCCCCGATTCTCGCCGAGATGGATCCGGACCGGGCCCGGACGGTGACGATCATGATGGCGCAGCAAAAACAGATTCCCGACATTCCGCCACAATAGATTTCTTCTTTTCTCTCCTTTCGGCATCGCATCGTATGCGGTTTGACGAAAACGATTCGCCAAAGCCGGTTTGTTTTCACAAACTACAACCGGACGATGTTGACCTGACTATGGCGAAGGAGAAGAGACTGTGTCAGTACATAATATGAATATTCTGATCGTCGACGATTACAAAACCATGCTGCGGATTATCCGCAATTTGCTCAAGCAACTGGGTTTTAACAATGTCGATGAAGCCAGCGATGGCGCCGGGGCGCTGGAACTTCTCAAGGATAACGAATACGGGCTGGTGATTTCCGACTGGAATATGGAGCCCATGACCGGTATCGAGCTGCTCAAGGAAGTGCGCAGCAACGGCGACAAGCATAAGGATGTACCCTTTATTATGGTGACGGCAGAGAGCAAGACGGAAAATGTGATCGCGGCCAAGGAAGCCGGCGCCTCCAATTATATTGTCAAACCGTTTAATGCGGAAACGTTGAAACAGAAAATGGTCACGGCGATAGGGGAGTTTTAGACATGACGAGCGAAGCGGCCCAAAAAGACGAAAATGTGGAAGCCCGGCCTGATAGTTATGAGCGCGATGTGGTCGTGCGGATTATCAATTCGGTGATTACCAAGGTTCAGGATGCGGACATGACAACCAAGAGCGCGTTATCATGTCAATTGCACCTGTTACGGGATCTTATCAATGATGCGCGGCAGGATATCGGTGCGGTGCGGCCCGGCGATATCAAGGGCGTGCATATCCCGGCTGCGACCGATGAACTGGATGCTGTTGTCGGGGCGACTGAAGAAGCGACGGGTATTATTATGGATGCATGTGAGGAGATACAGCAGCAGATGGGCGGTATCGGGAGTGATGCCGCAGCGGCGATCGAAGCCGAGACAATCAAGATTTTTGAAGCCTGTTCGTTCCAGGACATCACCGGTCAGCGGATTACCAAGGTCGTCCGCACCTTGCAGACGATCGACGAAAAAGTCGGCCAGATTATCGAGGTACTTGAGAATAAGATTCCCGGCATTGAAGATGACGGCAGTCCGCATCAGGATGACCGGGAAGGTCTTGATGCGCTCTTAAACGGCCCGCAATTGCCTGAAAGGGCGGTCACACAGGACGACATCGACAGACTCCTTGCCGAACTTGAAAATTAACGGGTGAATTTCCCCCCCCGAACTGGCATGCTTGTAACAGGGCATGCCTTTATTTTTCGGGCATGAGTCATAATATGCCATCATTATTCTTTTCGGGGGGATCTGAAATGCGCAACAGGCGGCGCAAAGGCGGTGCGGGTACGGCGCGCTCGATGGGCGGCCAGCTGTTGGGCCTGTCGCTGTTTATTATGTTGCTGGCCTTTTTTATTGTGCTGAACGCGATTTCGCAGTTCGAGGAGGTCAAGGTGCGTCCGGTGATGCAGAGCCTGAGCCATGCATTTGCCGCAAACATACAGGACATGCCGCTTGACGAACAGCCTTCGGTGACGGAGGCTGAAACCGCTTCGGTGAAAGAGGGGGATACGGTTGAACGTCTCCAGGCATTGTTCACGGCGCAGATTCCCAGTCATGAAGCAGTGGTCAGCGAGCGGCAGGGCGTTATGTATGTCAAGGTGCCGTTCGATGATTTCGAGGCCGCCGTGATGGCGGTCGGCCAGCGTAATGCGCTCGATGATGACAGCGGCCAGGCGCAGTTTTTCCGCGGTTTTTTTCTGCCGACTCTGGTGGCGCTTCTGAAAACCGATACGGTGCAGACACCTTATCGTATGGATATGATGCTGAATATCGATGAGAACCCGGCGCATTTGCAGAACCAGCAGCCCCAAAGACTGGCGGATACGATGCAGACTATGAGCGCGATCGCTGAAAAAATTGAGGCCGGCGGCCTGCCTGCCAAGCTGCTCAGCAGTGGTGTGCGTAAAGGAGAGGCAGGTACAATCGAATTGTTATTTCGCCGCCATATTCCTTATTCGCCGGTAGAGGGGTTTGTTGATGAGTGATGAGAGCGTTAAAGGCCAGGAAAAGCCGGAGAATGAGAGAGAGAAGCCCGATGAAGATGCCCTGGCGCCATTGACCGGGCGACGGGTATTCCGGCGCCGCGGCGATATTCAGGAAGCCGAAGCCAGTTCGCAAATCTGGCTGGTCTCTTTTACAGATGTCATGGCGTTGATGCTGACCTTCTTTGTGCTGCTGTTCTCAATGACCGAACCGGCAAGGCAGGACTGGTCGGAGATTACATCGGCGCTGCAATCGGAATTTAACAGATTTTACGGGGCGCCGCTTTATCGCGGGACACAGGATGCGATCAATATTGACCGGATTAATTTCAGCCGCGCGCTGAATGTTGACTATCTGGAGGCTTTGCTGGAAACCGTGATCGCCGATAATGAAGCGCTGGGCGGTGTCACGCTGAACACACAGCAGGGGCAACTTGTTATTTCTTTGCCAAGGGCGCTGTTGTTCGACTCCGGCGAGGCAGAAGTGAAGGAGGACGGGACACGGGCGCTTTATGCGCTTGGCGGCGTGTTGTCCCGGATCCGTAACGTGATCGAGATTACCGGCCATGCCGATCCGCGTCCGGTGACACGCGGCGATGGCGGCTTTGAATCGAACTGGGAATTGTCTATGGCCCGTGCCGCGAATGTCGCTGCGATCCTGGAAACGGTCGGTTATGAACGCGATATCGCCGTGCGCGGCCATGCCAGCGGCCGCTACCAGGATTTGCAGGGTGTGGTCAGCGAAGAACAGCGTCTTGACCTGGCACGGCGGGTTGATATCGTGATTTTAGGTCATGACCGGCGCCAGCAGCGTTTTTAAACCCGTTGATCGTTTCAGGCTTTTTACTGACGGCGCATGACCATCAGGCCGGAATCGCGTATAATAGAATGGTTAAGTCCTTGGTGGGACTTGTTGTTTCATTCACTGCATGGCACAGTTTTTCTATGCGCCGTCTTATTTTGCTTATCGTGACTCTTCTTGTAATGCCGCTGTGCGCTGTGACAGCGCAGGGGCAGGATGTGTCACAGGTAACGATGCGCACCGGCGCGCATGCGACCTATACCCGGCTGGTGTTCGACTGGCCGCGCCCGGTTGGTTATGATGTGGCCCAGCTTGCACCGGGCCAGATTGAAGTTCGTTTTGATGTGGCGTCATCTCTCGTACGCGGCACGACCGAGCATGGCGCGGACAGCAATATTCTGGCGGTGCAGCAGGTTTCCGATACCGGTACGCCGCTGCGGGCGCTGGTGGAAACGCCGCAGGGTAGCGGGTTTCGTCATTTTACAGTCGGGAGCCGGGTGGTGATCGATGTCTTTAATCCACCGGGTGTGGGGCCGCGTGCCGTTGCGCGCGCGGCGCCGCCGCCGGCGCCATCACCCGAACCTGAGCTTCAGGCCTCATCACCTGCGGTACCTGCCGCGCCGGCGCCTCCGGTTGCCGCCCGCCCGGTGACGGCGGTCGAGGAAGAGACGCTCGCGGGAGAGACGGGCGCTGAAGATACTGAGCCTGCCGAACCGGCTGAACCGCCTATCCTGGAACAGGCGCAGGCGATCATGGCGCCGCATGTCATTACGGTGACCGCGACAGAGACTGTGGGTATGGCCGTCTTCCGGCGCTTCGATTATTTATGGCTGGTGCTCGACCGGCCGACGCTGAATGTGCCGCCGCAGGTTGCGGGCGAGCAGGCGGACAGTTTTGGCGCGTTTGAGCGTTACGAACTAAAAGGCGGCGCAGCTTACCGCGTCAAGCTGCCGCCCGGCCACGAAGCGATGGATATTTACGGCGAAGGCGGTGGCCTGGTCTGGCGGGTGGTGATTACGCCCAACAGCCGTGACGCCGAACCGCTGGAAATGACGCGGACTTACAGTCGTAACCAGCAGGTACGCGGCGGGGCCGTCAACTGGCCGTTCCTGTTAACAACCGAGGTGCTTGATCTGCCTGACCCGGCGGTCGGTGACGTGCTGAAGGTTGTGACGGTTGAACAGGCCGACCAGTTTGCCGGTGCGCCGCAGCGGCTGGTCGACTTTAATACGCTTGAAAGTGCTATAGGGCTTGTATTGCAGCCGTTGATAGACGATCTGGACGTGGCCCTGACCGGCAGCGGCGTTGAGGTCGGACGGCAGGGGGGGCTGGCGCTGTCGCCGGTCAAGGACATTAATCGCCGTTTGATACGGCGGGATGTGCAGGAAAACTCGATAGCCGATGAAGCGCCGGCTGAAGGCGAAGGGCTGCGCCGTATTTTCGATTTCGACCGCTGGATGATGGGCGGTTTGCTGGCGCTGGAGGAAAACCAGCGCATATTGCTCTCCGGTATGGCCATCAAGGATGCTAACGGCCGGGTGCAGGATCTTTTGACGCTGGCGAAAATGAATCTCTCGAACGACCGCGGGCAGGAAGCGATCGGGTTTCTTGCTTTCGCCGCGGCTGAATTACCGGATCTGGCTGATAGTCCGGAGTTCCGGGCGCTGCGCGGCGCGTCGGCGGCGCTGGCCGGTAAATATGAAATGGCATTCCGCGATTTGTTCCACCCGGTTCTGGCAGACTACGGCGAGCTTGATTACTGGCGGGCTTTCATATTGGCGGCGCTGGAAGACTGGCGGCAGGCGGCTGAAACCATGCCGGATGATTTCAGTATCCTTGTTGGCTATACGCAGCCCCTGCTGGAAAAAATCGGTGTCAAGCTGGCCGAGGTGGCTCTGCGTGACGGCGATGTCCAGACGGCCGAAGGTATCCTGGCTGTCCTGCAACGCGACCGGGACCGTTTGAAGCCCTGGACATTGGCGGCGATGGATTACCTGAAAGGCGAGGCGCACCGCCAGAGCGGTGAAATTGAAAGCGCCCGTGCGCTCTGGCAGAAGCTGGCTGACGGGCCGGATGATTTGCACCGGGCGCGGGCCGGGCTGGCGATGACGATGCTTGATCTGAATGACGGGGCGATCAGCACGGATGATGCGATCGACCGGCTGGAAGGGCTTCGTTACGCGTGGCGCGGTGATGAGATTGAAACGCGCGTCAACTTTATGCTCGGGCGGCTTTATCTTGAGGCCGACCGTTATCTGAAAGGGTTTACGATCCTGCGTGATGCGGCGGCGATGAGTCCCGATGCCGATATCGGCAACGATGTCACGGCCTTTATGCAGGCTGAGTTTTCTGATCTGCTGCTGAATGACACGGACATGACGCCGCTTGATGCGGTTGAGCTGTATGAGGAATTCCGCGAACTGACCCCGGTCGGCGATGATGGCAACCGTCTTGTGCAAAAACTGGCCGAGAGGCTGGCCGAAGCCGACCTGCTCGGCCGGGCGACCGATCTGCTCCGGCACCAGGTCGATTTCCGGCTGGAGAATGAGGAGCAGGCGCGGGTGGCGCTGCGGCTCGGGGCATTACTGCTGATCGACAAGGACTCGCGTGAGGCCATGAAATATTTGGCACTGGCACGGGACCGGTATGCGGCCCTGCTTGAGGGTGAGGCGCGGGCGGCGAAGCTGAAAGAAATCGACTTGCTGCGCGCGCGCGGTCTTTCGCAGCTTAACCGGACGGAAGAAGCGATTGAAATGCTCAACCGGTTCGACCCTGATCCGCAGGTCAACCGTCTGCGCGCCGATATCGCCTGGCAGGCAGGGCTGTGGGAGGATGCGGCGGAAGCCTTGCAGGATTTGATTCTCGATGAAGCGCTTGATCCCGGCCGCCCGTTGACAAGGGCACAGGCCGACTTGCTGCTGAACCGGGCGGTGTCGCTGAACCTGTCCGGTAACCGGGTGGCGCTGAATAATATGCGCGAGCGTTATGAGGACCAAATGAAGCGCACGCGCCACTCCCGGCTGTTTGATGTTGTGACGCGGCCGCGCCAGATGGCGATCATGGCTGACCGCGAAACAATCGAGGCAATTGTCAGTGAAGTCGATATGTTTGCCGATTTCCTCGATTCCTACCGCCGTGATGCCGACGCGGTATCGAATTAACTAGGTTCTGAGCCTAAAAACGAAATTCCGGCTGCTCATCCGCGTTCCACGTCGCGATTGCGCGGACGTCATTGCGCCGTTGGATCAGTGTACGGTCGATGTTCATGCCGGTAAGCATCTCGTAATTTTTGAGCACCGCTTCGGCAAAGCGTGCCGGGAAGCCATAGGTTAGCGGCGCGAATTCACGGTGACGATATTGAAGGGCGCAGCCGGTCCAGTCGATGAGGCCCAGCGACTGGTCACTTTCATCATAAAGAATATTGCCCGCCTGCAGGTCGCCATGCACCGGGACGCGGTCTTCGTGAATATTGTCATAGGATGACGCGTACTCTATCGCCGCCTGTACGCGCGGGCTGTCTTTTTTGTTGCCAAGTTTTTCAACATTTTCAAAGAACAGTGTGCGCCAGTACAGGTCAGGCGTAAGCGCCTCTGCACGGGCGGGCGGTGTCAGCGCGTGTAATGCGGCGATGAAAGTTGCCAGCCGTTCTATGGCGAAATCCTGCGTCTTTGGTGGCAGGGCGGCCAGTATTTGCGTTGTCAGGAGCACGCCGCGCAGGCGGCTGGTGCGAATGATATGATCATCCGGCCTGTAATCGATAAGGTGCGGGGTCCGGATACCCGGCAGGGCCGGCAAAAGCGGCATAATCAAAGCTTCGCCGGCAAACATGCGCCCGATCCACTGATTGCGCGCGAGTTTGATGACTTCGTTCGGAGCCAGGAAGACGAAGCTCTGTTGACCATGGAGGGCCTGTTCAAATGTTGCGTCACCGAGGTCCGGGCAAGATTGCCGGACATGCGCCTCGGCCAGCTGCCAGCGCTCCTGCCCGTTGGCGGCGTTATCAAGCTTTTCGAATAAACTCATCGGGGTACTACCCCGGCGGCGTAGGCGGTGGCGGGACGCCGACATCGAAGCTCTGGATCAGCGAGCCGGCGATTAAATACCAGCCATCGACCAGCACGAAGAAAATGATCTTGAACGGCAGTGAAATCATCACCGGCGGCAGCATCATCATACCCATCGACATCAGGATCGAGGCGGTGACCATATCGATAATCAGGAACGGCAGGAACAGCATAAAACCGATCTCGAAGGCGCGCCGCAACTCCGAAATCATGAAAGACGGGATCAGTACGCGCAGCGGCGTTTCCATCGGCTCGGCAACCTGTGTGTCACTTAGATTCATGAATAGCGCGAGATCGTTTTCACGGACATGCCGGAGCATGAACTCCTTGAACGGATCGGTGGTGCGCTCAAAGGCGGTCATCTCGTCGATCTCTTCATTCACCAGCGGCAGGACGCCGCTTTCATAGGCGCTTTGCAGTGTCGGCGCCATGATGAAAAAGGTCAGGAACAAGGCGAGCGAGATCAGCACCGTGTTCGGCGGCGTCTGCTGGATGCCGATCGCGGTACGCAGGAATGAGAGCACGACGATGATCCGGGTGAAAGAGGTCATCATCACCAGGATCGACGGTGCGAGCGAGAGCACTGTCAGCAGGGCGACAAGCTGGATCACCCGCCCGGTTACGGTGCCGTTCTCCGCCCCGGCGCCGAGATCAAGGGTGATCGCCTGGGCAAAGGCCGGGGGCGCAAAAAAGATAAGCCACAAAGAGCAAAGAGCACACAGGGACAGCACAGAGGTTTTTATTAGTCTGTGTAAAACGCTGTGATCTGTATGGTTAGGGCTCATTCTGTTTGTCGCTGGCCTTCATCGGGATTATCTCTGCATCTTGCGGTGATTCTATAGCGCTTTCAATCAGGGTTTCCGACGTTGTCCCCAGAATGACGAGATGTTCGGCATCATCACGCCGCAGCAGCACGGCCTTGCGCTTGGCGTCGATATTCAGGACTTCGACGATTTTCAGCCGGCGTTTATGTGGCGCGGTCAGCGGGTGACTGGTGCCGAATTTGCGCATCAGCAGGGCCAGCCCGCCCATTAGCGCCAGAACAAAAACAAGGGCGGCGGCAAAGCGCGCTATTTGGGTCAGATCCAGTATTTCCATTGCCTTTATTCCCTATTGGCCTGTGCCCTGATCGGTACGGTCCTGGTAATGTTTGATTTCCTCTGCCAGTTCGTCGAGGCGGTTAATAACATCAATCATCCGCGGCTCCAGCGCCTTGGCCTCTTCACGGTCCGATTCGATGATTTCACGGCACAGCGCGGCGACATCCTGATCCATAAAGCTGATATCGATCAGTTGGTTTTGCCTTGTTTTGGTGATGGCGCCATCGATCCGGTCGATCAGGCTTTGCAATCTGGCTTCAAGATCATTGTCAGTCATGTTTACGGCCTTTTATCATCCCGGTCATTCTGTTGGTCCAGCACGGCGTCGAACGGGTCGGGCGCGCCGTTGGCCCGGTAAACATACGATAATATTTCAGCCACCGCCATAAAGGCCTCACTGGGAACCGGGCTGTCCAGCTCGATGGTTGCCAGCATTTCGGCCAGGTCGCTGTCCTCGCGCACTTTAATGCCGCTTTCAAAGGCCAGCTGCACAATCTGCTCGGCAATTTTTCCCCTGCCGGCGGCGGTAACGTGCGGCATATCCTGCTCGTCCTGCCCGTCGGCGAGGGCGACAGCGACAGGTCTTTTTGATTTTTTCTTTATATTTGAAGGGATTAACGGGTCTTTGCCGTCCATATCCCGGCCGTCGTCATATTCGTCAATCACTGGCACGGTTCCTGCAAGTCTGTCTTACGCAGGGGGAAACTATAGACCATCAACGGATAAAAGGTAAGTACGATGACGACAGACAGTATCGGATTATTCAAGGCGATGACGGCGAAGATGAACTATTTCGACCAGCGCCAGCGCGTGATCTCGCAAAATGTTGCCAATGCCGATACACCGCAGTTCCGGCCGATGGATTTAAAGCCGGTCGATTTTGGCCGCGCCGTTGCCGATGTCACAAAACAGAACGTCGTGCGTCCGGCAATCACTGACGACCAGCATATGCCGCGCAACGACGATATCGACGATCCGGAGGCCCGCCGCAAGCGCACGACCTATGAAGTCGCCCCGGCCGGCAACGCGGTGATTATCGAGGAGCAGATGATCAGCGCCGCGCGCACGACGATGGATTACAACCTGATGACGACGCTGTACCAGAAAAATGTCGGGATGATTCGTACCGCACTCGGGAACAGGCAGTAAGAGAGGACACATGATGTTTAACACGGGAGAAACAAGCGATGAGTGAGCTGTTTAGCGCGATGACGATTTCCGCGCACGGTATGCGCGCCCAGAGCGAGCGTGTGCGTGTGATCTCGGAAAACATGGCCAACGCCCAGACCGCGGCGCCGACGCCGGAAGAGGACCCGTATACGCGGCAGTTTATCGTATTCAAGAACGTGATGGACCGCGAGCTGGGCCACCGTACGGTCGAGGTTTCGGCGATCGAGCAGGACCAGAGGCGGCCGTTCAAGCTGAAATACATGCCCGACCACCCCGGCGCGGATGCTGAAGGTTATGTCAGGATGCCGAACGTCAACACGATGATCGAGATGAGCGATATGCAGGAAGCCCAGCGTTCCTATGAAGCCAATCTCGGCATGATCGAGCAGAGCCGCAATATGCTGATGCAGACAATCGATATTTTACGGCGCTAGGCGATCGGGTATAATGGAATGAGAGGTATATCATCATGGTCGATAAAATAGATCCTTCCATCGCCGCCGGGCTTTATCAGAACGCACAGGGCGTAGGTAGCGGCCCGCGTGTTGCCGGCAATGACGGTCCGGATTTCGGCGATATGGTTCGCAAGGCCACGATCGATTCGATCGCAACGATGCGTGAAGGTGAAAAAGCCTCGGCCGAGGCGGTGATCGGTAATGCGAACCTGACAGATGTTGTCGAGGCCGTAACGGCGGCTGAACTGACCCTGCAGACCGTGGTCGCGATCCGTGACCGGATGCTGAGCGCTTATCAGGAAATCATGCGGATGCCGGTCTAGGGATTTGGTGATTTGGTGATTTGGTGATTTAATAAAGAAGCGACTCGTCATAAATGATCACATTCCTAAGTCACTACATTCTCAAGTCACCATGAACCAGACCGAAATCATTGAAACCGTCCGTGAAGCGATCCTGATTGCCCTGCAACTGGGGGCGCCTGTCATGTTGATTGGCCTCGCGGTCGGGGTGACGATTGCGCTGTTCCAGGCCCTGACGCAAATCCAGGAAATCACACTGGTGTTCGTGCCCAAAATTATCGCGATTTTCCTGGCGATTTTCCTGTTTTTTCCCGGTTTTGCGGCGATCATGACGACCTTCATGGAAACCCTTGCTGACCGTATGATCGGGTTACAGTAATCAGAATTTCGGAACTAGGCGTTTCTGAGATTTCGAGATTCTGATACGCTGGGATTCTTATGACTCTTCTCGAAGAATTTTTAGTTCAGGGTGTCTTTGCCTTTATGCTGACCTTCGCACGGATCGGCGCGGCCCTGACGATCATGCCGGGGATCGGCGATTCGTTTACACCGCGGAATATTCGCTTATATATTGCTCTGGGCCTATCGCTGGTACTGGCGCCGCTGGTCGCCCAGCATGTGCCGAACCCGGTGCCGACGACGATGATGCTGTTCGTGCTTATCGGGATGGAGTTCATCGTCGGCCTGTTTATCGGCACGATTGCCCGGATTTTCATGATCGCGCTCGATACGGCCGGTATGGCGATTTCGATGATGTCGGGTTTGGGTAACGCGCAGATTTTTAACCCGGCTTTTGCAACGCAGGGCTCGCTGATCGGGGCGCTGCTGTCGATTACCGGCGTGGTGTTGCTGTTCGCGACCGAGATGCATCACCTGCTGTTTTACGGCCTGGTCGGCAGTTATGAGCTGTTCCCGATTGGCGCGGTGCCTGATACCGGATCGATGGCGCAGTTCATGGCCAAGGCCGTGGCCAACAGCTTTATGATCGGTGTACAGATTGCAGCGCCGTTCTTTGTTGTCGCCTTGCTGCTTTATATCGGCATGGGGGTGCTGACGCGCCTGATGCCGCAGATACAGGTGTTCCTGATTGCGCTGCCGCTGCAGATCATGATGGCGCTGGTGACACTCTCGCTGACAATTTCGGCGGCGATGCTGTTCTGGCTTTCCAAGTTCGAGGAAGGGATGGTCTTTTTCTTAAGCGGCGGCTAGGCGGGTTGTGCCTGGCTGGTGGGGGGTACTGTACCCCGGCGCTGCTGATCGAACAGAGATTCTGAAGGATTCAGAGATTGCCCGGCATCAACGACAATTTCCTGCCCCGTCATACCGGTTAGCTTTACGCAGCAGAGCATGGCTTCGGCGATTTCATCAACAGAGCATAACCGTTTGAGGGCGGCCGCTTCGGCCCGGTCGGCAAAGTTCTTGGGCTGGGTTTCGGTTTCGGGTGTTATGACCGTGCCCGGTGTCACGATATTTATGCGGACATTGCCGGCGCCAAGTTGCATCGCCGCGGGCCTGATAAAGCTGTGCAGGCCGCCCTTGGCCGCGCTGTAAAACGGAATACTGTATCCTGTGTGAGCATTGACAGAGGAAACGAGGACGAAGCTTTTGTCGCCGTCACCAGTCATCAAATGTTCGCCAAAAAAGCGGACGGGCAGGATCTGGCTCAGCAGGTTCACATCAATGGTGCGCTGTATTTCTTCGGCGCTGGTCTGGAAGATATCAGTCAGGCCGCTCTCAGCCAGAAGGCCGACTGTATTCATAATATGTGTCACCTGGATGCCGTCGGCTTCAATCCTGGCGCAGGCGTCTTGCAGGGAATCAGGATCAGTGGCATCCATTTGAATATAGCGAGCTGGCGTGTTACCGGCGGGGGGCCAAATGTCGCCGATAATGACATCGTATCCCGCCGTAACCAGCCGTGGGGTCAGGTTCTGGCCCAGCGTGCCGGACCCGCCGATAATCAGAATTGTTTTGCGCATATCGTTTATCGCTGTCAAATGATCACCGGCTTTATAATATGTAAAAATAAAAGTGTCAATTATATTCAGTGCATAATGTGTCGTGAAACGCGCTGCGAAAGGGACGTTTCGTGATAAAATGTAAGAATGTCCGATAACGAACAGGCTGACGACTCACAGAAGACCGAAGAGCCGACCCCGAAACGGCTTGAAGAAAGCCGCAAGAAGGGGCAGGTCGCCTTATCGCGCGAGGTCAATAACTGGTTGATGCTGCTGGCGGCGACGATCCTGATCGGGTTCCTGTCGCCCGTCGTGTTCGCAAATATGGCCGAGCATATGAAGACGTATCTGGCGATGCCTCACGCCCTGCCCGCGGGGGCGGAAGGGATTGCCGATACGCTGGGCGAGTCGTTCTGGACGATCCTGTGGATTTTTTCTTTGCCGCTGCTGATCCTGATGTTTACCGCTTTCATCGGTCCGTTTTTACAGGTCGGGCCGCTCTTTGCGCCGGAGGCTGTCAAGCCCGACCTGAGCAAGGTTTCGCCGATTCAGGGCTTCAAGCGGCTGTTTTCCATGCGCGCGTTGATGGAGTTTGCCAAGGGATTGCTGAAAATCCTTATTATCGGGGCTGTTGGCCTGATCCTGCTTTACCCGTTTTACGGCCGGGTCGAAAACTATGTCGGCCTGCCGCTGCCGACGGTGATGGATGAACTGCTTGAACTGGTGGTCCTGCTGCTGGTGGGCATTCTGGTCGCGCTGGTTGTCATTGCCGTTATCGATATTATTTTCCAGCGCACCGAGCATCACAAGAAGATGCGCATGACCAAGCAGGAGCTGAAAGACGAATACAAGCAGACCGAGGGCGATCCGCATGTCCGGGCCAAGCTGCGGCAGCTGCGGGCAGAGCGGGCGCGTCAGCGGATGATGCAGGCTGTGCCGCAGGCCGATGTCGTCATTACCAACCCAACGCACTTTTCGATTGCCCTGAAATACGACCCGGACCAGATGGACGCGCCGGTCTGTATTGCCAAGGGCATTGACGAAACGGCGTTGCGCATTCGTGAAGTGGCGAAAGAACATGATATCGTGCTCTATGAAAACCCGCCCCTGGCCCGTGTGCTCTATGATACGGTCGATATCGACGAGATGGTGCCGGCCGAGCATTACAAGGCTGTCGCTGAAGTCATCTCCTATGTTTTCAAGCTCAAAGGGAAGCTCAATTAAGCACTGACATAATGATTGCGCACGATTTATTTTTTATGGTAAAGATATGCCGTAAATCAAGGAACATGACATGAGCGACGAAAACGCGGGGACGAGTACCCCTGAAGACAGGATCCTGTTTTTAAATCCCGGCTTTATGCCGAGGGAGCTTGCGGAGAGCCCGGAAGGTCAGGCTTATGCGGAAGCCTATCGGGCTTATCACGGGGACGTCGATAGCGTTTTGGATAGTTTAAAAGACATGGGCATGGTCACTTATTCTTTGCAGCACTATCCGCCAGATACCGTGGATCAGGCCAAGCAGCGCTTATCGCCGGCGTTTGAAAAGACCGGCGATGCACTCGTTTCGTGGCAGGAAGCGAAAGCGGCCATGTTGCGGGCAGCTTCCCATCCCCGTCTTCAGGCGTTTTTCAGGGAACAGCATGAACGTTTTGGTATTGCTTATACCGAGCTGCCGCCCGGTGTCAGACCACCACTGTCATGAATGTAATTGTTGCGATGCCGTCCGGTCATCATTTGCCCTTCGCCATTTGCTGAAGGCTGGTTTATAATGGCGCAGGGCGCAATCCTAACGGCCGGCGGCATATGGACCATTCATCATTTATCACCAAGCATCACCGTACTGTGGAGGCGGCGGACAAACAGAAGGTCAGCCGCGGCGGCGTGGTGGTTTCGGTTGTGCTGGTGCTTCTGTACCTGGTCGTTTGCACCATTGCGGCGATTATGATCGAAATCCAGGCCGAGGCGGTGGCTGCGGCGCTGCTGGCCTTTATCGCGGCGGCGGCGATTTCCTATTACGTCCAGAAATCGTTTCACATTCGCAGCACACAGGAAAAAGAGCGCGAGCTGATTAAGGAAGTGCTGGAAGGCAGCCGCGGCGCGCGCCTGATTACCGATGCGTCTGATCATACTATATATGCGAACCAGAAATTCGTTGATCTATGTGATGACTTTGGCGACGCAACGCTTGAAAATCTTTCGCAGCTTTTTCGGCAGGATGAAGAAACGCTGGCGCATTTCCGTATGCTGGCCGATCAGGCGCACCGGGGCCTGACCGATTCAATCGAATTGCACTGCACGTATGATGATCGCGATTCGTGGTACCAGATTACGGCGCAGCCGGTGGCCGGCTGGGCGGGCTATATTCACTGGCGTATCGATGATATTACCCAGAAGCTGGAGATTGACCGGGCGATCCGCGATGAGCGGGAGAAGCTGATCGACTTCACCGACAATGCGCCGGTCGGATTCTTCTCCGTCGACGAAAAAGGGCAGTTCGTGTTTTTAAATGCAACGTTGGCGCGCTGGCTGGGGGAAGATATTTACACGGTGCTCTCGAAAGGCCGGCTGCATACCTATTTTGAAACGCCGCCGGATAATGCGCGACCCTATGACATTACCGCCCATGGCGGCGCCAAACAGATGGCCGAAGTTGTAATGAAAGGCCCGGGCGGCAAGACTTTTGCGGCGTCGATCAGCCAGGCGGTGGTCAATGAAGGCGGCGGGATCGTGCGTACGCGGGGCGTTGTCCATGACCTGACCGCGGAGCGCGCGATGCGGCAGGCGTTGCAGGCCTCCGAAGACAAGTTCCAGCGCTTTTACGAAGAAGCGCCGCTCGGGATTGCGATGATTAATTCTGCCGGTGCGTTCGATGATTGTAACCCGGCGCTGGCCGCGATGCTGGGCTATGAAGTTGCCGAGATGGAAGGGCGGCAGTTTGAGGCGGTCATCAAGGATGACGACCGTACCCGGGCGATGACGCTTTTGAAATCGATGGACTCCGAAGCGGCGGTCAGCGCGCCGATGGAGATTGCCCTGCTCGGCAAGGACCGCGAGGTCATGGTTCAGATGTATGCGCGGCGGCTCGCCGGCGGCGAGAACCTGGTGCTGCATTTTATTGACCTGACGCAGCAAAAGGAGCTGGAAGCGCAATTCGTCCAGTCCCAGAAAATGCAGGCGATCGGCCAGCTTGCCGGTGGTGTTGCGCATGATTTTAATAATCTGCTGACCGCGATTATCGGTTTTTGTGATTTGTTGTTATTGCGGCACAAGCCGGGTGATCCCTCTTTTTCCGATATCATGCAGATCAAGCAGAACTCTAACCGGGCGGCCAATCTTGTGCGGCAGCTGCTGGCCTTTTCGCGCCAGCAGACCCTGCGGCCGCGGGTGCAGGACCTGACCGATATCCTGACCGAGCTTTCACATCTATTGCGGCGCCTGATCGGCGCGAATATCGAGCTTGATGTCAAGCACGGGCAGGATGCCGGGTTGGTCAAGGTTGATGTCGGCCAGATGGAACAGGTGCTGATTAATCTCGCCGTCAATGCCCGCGATGCGATGGACGAGGAAGGCGGTATCCTGACGATTGAAACAGGCAGCTATGAAACCAAACGCGCGGTCGAGCGCGGTGGCGATACGATGCCGGCCGGGCAGTGGGTAACTCTGGCGGTGCGGGATAACGGCTGTGGTATACCGGAAGAGAATCTAAACCGTATCTTCGAGCCGTTCTTTACGACCAAGGAGGTTGGTTCAGGCACCGGTCTGGGCTTGGCAACGGTTTACGGTATTATCCGCCAGACCGGCGGGTATCTCGATGTCGACAGCACGGTCGGCAAGGGCACGACATTCACGATTTACCTGCCGCGTCTGGATGATGAGGAGGCGGAACAGGATGATGACACTGAACAGGAAGAAGACGAAGCCCGCGATCTGACCGGGACGGCACGGATTTTGCTGGTTGAGGATGAGGATGCTGTGCGGACTTTCAGCGCCCGGGCGCTGTCGAACAAAGGCTATGAAGTGCTTGAGGCCGATAGCGGTGAAGCGGCGCTCAGCGTCTTTGAACAGCAGGGTGATGACGGTCTTGATCTGCTGATTACCGATGTGATTATGCCGAATATGGACGGGCCGACCCTGGCCGGCAGGATCCGCGACATTCTTCCGAAGCTGAAGATTATCTATATTTCCGGTTATACCGAGGAAAAACTCAAAGACCATATGGGCGAGAATACCTGGTTCCTGCCGAAGCCCTTTACGCTCAAGCAGCTGGCGGCCAAGGTCAAGGAAGCGCTGGAAGATTAGGCGCAGGACTGATTAATTTCGTAATGTTCTGTCGAACAAGAAAGGCTACGCTTATGAGTTGCGCGTGCCAATCCGTTTTTAACACGCTTTCAAAAGCCGATCGCATGCAGTTGCGCAGTGTGGCCCTCATGACGGCCATAACCGGCTTTGTCAGGGACGAGACCCTTCGGAATCCGTGGCGTTATCCTTTATATGCCGGTTATCTGGTTGTGGTCGCAGCACCCGTACCGATGTTTGGGTTGGGCATAATGGTTATGATTGCGACGGTCGCCTGGGCGAAAACGAGCAAGACGCTGACGGCGCGAAGGCTGCAAAGCTATATGAGGGAAGCCTTTGACGGTGCCGCTCTTGTACGCCGGTACGGGGACATGATTGAGCCGGCGTATGAAGGCGGTTCCCCGGCAGTTGACGGCCGTGCGCTGGCGCGCGGCGCGGCGAGAGAGGCCGCACAGGATTCCCGGATAGCCGCCCGGTATGCCGGCAGTGCCTTAAAACGGTTGGTTATGGGCTAATTGTTCCAATTTTGTTCTTTTTGCTTTACAGTAGGAACAAATCATGTACATTGATCTGTAGATATCTGGTGGCGATTCGTTAACGCGCCATTGCGTTCTTTTGGAAACTATGCACAGTAAGGGGATCAATTATGACAGTCACGAAGCTTAAAACGGGGGACGATATGGACAAGACTTCTGCGGGCGACAGGCAAAAAGCGCTGGATGCGGCGTTGTCGCAGATCGAACGGGCTTTTGGTAAAGGCTCTATCATGAAGCTGAACGGCGAACATAACCCGATGGAGGTTGAGAGCATTTCGACCGGCTCGATCGGACTGGATATCGGACTTGGGATTGGCGGATTGCCGCGCGGTCGGATCACCGAGATTTACGGGCCGGAAAGTTCCGGTAAGACAACACTGGCGCTGCATGTGATCGCCGAGGCGCAAAAGATTGGCGGTACCTGCGCGATTGTTGATGCGGAGCATGCGCTTGACCCCGGTTATGCCCGTAAGCTGGGCTGTGATGTTGATAATTTGCTGATCTCGCAGCCGGATGCCGGGGAGCAGGCGCTGGAGATCGCTGATACGCTGGTACGCTCCGGGGCGCTGGATGTGCTGGTGATTGATTCGGTGGCGGCGCTGGTGCCGCGGGCGGAACTTGAAGGTGAGATGGGTGACTCGCATGTGGGGCTGCAGGCGCGGCTGATGTCACAGGCGCTGCGGAAACTGACGGGCTCGATTTCCCGTTCGCGCACGGTGGTGATTTTTATCAACCAGATCCGGATGAA
>CAYUKA010000035.1:22403-22621 GCA_964445195.1 uncultured Micavibrio sp. | reverse complement strand
TGGCGTTCTTGCACTGGATATCGTTTAACATATTTTTAGGGTATCCGTTTTAGGGTATTCTCTCGATGCCCTAACAAAATGCCCTAAAATTTCTCGGTTGTAAACGATCATGTGCGAATATGAACGAATGTGTATGGACTAAAATCCTTTGTATTCTGGGCTTTCTGCGTTTGTTTATGAACGTTGGTGAATATCTGTGAAAGAAGTAATGGCTCCCC
>CAYUKA010000035.1:0-22393 GCA_964445195.1 uncultured Micavibrio sp. | reverse complement strand
ATTCAATAAGAAAGCCCTTCGACTTGATACCACATTTGGCGAAAAGTGAAGAATGGCTCCCCGGGCCGGACTCGAACCAGCGACCGAACGGTTAACAGCCGTTTGCTCTACCACTGAGCTACCGGGGAATAACGAGGTTCTATATGGCCCATCACCGGATACCTTGTCAAGGGCCATCTATAGCCTGAACAGCCTTTAAGAATAGTGCTTTTCGGCGTTTATTCCCTTCTCGGCGATTAGAATTTCTTATAAGATATTTTTCTTATTCTGGTGAATGCACCAAGGAACCCGTTACTTTCATGGCACGTACAAAAAGTAAACACAGCATATACTGGTACGCCTTGCTGGTCCTCAATGTCCTGCCAGTTCTGGCGGTTTTCGCCGGTATCACCGCATGGGAAACCGCTGCTTATTTCTACTGGGGTGAATGCGCTTTGCTCGGCCTGTTTGCCTTGTCGATTTATGCCCGGTATCTCATTGTTTTCTTTATTTTAACAATCGCCATAGGGTTAATTGTCTACCTCGCCAACTCAGCCCTTATGGTTGATATAATCGGTATCCTTGTATTCTGGAGCCTGTATAGCCTGTGCTGGCTTGTTTATATCGAAGTCGGGCGCAGCGCCTATGGCCAGATCATCAAAAAGCTCAAACCAGCCGCACAACTCGTTATATATATAGTTTTTATGGGTCTTAGCGTAGGCTTTTGTTATGCCACAACAAACATCGTTGCCGGCACGCACGGTCTAAGCGGCCAGTCCATGACATTTTATCAGACCTTCTTCAGCGTCGCACTGATTGTCCCGTCCATCACGATGGGCATGCTGAAAGTCATCGATATGGTCGGCCAGAAACACTTTCTGGACTTTATTTTCGGCACTTACCACCAGCCGGTGGAACGCCAGAGAATTGTACTGTTCCTTGATATGGTCGGGTCATCCGCCATGGCAGAGAAGCTTGAACCGAAAAAAAGTATGGATCTGATCGGCCGCTTTATCTATGACTGCAGCTTTATTTTTCGTATTCACGGCGGCGATATACTGAACTACACCGGCGATGGCCTCGTTGTGTTATGGCCCCGCAACCAGCCCAATAGCGCCCTGTCAGCCGTCTACAAGCTGCGTAATCATTTTTCATCGAAACAAGTGCGCCACAAATACTGGAAACGGTTTGGCGTTGTACCCGACTTCCGGATCGGCCTGCACGCCGGGCAGATTGTGCTCAACCAGATCGGCGAAGAAAAACTCTTCATCGGTCTTTACGGCGATGTTGTCAATACGGCAGCGCGTCTGGAGCAAATGAATAAAGAAGTGGGAACAACCGTTTTATTATCAGCTGACGTTACGCAGGGACTAAACCAATCATGGAAAGCGCTTCTAAAGCCGATCGGCGAAAAAGAAGTCCGCGGCCGTGATGAGACAATCTACGTTTACGGCATGTATAAAGACCTCTAAAGAGGCGCAGCGCCGCTCTTTATTTTCGTCTTCGCCCAGCTGTCGCGGTATCCTGAAGGTGCGGGCCTGTTGCCATTGGCCGCAAAAGCCGCCCATGGTGCTTCAGGCGGATTGAAGTAGCCCCAGCTTTCTTTGCGCACTTTTTCAAATACCATAACCAGAACTTTTTGTTCCAGCGGTTCACCCTTCCATTTTTTCAGGACCCATTCATTCAGGCGGGATTCAACGTGATCAGGCCCCATAAACCCGGCGCCTTTAATGACCTTGGCCGGAATATCGCCCCCCTTCGCCATATCGTTGAACTCCGCGAGTGTGATACCTGTTTTGTTACCGTCTTTATCCATACCGTAAACGTGTTTCAGTTTAGCAACATAGGTATGGCCCGTGTCCGGCGCGGTATCGCCATCGATATTACAAAACATATCGGTATCCATGGCGCGGATGAAGACAGGATCACCGATTTTAAGTTGCTGCGGCACGTAATCGAGCGGCACAACCGCTGTCGTCAGCGTCGTATCGCTATTCGCAAGATCCGCAAACAGCATACCATCCACATGCATTTTCGGCAGCTTGACACTCTGGTATTTCGCCCGCTGCGCCATGTCTTTTTTGCTGTTCGCCACCGGGTAAAGCTGTTCAATCCCTAGCGCGCTGATGACATCCTTTTCGCCGAAAGGTTGCCCGGCACGCTCGAAATCACGGCGTATCTTGCTTTGAACGTCACCGAAGCCGCTGAGCTTTGGCGTAAACCTGTGGAATGTCGCCGGCCCGGTGTGATAAAGGCGCCCGGTTTCCTGTTCCCGCAGAACAACTGGCCTGCCCTGCTCTATCGCCTCAATCTTGTCCTGTGACAATGGCGGCAAGCCAACCAGCCTGTGCGGCAGGCGATAGTCATACTGTTCGACATGATAACGCAGATGCCAGGCCGGCACGTCGATGACAACAAAATTGGGATCGTTTTCAACGCGCCGCCGCGGATTGCGGGTAATCAGGTAAGGAATATCATCATAAGGATCACCGGTTTCAGGATCATGCATGCCCGGCGCAACAAGATCCAGCCGTGGCGGCTCTTCCTGCAGGCTGCGTTCCAGCCACGCATTTGTATTGGAGAGTATCCTTGTACCCTCCCCGTATTGCACCATTTTCGATGCCTCCGCAAGCAGCGGGCTATGCGTATCTCTTTCCAGCAAAAGAGGCTGACGTGTCGAGGCACTTAGTTGCAGCCTTTCGATTTCCCATTCCATTGTCCGCCGCGTCGGCAGCCGGTCGGTGGTCCTGTCCTCGTTCGGCATACCGTCAAGACGCTGGTACTTATCAACATCGTACATAGCCTTAATACTTGCAGGGATTTCATCCCGGCGATCAAGGTCCACGCAACGCTGCGCCGCCTTCAAAACGGTCAGGTCCCGGCGGCGGCGGTAAAACTTGTATAGCCATTTATCTTTATCGACCAGCCGTTTTAAAATCTGGCGCACATCCGGCCCTTTAGCGTTCTGACCACGTCCGGCCCTGTTCTGTGCCCGCAGAAATTTATGCTCCAGCCGCCGGCCTGCCTCATCAGCTACATAAGGCTGCCCCCCGCCTTTCTTTTCCCCGCCATAAGCATCAGACAGCAACAAAAGACGCCGCTTCCCTTCCTTCTGGAAAGCGAAATTCTTGTCAACGATACCATTCACATAGTCCCGCAGCTCCGGCTTATCACTCGCTTGCACAATCTGGTAATCATCCATGATCCGCTTACACAGAGCCTGCCGGAACTCAAACATATCGCGCAGGCTGACGGCATAGAACTTATTACCGCGGAAGTATGACCGGCCTGTAAGCGGGCTCTTGATCTCCCGCAGGATAGCCGTATAAGACCATTTTTTCTTTTTGAACTGTTGCAGGGTTCGTTCACAAAGATCCCTGAAATTCTCATAAATTTCTTTTTCTTCATCATAGCCGTCAACTTCATGGATTTCGTCGTCCAGATCAAAATCCTTATAATTATCAACGGGATGAGCTTTGATTGCCAGCCGTTCAATTCCACGATCAATTTCACGGAAAGAATACTTGAAGACGTTACTCATCCCGCCTTTGATGGTTTCGATGATACCCGGCAGACGGCGCGATCCGCCAAAACGGTCACGCATTTCCATACGCTCCAGCCTTATCGCGTCTTCCTGGTAATGAACTTCGTCGGTATACTGGTCGCCATGCTCATCTTCCTGGAGCGGGATTTGCGGCCGGTGACGTTTAAATCGCTGATCACGTTGAATAATCTCAATCGCCGCTGATATCTTCTCCAGCATATCGAGATTTTCCAGCAGGTATTCGCAATCTGTCTGGATGGCATCAGTATTAGCCCGATAGCGTCCCGCCTGCGCACTCTTCTGGTAAACATCACCGAGCGGTATACTCACAGGCAACTTACGCTTGGAAATGATCCTCACAGGCGCATCCGGATCACGGCGCGTCTCATTAATAAGCTTCACCCATTCCTGAACCGAAAGCTTGTGGTAGCCCTTCTTGTGGAAGGTTCCGTCGACTTTCAGGAACTTCATGCGGCCAAAACGGCCCTCCTGGTCATCCGTTCCCAGGAACCAGTAAGGCGTCTCAGTCGGCCCTTCACCACGACCATTGACCGGTATCGAGAAGACCGGAAGCTTATCGCCCTTCGGCGTCTGCTGTGAGAAGAATTGCATCAGGCGCTTTTCATCGGCCTGCTTGTCATAAAGGGAACAGAAATAGGGAGAAACATCCCAGCATAAGTTCCGGGCCGCAGCCGTCATCAACGCGTCATACATAGCCCCGTGCGCCAGTGCCAGATCCGGGAGGGAACCGTCATCAGGCATAAACGCCCCGCCCTTCACCAACCGGATCGGGTTTGCATGCCGCATATTCTCCGTCAGGAACGAACCAAGAGCTTCACTTTTACGGATACGGCCTTTCTCATCAACCAACTGGCCCAGCTTGATACCGTCTTCGCCTTGCGGCCCGTAAAGCGCCAGAGCCTGCACCAGCTTCCGGGTATCCGTCTTGTGGTTTTTCGGTTTCTGAACGTTAGTCGGTGTACCGCGCGAATACAGGAATGTTGTGTCCGCTGCCGCAAATCCAACCCGTTTTAATTCATTTCGCAGGACCGGGATGTCGTAATTATCGCCGTTGTAAAAATCAATCGCGATCCGTGGCTCAACGAATTTCCACAACGAGCCGTCCTTTTCATCACGATAGTACTGGTTCGTCACCGACTCATAAAACGGGCTCTGCTCATCGTGATCGACACGATAGGATATTTTTCTACATTGCGGGTGCCAACGGACGTCATGAACAACCGTGCCATCGGGCAACGCCATAGGAACCGGGATAACTTTCGCCTGATCAGCCGCAAGCGTTTTCCTACGAAGCTTACCGCCATGCTTATAAAAATAAGTTCCCTTGATATAACTCGCCTCGTCGTCGAACTGGTCATAGGCGTTCGCCGCCTGCTCTATCCGCCAGACAATAGACCCCATCGCCTGCCAATAAGGCGTACGCTTGTCCGCGTCATACAAATCCGGACCATCATCAACCCTTTGCAGGATTGGCGCTGCCGGCTGGAATAACATCCAGTCCGGGCGTTTTGGGAAAATCTGGGCAGAATTAAGGTAGTTACCCGCCATATCCGTCAGGCAGTCGCCATACTCGGTAATGAATGCCGCGCCGGGTGTCGCATAAGGCACACCACTCCGGCCGAGACCGCTGGTCTCAAGGTCAATAGTCAGGGTCATCAATTCGCCGCGGCGGACCCTGTCCCACATATACAGCTTTGATGCTATGCGTCTTTGATGCGGATCGAACATGCTAGTGCAACGCCTCCACCGCTATATCCCTAAAATATCGGCCGCCGCCCAGAATCGGGCTGGACGGCTTGCCCAGATCGGCCTCCTGAATATTTGCCAGTGACGGCCCCATCATTTTCTGGCGTGACGAGCGGTTACCGTTACGGGCATTGAGCCAGTCATTATACTGCTTCATGGCACTGTTCTGCGCAAAGTAGCCATCACCATCCGTCCGGACATCAAAACCGTCCGTCCGCTTGCTGCCGTCCCGGCGCATAAAGACGGCCCGCACCATTTCGACCACACCGCCATATTGCAGCCCGTATTTACGCTTCAGCCTGATCAGCCACACAGATGGCGTCAGGTAATCGCGAATATGCATCTGCGGCGCACCGGTCTCCGGATCTTCCCGGTATTTATAAGCGCGGTGATCGTCAGGTTCCGCAATCGACACGGCACGCCCGGCGCGCGCAGCAATTTCCTTCGCCCTGATATAACCCCGGTAACCCGGCACGTGAATGAACTCATCAAGCTTCGACTTCAAACGCTTATCGGCCAGCTTTTCGTATAGATCTTCTTCGAAACGGTGACCGTGAATGTGGAACGGCTTATCGCTTACCCGCAACATATTATTTTTGCCATCCCATTCGATCTCCCATCCAAGCTTACGGAAATGCTGTTCGAATTCCAGACGCCGGTCCTTCGGGTTATAGATTTTAAAGCCGTTCTGGTAAGCACAGAAAATCGTAACGTCCCTGTTATGAGCCGCTTGCTGCATCAGGTCTTCCTGCGCCAGCTCGCCGTTCGTGCCCGGTGGTGCCGGCTGGGTTACAAACAGAACCATTTTTTCGGGATCAAGCTTATAGCCGCTGCTGCGCACCACCTCGTCATAATCAAATAGCGAGTCACCCCGCGCAAACCGGCGCAACGAAGCAAACTGCTCTTCTGCGGAGCCGGTCGGCCCGGTCGAGATCACACCCAAAGCTCCGTAATTACGGCGAAACTCTTCTTTCGCGGTTTTCGAAATACGGGTGGCATGGCGGGCGGCTTTTGCCTGACCGGCCATAATGGCCTGGTACATATTGTAATCATTGGTGTTGCAACGGCTATTGAAAGTAATCTTACCGTGATTGGCAAGACTGCGCAGGCACCAGAAACTAACGTCGCCTTCCTTGTCTTCACCCCGCTCCTTCAGTTCTTTTTCCAGTTCTTTCTTCGCATATTCAAGAGCGCTCTCAACAACCCTTGGCATACGGCGCGGCACCTTTGATTTATCGCGGCCATGCGGGTCGAGGCCCAGTTTCTGCATGACCTCATCATAAACATCGTCCCGGCCGCTGAAGAAATACTCATTAATAATATCGGGTTTCCTGGTACCCGTCCGGATTTCGGCCCGTGCCTGGCTGTAAATATACTTGTAAACCCGGTAGTTCATATCCTGCTCAAGGATACTTTTCAGCGTGCCACGGCGCCCCTTTTCTTCCCATTTCAGCCGGGCGTCCTTTTCATGAAAATCAAGGAATTGCTTGATCGCGCCCAGCGCTACATTATAAGCCACCTGCGGTACATTCTCTGCAGGGATATCTGTTTTACGCAGGTCGAGGAATAAATCGACTCCGTGCTTGTTCATCACGCTGTCGCGGATTTCCGCATTTGCACCAACGGCAGTCGAGTTGCGCAGCGTCCCCTCTTCCGCCCACAGTTCCTTCATTGTCTGGTATTCCATGTGGTTGGTACTGAACGGCACCATAACCACAGCCTGATCAGGAAACAGTTTCAGACACTCCCGCCAGACATCCTTGACCTCTTCCGGTTTTGGCGCGTGGCCGCCGCTTGATGCGCTGGTGGGTTCGTGCAGACCGATATAGAGCTTTTCAGGGTCCTTAATCGCCGCCAGTAACTTTTCTTCATCAACCTCGTCAAGCTGCGCCAGAGGCAACTGGCCCCGCTCGGCGAATTTCCAGCCATGCTCATTCAGGCCATAACCGTCATTGTCGATGTAATAAGTATCGGTGAAATCGCCTTTACTGCTGCAACCGCTAATCAGGTGCGAGTCCGTCGGCGCCGAGTGCTGGCTGCCATACAGGCAACATTGAATCCATAGCCGTGCATTGCCGCGGTCATCGCGGACCGCATAAGCGAATTCACGTTCATCGATCTGCTTGATGTCCGGATGGTGCTCGTCTCCGCCATAGGTCACGAATTGCGGCCACATATCCTTGGTAATATGGTTTAACTTGCCGATACGGGTTTCCACAATATCGCGGACACGCTCGTTACACAGGATCTTCTTGCCTTTCAGCCAGCCCTGAGAAGCATAGAATTCAAGCGTTGCATGGTCGAAATGATCGTGGTCCAGCACAATAACGCCAACATCATCCCAATATGTCAGGAAATCCGGCTGCGCGCCGTCGAAGTCAGAGTCACCATTGCCTGGCTCCCAAGGAAAACCGACAATCGCCGCGACCTGGCTGATCGTGCCGTCTTCGCGGGTTTCGCGGTGCATAAACATGTTACCGCCGCCGACACCGTCGCCAAACGTATCGAACTTTTTCTCAATACTGGTGCCGAAGAATGGAATCCAGAGCATCTCACCACCCTCATCGACAGATGGCGGCACGCCCAGTTCCCTGATTTTATCAAGAAGACGGTTCTTCGCCGCAATATCCCGGAACGGTGGGTACTTGCGCCTGGCCAGGTACTGGCTCGACTCGATATAAAAACCGACGACATCCTTGTAATCTTTGAAAGTCTTGCATTCGTTCGGCCAACCCATAAAATCGGCCTTCTCAAGCCTGACCCGGATTTTTCCATCATCCTCTTCAACAACATCGTACTCCAGCCGTACCGTGTCATAAGGCTTGGGCGGATCTGAATCCGCCGGCGGATTTTCCGGCGTCGTCCAGATACGAAAGACATGACGGCCCGTTTTCGGATCGCGCTCATAAGCCCGGCTGGCAAGATAGCCCATACCCGTCGCAATATCCGCCCCGGCCTCATCCCAGCGATCTTTTAGGCTGCCACCCGGTGCGGCCGTGTTCACATACCCGATATGAAACGCCTTGAACTCCTCAAGACTGTCAAAAGTAAATTCAAGCTTAGTACCTTCTTCCTGATAAGCATCAAGAAAAAACGGCGTCAGGGTTGACGCCGCGCCGCCCTTCAGGTCAAGCCCGTTCAGGAACGGCGCACCGCCAGCGATCTTCGCCAGCAGGTTTTCGTTATGGGCGCCGCCGCTGATTGTCTTGCCCATATCCTGCACCGGCTCCTGCTGGGCCAGTGCTTCATTGACCCGTTTCGAGATTTCCCTGATCCGCGTAATATCGCGTTGATGCTTGGGATCAAACGGATCGTCCTTACCACCGTTATGCGGGCCGGTAAATTTCGGGTCACCATAAACCCAGACCTGGTCAGGGATCACCTGCGGCACAGTATCACCGTTTTCATCATCGCTCAGGCGGCCGCGGGTGGCGATCACATACTGCTTCTGGCTGTCCTTTTTTCCTTCGCCACTCCATGGCAGGTGCCGCCAGTAACTGATGGTATGATCAAACGTACCGGTAACCGGGTTCAGCACTGTCTCCGAAACGAAGCTGACCAGCTCAAAATTCTCCGACAGGTAGGTCGAACCGGTTAAAATTTTGCGCCATGGGCGGCTAAGCTCATCCCCGATTTCACCCGCAATCGATTCGAGTGCGTTATCGAGTGCCGTGTTCCTGCGCCGCTTTTCAAGCTCGCCCAGCAGACCCTCCAACACGCGGCGGCGTTTACGCTTTTGCTCGCCGGCCTGATCCATGCTCTCACGGAAAGAACGACGCTGCGCCGGCGGCAGGATATCCCGTAAATATGCATCGAGCCTGTCAAGCTTGCCGGAAGCCGTCAGCCCCTCTTCCTCCCAGATATCAAGGATATCGTCACGGCGGTCATCCACCTCACTGTCAGCGCCCGTGTCCTTCGCAAGAATAACGGCCAGAAGACTACTGCGCTGTTCAGGGTTAACGACCCCCAACAGTTCCTGCATCACGGAGTCGAATTCATCTTCTTCCAAATCTTCATATTGGAGCGTTTCGATGAGCTTTTTTGCTGCTTTGAGATCGCTGATTTCAAAAAACTGATCCAGCGCAACGCGGCGCTGTGCAGGGTTTTTGTCTTCCAGGGAGTCGCCATACCATAGGCCGAGGCCGCGCAGCCACTTGTCCAGCGCGTACGTATCGGCGGGATCCTGCGCGGCCGCCGCGTTTAAGTCCTTGTCAAGGACCATGTAAGCCGTACTCCCTTATCATCACAGTCGTCGTCATCATCATATGGCGGCGTCCTGTTGACCGTCTCTTACCGGACGCTCACTCCCGGCCCCTGAATGTGAACCGTTCCCTGTTCAAATACATTCTGCTTTTCCTGTTCGCTCATATTGTGCCACCACTCGTGTGCCGCACTATACTCATCCGGCAATTCGTGCAGATCGGCACGATCCTCAAGAGCATGAATGCCTTTGACTGTCAGCAGACCGGGAACCGGCGCATAAACCGGCGGTTCGTACTGCGTACCCGGCGCAACCTGAATGGCCATCGCCCGGGCTTCAAACCACGCCATCTTCACCAGCTTGGCTTTCTTTACCGGATCGACCTGCCCGTCATCGTCAAACAGGTACGCGGCCCAATCCAGTTCATCATTCAAAAAGGCCCGTACATCGGGATCGGCAACGAAATTGCGGTAATCGTCATTATCAATCAGGCTTGCCGGCTCCTGTCCTGCAGAATCCAGGTAAGCCTCATAGAAGGCCGGGAAACGGGGATCATAAACCTTAAAGCCCTTAAAGCCATTGTCGACTTTGCGCCAGTCAATCACGCTGCTTTGACTGTCCTCACCAGACAGTGGGTTCTCACAACGCTCGACATTACAGCGCGCAGGATCAATCAGGCGCTCATACGTGTCGAACAGGCGCATCATCGTCACCACGCGGTCACGCAGGGCCGGCGGATTTTTCATTTTCAGATAGGGGCGCAGCTGCGCATAGCTATGCAGGATCACATCGCCCAGATCGAGCTTCTGCAGGCTGTCTCCCCGCAGCGGCGGCGGCTTCCACCAGTCATGATCGAGGAAGAACTCCATCCTGTACGCACCGCCCTCGTAAGTACGCGGCACCTTGCCAACCGCAACCTCTACCGCCTCGCCGATACAGCGATATTGCAAATCGGTCAGTGTGCCTGCCGGGATGGCAACACCTTCGGCGACCAGGCCAATCAAACGCCGGGCCGCAGCCTCCTTCGCCATGCCGGAAATCCTTATCGGCCCTTTGGCTGCAAACATCTCATGCATATCGACATTGAGACCCTTGCGCTTGCCTTCCATACCGGCGGCAGAATGGGCAACATCGGATATAGACAGCACGTTGCCCCAACGGTTTTTCCCACCGCGCCAAACCTTCATTGCCGCACCAACGGCAATCTCCCGTATCCGCGCCAGCAGGTGATACGCTGTTTCTGTATTGACGCTTTCCTTAAAGGTTTTGCTGCCTTTCACCAGAGGATTAAACGCAGCTTTTGCTTCAGCGGGATGATCGGCGCTATCGCCCTGATGCTTATCAAGATAAGCACCGGCATGAATGCCACCGGACGGATCATCAAGGTAAAATAATGTACGCCCTTTATCATGCGGCGGGGCGCCGTCACGGCAGGCATTAACGAAGGTGAGCGCCCATAACTGGTCAGGCGTCATATGATTCTGGTTTGGCTTGTCTGTGCGTGATCGCGTGACGCCAAGCTGTTCGAAAAGATTGTCATGAAAGCGCCGTGGCGCCAGTTCCTGACAGAACGGGTTCTCATGCACACCCTGCCATGGAGAACCCGCTTCCGCCTGTGTGCCAAAATCTGTGATCGTCAATGGTGGGTCCTTACGATGCTTCACATATTTTGCGAGTTTCCAATGTGATTCATAACCACCCCGCGGCAAATAGCCAAAGACGATTTCCTCTGTCGCCCTGACCGTCTCTGCCGGCGGTTCATAGTCATCACCCATTTTCGCAGCCAGTTCAGGGAACTGCGCCAGGGCTTGCTTGAAGTCCGGCGTCTTACCCAGCATCGGCGTGACTTTCTCGTCCCAATAGCGGCGCAAACCGGCATCATTATCCAGCGCAGCCTGCAAAGTCGACCAGTCACAATGCTGCGCCATGTATGGCAGCATAATGCTTTTCAGCATATCCATCTTCGCCACTTCACCAGCATCGTTGTAATGTGCCTTCACGGTATCATGGGCATGATCCAGGAATAGCTTATCGTCCATGCCTTCGCGGTAATAATCGTCGTACATAAAACGTGTCAGGAGCAGCGCCGCTGCCACTTCAGTGCGGAAACCGCGTTCAACGACATCAACAATATGACGCGCCTCTTCCCAGGCCTGGTCAACCACCGAAACATCGCGGCCCTTAATATCTGTGATATCGCAGCTCTCAAATTGCCTGATCTGAAGCGGCTGCTGAACACCATATTGAATTGCAAGCGCGATACCCTTTTCCATTGCCGCGTGCCGCGACCAGGCATGATCGTGGAAATAAATCCCGGCATTGACTTCGTGCAGGCAGATCGGCCCCCACATATGGATTTCGAAAATAATATCCTCGAACTTCGCACCCTGGGCCATTGAGTGGATCATATTGATCGCACGAAGATGGCCTTCGCGGTCGCCGGGACCAATAATAAAGGCCTTTAGCTGCTCACGCGCCGCCTTAACGGCAATATCGTTGTTACCGTAATTTTCTTCAAAAACGTCAGCCGCCATAATCGCCGGATCGAGAGCGTCGGCGAGCCTCTGGACGGTCAGTTTTAAAATCGCCGGATCAAGCGTTCCCCGGGTCTCTTCCTCTACGGCATCGGCAAAATCCTCGGGGCTGATATGACCGCGGAACTTCTGCAAGCACAATTCAAGAACGCGGGGAGTAAGCTTATCTGAAGCGTTTTTGACATCAGCAGGATCTGCATCTGGCGCAAAAGAAAGCTTGATATTCTTTTCGATAACGCGCTTTGCATAGCGCTCAGCCGTTTGAAAAGCGGCCTCGCCGCTGGACGCACCGCAATAGAGCATCCGCTTGTCAGCGCGGAAATAACGCGCATTCGCGCCGTCAGCCGTGTATTTCTCAGCCAACAGCGCCAGACGCTTGTAATAGATATCGTTGTAATCAGGTTGGGGTTGGTAAAACGCGAGGTTGCTTATCAGATCGCCGTCCCAGCGCGGTGCGAATGCGATCCATTTCGTAGCCGTGCCATCTAAAGGGCTTTGCATTCCCTATCTCCCCAGACTAATCCGTACGTACTGTGCATCATCACCATCGAAAACACACACATCCACATGTTTCTATATGGCACATATTTTTATATGGCAAACAACTGTAACGCCCTGTACACAGGCGTTTTGGTATGGTAATTCGTTTACCAATTTCCTGTTTTTTTCTGTCATTAATTGCGCCACAGCATAAGCGAAAATATTTTTACGTCAAGTTTTTAAAAAGATTTCCTGCGGCGCATAAAGACATAACTCAAGAAATGAGCTTGCCGATACGCATGCAATCTGCTATGCGCTATAGGTATTCGGAAAATAAATAAGTAAAAAGCCTCAGGGAGGCATACGATGGCTCTGCCCAGCTCAGTTCCGACCCACGAACCGGTAGTACACGGGCCGGTATATAGATCTTATGATATTAAAGGATCTCTGGAAGAACAGCGGAAAACCGGCCGCCAGCTTCTGGCCAGGGCCGGCAGTATTCTCCAGCAGTGGAAACGCCATCGCCTTGATCCTGAAAACGCCCCCTGCCCGCCCGAGGTAAACCCCGATATGGCCCGCTGGGCGCTTGAGCGCACGGATCACACCACGCTGCGCGATACCCGCAATGAAGATGCTGACTGGATACGGCGTATGACCTGGGAGGCTTCGCATCCGTTTACGATGCGCGGCGTTTGCACCTGGCCGGACGAGGATAAAATCGGCCCACTTGTTACGGATATCAGGAACACGCCCGGCGCCCGTATTATTATGGTCGCCAATTACCCGCACGGCGCCAAAACCCCGGCCCAAGCGCGCAAGAATATCGCCAAGGCAATGACGCTTGTTGAAGGCGCGCCGAACAACATCGATATCGATACGGTCATACCTTACAAAATGTGGCTTGCAGGCAACCGCGACAAGGTGCAGGAAATCCTGAAGGCCGAGGGCGCGGAATGCCGTAAACACGGCGCGACATGGAAATGTATTATAGAAGTCACAGCCATGGGCGCCGGCAGCGAAGACGCCTTTAAAAACATCTACGATGCGTCCATGATGGCGCTGGAAGCCGGTGCGGACTTTGTGAAAACCTCTACGGGCGTTGCAGCACAACCGCCCTATAACGACGATGTGACTAAAGACACCGGCTTTATCGCCCGTGCTTTGCCCATGATCGTCGCGGTACGGGACTTTAACGCGGCAAACGGCACAACGCGCTCGGTGAAATTCTCCGGCGGTAATGAAAACGAGGCCGATGCCGCCATACTGCGTATGGCCTGCGAAAAGCTTATCCCCGAAGTTCTGGATGAAATCGCTTATGGCACCAGCCCGAACTTCCGCACACGCCTGCTGCAATATTACATGGAAGCCAAAGGCGCGCAGTGCGAATTCGGGCCGGAAGTCCTCTTACCCTACGGCGTTGACATTGCCGCGCTGGGTGCAGGCCGCATGGGCCTGCCAGACCCTAATCCTGTTTCAGGGGCGTTGCTTGGACAGGCACCGGGGCTTGCAAAACAGGTATCGGCAGGCGGCGTATCCGCTACAGCCCGGCCAAAACCTGTCTAACCGACTTTCATTGACGGCGCTTCGCCCGCTCCTGCAATCGCCGCCCGCCGGGCTGCACGGCGTTTCTGTTTTTGCTGCTTTGTACGCTCAAGTAAAGTCTGGTCGATTTCTTTCAGTCGTGCATTAAGCTTATCAAACCGGGCCTGATGCTCAAAGGGCTTCCTGCCAAGTTCGTCAATTCTTGCCAGTTCTTCATCCAGAGCCGCCAGCGTCTGACGGTTCTTTTCGAGCGCGTTATCAATATTCTGATAATAATGCACAAGACGATCCGCCAGCTCGACATAAGATTGTTTGATTTGTTCCACGGCCTGCGCATTATCATCAAATGCCTCCGCTACGGTTTGTGCCGGATCCTGTTCATCTGTTTCGTTATCATTTTCAAATCCGGCTTCGTGTTTCAGCTGTCGTTCAAACTGGCTTTCCCGGGTATCGCCAGCGTCATAATCCACTTCGCGGTGAACCGGGTCGCCGATTTTAATTTTATACTTGTATCTATAATCCCTTTGAACCTGTGGCTTTCCGTCCTTATTGCCTTCAGCATCCTGCGCTTTTTCCTTGACCTTCACCCTTGCCAGAAGCCTGACCGGAAATCCAAATAACCTCCCGATCGTCCTTTCAGACCGCCCCGTAGCCGATTCACGCAGCACTTTCCTGACATCGCGCATGATTTTCTTAAGGCTCATACCCGCCTGCTCGGCGTCATCAAACGTCTCTTCCCCAAGCTGCAGCGGATACAGCAAACTATCATCGGCAAGCATTAAATCCCTGATACCAGTTTTACGCGTGATTTTATCCTGCAGCCCTTTCATCTCATGATCGATCCGCCGCTGATGAAACATGGCGCGCTGCACCTCGTGGTCATGCATCATTTTCAGGCGTTTCAAATTCGCCAGTTCGTTTTCAATATCGGCTTTTTCCAGTACCAGCTTGTCACCAGTCGCAGCCGCTTTTACTTCCGCGTACGACAAAACCGTTTCATCATTATCCGCAAGATGGCGGACGGAAATATCACCACGCATGACCTGTGAAATGAATTTGATTTTACGCTCCAGCGTCTGCCACATAAAAACGTCATATGAATCTTTCATGACATAGCGCAGGACTTCTACTTCATCATTTTGATTGCCTTGCCGCACAATACGGCCGTCACGCTGGATAATGTCGCTGGGCCGCCACGGCGCATCGAGATGGTGCGCCGCAATCAATCGTTTTTGTACGTTTGTCCCAGTGCCTAGCTTTTGCGTTGTACCAATCAAAACAGAGACATGGCCTTGCCTACACTCTTCAAACAGCTGCGCCTTTTTCTTGTCGGTATCGTAATCATGAATGAAACGAATGGAATCTGCGGGCAAGCCTTTCGCCACAAGCTGCCTCTTCACTTCATGATATACAGAAAACTCGTCAGCCGCGCCCGGTACACCAGCATCGCCAAAGACCATTTGCAAGGCCCCCGTAATCTCATCAGGTTCACCTGCATCATTAGTATAGACTTTATCTTTATTCTGCTCATAGCGCTCTACGAGTTGCTCAACCAGGTATTCGATCTTGCCTGGTTCATTAACATTCGCGGCGGGATCAACAAGTTTCGGATGCAGCGTGGCCAGCCGTCCCTCGTTGGTAATCTTGAGCAGGTTATCGTCTGCCGGGTCAACCAACCGGTCCCTTACTTTGTCAGCGCGTTCTGACAGCTCTTCAAAAACTTTAGCAACCTTTTTGTTGCGCGGCACTTCAATGATCTTGTGCTTATCGTCCTTCAGCTTTGGCAGCGGCAAATTCAGCATGTCGCCCAGCACAATATCGGCAAAAGACTGGAACATCCGCATCAATTCCGGCACGTTCTTATATTGCGCGATCCGTTCAATAACCCGGTAACTATTACCCTCCGGTGCCATTTCAACAGCGCTGACAAGTTCACCAAACATCGCGATCCACGCATCAAAACTCTCAAAGCCGCACTTCTTGAGGAAGTCGGGCTGCATATAACGTTTCATGTTATAAGTCTCCGATATCGCGTTGGATATCGGCGTACCGGTCATCAAAGAAATGCGGTTCCCGCTTTCATACTTACGGCCAAGATAATAGAGCTTCTGTTCTAACGAGCCGGCACGCGAACTGCCCGGCCGCGCCATGTTCGGAATACGTGATGAAACTTCCAGGTTTTTGTAATTCTGCCCTTCGTCGATAAACAGATAGTCAATACCCGTATCTTCAAAACGCGCTGCATCGGGATCAGAAATTCTGTCGATGAACTCATCCCAAGCAGGGTGGTCGGCATCATAATTTACAAGCTCCTCGAAATGCTCACGCCAGAGCGCCGATTCTTTGTCGTTCTGAGATCCGGGAGCCTCGCCATCAATTTCGAGCTCGAAAAATCGCACCAGCTTGTTTTGCTGTCTGGATGCTCTTTCGAAAAGATAACTAATTGTGCCGAAATGATCGGAATATTTGTCTTCATAGCGCAGTGCCCTGCATTCCCGGATATCATCAAGCAGCATCTGAAGAGCAACCCGCGGCGATGTATTTAACGCATCGAAATTCGACTGGGTAATAAAAATGGCGTCCCATTCATAGCCCGCAGCGCGCTTGACGAATTCGCGCAACTTGTCCTGAGAGCGCAGAGGCTGGCCGTCTTCACGAAACTGGTCTTCCTCCAGCACCAGGATGTTGCCCCGCGGATTAACTTTAAGATAATCACGCGAAAACTGCACCAGCATGTTGTTCGGCACCACAAAACATGGCTTGTCCACTTTCTCCAGACGCTTCATCTCCATCGCCGCCCAACTGGCCGCATATGTTTTGCCCGCCCCGACTTCGTGGGCGTACAGCATCCCAATCGGCACATCGCGGCTAACAATATTGCGCCGGATGGCGTTAGCCTGATGCGGCCGCGGCGACACCGACACGGCTGCGCCAGGGGGCGGTGCCGCACGGCCTGTGATCTTTGGCGGCACCAGACGGCAAAACGGCATATTATTATAGATATCGCATAGCTGCGCTGCCCGCGCTTCATCACTCCACACCCAAACCTTGAACAGCTCTTCAATTTCTTTTTGTTTGGATTGGGCGATCTCGGTCTGGAGCTCGTTCGCCTCAGAAGACAAAGATTGCCGATTAACGACTGTCTGGCGATTATTTAATGACGATCGTAACAAATCGAGCGTTGTCCGGTACTCGGAACCCAGCTCATGGCGCGCTGTAATCTCGTCGGCAACAGCGCCGTAAACACGCCAGCTATGAAACTTGCCTACATAATGAACCTGCACCTGTTCAAGACCAAGGCACTCTATAGCAAACTGCCGGATGATCTCCGGCGGAATCCAATGCATACCAAGGGCAATATCGATATCTGCCGGCGTCAGAGGCAATGGCAGAGCCGACCCAAGCGCCTCGACATTCGCCTCATACCGCGGATCATCAGCCGCTGCCTCTTCCGCCAGATCAAGCTTTTCCCGGACATCGCCGGATAAATAGATATCGGCCGGCTGCCATACTTCAGTTTCGGGATTAAGAAACATCAGGTTTTTGTCCACCAGCTCCCTGGCGATTTTCTTTTTCCGGCGCTTGCCACCCAGCAATTCTTTCATAAAGCCGAGATCGACCTCGCCTTTTTCCATCAGGCAAAATTCTAGTGCCTCCTCTGCCGTCTTCAGACGCGGCACATGGCTATACGGCGCCACGACCCGTTGCGTGAAAATAGCACCGGGCAGCGCTTCGCCTGTGATCGTGTTGAAATCCTCAATCGAAGCGACGAGATACGAATCCGGATCTTCGCGAAATTCCCGTAAATTAGGATAGACTTTATAAGTCAGCTGCTCGCCGCGGGCATTGGGAGGTCCGACATAGCGGACGTCTTCAGCGTTAACGGGGCCGTAATGATGAACGAAGAGATCGTATAAGTGCGCTAATTCTTTTTGTGCGTCAGCCCACGGCGGACTATCCGGATCTTCGATATCACTGTCAGAGTAGTGAGACTGCAGATCCAGAATATCGCGAACCTTGTCACGGATTTGGCAAAAAAGCTGCAAACGCAGCAGTTTATCTTTGCGTTCAGATGAGGTTGCAATTTTCTCAGAAGGAACGCCGGGAAAAGGCTTGTTGTCCGGCGCGATAACCAGCTCATTCCCATTTCCCCTGATTTGGCGAATTTCATCCTTATCGCCAATATAGAAGTGCCCATCCTTGACCGGGCTGCGTTTTTGGAAACTACGGGAAAGGCGGGGCGTTGAGACACCGCCGGATTGTCTGGTCCGACCACCGCTTCTTCCAAACGGTGCTGTGCGGCGTTTCACCACAATGTTATTCACGCAGTTCTCTCCCTGCCTGATTCAAAGCGTCACCAAAGGCGTCTGCCCTGCTCAGAAAGCCATTCAATTTTAATTATCACTCTTATAGGCATTTTTTTGGAAATAGGAAACCTTGTTTTTTTACCTAATAATAGCCTATATATTCTGATTGCTTGCCAATCCGGCTTTTCAACATATATTTGATCCCGATGATTAATCACTATTTAGACAAAGGCGTAATCGAAGCCGATGACCTGCTCAGCCTGATTGAAACGGGCGCGCATCCTTTAAAACTGGTCGACGCAAGCTACGGCCCGCCCGCAGGCCCCCATGCTCCCTCTGCCATACACCAGACCAAAAATATACATAATGCTGTCTTTTTCGATATTGATGATATTGCCGATCAGCACAACGTTCTGCCGCACATGGTGCCGGATGCTGAAACATTTGCGGCTAAAGTGTCCGCGCTTGGTCTTTCCAGCAGCGACTTTATTGTTGTGTACGACCAGTTCGGCGTTCATATGGCCGCAGCCCGTGCATGGTGGATGTTCCGGCTGTTCGGTCATGACCGGGTCTGCGTGCTCAATGGCGGCCTGCCACTCTGGGAAGCCAAGGGGTTACCCATAACCACAACAGTCGCCGAACCAACCGCACCCGGCCAGTTTCACGCTGTCCTGCGGCCGGAACTGGTCGTCGACCAAAACGCTGTAGAAAGCGCTACTTCCAATGATAACAGTACTATTTTTGACGTACGCAGCCCGGAACGCTATGCCGGGAATGTGCCCGAACCGCGTAGCGGTATGCGGGCAGGCCATATCCCCGGCAGCCTAAACCTGCCTTTTATGTCCCTGCTCAACCCCGAAACCGGCAGATTGGAAATTGGATCACAGGTTGAAATGATCCATGAGAGCCTGCCATCGAACAGCCATGTCATCTCAAGTTGCGGTAGCGGCGTAACAGCCTGCGTGCTGGCCCTCGCATTTTTCAATATGGGGCGGAGATCCGTCGCCGTTTATGACGGTTCATGGTCCGAATGGGGACGCGAAACAGCCGAAACGGAGGTTGCAAAGCAGGCCGGATAATATATAATTATGCCTCTGATGAACACTCGTTCCATTCCCAAGTTACCAGCCATAGCAGAACAAAAAATTAAAGTTATAAGAAGAAATAGAATATAAAATCAAAAATAAACTCTTAAAAAAGCACTAATAAATAATAAAGTTTAATCAAAAAACTACTTTTATAATTTTATAAAAATCGTTTTTTTACAGAAATATTATTTACAAATTATTCATTATTTTGAAAAGTTTCGATTTTGAGAAAAAAATCGTTCAGTTTTTCATTTTTTGCTTGCATATAGGTCCGATATTGGTTACAAAATAATTACACACCCTCTATTACCGCCGTTTGTCCGGAGATCCCCAAAAGGTCTCCGGACCTTTTTTTGTGTCCGGTTCTCCACAAAATCAAAAGCGAATATCTTTGGGAAAATTATGCTGCCCGAAGACATAATAAAGCCCCAGCAAAATTAATACGGCCACAACCGCCATAATAATTTTTGTACTGGCTGGCGTTTCGTCGGGATCGCGTGGCGCTTTTTTGTTCATGCTCTTTCCCTTCCCCTTTGTTATCTACGTCTGTAAAATACGATTCTATAAAATCAGCTATAGCCTAGCCGAATACACCAAGGAAATTAAGCCCATGAGCGATGAAAATACAGCCCCGCCGTCACCGCCCTCTGGTGAAGACAATAAGCCTTACCTGACGCCGGTCGACGGCAAATTCGTGTTCCAGATAGACAGCATGATGCGTATCCGCTTTAACGCCGACGGCTGGGTTGAAGAAATCGGGCGCGGCGGGCTTGATGACCCACTGGGCACCAAGCTACAGGGTAAACCCAAAAGCAAGCGTGACGACCTTGTTGCCCGGCGTTATTACGACTTGTTCAGCCGTGCCGTGATCCTTGAAGTCTTTCCCGATACGCCAAACGACCGCTGCAAGGCTGAAGGACTGGTCCTCTTTAAAGATATTGACCCCGATGCCCCGCTTTATGAGCGGATCAATATGATCATAGAAATCGGCAATACGCATTTCGGCATGAATCTGAAAATGCTATCTCACTAGGGCTTTAGGTATGAATATTCCCGAAAGATCTGCTTGATCAAAAAAGCAGATAATTTAAACAGATTTGTTTTACTGAATAAATCGCACGCCTTGTCTATGGGCGAATATTTCTTTACCACAACAGATGGTGAAGACGTAAAGGTGGAGTACAGTTTTGGCTATATTCGCGATGCGAATGGCGATCTGAAGATTAATCTGCACCATTCATCCCTTCCCTATCAGGCACAGTAAGAAAGGCAGGCCGATACGATGGAGTTCTTGTTCGACTTTCTGATGCGTCTTGTGACGCAGTTTCAATCCCCGACATTGGGCTTTCTGATTGGCGGCATGGCAATTGCCGCGATGGGCAGCAAGCTGCAGATCCCCAATGCGATCTATCAGTTTATCGTCTTTGTTTTGCTTATGAAAATAGGAATCAAGGGCGGAATTGAAATCAGGGAAGCCGACCTCAGCGCCATGTTCCTGCCGGCCATGTCCGCCGTAATTATCGGTATTGTGATTGTGCTGATCGGCAGCTTTATCTTCTCTCTTCTACCCGGTATTAAGCGGGAGGACGGGATCGCGACCGCCGGGCTGTTCGGCGCGGTCAGCGCCTCTACGCTCGCCGCCGCGATGGTCCTGCTCGAAGAGGAGTCCATGAGCTACGAGGCCTGGGTGCCGGCACTTTACCCGTTCATGGATATTCCTGCCCTGATTCTGGCGATTGTACTGGCCAATATTCACCTCAAAAAGAAAAACGAGGGCCAGGACAGCAAGGTCGACGTCTGGGGTATTGTCAAGGAAAGCCTGCGCGGCTCAGCCCTGTCCGCTCTTATTCTGGGCCTGGCGTTGGGCCTGTTGACCACACCCGACCGCGTGCTGGAAAGCTTTTACGAGCCACTGTTCCGCGGCTTCTTGTCCGTTCTGATGCTGATCATGGGTATGGAAGCCTATGCCCGGCTGAGAGAACTGAAGCAGGTTGCGCACTGGTATGCTGTTTACGCCTTTATCATGCCGATTGTCCACGGCCTGATGGCCTTTGGCCTGGGCTATATCGCCCATGTGACAGTCGGCTTTAGCCCGGGCGGTGTAATTCTTCTCGCTGTTATGGCGGCCTCGAACTCGGATATTTCCGGCCCGCCAACCTTGCGCGGCGGTATCCCCTCGGCCAACCCGTCCGCCTATATCGGTGCGTCAACCAGCGTGGGCACGCCCGTAGCGATTGCGGTTTGTATCCCGCTCTTTATTGCCCTCGCGCAAGTGGTCTTTGATATATAGAACAGGAAAGGACAAAAAACATGACCCTTCATAAAGCGGAAAAAGTCGTGATCATTACCGAAAAAATGATCTCAAAGGGCGTATGCGAGATTATCGAAGCGTGCGGCGCCACCGGCTATACGATTGTCGCCGCCGGCGGCAAAGGCAGCCGGAACGTGCGCTCCACCTCTGACCGCGCGTCGGTGATTGCTGACTTCGCCAATGTGAAAATCGAAGTCGTCGTCAGTGACAAGGCGATGGCCGAAGCGATCATGAACCAGGTCGCCGACCAGTATTTCGAGAATTACCCCGGCATTACGTATGTAGAAGATGTTAAAATTCTGCGCCCGGCCAAGTTTGATACGGCAGACTCTTGACAGATACGGCACTGCTCAGTCGTTTGTATCAAACCATTGCAGCGCCAAAAGCTGAATCAATGCTGCTTTTATCCGCTTACGGGCGATCAGCTTCTCGAACTTGCCGGCGGGGTTCCCGAACAAAAGGCAAAAGCCCATCAAGGAACCAGCATGTGGGGAATAGGCGTCCCGCTGAACGCGCCGCTGCTGTTCTCAGAACTGATCACTGAGCCAAATCCTTAAATTGCGGCTGGAGACTAAATACCGGTATTCAATAGACCTGTTGCAAAAGTCTATGGGATTCACACAGGAATAGGAATGTGATT
>CAYUKA010000034.1:0-23545 GCA_964445195.1 uncultured Micavibrio sp. | reverse complement strand
TATAAACCAATTCCTCACTCTCAATATGGACCGACTTTAGGGGGCAAGGTCACAAGACGTGGGTTATTATGTCGCGCGTAATTGGGGGCGGAGTGGCTCAGAGAAATTTAAAACCAAAATGGAAGAGCGATTCCCAGAGCTAAGATTTGAGTTCGTAGAATAATCGAAATTTATGCGCTAAGTCCGATAAATTCAAATTATACGATTTAGCGCATAAATTTGCGGAATGGTAACTGTAATCGTATGCTAGAAGAATGATGTTCCCGAACGGTATCTTTTTGAGGTAAAAAGTTCAAAAATACAAAATTTGTTACCTATCGGTATCAATTCTTGATTTTTTAATTGAAAACACCTATAATGATACCTATCGGTAACATTATTAACGTTGGAGGCAATCATGGATCACAGAATACCTGATGCAGATGATTTAGGTCATATCATTCGTGATGCCCGAAAAGCGCAAGGGCTTACACAGGATCAACTTGCGGGAATGACGGGCACGGGTCGTCGTTTTATTAGTGAATTGGAAAACGGCAAGGATACCGCGCAGCTTGGTAAAGTGCTCTTGGTGCTGGCTGCGTTAGGTATTGCTTTGTATGCCCTCAGTAAGTGGAAGTAATTAAGCTATGGCAGATGAGCCGGATACTAAATATCTCAATGTATTTTTAAATGCCGACTTGATTGGTCGTTTATCGTCACGCCAAGCAGAGCTAAGTTTTAAATACGATACGGATTATTTAAAAAAAGACGATGCCATAAAACTTTCAGCTTCATTTCCGTTGCAAGAGGAAGCCTTTGAACATCGAGAGACTGCGGCGTTCTTTTCCGGCTTACTGCCTGATGAATTGGTTAGGCGGCGATTGGCTCGTTATCTAGGCATTTCAGAAAAAAATACGTTCGCTCTGCTGAAAGAAATTGGTGGGGAATGTGCTGGTGCGGTTTCTGTTTATGAAGACGGGAAATCCCCCGATACACAGGAAGAATATCGTTATCGTGTTTTAGAAGATATGGAAGCACACAAAGTTTTGTCGGCAATTGATAAACGCCCGATGATGGTTGGTGAAGACGATATTCGGATTTCTGGTGCAGGCGCACAAGACAAACTGATTATCGCTTTGGTGGATGACAAGATTGCTATTCCTATGGGGAATACGCCATCGACGCACATAATTAAGCCTGCCATTAAAGATTTAGATCATTCTGTTTTTAATGAGTTCTTTTGTCTGAAGTTGGCGAAAGCGTTGAAGCTGCCTGCACCAGAGGTTCATGTGCGCTGGTTAGAGGGTGATCCATATTACCTTATTGAGCGTTATGATCGGCGCAAAAATGCTGATGGAAAGATTGTACGGCTTCATCAGGAGGATTTTTGTCAGGCTCTTAATATACCGCCGGAGAATAAATATGAAGATGAGGGCGGCCCTACATTGAAAAGATGCTTTGAGTTGCTGGATGAGAGAATTGAACGAGGCAATATGGCTGGTATCAATAGACTCATATTTCTGCGTGGCGTGATTTTTAATTTTTTAGTTGGGAACGGGGATGCGCACGGTAAAAACTTTTCCTTGCTGTATGATGGCGAAGCAGAATCTCTTGCTCCTTTTTACGATATTATGAACACGATAGTTTATCACAATGCCTTTAAGGCTAAAATGGCTATGAAAATTGCTGGTAAATATAAATTTCGTGATATAGCTGCCCGGCACTTTGACGTGCTTGCGGAAGTTATTGGCTTTAAGCCAGAGTTTGTACGAAACGAATTAAATAACATGTCTGAAAAAATTGTAGAGGTTGCAACGAAGCTTAAAGACGAGCTGAATAATGACTCCAAAACAGCCTCGCCAATATATGACGAAATTATTGCGGCCATGAACATTGTGAAGTGATGCTTTCGAAATAACCCTTGCACCATGGATGCAAAAAGATAGAATTATTGAGAACTGGTTATACGTCTATAGAATGTGTTGGACGTGGGTTCAATTCCCGATTCAAATAGGTTGTTTTTGAGGGTACAAGATAGGGTACAGCGGAACGCTAAAAATAGAAAAAAATCTTTTGTTTTCAAGGGTTAGCCGTTTTTCTCGGTTACTACCCCCGCAACCAATTCACAATCCAATAATATCCTAAAACATCTATAATTCATTGAAAAATAAGTTATAAACAGGATTTAGCGTCCTAGAAGATGCTAAGAAAAAGCGCATATTCCAAATCTTTTTACGGTATGGCACACGGTACGCCGGCAATGACATCCTCGATGGCGGGACCGGCCGTGATTATCTCTATGGTGGTGCCGGGGACGACACCTACCGGTTCGAAGCCGGGTTCGGCAGCGTAAGCGGGGCGGACGATATCACCGAGTACCTGAATGAAGGCACTGACCGCATTCTGCTGACCGGCGGTATCACGCAAAGCGACATCCGGTGGTGGACCGAGAACCAGGGCATCCTGCGGGTTGAGCGGACGGCCGATACCAATGACAGCATCCGCGTGAACGGCATTTATGACGGCGGTATCGGCGGTCATATCGTTGGAATTGAGCAGATCACCTTTGATAGCGGGGCGGCGATTGATTTCACCAACGGCTACACGGTCAACGCCAACGATGCCGCGAACACGATCTATGGCGGTCACCTGGCTGACGTTCTCGATGCGAATGGCGGCGACGACTACATCTACGGCCAGGGCGGTGCAGACACGCTGATCGGCGGGACCGGCCGCGATTACCTCTATGGCGGAACCGGGGACGACACCTACCGCTTTGAGGCCGGGTTCGGCAGCGTAAGCGGTGCGGACGATATCACCGAGTACCTGAACGAAGGCACGGACCGTATTCTCTTAGCCGGTGGTATCACGCAGAGCGACATCCGGTGGTGGACTGAGAACCAGGGTATCCTGCGGATCGAGCGGACGGCCGATACGAACGACAGCATCCGGGTGAACGGCATTTACGACGGCAGTATCGGCAGCTCTGTGGTCGGGATCGAGCAGATCATCTTCGATGCTGGTGCCGCGCTCGACTTCACCAACGGCTACACGGTCAACGCCAACGATGCCGCGAACACGATCTATGGCGGTCACCTGGCCGACGTGCTCGATGCGAACGGCGGCGATGATTACATCTACGGCCAGGGCGGTGCAGACACGCTGATCGGCGGGGCCGGCCGGGATTACCTCTATGGTGGTGCCGGCGATGACACGTACCGGTTCGAGGTTGGGTTCGGCAGTGCGAGCGGTCCCGACGACATCACCGAGTACCTGAACGAAGGCACCGATAAAATATGGCTCGCCGGCGGGATTGACCAAAGTGGCATCCGGTGGTGGACCGAGAACCAGGGTATCCTGCGGATCGAGCGGACAGCTGATACCACCGACAGCATCAAGGTGAACGGCATCTACGACGCCGGCGTTGGTGGTTCGGTGGTTGGGATCGAGCAGATCATCTTCGACGCCGACACCGCGATCGACTTCACCAATGGTTACACGGTCAACGACAGTGATGCCGGCCATACGATCTATGGCGGTCACCTGGCTGACGTACTCGATGCTAATGGCGGCGATGATTACATCTATGGCCAGGGCGGTGCAGACACGCTGATCGGCGGGGCCGGCCGGGATTACCTCTATGGTGGTGCCGGCGATGACACGTACCGGTTCGAGGTTGGGTTCGGCAGTGCGAGCGGTCCCGACGACATCACCGAGTACCTGAACGAAGGCACCGATAAAATATGGCTCGCCGGCGGGATCACGCAGAGCGACATCCGGTGGTGGACCGAGAACCAGGGCGTGCTGCGGATCGAGCGGACGGCCGATACCACCGACAGCATCCGGGTTGCGGGGATCTACGACAGCGGCGTCGGCGGCTCCGTGGTTGGGATCGAGCAGATCATCTTCGACGCCGACACCACGCTCGACTTCACCAATGGCTACACGGTCAACGCCAACGATTCAGCGAACACGATCTATGGCGGTCACCTGGCCGACGTACTCGATGCGAACGGCGGCAATGACTACATCTACGCGGGAACCGGTGACGATGTTCTCGACGGTGGGGCTGGTAACGACTACCTGTACGGTGAGGCCGGGAACGATACGTATCTTTTCGCCGAAGGCCTGGATATTGTGACCGAGGCGTCCGGAACTGACGTGCTATGGATCACCGGCGGTTCGACAATCAATGACATTACCGTATCGAACCACAGTAGTAATGACACCAAAGTTGTCATCAACGCATCAACCGATGAAGTCCGGCTCGTGTCCTTCCGTAGCTCATCGGTCAATGAAATTGAAACTATCCGCTTTGACGACGGTTTCGAGGCAGATTTGCCAAGCTACAATTCCTGGCTCTACGGTAATACGGGCGATGATCTCTTTGTCGGTAATGCCAGCGGCCATGTGATGATCGCGTTGTCAGGCAACGATGATGTTGATGCCGGAGGCGGTGACGACCATGTCCATGGCGGCACCGGCGATGATACGATCAACGGTGAGGACGGGGCCGACTTCCTGCATGGCGGTGCCGGCAACGACACCGTGGACGGCGATGCCGGCGATGACGTGCTCTATGGCGGCGATGGCCTTGATACGCTGTGGGGCGACGCCGGGGCCGATAGCTTCGTCTTCATGAGTGCTAGCGCCTTCAACAATGTCGACGTGATCAAGGACTTCACGACCGCCGATAACGACGTGCTCGATATCGTCGACCTGTTGACCGGCTACGATCCGCTGACCGATGCGATCACCGACTTTGTCGAGATCACCGATAATGGCACGGACAGCACTCTCAAGGTCGATACAGACGGCGGCGCGGATAACTTTGTCACTGTGGCGACCCTCGAAGGGGCTACCGGCCTCACAGATGAAGCCGCTCTTGAAACCAACGGGCACCTGCTGGCGGCGTAGTCTGCAGGGCAGGAGCATCGAACAGTAGGGCAAGGTGGTTGCGGGCCCCCGCAACCAATTCCTCTTCCGACAAAATCCGATAAGTTCCTGAAACCGTTACTCAGTAATTCTTCCACAGGATTTTGAGTCCGAAGCGTTCCGATATGGAGGGGGTACTTCCAAGGTTTTTTAGGGTACAGTATAGCTCAAGGGGTGCCGGCCGGTTTGTCCGGTTTCCGTGCGTCTGTTGGCGGCGCCGCAGCGACAGTGGCGCTTTCGGTTGCGGCGGCAGGCGCGGTTTCTTCGGCGATCTGGGCCGAAATGGTTGTACCGCGGATCGGCATCGAAACGAAGTGGCTCTGGTCGCTGACCGGCACGGCCGGGCGCATCCGGCTGCGGTGGAAGGCAAACAGAACGATGCCGCTATAGACCAGTCCGACCAACAGGAAGAACGAAGCCGGGCCGAACAACCCCATGAACAACGAAGCGATAAACGGGCCGGAAAAAGCACTGCCGCCGTTAACCAGGATCAGTGTCGCGCTGGCGCCGACGAATTGCTCGCGCTCCAGATGGTCATTCGTGTAAGCGACGCACAGGCCATAAATGCTGAGCGCGGCACCGCCCATAAGGAAAAAAGCGATATACAGCCAACCGGTATGATCGGCGGCCAGAAAGCAAATAACGGCTGTCACGCATGTGGCGGCGGCGATGATGACAATCATCATACGGCGTGATATGCGGTCCGATAACAGGCCGATCGGTAATTGCGCGCACATGCCACCAAGTACGAATACCGCCATGAAATGAGCGATCTCGTTGATCTCCATGCCGGTTTGCATCGCATAGACCGGGGCCATGCCGAAAATAACGCCGCCGCCTATGCCGCTTAAGATCACCCCCACTACGCCGAGCGGGGAGGCTGCGTAAACCTCGCGGATGCCTGTCGGTTTGGGGGCTTCGAAATCCGGGGCCGGGCGTTTGCTGAGAGAGATTGGCAGCAAGGCCAGCGAGATCAGGATTGAGATCAGAATAAACAGTTCAATTCCCTCCGGCGCGGCGAGAAAGAGCATATATTGCCCGACCACCATGGCGCCGTAGAAGGTCAACAGGTAAACGCCGAGGATTTTGCCTCGGTTTTCATTGGTGGACAGGTCGTTGAGCCAGCTTTCAACAACAATGTATAGCCCGGCAATACAAAAGCCCGCGATCACCCGTGCCAGAACCCAGACAACGGGATCGACAAACAGGCCGTGCAGCAGGGCCGTCGTTGATGCCAGCGATGCCAGGGCCGTAAAAACCCGGATATGCCCGACACTCTGCACCAGCTTTGGCGCCAGAATGGAGCCGGCGAGGAAACCGCCATAGTAAAACGACATGATGAGGCCTGTGAGCGGCGTGCTAAAGCCTTCAATTGTCGCGCGGATGCCGAGCAGGGTGCCCTGCAGGCCGGTGCCCATCATCACCATCGCGATGCCGAAAAACAAAGGCCATGCTGATCTGATGATAGTACTCAAGGCCTTTATGTCCTGTAACTAGGCTCTGCCTTCATTGATTTTGTAAATGCTGCGCGTGTCGCATTTTTGATGAATGTGCGTGAAAAGACCGCAGGAACTAGCCGAAGCTAATTGCAAGGGCTTTGAGCGCACAGGCACAAAAATGCGCCGCGCCTGTTTCAGAGTCCGATAAAACCATAAATCTACAGCGTCAAACAAGCTTGAAAGTGAATGAACACTTCGCTGCGCTTGTTTTTCTTGTATCTTCATGGCTTTATCAGAACAGAACTTTACGAAATCAATGAAGGCAGAGCCTAGGGGATGTTGGTGTTGACTGTGAACGTGCCGGAATAGGATCCGGCAGTCTGGCCATTGGCCACTGTTAAATCCGCGCCAATTCCGATTGTGAGAAAGAGTGTGGGCGCGCTGAAATTACAGGCTTTGGTCGAAGATGCCGTAGGGCCCTGAAAGCGGCACTGGAAATTATCGACAGTCATTTTGGCTGCGGCTGTGGCCGTATTGGTGATTTTATAGCTTGCCGCGGTCACGCTGAAAACAAAGGTAGAGGTCGGGAATCCTGTCTGGCTAAAAAAGCACTGGGCGGCCGCAACGGGGGCGCCGCCGGCACTCAGACATCCGGCCGTGCTTTGTGTGCCGGTCGGCGAAATCGTTGCCGCATGGGTGGCGCCGCAGGTCGTGTAGTTGCCAAACAACAGGCTCTGGAAACAGTTGAAGGTGGCTTGTGCCTGTGCCGGACCAGCCGGAATACCGCCGAGCAGCAATGCCGACAGGCCGATAAGCGGTATATTTTTATTGTGTTTATAATGCTTTACCACGATTGACTCTCTGAACGGCCCTTTCCGGGAGATTTTTTTATCCTATCATTCCCTGACACCATACACCAGCATCGTACCGGCGCTGAGAGCAAAAATTTGCTCTGATCGGCACGGTATCGCAGGCGTCTCTCATATTATTGTAACAGCCCGCACTTAGAAAAAAGCTAATATGTGATCGAATAAAAGCTGCGCTTATGGTGATAATCAAAATCGCTAAATAATGAGATTGCCGTTCACCAGCATTGCGGATTCATCGGATATAGCCGTTGTGCCTGTGCAGGGTGGCGGCCTGCGCGGGATGTTACCGTTTCTTTTTCGCGGCTGTTTTGCCGGCGGGCACGGCATCCGGCCCCAGCCCGTCGATTAACGGTTTAAGCTGCTTTTCGTAGCGTTTCCAGCCTTTGACCGAGCTTTGGTATACAGGCTTGATGACCTGGGTTTTGCTGGCGGTCAGAACAGCGCGTTTGTTTTTATGCGGTTTAAGGCAGGCTTTATCCCAGGGCAGGCCGACGAAGTCTATTAATGTGCGCGCCTGCTCCTCGAAATTCGCAACTGTTTCCTCGTAATCGATTTCAAGAAACTGGTCTGGCAGGAGTTCGCGCCAGTAAGCCATCAGGTCACGATACAGGTTATGTTGTTCGGCGAGTTCATCAAGCTGGTAAGACCAGTATTGCCCGCGGGCGAAATTCTGCTTGTAACAGGACAGGCAATTATCGATCGGGTTACGGCGGCAATGGATGATTTTCGCCTGCGGCAGAATAGAGCGTATCAGGGCGATATGGGTGAAGTTGCCCGGCATTTTATCTGTAATGCGTTTGGCCGTCCGGCTTTTATCCAGTTTCTTGACAGCCTTCACATATTTTTCGCCAAGAGCGCGGCAGTTCTCTGCGTTGACGCCGCCACTTTCCCGTTCGATCCGCGATAAGACTGATAATTCGCCGGCACCATAGACGTCAGGGTGGGCGGAGATAATCTGCTCGGTCAGAGTTGTACCGGAACGCGGCATGCCGACAATAAAGACAGGCGCTTTGGAATTATAGCCTTTGCCTTGTAATGCCTCGATTGTTGCAGGCGTGTAGGTTTCTTTTATTCTGGCAAAAGCGTGGCGCTGGACTGCAGGCTGGTAAGGCACCAGCCGGCGTTTGTAGTCGTTGGCTTTTTTAAGATGTTCAAAGGCCTTTTTGTAGTCGCCTATATCCTCATAAGCCGAGAAAAGTGCGAAGTGGAGGCTGGTTGCCTGTTCCAGCCCGCGGGCTTCGACATTCTTTTCCAGCGCGCGCATGGCTTTAAAATCATCATCATCTTTGGTGAAGGTCTTAAGATGGGTCAGCGTGTCATAAAATTGCGGCATGTTCGTTGCCAGCGGCCGCGCTTTTTCAACGTATTTTTCGGCCTTTTTGAGTTCGCCAATTGTCAGGTACATATCTGCGAGTGCCAGCAAGACGCCCGGTGCGTTTGGCGAGAGTTCCAGCGCTTTTTTATAGTTTTTCTCCGTTTCATCCAGACGGTTATCAAGCAGGTAAATCCGGCCTTTACGCAGGTGAGCCTGGGGGGCCTCCGGATTCATCTGCACGGCTTTGTCGACGGCCTTGAGTGCCTCGTCGATCTTATTGGCCCGTTCCAGAACACTTGAAAGCTTGATATAAACCCGCGGTGATTCCGGCTTGAGCTCTTCGGCCCTGTTCAGCGCCACTTCGGCATCGCCATAGCGGTCCTGCATTAACAAAACATCGGCCAGTTCCATATGAACTTCGGCGGACTCCGGTTGCAGAATGACGGCCTGTTCAATAGCTTTGCGTGCTTCATCGACATGTCCGAGATTACGCAGCGCATCACATAAGTTCATATATGCTTCGCCATAGTTTGGCCGGAAGGAGACGGCATAACGGCCATGCATCACAGCTTCTTCATAACGGCTGTGAGTCATCAGGGCCACGCACAAATTATTGTGCGCTTCGGCATAATCGGGCCGGTTCGCGATGGCCAGGCGGTAATATTTTTCGGCATTCTCGTAGTCACCGCGATCATGGTAAACATTGCCGAGATTGCTGAGTGCCTCCGGGTAATTCGGTTCCAGGTCAAGCGCCTTCAGGCATTTTTCTTCCGCCTCTTCAAGCCGGCCGAGATCACGCAGCGCATTGCCAAGGTTGTTCCACGCAAAGGCAAAGTCCGGGCGCAGCGCCAGCGCTTTTTCCCAGGCTTCGATGGCTTGTTCGTGTTTTTCAAGACGGGCGAGAGCCGCACCATAATTCAGCCACGCTTCGGCACTGTCCGGGGCGACGTTGACGGCTTTTTTACCGGCCGCCTCAGCCATTTCGTAGTCATCCATCAACCAGTGCGCATAGCATTTATTCCACAGCACCATGGCGTTCTTCGGTTCAATGGCCAGCGCGCGGTCAAAGGCTGTAATGGCTTCTTGTTGACGGCCGTCCTCGTTCAGCAAGACCCCGTAATCGGACAGCCATTGTACGTTCGGTTCACCTTGATCGGTCACTTGCCCTAAAAAATTGAGCGCTTCTTTAATATTACCGGTGCGGTAAAGCGCCATGGCCAGAAGATACATAGAATCATAATGATCGGGTACCGCGGCGAGAATATCACGCAGGGTCAGTTCGGCGACCCGGAAGTTACCGACATTCATATGATTGACAGCAAGCCGGTAAGCGTCTTCAAGCGTGACTTCCTGTTCATGATGTTTACCGGCCAATGGCGGAGCTCCTCTTTTACAGGGTGAGAATGATGTGGCGTGTTTTTGTAAACCTGCCAGCACGTATCCATTTTTATCCTTTGTTTATCATAGAATCCCGATCCCTGTGAGTAAACAAGCGATCCTGTCCAGCCACGAAAAACCCGTCTGCATTGATGCATCAAAATCTTGATATAGGAAAATAATCCTTTATTCTCTTTTGTAGAACAAAGAAAGAACAAAAGGAGACAGAGGACATGCTTCAGAATCTCGGTCGTGGCCTGAGCCCGGCATCAAACGGGGGAGCGCCGACGCCGCCAACACCGTCAGCGCCTGTGAATACAGTGGCACCGGTTGTGACGGGCGGGCCGCTCGTTGGACAGAGTCTGGCGACGTCTGACGGTAACTGGACCGGTTTTCCGGTGCCAGTCTATAGCTATCAGTGGCGCCGCAGCGGTGTTGATATTGCCGGGGCGACGAATAACGCTTATACGCTTGTTACTGCTGATGATGGCGAGGCGATCGACTGTGTTGTAACGGCAAGCAACAGCGAAGGCAACGCCGATGCCGACAGTAACGATATCAACGCCGGAACTGTGCCGGTCAATACTGCCGCGCCGGTTGCCAGCGGCACGGGCGAAGTTGGTGCAACACTGAGTGTTACCAACGGGACATGGACCGGCACGGCGCCGATCACCTATACTTACCAGTGGCGCAGAGATGCTGTAAATATTGCCGGCGCGAATAGCAGCACCTATACGCTCGTCAGTGCGGACGAGGGAACCGATATTGACTGTCTTGTGACGGCAACCAACGGCTTTGGCGGTGACAGTGCCGATAGTAATGATATCCAGAATATCGCGGCGGGCGGTGGTTCATATCTTGATGGCGTTGTCACGTCTGCGGTCTGTGAGCTTGATGCGACTGTTTCAGACAGCTATAGCGGTAGTGGCCAGACATGGGCGAATCTGGTCGCCAGTCCTGCGGATGGTTCTGCTCAGGCGGATTATGATTTTACGCTCGGCGCGAACGACACGGCCTCAACAGATGATCCGACCTTTACCGGTACGGCAGGCGATTCGGGCGCTTATTGGTCCGTTGATAGTGGCGATAACTTTACGCTGGCCGGGGATAATACGGCTTTCATTAACAGCCTGCATAAAGGATCGCAGGCGTTCTGGATTTGCGTCATTTGGCGTAATGTCGATTTAACGTGGCGCAACGGGCCTTTAGTGGGCACGGCCATTGATAACTTCAACCCGGATGACGGCCTACATTTAGGGACAACCAGTTCAGAACGCTATGTCATTAATCAGGGTGGTGGTGGTGTGGAAACCAGTAACACCAGCCCTGCTTACGGCGGGTCTGATTTCGGCGATGACCAGCTTGTGATCGTCTCGTATGATGGTAATGGTATGCTGCGCTGGTGGCGGCAAAGCGCAACGTCTCAGAGCAGCGCTTTCGTGATGGCCGCCAGCACGCAGGACGCTGAAGCGAAGCTGCGTCTTCACGTTGATGAGTGGGGCAGGACAAGCGATATGTCCCGCCTTTATCACGTCTCAATGGGCAACGAATATCTCGATGATACCAAGGCCGCTGCCATCATTGCCCATCTTGAAGCCCGGCACGGACGGGATTACACGCCATAGGAGATCAAAACATGACAACGACATACATTATCTGGAATACAAGCGACGATATTGCTTTTCGCACACGGTATCTCGAAATTACCGGCGAAGCGATTCAGGCGCACCCGAGCCAGAGCGCTGATGGTACCCAACACATGGTCGGGTCCGGCCGGATTACGCCGGCGCAGCTGGCCGTGCTGCAGTCTGAATTCACGATGGGCACTGATCCGGCGGCGTTTATACCGCAAGCGGTGGATGAACCGGTCTAAAGCCGTGTAAAGCTGTTGCTGCCGCAGGGCGCGGGCTTTATTCTGGGAACATGACAACGTTTATCTGTGATGATCCTGAAGTTGAAAGCCTGCTGCAAACTATGCGGCAGCAGGTCGTGGATAACGGCGGCTTTATTCATGATGACCTGGTCTTTGAATGCCAGAATGGCGATCTTAAGGTCAGGGTGCCGGACAGCGTGCCCGGGGGCGAGCGCATTATGATGTTGCCGAAGATCTGCCTTCTGCCGCATGGCAAATTTAAGCTCGGACTGAAGGACGATGCGATCGTCATTGAATCTCATGATGCCGATATCAGCGATCTGCAGGTCTCATTAATGAATACGATGATCGCAGTTTATAATCGTACCGGTAAAGTGGCAGCGAGCCGGAACGGGTCGACGATGGCATTATATTATAATGAGCCGGACCTGTTTGAGCGGCTTGCGGACGGTCGCAATAAAAGCGAGATGGCGTTTATACAGAATTTGCCGGAGACCGAGACGGATGATTTTGCGCTGAACGTTTTTATCAAGACCCGCGTCCTCGGGTATAAGGAAGTGCTTGATGACGGCCGTACGGGTGACGAGGGGGGTGAAGACGATGACAGGGCGCAGGCTGTTAAAGAGCCGCCCTTTGCCCGGACGCAGGTCCTGATGCCGATGATTGATTTTCTTAATCACCATCCGGCAGCGGGCGGTTTCCTGGTGCGCTCGGACTATGATGATATCGCCGAGCCGGAAGCGCCGCGCCATCCGGCTTTGCCGGATGAAGACGGGATCGCGGTTGTGAATTCCTGTCCGGTTGACGGATCGGATGAGTGTTTTGTCTGTTATGGCACCTATGATGCGCTGGATACGCTGCTACATTATAATTATGTCGAACAGTATGCCGGCTATATGCGTTCCGTGCCATTGACGGTCAGCCTGCCCGGCTATTGCAAGATTGTTATCAGGGCGGCGGCGGCGCGGCCGCGCTTTACCAAGTTGCCGGATCAGTTGCGCGACCTTGTTTTTTTTCTGCCGGCGATGACGCCGGACGCGGGCAAAAAAACCATTACGCTCAGCCATTTACTGATTCCGCAGGCGCGGGCGCCGCGGGCGCTGCGGCGTGTGCTGGGGGCGGCGATGAGCCGTCTCGGCCTGTCTATCCCCAATGATGAAATGCTGGCCCAGGTCAAAATTGCCGAAGCAAAAATCGTCGAGGCAAATTTGCGCTTTTACGAAGAGCTAGGCGGCTATCTTGATCAGCATCCTTTGTCGCCTGATTATGAATTGATTGCCGAAAACATCCGCCTGGTTATCGAAACCCAGTTGCGCAACCTGCGGGCTTATCCGTTTTATGAAGAGGCGCGGAGACATGCCGGCAGCGACGGATCTGCGGGTGGCGGCCAAAAGAAGCAGGCACGGGCTTTATAGCCTCATGGTTATATGGCATTTTAACAATTTGTTAGGGGCATCCGTCTTAGAATATAAGGGTAGAGATAGTTTTTTCCGTAAAGGCTGTTTCTATTTTGCATCTTATCATGCGCCTGTATGTGTGATAAATTAAGGTGCGTAAAAGCCGCGTTTTGGGTAATGGACAGAATGTGCATGCACAAAACAGAGCAGCGGCATAACCGTTGGCGATCATGGTTTTGACTATATAAACGGCCATCGTCGCCGGATAAAATAATAAGGCAAACGAAAAGCAAGGAAGCAAGGAGCAAAGCGATGCAAAGCAATACCAGAAAGATCCTGTTAGGAGCGGCGACCGTTGCGGCGCTGGGCGTGGTGGCCCAGGAGAACCAGGCGCGGGCGGCTTCTGAAAATATTGACGTCAAAGCCGAAATTCTCGCCCCGATTGCGGTCGAAAAGGTGGCCGGCACTCTGGCAGGCAGACTGCATTTCGGTACAATCACCGTTGATTCTGCGTCATCCGGTACAGTAACTGTGGATCACACAGGGGCCCGCTCGAATACCGGTGGTGTCACTCTGGTCGGCGGTGCCGGTCTTGAAAGAGAGGGTGAGTTTAAAATCAGTGCGGCGGCGGGTCAGGCTTATAATATTACGGTCGGCAATACCGCGCAGATTAACAATGGCACGAATACACTGACCGTGACGGCCTTTACCCTCGCGGGGGGGGCCGGTACGCAGACCGGTCTGACGCAGGCCGGTGCGACCGAGGTTTACGCCTTCGGCGGGACGCTTGATGTTCCGGCTGGTTCGGCGCCGGGCAGTTACAGCGGCACGGTAACGGTAACGGCGAACTACCAGTAGCCGGATTTCGTTTATGATGAATTTATCGCTTTGCCGGGCAGGTGGAGAGGCTGTAACAGCCCTCCGCTGCCTGTTTCGTATAATGCAATGATGACACAGTGACACTGACGGCGCGGAGGATACATGCCGCAGCGCGAAAAGAAAAAAGAGGGAATAGACGATAAAAAGACCGCCTTGCCGGGCACGGGCGGTAAGAAAGTCATGGTGCGCCTGGGGGCGGCCACGGCCATGGCGCTGACCGGTCTGGCGGCTTACCATGCGATGCAGGCGGTTGCGGCAACCGCGACCCTGCCGATCATGGCGCGGCTGGTGCGGGCGATTGAACTGACCGTCAACACAACACTGAATTTCGGCACGCTGGCTATGACGGTTGATCGTGCCGGTAATGCGACGATCGACCCGGAACTGAACCGGTTATTTATCGACAATAACAGCAGTCTTTCCCTGGCGGGCGGCGACCCTGAGGCCGGGCGCCTGATGGTACGCGGCGCCGATTTCCCGGTGGCGATCAGTATTGAAGACACGCTGGTCAAGCTGACGAACGGTGAAGATACGGTCACGATCACCAATTTCAATATCGTGACGGCCAAGGGCGGTGTGAAAATGACCTTCACACCGACGGATGCGTCTTATTCCTTTACTGTGCCTGTCGGGGCGACAATCAATACCCGCACCGGCCAGATCAGCGGTACCTATGTCGGTGCGACCCGGATTTTTGCCAGCTATCAGTAGCAGGCAGGATACGGACGGTCACAGCGCTTGCAACTTTTATCAAACTATTGCACTATTTAAAGAATCTTATGCGTAGGTTCTCTTGTCTGAAATTAAGTAATATCTGAAATTTAACGATCCGCTGAAACCATGGTGCGCTCCTCTGCAGATAAACGACTAAACCGGCTATACTCTGTTATGGCGCTGGTGGCTTTGGCCGCCCTTTTCTTTTCGACGGCCGGGCTGATCTGGATCAAGGATGCGCAGGCGCTGCGGGTCAGTATGAAGCGGATCATATTCGAGGGGCCGCACCGTTCCGATATCATTACATTGATGAATAACTCGGCCGATGCCAAAACCTATCGCCTGGGCTGGCGGCGCTATCGTATGGATGAAAGCCGCTCGCTGGTGAATATTGAGGGCGATGAGGCGGCGGCGGCCGAAATCAAGTGGGCGGAGGATATGATCCGTTATGCGCCCAGACGTGTGACCATCCCGCCGGGCGGCTCGCAGCAGATCCGGATTTTGTTGCGGCGGCCGCGCGATCTTGAGGCCGGTGAATACCGCGCTCATCTGTGGATTATCACCGAAACCGAGGCCGAGGCTTTCAGTCCCGAAGATGTGCAAAGGCCGAGTGGGCAATCGTTCCGTTTGACGATGCAGCCGGCGTTGACCATGCCGATTTTTGTGCGCCACGGTCAGCTGGAGGCTTCGGCGCGTATATCGGATGCCAGCCTGTCGCGTACCGAGAACGGGGCGCAGATGTCGTTCACGTTGCATCGTGGTGGTAACCGCAGTTTATATGGTGATCTCGTGCTGACATGCATTGGCGGCGGCGGCGATTATATTGCCCGGCAGGTGCGGGGTATTGCCGTTTATCCTGAGGTTGATAAACGGTTTATGACGCAGGCCTTTACCTTCCCGCCGGAGCAGGCGTCTGCATGCTCCCGTGTGCGGGTTGAGTATATCGCCGATGGTAATGACAGCCAGTATGGCGGCCAGCTTCTGGCTTCCGGCGAAGCGTCTCTGTAATCCAAATAGCTCTGTATGTGCTTGATGTCTGCGCTCTTGCGGCAGGTGTGTTCGCTGTGCCGGCAGAGCAATCTCAATACGAATCTGTGGATTTTTAGGGTAATCCTCATCGAATCTTAGTTTTTTCTATTCGCCTTTACCGATTCTTTTGGTAAAATATTAATGGGCTATTCTACGAATCACTTCTCTGCTCAGGTTCATGGGCGTATCATATTTGACGGTTATACTAAGGCGGACTCTGTTCGCGTTGGTCCTTTGTGCGACCATCGCAATCAGTCTTGCGCCAGCTGCTCGCGGGGCCGATGAGCGTGACCCCGAGGAGTGGATATTCAGTGTCCTGATGTTGCCACGCTGGACGATATCGGACGCCATAATCGCGTATCAGTTCAAAGGCGGCTATTACCTGCCTGTCATTGAGCTGGCCGAAGGTTTCGAGTTTCTGGTCGAGGCCGAGGTTGATCGCGCGTACATTGACGGCTTTGCCAGCCGTGAAGAGAATACCTTCACGATTGATGGCGAGCGCGGTCAGTACATCGTGCGCGGGGAAAGCTTCTCTCTGCCTGCTGATGCTGTGCTTCCAAGAGATCTCGTCATGGAAGGCGATATCTATGTGCGCATGGATATCCTGAATGAAATCTGGCCTGTAGAGATGGAGGTCAACCTTCCCAGTATTACCATTTTTGTTGAGGCGGAGGAGGAGCTCTCTTTCGTGCGCCGTAAGGAACGCGAGGAACGTCAGACTATATTTGAGGCGCGGCAGGAGCAAGCGGAGAAACAAGCCCGGATTACACGGCCGTTTCGCGAGAATGCTTACAGCTGGTTTGGAAAGCCGGCGCTGGATATCCAGTCGTCCTTTACCTATGATAATCGCGAAAAAGAGCTGACCGGCCGTGTGAATTTCGCCGGCATCCAGCAAATCGGCAAGATGGTTGCGGATTACTCGGCGAATTATCTTTATAGTGACGGTAATTTTCGTCGGCCTGACAATCTGCGGGCGCGGTTCTCGCGGCAGGCGGCCGAAGGCGAAACGCTGTTCCTGCCGACCTTAAAGCGTGTTGAATTCGGCGATATTTCAATCGGCCAGCGGGATTTGATTTCAAATAGTGTCAGTGGCCGCGGTGTGGTGGTGTCGAATGCCCCGACAACACGCACGCGTGAATTTGACCGTATTACTGTCGAAGGAACAGGCCCGCCCGGCTGGGAGCTGGAACTATACAATAACAACCAATTGATCGAAATCGGCGTCATTGATGATGACGGCGAATACCGTTTTGAAGATGTGGTCCTGAATTTTGGTAATAACCGCATCCGGGTCATTCAGTTCGGGCCGCAGGGACAAATCCGGGAAACGGTCGAAGAGTACCGCGTGAATGGGGCGTTGCTGCCACCGCAAGATTTTCGTTATCGTGCCGGTGTAGTACAGGGTAGCCGGCCTTTTATCCCGCTTGAAGATGATGTTGCGGCTGATGCCCCAGAGCTGACGCGGAATCTGGAAGCCTCCTATGGTTTGAATAAATGGCTGACATTGTTTGGCAGCTATACCGAGACACCGGGCAACCAGGATCGCGATTTATTCAAATATTATACGGGCGGTGTAACGGTCAGTACGCCGATCGGCATTGGGGAGGCCGAGCTATACCGTCAGATTAACGGCGGCAGCGCCTATGATATGCGGTTTTTAACGCAGCTTCTGGGTGTGCGCCTGAACTTACGCGGTGCGGTCTTTAATGATTTTGAAAGCCAGGATGCCGGTTTTGGCCAGAACCTGCGCCGTCTGGAAGGGGAAATCCAGGCCAACACCAAGGTCGATTTGCCGTTATTACCACCTATCGCCCTGCGCGTCACTGGTGACCATGTCGAATTTACTGACGGGACTGCGACGACAACGGTGAATACCTCGCAATCTTTTACTGGTGGCGGGCTGCGCTTCGGGCATTCAACAAATACACGGTTTCTCAATGAGATTCACGAAGCATCGACCGCCGGCTTTAACCTGAACTGGAGCAGCGGTTCCTGGCAGACGCGCGGTTCGTTCAATTATCAGCTTCACCCGGAAATGCTGCTGAATAACGGTACCGCAGAACTGCGTTATAACCCCCGCGATTCATTTCAGGGGGCGCTCAGCCTCTCTCATAATTTCCAGACTTCGACATCCGGCGGCAGTGTCCAGCTTGGCTATGACTTTGAAGACATTCTCTCGACCCTGACGGCGAATTACCAGCAGGAGCGGGGATGGCAGTTTACCTTGCGTGCCAGCACATCCTTGACGCCTTATTATGATGACCGCGAATATAAGCTCGCCAGCCGCAATCGTGCGCGTGACGCAGGGGTGCTTGGCCGCATCTTCCTTGATCATGATGGCGACGGCGTATTCTCTGAAGGTGATGAACCGCTGGAGGGCGCGCGATTAACGGTCGATGCTGGCCGGTCTGCGGCTGCCAGTAACGAAGATGGCTTCGTCTTTGCTGCCGTAAGGCCTGATCATCGCGTAGATCTGTCAGTCAGCGAGCCGTCTCTGGAAGATCCTTATTATCGCACGGCAAGCAAAGGCTACAGCACAATAGGGCGGCGCGGCAGTATGCCCGGCTTTGAATTCCCGATCGTTGAAACCGGTGCCATTGACGGCAGCGTATGGCGCGAGCCGAGCGGCCGTCCGGTTTCAGGTATGCGCCTGCAGCTCGTCGATGCCGAAACCGGCGAGATTTTCATGGAAAGCGAAACCGCCTTTGACGGTTATTACGCGTTCGAATTTGTGATGCCCGGTACGTATATCGTCCGGGCCGACCCGACTTACAAAGTTAACGTCCCAGCCGAGACCGTCACGGTCTCTTCTGAAGAGCTCTACGCCTTTGGTGTGGATCTCTACCTACTGGAGCCGGCTGCAGAAGAGAATGCAGCGGGAGAAGCCGACGGAGAAAGTGGTGGAATAGCCCAACTCGACCACGCCTCCGCTGTGTCCGGGACGTCACAGCCGGCTCCTGTCTCTCCCCAGGATGAGGGTAGCTCCCTCGTTTCCGGGGAAACTTCTGAAGTGGACAACGCCCCTGTTCGGGATAGTACGCTTGAAGGGGGTCGCTCCTCCTTTGAGTCGGACGATTCCGGCGGGGGCGTTGCTCCTTCTTCTGAAGACGAACAACAAGACATGACTGACATCACGCCGGCGATGGCCACCAGTGTCAGGATCGGCGAACATCCGGAGAAAACCCGAATCGTCATGGATTTAAGCGCTGTGACCGGTTACCGGGTCACGGCTGGTGAAGACGGCATGGTTGTGCTGATCGATATGCCGGGCGTTACCTGGGATGCGCCGCCGGGCGAAGAGTTGCCGTATAATGCGGTGCTGCAGAGCTTTGGTACGGAGAGTCTGGCTGATGGCGGTACGCGCCTTGTCCTGCGCGCCCGCGAGCGGATGGACGTTGCCGAGCATAAAATCCTGCCTGCCAGCGGTGCCAGCGGTCCGCGCCTGTATCTCGACCTGGTCAGGCGGTGGTAAAAAAACGGCGCCGGGGAAAGGCGCCGCTGAGATGGGGAAATCGTAAAGGCTGGTGCGCTTTATCCCGTGGCTGAAATGCGCTGGATGCAGTTATCGAGATCGGAAAAGCCCTGGTTGATTTTCTGCATATTTTCGGAAATTTCATTCGTCACGGCGGTCTGTTCTTCCATCGCCGCGACGATGGTTTCAATATACTCGCCGACGGATGTTGTTGAATCGACGATTACCTTGCCGCCATTAACCACATCGTCGACAACGCGCTGAATTGACTCGATTTCCTGTGAAATCTGATCGGTGGCCTTGGCGGTTTCATTGGCCAGCGACTTGACTTCGCCGGCGACGACGGCGAATCCCTTGCCGGCTTCCCCGGCCCGTGCCGCTTCGATTGTGGCGTTCAGGGCCAGCAGGTTGACCTGTTCGGAAATGCCGCGGATCAGCTCGACAATGCCCTCCATCGCCTTGGTGTTATCCTGTAGCTGTGATGTCAGGTTCGAGGCGTTCTGGTTCTTCTGGATGATATCGCGGATCGCGCTTTGCGATTTGGCCATGTTGCTGTTGATTTCATTGATCGATGTCAGCATTTCGGCGGTGGCGCTGGTAACGGTCTGGATATTTTCAGACGCTTCGTTGCTTTTGCGCTCGGCTTCCTGGCGCGCCCCGACCTGCCGGCTGATATCCGTGGCGAATTTGACCACTTTGAAGACATCGCCGCTCATATCAAAAATCGGGTTATAAGTCGCCTGTATCCAGATTTCCCGGCCGCCTTTGCCGAAACGCTGGAATTCGGCGGTGAAGTGTTCGCCGGCGCGCAGCCGTTCCCAGAAATGCTTGTAGTCCTCGCCACTTGCGTAGGCCGGGTCGACAAAAATACTGTGATGTTTGCCTTTGATCTCGTCAAGCGTGTAACCCACGGCCTGCAGGAAATTCGGATTGGCGGTGACAATTGTGCCGTCGGTCTCAAACTCGATGACGGCCTGCGCCTTGCTGATGGCCTCGATCTGGCCTTCAAAGTCGGCATTACGGCGCTTGGTTCCGGTAATATCGGTGGCGAATTTCACGAACTTGAACACCCGGCCGTTCATATCAAGAATCGGGTTATAGGTCGCCTGGATCCAGATTTCCTGGCCGTCCCTGCCGAAACGGCGAAACTCGCCGGTGCGGTGCTCGCCATGGCGCAGCCCGTCCCAAAGCTCCTGGTACTCCTTGCTTTGCGCTTCGGCCGGATCAACGAAAATGCGGTGGTGCTGTCCTTTGATCTCATCAAGCGTATAGCCGACGGCATCAAGGAAGTTCTGATTCGCGGTGATGATCGTGCCGTCCGGCTCGAATTCGATGACCGCCTGCGCTTTGCCGATCGCCTCGATCTGTCCCTGGTAGTATGTGCGTTCACGCCTTGCATCGGTGATGTCGGTCGCGAACTTGACGACCTTGCAGACATGACCGCTTTTGTCGGGTACGGGGTTGTAGCTGGCCTGTATCCAGATTTCCTTGCCGCCCTTGCCGAACCGGCGGAACTCATCGGTGAAATGCTCGCCGTTGGCGAGGCGTTCCCAGAAAGCTTTATAGTCCGGGCTTTTGGCATAGTCTTTATCGACAAAAAGACTGTGATGTTTGCCCTTGATTTCGTCGAGTGTATATCCCATCGCGTCAAGGAAGTTCTGGTTGGCGGTCAGAATCGTGCCGTCGGGCGCGAACTCGATGATTGCCTGCGCGAAATTTAATACATTCAGAAGGTCCTGAGAGTCTCCGGTTTTGAAAAACGGTTTCATAATCCTGTCCTGCCTATCCTGTCATATGCGTCTTCATTCATTCTGTAACGGGCTGTTACTGCATTATGTGACGCAAACAGGAGGCAGGCTCAAGCATTTGCCGCTTTGCGGCATGCGATAGCAGGCGCCAGGCGTTGATTTTAGCGCAGCGATCCCTGCCGCAGCCATTTGACCAGGAAATGATCGGCGGACAGCCGGCCCGGCCCTTTAATAAACAGTGAAGCGGCCAGCGCCATCCATAGCAAGTGCTGGGAGTTCTCAATGTAGGTGAGCTGGATGACCAGCGCCATGACGAACAGCCCGGCGGCGCCGAAACGCGTGAACAGGCCGGCCATGACCAGAACCGGCAGAATAAGTTCCGCCAGTGTCGTGATCGGCGCGGCGAGTGCGGCGTCAAGGCCGGGAACCGGGTGTTCGAGATCGAAAAGGAATATCTGCGTATCCCAGTTGCCGCTGAAATAATCCTCCGCCCGCCCCAGGCCCGACTGGAAGAAGGCCCAGCCGAGATAAAGACGGAAGGATAAATCCAGCAAGGGTGCGCCGATTTTGTCGGCAATGCCGCGTAGCGGTTCGATCAGATCGTTGGCTTTAACCAGTAATGTCTTCATTATCGTTGCTCCTGATAGCAAAGCCCGCGAATGTGCCAAGGCTTAAATGTTTCTGTAGTATCTCCGTTAAATCTATATTCGGATCAATCGCTTCGGCGGTTACGGCGGATTCGTAAATTGTCTGGCCGTTGCGCAGGGCTTGCAGGAAAGCGTATTCAGCCTCGTGCAGGCGCCGCATTTCGACTTTTAAGGCCGGGCGGAAGACCATCATTGTGACGCCGCGTTCCGGCAGGGCCTGCATGTCTTCGTCACTATCATCAGACCGGCAGAAATCGACGATCGCATCAAGCGGCCACTCTGACTCGATCAGCGCGCAGGAGCTGCGCAGCTGTAAAGTGAGATCGGGCAGTGTCTCCTGATCGAGCGTCGCCAGCGCTTCGGGCGCGAGCGGCGTATCATCATCGGCGTAATAGGCCGCTTCCCACGCCCATTCCAGCCGCGTGAAGTCATGCAGGTAGGGCAGGGCCTGTGCCGGTTCATAATCCCTGATAAAAGCGGGAAAGCTCAGCCCGTAAAGGTTCAGGTTCCCCTCGGTCGGCAGGTTGCCGATAATATAGGCACGCACGGCGCGCTCAAGGAACTCTTCGCCGACCAGCTTTTGGGTCATCGGCAGGGCGGCCATCGCCGCGCCGGTCAGGCTTTTGATCACGTTATTGCGATAGACTTTGAGGCGGTTTTCAAGGCAGATGCCGGTATTTTGTGCGAACAGCGCCCGGAAAGCCGCCCCTTCGGCGCCGTCGATATGGGCAGGGTCGAGCATCGTATCCTTGAAGCGGTGCTGGATTTCACTCAGCCGCATCGGCCAGCCCGTCCTGGTTGGTGTGGCTATGCCTGTCGATCACCGCCTGCGCCTTATCGGCGTGGGTGACGATTTCCTGCAGCGGCGGGATATCGCCGTCCCATTCGATCAGTGTAGGTATCGCGCCGATCCGGGCAATCGTGTGGTCGTAAAGCGCCCAGACCTCATCGCGCACCGGGCGGTTATGGGTGTCGACCAGGATCGTGCCGTCCTCGAATTCCCGTTCCGTATGACCGGCGAGATGGATTTCGCGCACCGGCGTCGGGTTAATCTTGTCGATATATTCATAAGGATCAAAACCGTGATTGACGGCCTGGACATAGATATTATTGACATCGAGCAGGACATGGCAGCCGGTGTGGCGCGCAATCTCGTTCATGAATTCATATTCGGTCATTTCATCAATGGTGAATGACAGGTAGGTCGACGGGTTTTCAACCAGTATTTCCCGGCCGAACGCCGTCTGGACATGATCGATATTGTTGCACAGCCTGTTCAGCGTTTCCTGCGTATAAGGCAAGGGCAGCAGATCGTTCAGATGCGCGTTGCCGCTCGCGCTCCACGACACATGGTCGGAGACCTGGAACGGCTCGAAAATATCGATCAGCTCTTTGAATTTCTTGATATGGCCGTCATCGACCGGCTGGTCGGACCCCAGCGACAGGCCGACGCCATGCAGGCTCAACGGGTAAAGCTCCCGCGCCTTGCCAAGATAGCGGCGATGCGTGCCGCCACCGAAATAATTCTCCGGATGGACCTCGATCCAGCCGATATCCGGCCTTTGTTCGCGCAAATCCTCGTAATGCGGGGTGCGCAGCCCGATCCCGGCCGCCCTGAACGGGCGGGCCGGAAGCGGGTATGCGCTGTTATCCATGTAGGATATCGTCGTCATAGGAGGCTTAGCCTTCCTTGTCTTCAGCTTTGTCTTCGTGGCCTTCACAGCCATTTTTGCCTTCACAGCCGCTCTTGGCCTTGGCGCCGCCTTCACCGGCGGTCAGGGAGCCGCCAACCAGCTTCTCACAAAGGCCCTGCGGTACGGCCACCCACTCGTTCGGGTCGCCGTCAGTTTCGGCATAGCCCATACAGCTGTG
>CAYUKA010000033.1:0-24173 GCA_964445195.1 uncultured Micavibrio sp. | reverse complement strand
GGATATTGAAGATGTCCGGATGCGCCTTCTCGATCTCGTCGAGCAGCAGCACGCAGTGCGGGTGCTGGTCGATGGCATCGGTCAGCAGGCCGCCCTGTTCGAAGCCGACATAGCCCGGCGGCGTGCCGATCAGCCGCGCCACCGCGTGCCGTTCCATATATTCGGACATATCAAAGCGCTTGAGCTCGATACCCAAGGTCTTGGCGAGCTGGCGCGCCACTTCGGTCTTGCCGACCCCGGTCGGGCCGGAAAACAGGTAACAGCCGATCGGTTTTTCCGGTTCGCGCAGCCCGGCGCGCGACAGTTTGATTGAATCGGCCAACACGGTGATCGCCTCGTCCTGGTCGAACACCATCGTCTTCAGGTCGCGCTCAAGGCTCTGCAGCGCCGCCTTGTCATCCTGGGTGACGGTCTTGGCCGGAATGCGGGCGATGGCGGCGACAACATCCTCGATATCGGTGACATCGATGATTTTTTTGCGTTGATCGGCCGGAACCAGCATCTGGCCCGCGCCGACCTCGTCGATAATATCAATCGCCTTATCCGGCAGCTTACGGTCGCCGATATATTTATCCGACAGCTCAACCGCGGTTTTCAGGGCCTCATCGGTATATTCAATGCCGTGATGCTCTTCATAATAAGGCTTGAGCCCCTGCAGGATTTTGACCGTGTCTTCGACGCTTGGCTCCTTGATATCGATTTTCTGGAAGCGTCGCACCAGTGCGCGGTCCTTTTCAAAATGGTTGCGGTATTCCTTGTATGTGGTCGAACCGATGCAGCGCAGCGCGCCGCTGGACAGCGAGGGTTTGAGCAGGTTCGAGGCGTCCATCGCGCCGCCGGAGGTCGCGCCGGCGCCGATCACGGTGTGGATTTCATCGATAAACAGCACCGCGCCGTCGGTTTTCTCCAGCTCGGCAATCACCGCTTTCAGCCGTTCCTCGAAATCGCCGCGATAGCGCGTGCCGGCCAGCAGGCTGCCCATATCGAGCGAAAAGATGATGGCGTCCAGCAGCACTTCGGGTACGTCCTGCTCGACGATTTTCTTGGCCAGCCCTTCGGCAATCGCGGTTTTGCCGACGCCGGGATCGCCGACATAAAGCGGGTTGTTCTTGGCCCGGCGGCACAGTATCTGGATCGTGCGATCAACCTCGTGGCCACGGCCGATCAACGGGTCGATCCTGCCTTCGCGCGCCTTGTCGTTCAGGTTGACGCAGTAAGCATCAAGTGCGTCGCGGCCGGTGCGCACGGTCTTGTCTTCGCCGCCCTCATCAGCGCCCTGCGGCGATTTGGGGTCGCTGTGGCCCGGCACTTTGGCGATGCCGTGCGAGATATAGTTGACGGCGTCAAAACGGGTCATGTCCTGTTCCTGCAGGAAAAAGACGGCATGGCTTTCGCGTTCGGAAAACAGCGCGACCAGTACGTTGGCCCCGGTCACTTCCTCGCGCCCGCTTGACTGGACGTGGATCGCCGCGCGCTGCAGCACCCGCTGGAAAGCCGTGGTCGGCTTCGATTCCTCGATATCCTTGTCGATCAGGTAGGTCAGTTCGCTGTCAATATACTGCTCAAGCTGGTCGCGCAGATCGGGCAGCGAGATGCCGCAGGAACGCAGCACCGCCATCGCGTCCTGATCCTCGGTCAGGGCGAACAGCAGATGTTCCAGCGTCGCATATTCGTGGCTTTTTTCATTAGCGACGCTGAGCGCTTTATGGAGCGTTTGTTCAAGATTACGTGACAGCATAATATTCGCCCTTCATCGATAAATTCATTACCTTAGTGATGTCCGCTCATCATATGGTGCATCATACCGTCCATACCGTGTACCATATGCGGTTCAATGATAATCAGGTCCGGATCACCGTCATACTGGCCGATAATGTCATGCATTAATTCGATCTCCTGCGTTTGGTCGCGCAATATGTCGAGACACATCCGTTCAAGGTAACCGTTTGTCGCAAACGGATCACCCAAATAGGCATCGCACATGACGAGCGCCCCTTCGTGGTGAATGATCATGGCCTTTGCAAAACGTACATCCTCTGCCGTTACGCTCGCTGAACTATCATCAAACAGAGATGGAATAGCCGTACGGACGAAACGCTGTTTTTGCGCAAGACCTTGCGTCGCCACCTGCCTGAGCGCGGGTGCCGGGTTTTTATCAAAGTCAATGGCTGTGATTCGTTTCTCGACTTCATCAAGCATCATGATCTCGAAGGTCTGGTTATCAATGATGCCTTTCGCAAGCCTTTGCAGCCTTATGCTGCTTTTTTCTTCGTCTTGCAGATACTCCTGTGACATCGTAAGTCCCCCGGCATGATGGGGCCTCATGCTGGCAATAAATTCCATATTCGCCTTAAAATTCTCAAGCCCGTACTTTTCATACCAGGGTGTTGTGATTGCTGGCTGTTCGGGTCTGTAGTCAGGCTCTATGAGGCTGGCTTTTGCGGAACCGGTAATGACCACAACTGAAAGAACAAGAACCAAGGCAGCAAGATTATAAGATTTCATGATCGACATTTTCCCTAACTTTATTCCTTTTCCATCGTGCATTGCAGCGGCTGTTCGTTGGCGCGGGCGAAATCCATGACCTGCTGGACCTTGCTTTCGGCGATTTCGTAGGTGAAGATGCCGCAGATCCCGACGCCGCGGCGGTGGACATGCAGCATGATATCGGTCGCTTCCTGCCTATTTTTATTGAAAAACCTTTCCAAAACATGAACGACGAACTCCATCGGCGTGTAGTCGTCATTCAGCAGCAGCACCTTGTACATTGACGGTTTCTTGGTTTTCGGCCGCGGCTTGAGCAGGACGCCCGTCTGGCGGTCTTCATCCGGCGCGCCGCCCGGATTGTCAGGATTATCAGGATCATAAGGGTTATCCTCATGATCGCCGGCCCTGACGGCAATGTGCTTATGGCGATATATCATCGGCACCCGCTTTATCCGCTTTTCCCGCTCTCATTGTAATCCACAGCCGCCCTTTCGTAAAAGAGTCTTCTCTATATAATTGTGGCATGGAAAGCGTAAAAATCCAGCATTCTCGCACCGCTTTTTTCATACCGGGCGGTCGGCGGTGTGAAAAGAGCCGTTTTTAGAATTTCTCAGAGGACGGTTTTTAGTGTTAAAATAAGGTATTGACGGCGGGGCGCGTGGAATTATGAGGACAAGGCACCATCTTTTCGGACTGTTTTTTTTAGCCGGTATGCTGTGCATCCTGTATGCAGGGTTAATGCCCGTGCGGGCCGGGGCCGCCGATATCCGGCCCGGCTGTGATCCGGAATTCATGGATGCGCTGGAGGCGCGGTCGTGGATTCTCGGCCAGCGGCGTATTTCACAGAACCAGAACCTGATTTTCAAACCGGACAGCGTGCTGGAATATAGCTGTTTCGATCAGCATATCGGCTATCTGGCGGCGAACGAGGCGCGGCGTTTTTCCGAGGAAATCGAATATTGGGGGCCGATCAGCGCCATCAGTCCCGAAACGCTGGATTTTGCCCTGTTTGAAGTGGTGACAATGCCGCTGATTGAATATCTTAACGCCAATTTTTTCCATACATTTCTTGGTGGCCGGATGGAAGATATCGGCGGCGAAGCGCCGCCTTACGGCGTTTATAACTGCCTGGCGATGCAGACTGTCTGGCTGGAGGCGCGCTGCCAGCAATTCATGGAAGAGGGTACGCGTGACGGGTTTTATGACTTCCCCTGGTATTTCGCGAATGATCCGCGCGTTATTCCGCCGGAATTTGAATGCCTGCCGGCCGAGGCGATTGCGCCGGGCATCATCGAGGTTTACCGCGGTCAGGGACAGGACGGCATTCATGGTGATGAGCACCTGCTCTACACGTTGTATGAAGAAAACGACCCGGCGCTTGATGACGGTGTCTTCTATGAAGAAGACCCGATCCTGGTCTATGAGCTGCTCGACCTGATGCTGCCGGATGACTGCGCCTTGTCGGCGGTTGTCCCGACCGGGGTCTTCATCGAGATCCCCGGAGATAAATCATTTGCCGAACATGTCTGTTCGATGCCGGGCTGCTCTTTTGACGGTGAACTCTGCGTCCTTGATTAAAATTAAGCGTAAAACATCAGCTGTGGCCCGGCATGAAAAACCCCGGCCTTTCCTGCACGAAAGGGCCGGGGCGGTTGTCATGTTGGGGCGATCGTTAGAGGCGCCCCAACAAGTATTCTAGCGCAGGGGTTTTTAAGACCCGGTTAAGCCGGTTCAGGCGGCCAGTGATCCGGCCGCTTTTTTGATGCTTTTGTTGACCTGGTCGTTCAGCGGTTCAAACGCATCGGCTGTGACCTTGACGCTCAGCTCGGTCAGCGTGGTCAGGCCGTTCATGAAATCATCAAGGTTCTGCTGCGCCCATTTGTTCTGGGTTTCAGTAAACTCGTTGATGGTTTTGCAGCCGAGAACAGCCTTGACCGCCTGGCTGTTCTTTTCCGCCGCGCTCTGGGCCAGTCCCATATAAGCCTTGGTGATGTCTTCAAAACCCTTCATGAAAATATTGCCGGACTTGACGAAGGCGTCGACCTGCTCCTGGTTGATCTTGGCCGCATCCTTGGTGAATTTGTCGAAACTGGTTTTTCCTTGTGTCATCATCGTCTCCATTGTGTTGGTTGAAGAATTGGCGGCCAGGCGTACAACTTTTGCTGTTCCCTGACTCTTGTTTGCGCCGGCGGCTTTCCGGGTTGCCGCCTTACGGCTTGCGGTCTTCCGCGTTGCCGTCCTGGCCGTGGTTTTTTTCACCGTGGCCTTGCGGACGGTTTTTTTCCGGCCTGTAGTTTTCGGCGCGGCTTTCCGGGCAGCTGTCCTGGCTGCCGGCTTTTTGGCCGCAGCCTTTTTCGTTGTCGGCTTTTTGGCCGTGGTTTTTTTCTTGGCCGTGGTTTTTTTCGTTGTCACTGTTTTCGCCGTTGCTTTTTTTACAGGCGCTTTTTTCGTGCCGGCTGCCGGTCGGGCTTCTGTTGTTTTACCAGCATCTACCACGGTTTCCGGCGCCGCCGCCTTTGTTGTTGCCGGGGCGACTTTATCATTGCTGTTGCTTGCCGCTTTGGCATCATTGCTCGGTTTGGTTGGTTCGGCCATCTGATCCTCTTTCTGACTTGCTGTATATTATTGACTGTCGGTAAAGCTTCAAACTAAAGCCGTCAGTCTGGCACAGCTTTTCTTGCACTGCAATAGAGCGGTTAAAGGCCGGCTGGTTTACGATACAGCCGCATGCCTGTTTTTATTGCGATGCACAATAAACTATAGGCCGCATAGCCGGGCGGGTCAAGGGTTTTGTGCGTTGCAAAATAAAATAATCACAAGCCAAAGGCGCTTTTGGCCTGATGGCCGATAGACAGATATGGTGAAAATTTGTATTATAAAAAGAGAATAAAAGAGTCGCGCTGTACGCGGCCGCTTTCGTCTTGGTACCTGATTAATCTTTCGAGTGCGCTTTAATGGCCCTGATATCGGCATGTTTACCCGCAGAATCGCGCCCGGCCCGTTTTTGCCGGTCCGGCGGCCTGCGCCTGATGCTGGCTTTGCTGGCTCTGTTTTTTGTACCGGGCTGGCCCGGTGCGGCCGAGGCGCGCGGCAATACGAAATATGCCTCGATCGTCATGGATGCCGATACCGGCATGATTCTGCGCCAGCGTAATGCTGATAAAAGCCTGCACCCCGCTTCGCTGACCAAGATCATGACGCTGGTGCTGGCGTTTGAGGCCATTGAAAACGGCGAGCTGAGTCTGCGTGACCGGGTGGTGATCTCCCGGCATGCCGCGGATATGATTCCGAGCAAGCTGGGTCTGCCGGTCGGGTCTTCGATCCGGGTCGAGGATGCGATTTATGCGCTGATCACCAAATCGGCCAATGATGTGGCTGTGGCGTTGGCTGAAAAGATCGGCGGCACCGAAAGTAATTTTGCCCGTTATATGACGGTCAGGGCGCACCAGATCGGCATGAGCCGTACGCGTTTCCGCAACGCCTCCGGCCTGCATCATCCGAAGCAGGTCAGCACGGCGCGGGATATGGCGCGGCTGGCGCAATATGTGCTGAATACCTACCCGCAATATTACCATTATTTTTCGACCAAGCGTTTTAGCTATCGCGGCAAGACCTACCGCAACCACAACCGGCTGATGGAAAGCTATAGCGGCATGGATGGCTTTAAAACCGGCTATATCCGCGCATCGGGCTTTAACCTGGTCGCTTCGGCCAAGCGCAATGACCGCCGGATTATCGGTGTGGTTTTCGGCGGCCGCACCGCCAAGACCCGTAACGCCCACATGCAAAAAATCCTCGATGAGGGTTTTTCAAAACTCGGCCGCATGATGATCGCCCGCGCCGCGCCGATACCGCCGCGCAAGCCTGCCGGCCTGACCCGGCTGGCTTCGCTCAGCCCCGCTGCCGGAATCGAGGAATTCGGCCGTTGGGCCGATCTGAACCCGATCCTGCAAAGCCAGGCTTTCAGCGCCCTGATCGGCGAGGGCGATTACGACCCGGCCGAGACACGGCGGCTGGAGACCGGCCTGATGGCGATTGCCGCGGTGAAGGGGTTCGAACAATCGCCGCCCCCTGTCAGACAGGCTGTAGCGGCCCGGCCGGCCGTGGTCAAGACACCGTCATATTATGATAACTGGTCGATCCAGGTCGGGGCCTTCAGCAGCCGCGTGAAAACCGATAATGTGATTCGGACCGCGCAGCGCGCCCTGCCGCGGGAACTTGCCGGCGCGAAGCCGGTGATCGTGCCGCTGAAAACCGGCACGGGCTGGCTGTTCCGCGGCCGGCTCAGCGGTTATAGCAAGCAGCAGGCCGAGCGGGCCTGCGCGATCCTCAAAGAGTGCCTGACGATTTCACCGCAGGCGCATTAGGTCGGGCTCTTTCATTTCATGGCTGATCAGACACGCTTTAAAACCCGCCCCGCCGAATCAGGCGCCGAATCAGGTAATGTGATTTTTTTCGTTCTGCTGGCGGTGGCGCTGATCGGGCTGGTGACGGCGGCGATCCGCTCCGGCGGCGAAGGGGCGAATATCGACCGTGAAACCACGATTATCCGCGTGTCCGAGGTGCGGCAATATGCCAGCGAGCTGGAGCGCGGCATCGCCTTTATCATGCGCGAGGGGCACAGCGAATCATCGATCCGCTTCGACCACCCGCTGGTCACCGCCGGCTACGGCACGGATATCACCTTAAGCTCGGCAACGCAGCTGTTCAATGAAATCGGGGGCGGCGTGACCTACCGGCTGCCGCCCGGCGATATCAGCAGTGCGGCGCAGTGGGAGTTTTACGGCCATACGCACCTGCCGGATGTCGGCACCGATGCGCCGGAACTGGTGGCTGTGCTACCCGATATTACCAGCGATGATTTTTGTGAACGGGTCAATGACATGAACGGGCTTGATCTGGCCGCGCCCGGCCCGCCGGAAGATACGACCGGCGAATGTATCAATGCCGGGGCGGCGTTTCGTTTTACCAGCGCCAACCAGTTCACCACCGGGGCCGGCATCGACACGGTCGATGAAGCAAGCTTTACCGTGACACCGGCGATGCAGGGCTGTGTGGATTGCGGCGGCAGCCTTCATTTTTACCATGTGCTGATGGCGCGCTAGGCCCTGGAAATCCGGATTTTGTTGTAAAAACCTGCAAGGGTGCCGGCAGAACCGGCAAAGGGAGAGATATGATGAATGATGCAAAGCCAAACACTGATACAAAGCCTCGTGAGGTGCCGATGATCGCACAAGCCCGGGCGCTGGCCGAAGAGATGGTTGCGCTGGATCCGCGCTGGCAGACATATTTTGATATGACCGACGATGCGGCGGCATTGTTGTGGGACCTGCCCGACGCGGCCGCGTCGGACAAAATACGCTGGATCGGTGAATCCTATTTACAGGCCGCGGTCGAGATCGCCGCTTCGATCGGGGCTACGATGCGCCAGCGGGTGGAAATGCGCGCCGATCATATCCGCGTAGAGCACGGCCTGCCACTGCCGGAAGGCGATTTCAACTTTGATGCTCTGGAAGATATTTCCGATGTTCCGGCCGATAACAAGGTTCTTGTTGCTCTGGGGATTGTTACGGTTTTCAATCGCCACAAGGATAATCCCGGCCGCCTGATCGATGCTAAAGCACGCTTTAACAACCATTCTGCCGGTATTGCGCCTGATGAGATCCCGGCCTCATTGCATCGCCGGATGACGCAGGCGGTGGCGGCGGTAAACTGCCTTTAGGCTCATTTCTTATTTACAGTGTGCCGATAGCTGTGCCAATGCCTGTTTAAACATAATCAGGAGCAGACGATGGCTTTTCGTTCAGGATATTTATTACCGGCTTGTCTTGTTGGCGCAGCTTTAATTGTGGGAGGAGGCTCTGCTCTCTTTGGCCTCTCCGGCGAAAACGACGAGACTGCGGGACCGTCTGCCGCGGCTGACAGTGTGGCCGATAGCTCTGCCGCGGCGATTGAGAGAGAGGAGATCATTGCCGCGTTAACCGACAGGGCGCTTGAAGATTGCGAAACTCTCAATCCCGGTGCTTTTGATGACGTCGAAAGCCGGGTTGAGAACTGCAAACTCTTTGCGCCATCCAGCCTGCGCGCGTTGTTTGGAGACGCGCATATCGATACGCTTCGTTTTTACCGGGATGCGGGGATCGCGCTGCGTAATGACCGCTACGCGGACCGGCCGGAAGACAGTGATCTGGCGCGGGCCTGCCATGACGGCCTGTATTATACAGGTACGACAGAGATCGATTTGCGTTTCGGCAGTGCTTATCCTGACGCGGAGACGGGCGAGATTGATACCGTCACCTATAATTACCGTTTTGATGACTGGAGCCTGGAGCATACGATTTATGCGATCAGGGCGTTCAACAACGCCGTCGCTGCCGGCAGTGCGCGCGCGGATGAGCCGCTGTGTAACCATTTAAAAACAAGAACCGAGTCCGATCCGGCCATTGGCTTTGAGCTGCCCGGCTGGGCCTTATCCTCATCGTCCCGCGCTTTAACAACCTATACGGATGCCGCGGCATGGCATGCGCGAGTCGAGGCAGAGTACAAAGCCGGACAGCCTGCGCCGCATTTTTAAATCCCGGCCGGACCGCGCGCCCGGTTAAAAGGAAAAGAAAGAGTCTTTGTCGGTCCGGGTTTTCAGCAATTCGCGGACATTCGCCGTGCGCCGGATTTCGTAATCATGGGCGGCGATGACCATATCGGTGACGCTGTCAACCAGACGCAAATTCACCAGCACCGTATCGCGCGCGGCCGCATACTGGCCGGTAATCATGGCGCTGCCGGCGGCCGCGGTTTGTCCGGCCACTTGCGGGCCGGGAACTGCTGCGGCAGATGAGGGCGGTATACCCAGTGCCGCCGGGCCGGTGGCGGTGACGCTGTAGCCAAGCTGGACGAAGCGGCTCGCGATCTGCTCGGTCGCCAGCCGGCCGAAATTAGTGATTTCGTTGGGATTATCAAAATCGGTCATCACGCCGATCGTAACCGGTGTCGCCGGAGTCAGCGCGCTGCGCGCCTGCTGGATCAGGATTTCAGCGGCGGCGTAATGGGCGCGTGTTAGCGGTGATTCGGTCTGACGCGGTGCCGCGGTCTGGATCAGGGGTGAGCAGCCGGATAGAAAGATGATGAGGCAGGCCAGCGCGCCCAGTAAAGCAGGTGATTGCCGGACGCGGGAACAGGCCATGGAGAATCCGCGGATTTATGGGGCCAGCAGCAACGGTTCGGCCATCGCCGGACCGCCATGTTCGTGCGGGGCCGGTGGCGGGGCCATCACGCGCGGGCTGCCGACGGCGTAAATGCCGCTTTCTTCGGCGACGGCACCATTGTCACCGGCCAGGGTGATCGTGACCATCATGCGGCTGCCATCGCCAACCTGCAGCGGTGTAGCGGCATAATGCAGCGTATACGGCCCCATACCGGGCGCCGGGGCGAGGGTAAAGCCGCTTTGCGTCATGGCACCGCGCAGGGCGCGCTCCATGGCGATTTCGCTGGCTGATCCCATATCGGCCGGGCGGATAAAGACAGGCTCAACCGGTGTGCCGAATCCGTTAACCAGACGGCGGACAAGATCCTGTGCGGCGTTGTCCCACGGGCCGCTGGCCATCAGCGGTTCACCGATTGTCACAGTCGCGGCCGGCGTGGCATGCATGCCGCCATGGCTGCTCATATGGTGGTGGCCGTTATACATTTCAGGACATGTTTCCGGGCAATCCTTGTGGTGATGACCATCGACAGAGCGTGCCGGCTCCATATGCTCGATCTTTTTCAGCACCGGTTCCGGCCCCGGCGGGGCTTTGTGCTGGCGCTCATGATAGGTATAGCCGCTCGGCATCGGGTAAGGGCCGAAATGCGAATGACAGGCGGTCAGGAATAACGGGGCGCCGAGCAATAAGGCGCAAACGGCTGTCAGGTGAAATTTGTTTCGTGAAGACTGATTCTGCGAGACCATGGTGTCACCATTATGTTGACGAAGCGGAAAAGACTGAAGGCGCGCCGTGCAAAGCGGCGTAAACGCTAAACCTTTGCCAATGCTACCAAGTCTTCGCCCGCAGGGCCAGCCCTGTTTTCATTTTTCGGTGATATATTTATGCTGCCTCCCCCGCCAATAATGTGCCGGGCCTGCTGTACGCCGGATTGCGTTAACCGGCAGACGCAGCGCCGCCGGCCGCGCCCGCAGGGAATATGGCTGTGATCAAGCCAGCCCCGGGCAATGGCTTCGCGCACAGGGGCGTGGCCATAGCGGGTGACCAGATCATGTTCATAGACGACTGAAAACTGTTCGGCGAAATAGCTGCGTAGCAAATACAAGTCAACAAGCATGAAAAAACAGTCTCCGTAGAGGGCGGCCAGGATTTCTATGATATTGATAATCATTCTCACTTATGGGTGGCCGTTTGTCAAGCGCGGGCCTGGTGATTCTGTGCAATTCTGTGAAAAGGAATTGTGAATTACAGGCGCCGGATACTGATTCTAGCCGGTCTGGCGCCGCATTCTGGCGATGCTGGCGGTGGTGCTGTGACCGTCGTAAAGCGGCATGATATCAACCGTGCCGCCGTGCGCGGCCATGACCTTGGCTTCCGGCAGCTGGTCGAGCGTGTAATCGCCGCCCTTGAAAAACAGGTCGGGCTTGAGGCGTTCCAGCAGCGCGCAGGGGGTGTTGTCTTCCCCTGCCGCTTCGGCGCCGAACAGCACCACCATGTCGACCGCGCCCAGCGCGCCGATCACCGCCGCCCGCGCCTGCTCGTCATGGACCGGGCGGTCCGGTCCTTTGAGCAGCCGTATCGAAGCATCATGATTGAGGCCGAGCACCAGCTTATCGCAGCGCGTCCGCGCCCGGTTCAGGTACGTGACATGACCGTAATGCAGGATATCGAAACAGCCATTGGTAAAACCGATCCGCAGGCCCTGCGCCTGCCATGCTTTGACCTGCGCCGCCGCGTCGTCCCAGCCGCATATATAAGCATCATGTTCCGGCGCGGGTACGCTGACCCGCACTGGTCCGGCCAGCGCGCCGCGCAGCGCTGCCGCATCAATCCGGCAGGTGCCGGGCTGTGTCACGGCCTGCGCGCAGGCCCGGTTCGCCAGTGCGGCGGCTTCGGCAACGGCGGCCCCGGCGGCCAGTGCGGCGGCCAGCGTGGCAATGGCGACATCGCCGGCTCCGGCGACATCGGTGACGGCGGGCGGCGTATCATGGCGGATATGGACCGGTTCCGGGTTGTCCCGGGCAAAGACGCTGATCCCGTCTTCGGAACGGGTCACGACGATACAGGCGAAATCATGGGCGGCCAGAAGCTGCGTTGCCGCTGCGGCAATATCCTCGTCCGTATGGGCGGTCTTGCCGGTCAGGTCGGCCAGCTCGGCGCGGTTCGGCGTGAGCAGGAATGCGCCGTCATATAACGCGGCATCGGGCTGTTTCGGGTCGGCCAGCACCGGTACGTTCGTGGCGCGGGCTTTATTGATGACGGCGCGAATCAGGGCCGGGGTCAGCACGCCTTTATGATAATCAGACAGAATCACCGCCGCGCAGCCGGGCAGGGCTGCCTCAATTTTGGCCAGCAGCCGGGCCTGTTCGTCATCATGCAGCGGGGCCCGCTGTTCCCGGTCGGCGCGCATCAGCTGGCCGTCAGCATTGACGAAACGGGTCTTTTCGGTGGTTGGCCGGTCCGGCAGGGTCAGCAGCCCGTTCGCCGCGTCGGGCATTAACCGGGCCAATAATGCGCTGAGCGTCCGCCCGGCCTCATCATTGCCAATGACGGCGGCGAGCGTGACCGTGACGCCCAGACCGTGCAGGGCGGCGGCAACATTGCCGGCGCCGCCGGGCAGCGCCTCTTCGTGCCGGATATCCAGCACCGGCGAATCGCTTTCCGGCGAGAGGCGGTCGATCGCGCCGTAAACAAAGCGATCGAGCATGATATCGCCGATGACCATGATCTGCTGACCGGCCATCGTGTCGATTAACTTCTCAAGCGTTTTCAAATTGTTATCGCTCATGACATTAGGAATAAAACCCTTTTATGGCGGCTTTTTTAACGATTACCCGCTTTTTTGCCCGTTTGTTTAGGTTTCGTCAATCTTTCTCGGCTTTAATAAAAGGGTACAAACAAAAAGTAATCGGGGCTTACAAAGCCGAGACAGAGCGGATGAGCGGGATATGAGCGAGCAATATAAGGGCGGCATTCTGACCAAATTCAAAGTGCTTCTGGAGCGCAACCGTCTTGGCGAGCTTCTGGTCATCAGCGGCCGCCTGACCACCAGCGAATTGCGCCGGGCGCTGGAGCAGCAAAAGGCACATGGGGCGCATCTCGGTAAAATCCTGATTGAACAAAAAATGGTTTCGCGCGGTGCGCTGTACCGGACGCTGGCCCAGCAAATGGCGATGCGGTGCCTGGTGGCGGGCACGGGGCTGTTCCTGACCTTTGCCAGCTTCGGTGTAAAAAACGCCCGTGCCGGCTCGATTAAAGATGTGCCGGCGATGATGACTTTGGCATCGGCGGCTGACAGCGCCTTTACACCGATCCATCGTTACCCGGCCCTGTTCGGCAGCGAGGAGCGCGCCTCAACCGATCTCAAGGCCTTTACCAAATGGACCGGCATGTTCAAACGGTTCGAGCGGGCAATGACCCAGCCGCACGGCCAGAAGATCGTCAGCGCCTGGCAGCGCGAGTTGCGCTTTTACGAAGGGTTGCCGCTTGATAAAATGGCCAAGCGGGTGAACAGCTATATCAACGACCAGAAATATATTCTTGATAACCGCAACTGGGGCAAAAGCGATTACTGGGCGACGCCGGTCGAGTTTTTCGAGCGCGGCGGCGACTGCGAGGATTTCGCGATTGCCAAATATGTTTCACTGCGCGCCCTTGGTGTGCCGGAGGAACGGATGCGGATCGCCATCGTCCATGATCTTGAAAAGGACATTCCGCACGCCGTGCTGGTCGTCTATACCGATGACAAGGCGCTGATCCTCGATAACCAGAGCGAGCGGGTGAAGGCATCCGCAGATGTGTCGCGCTACCGCCCGATCTTCACGATCAACCGCAATGCGTGGTGGCTGCATACCAAGCCAGCGGCGACGGTTCTCGCCAGCGCCGAATAGGTGTTTGAATCACTATAACATCATAACAGGATGGGCCAGGGTTTATTCCACCCACGCAACACGCAATATATTGGTGCTGCCGGGCGTGCCGAACGGGACGCCGGCGGTCAGTACGAAGCGGTCGCCTTTTTTGGCCAGCTTGTATTGCTGGGCCAGCCCGGCCGCGCGGCGGACGGCGCCGCCGGTATCCTTGACATCGGTGACATGCACCGCGTGGACACCGTAAGACAGGCACAGGCGGCGGGCGACATCGTTATTCTGGGTCAGGCACAATATCGGCCGGCCCGGGCGCTGGCGGGCCGTGCGCAGCGCGGTTGACCCTGACGTGGTGTAATTAACGATACAGGCGGCGCGGATATCCCGCGCGACATGATAGGCGGCGGTGGTCAGCGCGTCAGAGGAATCGCCGGCGGCTTCAAGCTCATCGGCGGTGATAAAGCGGCGATAGACCGGGTCCTGCTCGGTGCTGGCGCAGATCCTGTCCATAATCTCGACGGCTTCCAGCGGGTATTTGCCGGCCGCGGTTTCGGCCGAGAGCATAACCGCATCGGTGCCGTCATACACGGCGGTGGCGACGTCCGAGGCTTCGGCCCGGGTCGGGGCCGGGCTTTCGATCATCGATTCCAGCATCTGGGTGGCGACGATGATCGGCTTGCCGGCATGACGGACCTGGCGAACGATTCGTTTCTGGACGGCCGGGACTTCTTCGGGCGGGATCTCGACACCAAGATCGCCGCGGGCCAGCATGATCCCGTCAACCAGATCGAGGATCGCGTCGAAATGATCGAGCGCGGCGGGCTTTTCGATCTTGGCCATCAGCCCGGCCTTGCCGCCGATCAGCTTGCGCGCCTCGGCGACATCTTCCGGCCGCTGTACGAAACTCTGCGCGATCCAGTCAACGCCTATCGACAACGCGGCGGTCAGATCCTTGCGGTCTTTGGTGGTCAGGGCGGCGATCGGCAGCACGATGCCCGGCACGTTAACGCCCTTATTGTTCGAGAGCTTCGTGCCGGCCAGCACTTTGGCGTCCAGATAGTCCTTGCCCTCTTTCGTTTTTCCTTTGCCGGTAATCTCCATCCGCACCTTGCCGTCATCAAGCAAAATGCGGTCGCCCTTTTTCAGCGCCCTGATAATTTCCGGGTGCGGCAGGTTGACGCGGGTTTCATCGCCCGGCGTTTTATCAAGGTCAAAGCGCAGTGCCATGCCTTTTTTCAGCGCGATCGCATCGTCTTTAAATTTGCCGACCCGCAGCTTCGGCCCCTGCAGATCGGCAATAATACCGACCGGCATTGAGAATTCTTTTTCAATCGCGCGGATCGCTTCGACCCGCGCCCTGTGGTCGTCATGGGTGCCGTGCGAGAAATTCAGGCGGAAGACGTTGACACCGGCGCGGAACAGCTTGCGGATCATGTCAATATCGGCAGAGGCCGGGCCGAGCGTGGCGACAATCTTGGTCTGACGGCTACGCTGTATATTTTTTGGTGACGCGGAATTCATGTTCGCTCTTAAAACCCTCTTTTTCTCTTATTTTAAACGGATGATATGCCAGCCCACTTTATTTATTCAGGCAAATTTACCAGACTGTGCAACGCACACAAGATGATAAGCGATAAATATGTAGATTTTCACGCCGCTTCATTCTTCTGCACTGGTCTGTGCGCGCTTGACTTCACTCTCTATTTTTTGTAATCAGTTTTCATATTTTAAATCAACAACACCATTATACAAGATTATGCAAGCTTTAAAGGACGCTGAATCAATGGAGACCATCCCTGCCGAACTGGCCGGTACGAACTGGCTGGAAACCGGGAAGCAGATCGAAAGACTGGGTGCGGCGCTGGACAGCGCTTACGGCAATGATTTCAAAAATTTCACATATCGCCTGCCTTTGGCGTTGCTTCCGGCTGCAAGCCTGTGCGTCACGTTCTATTATGCCGCATCAGGTCTTATGGGTGTGGAGCCTGTCATCGGCGAAGCGCTTCCTGGCGCCCTCGTCAGCGCTTTTGCCGCGGTCATGAGCGTGTTTCCTTTGTGGATGAGCTATGGCCCCGATTATGTCGATTACAACTGCTGGACGGAAGAAAACCGGCAAATCATGTTCCCCAGGCGTCGCTTTCATAAAGCCCTGGAACAAGTCCGCGGGCAAGCCGATCAAATGCCGGGCGAAGACGGCAGGAGCTACCTTCATGAGATCGCTGATCGTCTGGAAATGGCTTATTATACAATCCAGCTTCAACAGCGTTTCGAGGATGTAGCGAATGGCCGTTTCCTTGCGAAAAGTCGTTTCGATAAAGCTTTTGCACAGTTTAATCACGCTGCTATCCGTCTTAATCTCTCGGAAGAAGAGCTTGTCGACTGGTCTAACAAGGCGCGTACAAAGAAGTCTTCGGATCGCTGGGAAAGCCGGCTCGTTGACGGCACAAGAGAGCTGGGGCAAAAGCTGCAGCGGGCTCACCGGGATAAGGAAGAAGCCGTCTTGTTTGCCGGCGGGCCAGCGGCCGGCCGATTCGCACCGTAATTAAAACAAGACGCTGTCCGGGATGATTACACCTGGGTGACGGGACTTGCTGCGGCGGCCGGTTCGCGGCGCGGCGCCGGGTGTAAATGCGGGCGGATGCCCAGATCCTCCGGCGCTTCACGGAAGGCGCGCATGGCCAGGCTGTGGGTCGGGCCATGTTCCTGCTCCGTACAGATCTGGTCCATCATATGAATTGCCTCTTCCGGGTAATCGCCAACCGCCGATTCGGCCGACAGCATCACGGCGCTGGCGCCGTCCCAGACGGCCTGGGCCACGTCGCTGGCTTCGGCGCTGGTCGGGCGGCGCTTATGAATCATCGTTTCCAGCATTTGCGTGGCGATAATGCACGGCTTGTCAGCGAGGCGGCATTTATAGGTGATGATCTTGCGCACCGAGGGCACTTGCTCCAGCGGGATCTCGATGCTGAGATCGCCGCGGGCCAGCATGATCGCATCGGCTGCGGCCAGAATCTCATCAAAGTTTTTCCGCGCGGCGGCCGGTTTCTCGATCTTGGCGATCAGCCCGGCCCGGTCGCCGATAATCGCCTTGGCGGCCTGCACGTCGGCGGCGCTTTGCACGAAGCTGAGCGCGATCCAGTCGACCTGCTGCGCCAGGGCGAAATCAAGATCCTCAAGGTCTTTTTGGGTTAGCGGATCGACCGGCATCGTCAAATGCGGCACGTTGACGCCCTTGCGGTTTGATAATGCCTGCCCGTACCTGACGGTGGCGATGAAAAACCCGTCGCCTTTTTCGGTCACTTTCAAGCCGACATGCCCGTCATCCATAAAAATCTGCGCGCCTTCTTCCAGTGCGGCGATGATCTCCGGGTGGGGGAAATTTATGCGCGTGCCGTCGCCTGGCGCGGGATCGAGATCAAAGCGAATCTCCTGCCCTCTTTCCAGCGCGATTTTATCATCCGCAAAATCGCCGATGCGCAGTTTCGGGCCCTGCAGGTCGGCGATAATCCCGATCTGGACACCGCGCTGCCGCTCGACCGCGCGAATCGCCTCAATCCGTTCCTGATAATCGGCGTGCGAACCGTGGGAGAAGTTCAGCCGGAAAAAATCGGCGCCCTGATCGTAAAACGCCCCGACCATTTCCTCGGTGCTTTTATAGCGGCCGTTCAGCGGTCCCAATGTCGCGATAATCCTGGTGTGCCGTTCGGCTTTATCAGTCGTGGCCGGACCGGCGGTCTGCTGCCAGGCAGTTTTGCTCATGGAAACACCCTTGATCTTACACATCACGTATGTATGACATAATAAAAAAACAGCCCAAAATGCAAGCTCTTTTTTGCCGCGGTGCAATATTCCTGCGGGCGGTTTACGGGCAACCTGGATTCGCGCCTTGCGCCGCGCCGGTTTCAGAAGATCATGCCGGAACAGGGCGGGGCGGGTGCCCGTGCAGATTTTCTGTAACTTTGAAACAGCATTGCTTTTTTGCCCGGTGGATAAGTGCGTTTACAATGGTCAATCTGCCGATAAATTTCAGAGGCTTGAACGCTATTTCACCATGGTTTTCAGGGCTAATATGAATATAATCCTGCTGATCGGGGCTACGAGATTTAGTATGTTGGACAGGAACTGACCGCAACGGATAGTGTTTTCAATACAGATCTATCCTATATCAATAGCCGTCACGATCATAACCGCCAGCCATACTTCGAAGGAGTAGGGAATGTTTGATGTTGCCCAGATGGAGCGCGGCAACCGCGTCCAGATCGACCGCGCCCGCGATGCGCGTTTAACCACGTTCGGCAAGGCAACGCTGAAAGATCGTTATTTGTTGCCGGAAGAGGATTTCCAGGATCTGTTCGCGCGCGTGGCGATGTATTACGGCGATGATTCGGCCCACGCCCAGCGGCTTTACGATTACATTTCCAGGCTGTGGTTCATGCCGGCGACGCCGGTCTTGTCCAATGGCGGCACCAATCGCGGCCTGCCGATTTCCTGTTTCCTTAATGAAACCAACGATTCGCTCGAAGATATCGTTTCGCTGTGGAACGAAAATGTCTGGCTGGCCAGCCTTGGCGGCGGGATCGGCTCTTACTGGGGCAATGTCCGCTCGATCGGTGAAAAGGTCGGCCGGAACGGCAAGACATCCGGTATCGTGCCGTTTATCCGGGTCATGGACAGTCTGACGCTGGCGATTTCGCAGGGCTCGCTGCGCCGGGGCAGCGCCGCGATTTACCTGCCGATCTGGCACCCGGAGATCGAGGAATTTATCGAGATCCGCCGCCCGACCGGCGGTGACCCGAACCGCAAGGCGCTGAACCTGCATCACGGCGTGCTGGTGACCAACCGCTTTATGGAGGCGGTCGAGCGCGACGAGGAATGGGCGCTGAAATCGCCGAAGGACAACCATATCGTTGACCGCGTTTCGGCGCGTGAGCTATGGATCCGGCTGCTGACGGCGCGGATTGAAACCGGCGAGCCGTATATTATTTACCAGGATCATGTGAATGACCGGATTCCCGATCACCACAAAATGGCCGGGCTGAGTGTCAAGATGAGCAATCTGTGCTCCGAGATCACGCTGCCGACCGGCCGCGATCATCTGGGCAACGACCGGACCGCCGTGTGCTGCTTAAGCTCGCTCAATCTCGAGACATGGGATGAATGGCAGGACCACCCGACCTTTATCGAGGATGTCATGCGCTTCCTTGATAACGTATTGTCCGACTTTATCGCCAAGGCCCCGGATTCGATGAAGCGCGCCAAATATTCGGCGATGCGCGAGCGGTCCGTCGGGCTGGGCGTGATGGGTTATCACTCCTTCCTGCAGCGCAAGATGATCCCGATGGAATCGGTGATGGCCAAGGTCTGGAACCGGCGCATGTTCCAGCATATCAAGCGCCAGGCCGATGATGCTTCGGTCAGGCTGGCCGAGGAGCGCGGCGCCTGCCCGGATGCTGCCGATTACGGGATCATGGAACGGTTTTCGAACAAGATGGCGATTGCGCCGACCGCCTCGATCTCGATTATCTGCGGCGGCGCGTCGCCGGGGATCGAGCCGAACGCGGCCAACGCCTATACGCATAAGACCCTGTCCGGCTCTTTCCCGGTCAAGAACCGCTATCTTGAGAGACTGCTCGAAGAGAAGGGGCAGAACAATGATGATATCTGGAGCTCGATCTTCACCAATGAAGGCTCGGTCCAGCATCTGGACTTCCTGTCGCAGGATGAGAAAGACGTGTTCAAAACCGCGTTCGAGATCGACCAGCGCTGGCTGATCGAGCATGCTGGCGACCGCACGCCTTATATTTGCCAGGCGCAGAGTCTCAATATCTTCCTGCCCGGCGGTGTGCACAAGGCCGATCTGCACCGGATTCACTGGGAAGCGTGGCAGAAAGGCGTCAAAAGCCTGTATTACTGCCGCTCCAAGTCGATCCAGCGCGCCGAAAGCGATGCCAGCTGGAAGCGCAGCATGGAAAGCGAGCCAAAAGGCAACCGCGAGCCGGAGTTTGGCGACAAGCTTGAGGAGAGCGCCCAGTCTGAATATGAGGAATGCCTTGCTTGTCAGTAAGGGCGGCATAGTAAAAAATTTCGGGAGAGGCGCCGCTGCGGCGCCTTTTTTTTGGGTTAAGATTCCGGTAGTTCCAGCAATGCAATGCCGGCAGCGATGAACATAACGCCAAGCCATTGCGCCGGTAATGTCGCATTCCTGTGGTCGAGCGGGAAGAACCAGAATAGCAGGATCAGGAAAATACTCTGGATACCGCCGACAGCGCTGACATAAGTGGCAAGCGGCGCGGCGGCGACAGCCAGAACCGTGCACAGATTCGAGAGTTGTGCGGCTCCTTCGTTGAAAAAGCTCGGTAAAATAAACCGGCGTCTTTCAGTCCTGATGCGCATGATGAATCCTCGCCTGTAGGGCCGCACAAGCGCGAAAAGGTCAAGCCCAATGATTACAATGCCGAGCAATTGCCAGAAATAAACCGCGGTCGCACCCGTGTCGCCGGGGGGAATAGCGAGCTTCACCATATAGAGCGTGACCGCCCATGCCGCGCTAACCGGTAACATGAACAGTAGCAGCCGTGACGGGATTCCCCATTTAAACGTGCCGCGGTCGATTATATAGGCACCTAGTATCAGGATGCCGATGCCCGCCAGCTCTTTCGCCGATACGGCATCGCCGCCAAGCAATTCAAAGCACAGCAGCCACAGGCTGGATAAGCCGAACAACGCCACTACGTGGTGTGTTGAGAAGAGCTGCAACAAATAAAAATAGCCTGCCCAGACAGTTACCATCGGAACTGCTGACAAACAGGCCAGCATTATGTTTTGGGCCGGGATGGTCAGCGATATTGGCAGCAGATAAAGAATGGCCATGCTAATCGGGCACAGCAGCGTTGATATGATCAGCACGCCGCCGATCCGTTCATGAATGTTGATATGGCTTTTGGCTTTTGGTGCTGCTGGAATGGGTCAGGTGCTCGTCAACATAGTTGACCAGCGCCATAAAAAACATGCTGAGCGTCGCATAAACAAGCCACATCGGTGCTGTCTTTCATTTACAAGGCATAAATGACAAGCCCATCAGGCTTAAACCAGATTTAAGTGCCTCTCGTCTATAATAAAACCATATCTTCTACTGATTATGTAGTCGGGTCTGTCCTTGAAGCATGTCGGGATAGTGTCTCTCGTTTTCCTGTCTGCCTGCGGGTTTTTTTAAATAGCTTGCCGCTATGTCCGGTTTGATATTATGACTATTTCATGTCACTGAACCAGATCCACCGCCGGGCCGACCGTGCGCCGCGCCAGTTTACGGCGCTGCGGCTTGATGAATCGCGGCTTGATGAATTTCTGGCTCTGCAGGACCTGGTGCACCAAAAACTGCAACGCGCCGGTGGCGCGCGCCGGCATATCCTGACCAGGCTACCGCGCGAAAAACTGGAACAACATCTTGCGGCGGGGCGATCGATAATCGCGCTGGCCGACGAGCGGGACCGGATTGTCGCCCAATGCCTGCTTAGCGATCCGTTTGACGGTGAAGCGCCGGTGCCGGGCCGGACGGTGTTGATACAGGCTTTTATGGTTGATCCGGGGGTCCTGAAAGACGATGCGCTGACCCGGCTTTACGATGCGGCGATGAGCGCGGCGGCGCAGGACGGGTTTTCCTGTGTTGTCACCCGCACGGCGATTGACAATGTGCGGATCATCGAGAGCCTGAAACGTGTGGGTTTCACGGTGTATGGGACCGGCAAAGGCCCGGTCTACGGCAATGATGTGACGCTGCTGAAATATGATCTGCCCGGCCCGGCGGCTACGGCCGTATCCAGGCCGGGGTCCGCGCCGTCAGCGTAAGCGGCACCGGCTCCGGCGCGCCGGAGATTGACCGTGTCGCGGCGGGAAAGGCCGGGTGATCCGCCGCCGGAGCGACGGCATAACGCTCGAAAATGGCCGTTAACGCGCTATCCGCCACCTGTGAGAACATCAACCGGCCGGGGCAGACATGCGGCCCGGCCAGGAACGGGATGAAGGCGGCCTTGGGCCGGTCTTTTACAGCGGCGGCGTTAAAATGATCCGGGTTGAAATCAGCCGGCGTTTCATACCAGCGCGGGTCGCGGTGGATCGCGTCAATCAGGATAAACAGCTTATCGCCGCTGCGGATATCAAGCCCGTCATAGGCTTCGGGCGGGGCGTCCGCCACGGCTTCACGCGGGAAAGAGATAAAGGGCGAGGGGTGGCGGCGCAGCGTTTCCTGTTTGACCTGTTTCAGATAAGGCATATCTTTAAAAACTTCCGGCCCGGCCGCCCGGCCGCCGGGGGCACAGCGGTCGATTTCGGCACGCAGGCAGTCCTGCATCGCCGGCTGGTGCGCCAGATTATACAGCGCCCAGGCAACAGCGGTGCCCGTGGTCTCGTGGCCGCCCAACATTAAATGATAGATCTCCTCGCGCAGCTGTTTGCGGACTGCACCTTCATCCGTTGTTTCGGCGCGCAGCCTGCCGATAATCGTGCCAAGAATATCGGCGGGCTGCTGTTCATCGTCCAGCGCCAGCCGGGCCTCGGCCAGTGTGCCGATATAGCGCAGAAGCGGCAGGACCGCGCGCGGCAGGTCCGGAGCCGGCGGCGGTAATGTGCCGTCGAGATGGTAACGTGCATCGGTCAGTACGGCGCTCATGCGTTCGTTCGCGGCGTCCATCGCCTGGCTGATGGCGCGGCATTTGTCCGGCCCGGGATCATCGCCGAGTACGGTGCGGCAGAAAATCCGCAGCGAGAACAGGCGGCAGAAATCATACGGGATAACGTCGCGGCCCTCTTTGAGGTCCAGCAGTGTTTCATCGATCAGGGCGCAGCTTTCTTCAAAACGGTCATGCACTGATTCAGCATTAAAGTACGGGCTGATAACACTGCGCTGGCCTTTCCAGCGATCGAAAGCGCTGGCGAAAATGCCCTCGCCGCCGAAAAAGTTCAGAACAGCACGGAAAGAGTCCGGCTTCTGGAACAGCCGGTTATCGCGCAGCAGCGCCGCCGCCAGCGCCGGGTCGGCCACCAGGTGGGCGCGGCCCGTCCCATATTCAAGCCTTGTATAAGGGTGGCCGCCGCCGGTGGTCAGGGCACGCAGGGTTTGTTGCGGGTTATCATGCAGCCCGGCGAAAAAGCGCAGCAGCGCGCGCGGCGAGTCAAGTGCCACAATATGGGGTGTTGTGGTCAGGGCGCCGGGATCGCTCATCGCCTTATCCCAGCCCCAGGCGGTTCAGATAATCACCGTACCATTTTTCAGCCCCCGGCGATCCCTGATAAGGGTGGCGTTTAATCAGCATTTTCAGGCGCTTTTCAAGATGGCCGGGCAAATCATCAGGGGCGACACCCGGGTAGTAGGCCCGGTAAATCTCCGGGCTGTTCTTCGTCACGATGGCCATCATGTCACGGTAGCTCAGCCCGTGTGAGGTGTCGACATTGCGGCCGTGATCGTGCTGGCGATACAGGTAAAGCGGTTCTTCGATCCGTTCGACACTGGCGCTGCGGCCCTGCTTGTGGTGATGGTTCAGAAGGCGCAGCCAGAAATCGTAATCCTCGCAGCCGCACATGTTTTCGTCATAGCCGCCGACAGCCAGCGCATCGGCGCGGCGAAAGGCGGTGAAACAGTAAAGCAGGTTGGTCATCAGCATCAGCGGCTCGCTGTAAGGCGCGCTGTAAAACTCGCCTTCCACCGCGCCGAACAGGCTCATGCGGGCAAAGCACAGATCAAGATCCGGATTGGCTTCCATGCGCCGGAACACCTGGTGCAGATAGCCCTGATCGCCCTTGCCGGCGACCAGAAGATCATCGGCGTCGACATTGACGATGTATTTGTACCGGGCGGCCCGGATCGCCGTATTGCGGGCGGCGGACGGGCCTTGATTGGTTTCGTGGCGGATGACCCGGACCGGGCCGTCAAAATCGTCCAGCCTGTCCAGCGCTTCGCGGGTGGCCGGGTCGGCCGAGCCGTCATCGACAACCAGGATTTCGTAAGGGGCGTCATTAAAATCCTGCGCCAGCACCGACTGCACCGCATCGATCAGGTCCGGCCCCGCATTATAGCAGGGCATCATGACGGTGATACCGCTTTCCTCCGGCGTATCCGGCCAGGCGCGGCGGGCGCTTGCGGTCATAATGGTTTCCCTTCTGGCTAAGGACTATGAAAATAAAGAGCGCAGCTGTATTCTGTCAATAAATTTCTGCGGCGCGGCAGATGCGGCAGATATTGACCCTGCGCGCCGGATAGCATAAATAATTCCCACAGTATCCGAACCCGATAAACACAGATCAACCGCAGGAGTATCCTTATGGCCGAAGCCGCATCAATCGTTCATGATATCGACAAGTCCGACTCGCCGCTGCTTAAGGAGCGCCATGTGTACAAACCGTTCCTGTATCCGTGGTGTTACGAAGCCTGGCTGACGCAACAGCGCGTGCACTGGCTGCCGGAAGAAGTGCCGATGGCCGAGGACGTCCGCGACTGGAAGAAAAACCTGACCCCGGCGGAAAAGAACCTGATGACCCAGATTTTCCGCTTTTTCACGCAAAGCGATGTCGAGGTCAATAACTGTTATATGAAACATTATTCTCAAGTGTTTGGCCCGGTAGAGGTTCA
>CAYUKA010000032.1:0-24434 GCA_964445195.1 uncultured Micavibrio sp. | reverse complement strand
GGTTTCAACGCCGGGCGGGATTTTGACTTTCAGTGTCTTGTCTTTGCGTGTGCGGCCTGTGCCGTTGCACTGGTCGCAGGGTTCACGGATGATCTTACCCGCACCGCCGCAGGTCGGGCAGGTACGCTCGATCGTGAAAAAGCCCTGTTGCGCACGTATGCGGCCAGCACCGTCACAGGTCGGGCAGGTTTCCTCGCCGGTGCCCGGCATCGCGCCGGAGCCGCTGCATTTGCTGCAGGATTCGTTGATCGGCACTTTGATGGTTGCTTCTTTGCCGCCATAGGCGTCATCGAGCGAGATTTCCATCGTATATTGCATGTCACTGCCGCGCGCCGCGCCGCCCCGCTGACCGCCGGTACCGCCACTGCCGCCCATGAAGTCGCCGAACATGTCCTCGAAAATGTCGGAAAAGGCGCCGCCAAATCCTTGTGCGCCGCTGAAGCCACCGGCGGCACCGCCCTCGAACGCCGCGGCGCCAAACTGGTCGTAAGCCGCGCGCTTCTGGTCGTCTTTCAGCACGTCATAGGCTTCGTTGACTTCCTTGAATTTTTGCTCGGCGTCCTTGTCGTCCTTGTTGCGGTCAGGATGGTATTTCATCGCCAGCTTGCGGTACGCTTTCTTAAGCTCGTCCGCACTGGCGCTTTTTTCGACCCCGAGGGTTTTGTAGAAATCCTTACTCATGACCGTGCTTCATCCCATTTATGCGTGGCCGGCGCGGTAGTGTAAAAGGGCCAGAAAATCTCCCGCAGCGTTTCATAAGCTCTCATGAAACGGCCGGCTCGCCGGACGGGAAGGGTGGCACTTTGCCGATTCATGCGAATCTGCCGCAACAGGTAACGGTTGTAAGCCTGCCGCTGCGGCTTTGTTTTGAGAAACGAATAGGCCTGGCATATACGCCGGAACCGTCGGGCGGCCTGGGCCTGCCGTTGAGCGGGATGCCGGTCAGGATGCCAGCGCCGGGCCAGCGCCAGGTAGGCGCGCCGCACCTCTTCATCGCCGGCCTGCGGCGAGAGATGCAGCACGTCATACCATGTCGTCATTGTTCTGGCGTTTCGGCCCATCGGCGCTTGCCTTTACAGGTTAAAGGATCAGGCCGACTTTTTATCGTCGTCGTCTTCGATTTCCAGCTCGGTGAAGTCGGCATCGACAACATCGTCATCGGCTCCGGCTTCTACCTCTGGACCATCTGCGCCTTCATTATCGGCGTCGCCGACAGCCTCTTCCTGCGCGGCGCGGTAGGGCAGCTCGCCGAGTTTCATGCTTGCCTGCATCAGTGTGCTGGTCTTCTCGTCGATCTCTGCCTTGTCTTCACCCTCGACCGCGTCTTTCAGGGCTTTGAGCGCTGTTTCGACTTCCTCTTTTTCATCGGCGGGAAGTTTATCGCCCAGTTCCTCAAGACTGCTCTCGGTCTGATGGATGACCGACTCTGCCTGGTTGACGGCCTCGACGACTTCGCGCCGTTGCTTGTCGGTTTCGGCATTGGCTTCGGCGTCCTTGACCATCTTGTCGATATCGGCATCGGACAGCCCGCCGCTGGCCTGGATACGGATCTGCTGTTCCTTGCCGGTGGCTTTATCCTTGGCCGACACCTGGACGATGCCGTTGGCGTCGATGTCAAAGGTGACCTCGATCTGCGGCACGCCGCGCGGAGCCGGCGGAATGCCGACTAGGTCGAACTGGCCGAGCATCTTGTTGTCGGCGGCCATTTCGCGCTCGCCCTGGAAGACGCGGATCGTCACGGCGTTCTGGTTGTCCTCGGCGGTCGAGAAGGTCTGCGACTTTTTGGTCGGGATTGTCGTGTTGCGGTCGATCAGCCGCGTAAAGACGCCGCCCAGCGTTTCGATACCGAGCGAGAGCGGCGTGACGTCAAGCAGCAGCACATCCTTGACGTCGCCCTGCAGCACGCCGCCCTGGATCGCGGCGCCGTCGGCGACAACCTCGTCCGGGTTCACGCCTTTATGCGGTTCCTTACCGAAAAACTCTTTCACCGTTTCGATGATTTTCGGCATCCGCGTCATACCGCCAACCAGCACGACATCATCAATTTCCGACGGCTTCAGCCCGGCATCTTTGAGCGCGGCCTTCAGCGGTTCCTGCGTGCGTTTGATCAAATCGTCAACCAGAGACTCCAGTTTCGCGCGCGACAGCTTGACGTTCAGGTGCTTTGGCCCCGACGCGTCGGCCGTGATGAACGGCAGGTTTACCTCGGTCTGTGTTGTTGAGGACAACTCGATCTTGGCCTTTTCAGCCGCCTCCTTCAGGCGTTGCAGCGCCAGCTTGTCCTCGCGCAAATCTATGCCCTGATCTTTTTGGAACTCGTCCGCGAGATAGTCGATAATGCGCAGGTCAAAGTCTTCACCACCGAGGAAGGTATCACCATTGGTCGATTTGACTTCAAATACGCCGTCGCCGATTTCAAGCACGGAAATATCAAACGTACCGCCACCCAGATCATACACGGCGATGATGCCGGACTCTTTCTTGTCCAGCCCGTAAGCAAGCGCGGCCGCGGTCGGTTCGTTAATGATCCGTTCGACCTCAAGGCCCGCGATCTTGCCGGCATCCTTGGTTGCCTGACGCTGCGAGTCATTGAAATAGGCAGGCACGGTAATGACCGCCTTGGTTACGGTCTCGCCGAGATAACTCTCAGCGGTTTCCTTCATTTTTTGCAGCACCATTGCCGAGATTTGTGAGGGCGCGTATTTCTCGCCGTCAATCTCGACCCAGGCATCGCCGTTTTCGCCTTCGACGATATTGTAGGACACCTTTTTCATCATGTCTTTGGTCGTCGGATCGTCAAAGCGGCGGCCGATCAGGCGCTTGATCGCATAGAGCGTATTTTCCGGGTTGGTGACCGCCTGGCGCTTGGCCGGCTGGCCGACCAGCCGCTCGTCATCCTTGGTAAACGCGACCATCGACGGTGTCGTGCGCGTGCCTTCGGAATTTTCGATGACCTTAGGGTCCTTGCCGTCCATGACGGCGACACAGGAGTTGGTTGTACCGAGATCGATACCGATAATCTTGCTCATTTTCTACCTCTCTTTTTTGGCAAATTCACAGGCGACCCGCATCAGGCAGCATCGCCATGATTCCCACTCAGTTGCAGTTACGATCATATATGACGGGAGAATATAGCATATAGTATCGTAATTACCAGAGGGCGATGGCAAAAGAATCCCGTTTCACGGCCATTCTTTATCCATCTGCTTTTTATACGGCAGGGCATTACGATTGGATGAGTTTTTGCCGGATTTTAAGTTACCCTATCCGCCGGGGCCGGTCGGACCGCTTGGGGCCATGCCCATATCCATACCGGGGGCAGCACCCGGTGCGGCAGCTGTCATTTCGTTGCCGGGCGTGTTTTCCGGCGTGGCAGCCGGGGCAGCGACAGGTTCGCCGTCCGGGCCGAATTCTGCGGCAGTCTCAGGGGCCGCGCCGAAAGTATCCAGCATAGTTTCATTCAGGCCCGCGAGAAGATCGCCGCCATTGCCGACGGAAATTACGTCACCGGCATGGGCAAGGGTTTCCAGTCCGGCGCCCATTACGCCCATGAACAAACCGGTATTCAGAAAGCCGTCAAGGGTGCGCAGCGCGGGATCGTCCATATCCAGCATGTCCGCGACCTTGCTGATCAGCCCTTCGGGCTGTTCCTGTTGCAGCGCCTCGGGCGTTTCCGCCTGTAACCGTTCCGCCGTTGCCTGTAAACCTGTGCTCATCACAAACGCTCCTGTTTAATACCGTACCACGATCGGCACCAGGTACATATCTTTGATTTTCGGGCCGTTGGTCAGGATGGTGTAAACCGGTGCGCCATCCTTGATAAATTGTGCGACTTTATCGTTTATTGTCAGGCCGGTATCCTGAATTCGGCCATCACGCATCACCAGTGTCATGCTCTGAAAGGCGGCATCGAACTCGATCCAGTGCAGGATGCCGTCAAACGGCCTGTCATGCAGGATCCAGATATCGCGGTCTTTGCTGATTACCAGCTCGACCTTCATCAGCGCGGTCAAGGCCGGCAATACCATATCATGACCGGTATCAACCTTCTTATCTGCAAATGGATCCAGCGTTTCGGACACACATACCTCTCAATACGCTTTTTCACTATAGCCATTATACCAGAGGTCTGAAATAAAAGGCAAAAAAGCAAATTCTGCCGAAGGTTCACGCTTCGGTATCGATTTGTCCGCCGGGATGTCCGGGCGGCGTGCCGTTGCTGCCGTCATCCTTGGCGATGCCGACGCGGGCCGGGCGCAGCAGCCGGTCATGCAGCACGTAGCCCGGCTCGATCATCTCAATCACCGTGCCAGCGGGCTGGCCGGTGCCGGGCGCTTCAAACATCGCCTCGTGATAATTGGGGTCAAACGGCTCGCCGATCGGCTCAATCTTGCGAATGTGATGTTTTTCCATGGTTCTGCGCAACTCGCTGCCCATGGCTTCAATGCCGGTCATCACATTTTTGATCCGCTCATCACTTTCGGCAGCTTCGGCGGGCAGGGAGTCAAGGGCGCGGCGAAAATTATCGGCAAAGTCCAGCAGGTCGCGGGCGAAGTCGGCAACCGCGTATTTACGCACGTCTTCGCGCTCGCGCAGTAACCGTTTGCGCGTGTTCTCCGCTTCTGCCACAGCGCGCAGCGCCTGGTCCCTGGCGCGGTCAAGTTCGTCCTCCAGCGCTTTGATCCGCGCTTCGCCGGTATCATCGCCCGCATTCTCCGGCACCATCTGCTCCGCTTCCGGGTCGGTCGGCGCGAGGGGGGCGTCGGCATTCATATCGGCAAAAGGCGGCGGTTCGCTCTCTGCGGGCTCATGGCCTTCGGTGGCTTCAGGCTCTTCGGCCGGGTCATCGAATGTCTTGTATCTGTCGTGTTCGTTCGTCATGGCGCTTTATCGTGTTTATCCTGTCAATCGTACATACCGGGGGTACGGGCGAAGACGGCGATTTCTTCCTGCACCGTTTCATCGCGTACAAGCCCGTATACGGTTTTGTCGGCAACAATATGGCCGATCTTCATGCCATCGGCAAGAGCGGCGGCATCATCGGCGTAGCGGCCGGTCGTATCGACATAGTACTGGTAACGCCGGTCAATGAGCGGTGACTGGAAATCCGGGTAGATTTCATGCAGCGGCAACAGCCCTTTAGTTTGTGCAAACGTGGCCAGTTTGGCGGCTGTTTCCCGGTTGTATTGCGGCTCCGCCGTCCACAGCAACACCGTGCCGAGCGGGTAGAACCAATAGACGAGGGCGGTTTTACGGCTCGGGATATTGTGCGGTTTGAAGCGCCGGATGATCCTGATATCTGCCGGGTCGGGGAGAATTTTGACCATGTGGTCTTTGAGCGTGATGTTGTAATAATTAGTGTCAGTGCCGTTATGCATGCGGATTTGCTGGGTCTGGTTTTTCAGCAGGTCCTGGCGGTTCAGGATAATGTCGGCGACAGGAATCTTGTTACCGCGATCACAGGCGAAATGGGCGTCCAGTGTCTGGTTGCGCATATCGACGATCATGCCGTGCAGCGCGATATCGAGATAAATATCGCGGTATTCCGTTTCAAAACCGTAATTGCTGATCTCGACACAGCCGCTGACCGGGTGACGGTCGGTCATGCGGAGCACGAACTGGTCTTCGGTTAACTCAGGCTTGCGGACCAGCGAGAGCACGACATCCTTTGGCCGGCCTTGCCAGTAGCGGCTGGAATAGGGCACGCCCATCGGGTCGAGATTAAAGCCGCTGCCGAACCGGTCGCGGTTGGGCAGTTGCGCGTCGGCAAGGCTGACCGTCAGCAAAATCATCACCGCTATCAATCCAGGCAGAACCCATAACCGCATTTTAATATCCCCTTGTATAAAAACGCTGACATTGTAGCGATAAAGACCGGGCGGCGTAAATCCCCGCGCTGTTTTTATCGGGATTTATTCAGAACCGAGAATTTTTTCCATGACCTGCGCTGTATAATCCAGCAGCGGGATCACCCGGCTGTAATTCAGCCGCGTCGGGCCGATAACGCCGATCGCGCCGATAATCTGGTTTTCACGGCTTTTGTAAGGCGAGATAACCATTGACCAGCCGGAATGTTCAAACATCTTGTTTTCGGTGCCGATGAAAATCTGTACGCCGTCGGCGGTTTGCGCGGCGTCGAGCAGCCGCGCCATGGTTTCGGTTTCCTCCAGCGCCGCCAGCAGGTCGCGGGCTTTTTCCATTTCCTCGATTGCCTTGACATCGCTGAGCAACTTGGATTGCCCCCGTACGATCAGGTGACCGCTGGCGTTGTGATCAGGGCGCAGTGCGATTCCTTTTTTCACCAGCTCGGCGGTAATGTTATCGATCTGTGCCTTTTGCGCGGCGATTTCCTGCACGATTGTGTTTTGTGCCTGCGCAAGCGTTCTGCCGGCCAGCCGGTCGTTCAGGTAATTGCTTGCGGCAGGCAGGGCGCCGGGCGGAATGTCCTGTTCCAGTTCAATCATCCGGTTTTCGACCAGCCCGTCCTGCATGACCATGATGACCAGAATCCGGCGCGGCTCCAGCTGCACGAACTGGATCTGCCTGACCGGCTTGTCGGTTTTCGGCGCGACCACCAGCCCTGCGGCGGCAGAAAGCCCTGAAAGCGTTGTTGTGGCACGGTCGAGCAGCGTTTCGAGCGAATGGCCGGCGGCCTGGCACTGAATATCGATTTCCCGCCGCTCGTCGGCGGTCAGGTCGCCGATCTCCATCAGCCCGTCCACATAAAGCCTTAATCCCTGCTGGGTCGGCAGGCGCCCGGCCGAGGTGTGCGGAGCGAATAAAAGTCCCTCACGCTCCAGCTCGGCCATGACGTTGCGGATCGTGGCCGGCGAGAGGTCGAGGCCCAGTTGCCGGGCAATCGTCGTCGATCCCACCGGGTTGCCGGTGCTCATATAGCTGTCGACAATATAGCGCAGGACTGTTTCGGCGCGTTCATTGAGTTCTTTTAACATGGTAATGATTTTATTTTTCTTTACAGGAAAAGCAATTATGTCTTAAATTCCATAACTTTTTTGAATGAGGAGTATTACAGATGCGATTTGAAGAGGCTTATGAGCAAGATGCAGATATTCGGCAAAAGCTGGCGGATATGGGATTTCATCAAAGTGAAGTCGCCTATGGCGTGGCAAAACCGGCAGGCACGGCGTTTTTTATAACAGACAGTCGTGCCGATCTTGTTATCAGGCTTGAGGCCGGTGAACGTAAACACGGCGTGCTCGGTGACCCGAAGGTTATATTAATGGCACGCGCCAGCGGTACCCCGGCCGATATCCTGCGCATGACGGCGACTTCGTTTTTAGATGCTGCTTCGCCTTTTGCCGCCTTTCTGGGCACGGCAACATCTGTTCCTGCTGATGCCGCCGTTGCACGTCCGGCATAGGGTATTGCCGGCTGTCCCCGCACGGCATTGACATTGCCCGGCAGGCGGTTAAAGTTGCCGGCATTATTACACTGTCAGCGATAAGGGGACGATAATCATGAAACGACCTTCCGGCCGCTCGGCCGATGCCATGCGCCATGTCGAGCTGGTAACCGGCGTATCCAAACATGCTGAAGGCTCCTGTCTGGCCAAGTTTGGTGATACTCATGTTCTCTGTACAGCGACAGTCGAAGAAAATGTACCGCCATGGCTGCGCGGCGCCGGGCGTGGCTGGGTTACGGCGGAGTATGGCATGCTGCCCCGTTCGACCAATAAACGGATCGACCGCGAGGCCGCGCGCGGAAAGCAGACCGGGCGGACACAGGAAATTCAGCGCCTGATCGGGCGGGCCCTGCGCGGTATTGTCGATCTTGAGGCGCTGGGCGAACGGCAGGTCCGGCTCGATTGTGACGTGATCCAGGCCGACGGCGGCACGCGCACGGCGGCGGTCACCGGCGCCTATGTGGCGATGTACCGCGCGATGCAGCATCTGGTCAAAATCCGCACCTGCACGAAACTGCCGATCAAGGACAGCGTCGCGGCGATTTCCTGCGGTATCTATGATAGCGTTCCCGTGCTCGATCTTGATTATGATGAGGACTCGACGGCCGAAACCGATGCCAATTTCGTCATTACCGGCAGCGGCGGCATTATCGAGATCCAGGGCACGGCGGAGAAAGAGCCGTTTGGCGAAGATGAGTTCTTTACGCTCCTGAGCCTGGCCAAGGCCGGCTGCGCCGATCTCGCTCACCTGCAAAAAGTGGCGCTTGATCTTGAGCCGGCGTAGATTTGACAGTGATAGCCTGATTCTGGCCACGCACAATCAGGGCAAGGTGCGGGAAATCAGTGACCTGCTCGCGCCTTATGTCGGGCGCTTCAGCAGTGCCGGCGATCTGGGGCTGCCGGAACCGGAGGAAACCGGTACGACCTTTACCGACAATGCGATCCTGAAGGCGCAGGCGGCGGCGCAGGCCGGCGGACAAATCGCGCTGGCCGATGACAGCGGTCTGTGCGTCGATGCGCTGGGCGGGGAACCGGGCGTGTATTCAGCGCGTTGGGCCGGGCCGGAGAAGGATTTCGGCAAGGCCATGAAGGCGGTTCATGACAAGCTGGGTGCCGATTCCGGGCGCCGGGCCGCTTTTGTCAGCGTTCTGGCGCTGGCCTGGCCGGACGGGCATGTTGAAACGGTCGAGGGACGCTGCGAGGGCCAGATCATCTGGCCGCCGCGCGGGGAGGAAGGATTTGGCTACGACCCTTGTTTTATGCCGGATGGCTATGACCTCACCTTCGCCGAGATGGACCTGGCGGCTAAGCAAGCGATCAGCCACCGCGCGCGGGCGTTTGAAGCCTTGGTCGCGGCTTGTTTCAATACGAAAGGAGACGGCGGATGAGCGAATTTTTTGACGATTATCTGAACGAAGCTGTCAGTGTCGGCCTGTACCTGCTGGCAATTGCTGTTTTCTATGGCGCGCTGCGTTTTTTGAGTGCCCGTGTCGATAAAACCCGCGACCGGTTTTTCGAGCAGGTCATTCATCATCTGAGTGGTCCGGCGCAGGTTCTGTTCCTGATTCTCGGTGCTTTTGTTGTTTCACAGCAGTTTCGTATGCGCTGGATCGACGGGGACATTGTGCAGAACGGGTTCGTGTTGGTGCTGGTCGCGGCGCTGACCTGGCTGGCAGTGCGCGTGGTCCAGCTCTTTTCCCGCCTGACGCTGCGGCGTTTCAATATGGACGCGCGTGACAACCTGAATGCCCGCATGATGCACACGCAGGTGCGGGTGATGCGGCGGCTGGTGATCGCGATCATCCTGATTATCGGCACAGCGTCAGCCTTAATGGTGTTTGAGCAGATCCGTGCGCTGGGTGTCAGCCTTTTGGCTTCGGCCGGTGTCGCGGGTGTGATTATCGGTTTTGCTGCGCAAAAGACAATCGGCAATTTCTTTACCGGCCTGCAAATCGCGGTGACCCAGCCGATCCGTATCGACGATGCCGTGGTTGTCGAAGGGGAGTGGGGCTGGATCGAGGAAATCAACCTGACCTACGTGGTCGTCAAGATCTGGGACCAGCGCCGGCTGGTGCTGCCGATTACCTATTTCGTCGAACAGCCGTTCCAGAACTGGACGCGCACGACGGCGGACATTCTCGGTTCCGTTGTCCTGTATCTGGATTACGCCATGCCGGTGCAGGCGATCCGCGACGAGCTGGACCGTATTCTGGCCGAAACAGATTTATGGGATGGCAAGGTCAAGGTCGCGCAGGTCATTGATACGACAGAGAAAACCATGACCGTCCGCGTGCTGGTCAGCGCCGCTGACTCACCGACCGCATGGGATCTGCGCTGTCTGGTCAGGGAGCGGCTGGTGACGTTTGTTCAGCAACATTACCCGCAATGCCTGCCGCGGTTCCGTGCCGAGCTGCCGGACATGATGCCGTCACAGGACCGGGAGCATGCGGCCTGACGATCGTCAAATGCATATGCGTCTGTAATATCGAAAATCGTTGACTTTTTCGGGCATATTGCGTATTTTCCGGCCATAAATTATCAACGGGTTTTGCGGCCCCGAAACGCTGTATATCTTGCGCTGACAGCACCAGCGCTGGTATATCAGAAGGCAGCATTGCCGAGGAGGAAACGACCATGACAACACTGATGAAATACATGATCCGGGTACAGGCCGTTTTGCTGGCCGCTTTTTTCGTCGGCGTTCATGAAGCCAAAGCCAACACATTCAGCGATATCGCTGAGAATATTACCGAGTCGGTCGCTTTGCTGCCCGGTCTGCTGACCGGCATTGCCTATCTGGTCGGCCTGCTGATGGGTGTTCTCGGGGTTCTGAAAGTCAAAGACCATGTTGAGAACCCGAGCCAGACACCGCTGAAAGACGGCGCGATTCGCATGGCCAGCGGCGGGGCGCTGTTCGCGCTGCCGATCGTTTACGAATCGATGCAAAACACGATTGGCGATACGACGGCTGTGGTCAGCCCGGCTGAAGTAAACCGCGTTGAATTCAACATCCGCTAAACCTGTTGATGCTGTAAACGCAGACCCGCTATTCGGGGTTTACGTCCACTGGCCGTTTTGTGCGGCCAAATGTCCTTACTGTGATTTTAATTCCCATGTCCGTGACAGCGTTGACCATGAGGCGTGGCGGGCGGCCTTTATGCGCGAGATCGACCATTATGCCGCCCTGACACCGGGGCGGCATGTCACCTCGATCTTTTTCGGCGGGGGTACGCCGTCATTGATGGAGCCGGATACCGTTGCAACGGTGATTGACCGGATTCAGCGGCGCTGGCATCTGGCCAATGATTGCGAAATTACGCTGGAGGCCAACCCGACCTCAATCGAAGCGGAGAAATTCCGTGCCTTCCGGCAGGCAGGTGTCAACCGGGTTTCCATTGGCGTGCAGGCGCTCAATGACAATGACCTGCGTTTTCTGGGGCGTAAACACAGTGTGCGTGAAGCTTTGCGGGCGCTTGAGATTGCCAATGAGAATTTCGACCGCTTCAGCTTTGACCTGATCTATGCCCGCCCGCAGCAGGTGGTGGATGACTGGCAGCGCGAGCTTGAAACAGCGTTAGCGCTGGCGCGTGGGCATCTCTCGCTCTACCAGCTGACGATTGAACAGGGGACGCCGTTTTTTACGCAGTACGGGCGTGGGGAGTTCACGATACCCGATGATGACGGGGCCGGGGCGTTGTTCGAAGTGACGCAGGACTGCCTCGCGGCGGCCGGGCTGCCGGCCTATGAAATTTCCAACCACGCAGCGGCCGGACAGGAATCACGCCATAATCTCGCTTACTGGCGTTATGCCGATTATGCGGGGATCGGGCCGGGCGCGCACGGACGGTTGACGCTGGACGGGATTAAATACGCCACCCGCGGCCACCGGGCGCCGGAAATCTGGCTGGCGCGGACGACGGAAAACGGCCATGGCGCGCACCCGTTCGAGGTGATCGCCCCGGACCAGCGTTTTGCCGAGGCACTGATGATGGGGTTGCGCCTGACTGAGGGAATCGTCTTGTCACGGTTGTCGGCAGAGGGTGGGCAGCCGTGGGCTGCGTATCTGGATGAAGCGCGGCTGAAAACGCTGCAGGATGAAGGATTGCTGACTTTGTCAGGCGACAGGCTGACGGCGACACCGGCAGGGCGCCAGCGCCTGAATGCTGTGCTGGGCTATTTGCTGAAGTGATCCGCAGGCGGTGCGTTTACTGCCCCTGCGATTGCAGGATGGTTTGCAGGTCAGTGCCGTTTAGCATCATCTGTCCCTGCGGGTTCAGCTCGAACTCGTAATTCCGCACATCGCGGCCCTGATCGTCCTGCCCCATCTGGCCGACCATCTTGATAACGCCGAGGGTCTTGAGCGACTCGGCGATTTTCGCGCGCTGGCCGACATCAATGTCTTCATTACTTGCGGCGGCCTGCAGGCTGCTTATAAGGTTGTCCAGGCCGTAAATGGCCGTGCTTGACTGCCCGGTGACACCCATCTGCGCGTTCAGGTCGGCAGTAAAGGTGGCATTCATCTTCACGTCATATTGTTCGTTGCCAATGAAGCCGTCTTCAAGCTTCAGATTGGTTTGTGCCTGCGTCAGCAGCTGCGGCATGACCATCAGGGCCTGTAGCCCGACCATTTGCGCGGCCCCTGGCGATTGCGCGCCGCTTTCGATCGAACTCTTGCCCAGCTCAACCATCTCTTTGTAAGGCAGGCTGTTGATGCTCAGCGCAATATTCATACGGTCCGGCGTTGCCTGGTTATAGTCTTCTGTCTGCGGCGACATTGAAAACCCGTCATAAGACAGATCGAAATTCATATTCACACTGCCGGCCCGGAAGCCGTTCATGCCGAAACCGAACGCGCCGTTGGCGATGGTCATGTTGCCTTCCGGGGAGCCGGGGATCGGCGGCGTGGTCAGGGTAAAGCCCTTCAATGCGACAGTGAAATCAAAGGCGTCCCACGCTTCGCCGATGAAGCCGGTAATCAGGTTGTACAGGCCCAGAATATGCGGCCCGCTCGCACTTGGCGTATCGCCCGCTTCATAGCTTTCCGCCAGCGCTGTCAAATTTTCTTCATAGCGCATGATGGCGTCGAGATCGTATTGTTCAATGCGTGAGGTCACTTTGAATTCTTCCATCCGGGCGCGGGCGCCGGTTTGGTCGAGCCTGATGTCCATACCACTCAATATGAAATCGGCCGGTCCGGACCACAGACCGTTGGCATCTTCGCTGAGATCGAACAGGATCGCCGTATCGGGAATGGTCACTTGCGTTCCTTCAAGATGATCGGCAACAGCAATATCCTTGTAGTTGGCTTTGATCTTCACGAAATTGTTGAACGCGGTGTGCCAGACGCCGGCGAAGCTCTGGCTGCCGATATCAATTGTCGTCAGCGGCGTTGCGGCTTCGTCGTAATGAATGATCGGTGTCGGCAGCGCGAGTGTGACTTTGAGCTCTTCCGGCTGCTCTCCGGCCATGGCGTTCAGGGCAATCATGCCAATTTCCGTGTAAGCGCCGTCCTGCTGGCGCAGGGTCATGTGCGGCAGGGTCACGGCGTGAAAGCGGCCATTTGGTTCAACCAGAACGTCACCCTGGGTTTCCAGCGTCGCGCCGTTGCTGGCCGCGGCCTGCCGGTAGCGGTCGATCAGGTCCGAAAACACGCTTTCCAGCTGCGCCGTCCGGGCATCATCGGCCTGTGTCGGTGCAGACACGCTGCATATGAAGAGCGTGAACAGGGCGCACAAAACGGCATATCGTGAAACGGGCAGGGCCATGATTATCTCCGGAAAAGTCAATACTGCGGCCACGGTAGCAAAAAAGATTATGCGCTGCAATGTAACTTGCGGCGCCCGTCAACAAAGCCTATAGTACGCGCATGCTGGAGGTTCAGGATAAGCAATTCAGCCTGGCGGCTGATGGGGGGATATGTTTCCAGCCCGATGCGACCAATCCCGTCCCCGGGCCGTCTGTCGGCGCGGTCATGAAGGGCGAGTCCCTGTTAAAACCGGCTATAGACCTGCGCGAGACGGGTTTTCTGCCCGGCCTTGACGAAACGGCGGCCAGGGCGCGGGTCGCAGAATGGTTGCAAACCCATATCAATACGGTGCTGGAGCCCTTGGCTCTTCTGGGCGATGACGCTGAAATCCAGGCGCCGGCGCGGGCGATAGCGGATAAGTTATATGAAGCGCTGGGTATCCTGCCGCGCGCCGATCTTGAAGCAGATATCGCCGGATTGGACGAAGAGGGCCGCCGTGCTTTGCGGGAGCGTAAAGTCCGGCTGGGTCCGGTTCTGGTATTTTTACCCCTGCTGAACAAACCGGCCGCGGTCAGGCTGCGGGCGCAGCTGTGGAATTTGTGGCACGGCAAGGCCCTGCCGGCGATTACGCCGCCCGATGGTGTGACCTCGATTTCGCTCGCGGAAAAGGATTCTGTCGATCCGCTTTATTACCGTGCGATTGGCTATCCTGTGTACGGGCCGCGTGCGATTCGCGTTGATATGCTCGACCGCCTGATCGGTGCCGTTTATGACATCGCCGATAAAGGCGTGTTTAAAGCGCAGCACGACATGGCCGAATGGCTTGGTTGCCCGATTGCCGATCTTTACGCGGTTCTTGAAGCGATGGGGCATACCAAGATCCACGACCCGGCCGATGAAGAAAAGCCTGATGAAGTTGAGGTGGCTGAAGCGCCGGAAAGCCCGCAGGTGGCGAGCGCGCCGGCCACTGAAGAGACCCCTGCGCAACCTGAAGCGTATAGCGCGGCAGAGCAAGAGCCGCCTAAAGCCCAGGAAAAACCGGAACTGGCAACATTCCGCCTGCGCAAGGGCAAGGCCTATGGCGGTCAACAGGGAAGCGGGGAGCGTAAGGCGCACAAAAAGCCGCGCAAGCCGCACAAGGCCAAGGGGGATAAGGCCAGGGGGGATAAACAAAAAGGCGGTCCCCGCAAACATGACAAGCGCCGTGACCGGCGTGAGGAGCAGGGTGACCGGGTCATTGCTGAGGCGCCGCAGAAGGCCGCGGCCGATTCGCCCTTTGCCGTGCTGAAGGACCTGAAAGTTCAGGGCGACGGTAAATAGGCTGGCGCGATGGTGGTGAAGGTTTTCCTTTTAACGATGGCCTTGATGGTGTTCCTTGGCTCCCCTGCTGCCGAAGCGGCGCGCTTTACCGGGTCTTATCTCCTCCAGGTTTGTGAAAAAGACGCGCAGGGGCGGGAAACCGTGCCGGGCGGTCATGCGACCTGCCAGTCCTATATTTCCGGCGTTATTGATTATCACAACGTCCTGCGCTCGCTGCGGATCGCGCCGGAGATCGATATCTGCATTCCGCAGTCGGTGACGCTGCACCAGATTCATGACATTGTTTTGGTGTTTTTACGCCGCAGCCCGGAACATGATGTCTTTGTCGCTGCGCCGGCGGTGACGATGGCGCTCTACGACGTGTTTCCCTGCCGCTAAGAAGGTCTGTTATCCGGCTGCGGCCATATTCATGATCCAGCTGAGCAGCACGATCTGCGGGACGGTTATCAACGGCAAAGCCAGGGCGATCGCCCAGCGTCTGGTGAATTCGCGGATGACCATAATTTCGGTGTAATCGGTCGCCACCCCGGCCATCAGGAAGGTGAAGCCGTTACCCGGTGCGCTTGCCCGCGTGACAAGTTCTGCGCCCACCGGGGCCGAGCCTTCGGAACAAACCTCGATCACCGTCGTGGCCAGCAGGGTCAGCATCAGCCCGAGCAGGGTGGGGCCGAAATAATCGACCATGATCTCGGTTGAGACAAAGGCGCGGATCAGCGCGGCGATAATCAGGCCGAGGAACAGCCAGCGCAGAACCATCTTGCCTTCGCGCCAGCCATCGGCGAAGGTCCGGCGGATAAAGCCGCGGCCGGGGCGGTAGCTTTTGAGCCGCGCTTTGGCGTCCTGCCAAAGGTTAAAATCGCCTGTGGCGGCGCTTTCAGTCGCGCTGTTGGGATTCTCGGCAAAAATGCCGCGCTTCACCAGCATCATGAAGACAAAGCCGCTGATAATGGCGATCAGCGCCGAACCGGCGATAAAGGCCAGTGTCCAGGGCAGGCCGATCAGCGCGATCAGTACCAGCGTCAGCGTGATGGAGTTCCACGGGCTGGCGATCAGAAAGGTCATAACCTGCGCCAGCGATGCGCCCCGTTCATACAGTTTTGCGCCGACCATCAGGATGCCGTGCGAGCATAGATCAAGCAGCAGCCCGGCTGCCGCGGCCCGGAACAGGCCGCCGGCCGTATCGCCGCGGCCGAGCAGGGCGTTAAAATATTCACGCGGCACCCGGCTCATCAGCCCGACAGCGAACAGGCCGAGCAACAGCCCCCACCATACGGTTTTGAGCAGTTCGGCGACCGCGGCGGCAAAGGGCGATAAATAAGGGATATCAACCGGCATGACATACAAAGCCAGCGCCGCCAGCAGGATACCGAGCGTGCCGTACAGCAGCCGGTCGGGCCGGCTGTTTTCTTCTGAGGCGGTGCGGTCAGGCTGATCACCGCCGCCGGCTGTTTTTCCGGGGCAACAGGACATGGCACTAACATATAGTGCCGGCCGCAAATGTCACGCCCTTTCCCCGTCATTGCTTCGGATACAAAATGGCCGCTCGCAATGACGGGAAAGGGGCGATGTCATCCTGAGCGTTAGCGAAGGATCTCCCGCCGCCTAAACGGACGAAAACCCGGCAAAACAGCGGTCAGTAAGCGTTTTAACTATTTTAAATAACTTATTGTTTTTGCAATATAAAGCATTTATCTAAAATCCCATCTAATATTTACATAATATTAAAAAACTCCCGGCATAGTGTTATTGTCATAATTTTAAGTGACATTGTGTGTGTGGGACATATAAATGGCTAAAACGTTGGCATATATGTGGGACGAGCGGGCCTTCGAACCGGGGCTGGACCGGTTTCCGGAGACGGAGCGGGCGCGCAGCTTTGAGGTTTTTGAGGGCGCGCCGGGCCAATCTGGCGCCGATATCGGGGCGGTGACCGCCGATGCCGGCCTGTCTGCCGATTATTTCGAACAGCTTGATGGCGAAGGGACCCAGGAAGCCGCCTGGGCGGCGCAGGCCGCGCACCGCGTGGCTGTCGATCGCGATGATCTGGAGCGCGAACGGCAGGGTGTGCAGGGTAACCGCCGCGGCCGGTTCAATATCGAGGATGACGCGATGAAGCAGGGCGGCGGCGGCAATCGTCGCCATGCCCAACAGGCCGCCGATATGATGATGGATATGATCATCCAGCAAAATGTACAGGCTGCCTATCAGCATAACTTTACCCTCAATGTCGGCGGCGAAGAGATGGAGTTCAACCAGGGCGACCTGTATGACAAGGCGTCAGACGAGGTTGAGCGGCTTGAAGAGAAGGCGAAAGAGGGCAAACTCAGCGCCGAAGAGCAGGCGCGGCTTGAGTATTACCGCCGGATGCAGGAGCTGACCGACCCGCGCGAAGGCCCAATGGATGAAGACCGCCAGCGCGAATTGCAACGGTTAATCGATGAAAACCCGGAATATGCGGAGGAATTGGCACCTGAAGGGCGCGTTTTGGATCAGGATGCGGACGCCGATCAGGAGAATGAAATTGCCCAGGCCAGGTTTGGTGCGGATGCACAGGAAACAAACGTTTACTCAGCATCAAGAGAGGCCGAAGGTGGTAGCGCACAGAACTGGGGTACGACGACAGCTGCGCGCGGGTTGGATGATACGCCTTCGCCGGAAATCGCGGGGTTACAGGGGCATAATCTTAGCGACGCATTTGCGTTGGAGGCTTTTGGTGCGCCTGCCCCGGCTGAACCGGTTACCGCGCAGGCGCCAGCCGCTGAGCAGGGCGCGGACGCGCCTGCGAACACCGAAACGGAACAAACGGAACTGGCCTCCAACACCAATAGCGGCGGTTTGGGTGGCGGCCCGGCGACGAACGGCTTTGGCGGCGCGTTTGGCTAAAGCTTATCTCATATATAGCCTACCCCATGTAAAATGATCATCAAAATCGTCATTGCGAGGGAACAACGTGACCGAAGCAATCCATGCGACGTATGGATTGCCGCGCTCCCGCTGGTCGCTCGCAATGACGGAAAATCGAATCAATTTACGCGAGGCAGGCTATATAAACTGCATCTGAAGAAACATTGTCATTGCGAGGAGGTGTCGAGCACCGACGAAGCAATCCAGAGAGTGAGCACGATGTTTCAATTCTGGATAGCCGCGGCCACTTGTTGATTTTATGTCGTGTCATTTCGAGCGTATGCGAGAAATCTCCCAGGTTAACGCTCTAAACAGGGAGATGTCTCCGGCCCTTCCGGCCGTTCGACATGACGGGCTTTTGGTTAACCGCCGGCGGCTGGTGCCGGTCCCGGTTCCACCGCGGCGACTTGCGGCGGTCTGCTGAAGTAATCCTGCAGGACGGCGGTAATACTGAAGCCATCGCCGCTTCCACCGACAATTGTAGCGCCCTGATCGAGACTGCCGAGTGTTCTAAAATCAGCATCGTCCGGATCGGCGATCAGGCTCCATAGCACACCATCATCGCCGCTTTCAAGCGTTTCGATACCCTGAAACGCCAGGTGTTGCCCGCCATTATGGTCTTCTGCAAAGCCTTCAAGAGCAGCAGAGCGCTCGCCGCAGGCAACATTGCTGCCGATGCCGGCTTCAATCGCCTCACACTGCTCTCGCGCGGCTTCGGCGTTGAAAGTATAGCGCGTCACGGTCGGGTCGCGGTCAACGCGGTAATCATTTACCTCAAGGTCACGGCCTGCCAGAGAAATGCACAGCTCTGTCGATGCCTCGCCCAGCGGCGCGTTGCCGCGGATGACGTACCACTGGCTGAAATCACCACTGGACATCACAACCTGGGCGCGCCGCACGTCGCTGTCATTCGTGTCAACGTCAACGCCGCGCCAGTTCATCGTCGCCAGCGTGTAGACATCGCCGCCAACATCCTGCTGCAGTTTGGTCATCATCTCCTGCGGCGCGGCGCAGAAGCCGGCTTCAACCGCCTGCGCATCGCTTGTCGTCAGCGCGGTCATACCAAGCGCCGGAATAGCAATAGCGACGGCCATAAAGGCGCTACGAAGACGCGATCCAAAACCCATAATGTTCAACTCCCGAAAGCTTTAATAATGCTATTTAACGTATTCTAATTATTGCGCGACTTTTATATCATGCTGACCGGATAGATGCAAACTTTGAGTTGGTGTTGTGCTGTCGTTACCGACTGGTGTCTCTCGTCATCCTGACTCACTCGCCCCGGCTCCGGCCGGGGATTTTTTTGTTTTACCGCCCCCGTAACGATATTAAAGCGATGCGGACCATATTGTTAACGTCAACAAAATGGTTTTCGCGGACCATATTCCTGGCGTCAGGAAATTGGTATGCACGGATTTTGCACGGATAATGGGCGGTGTTTACCGTACGTTCGTGCACATTAGTGACTTTTAGTGGCGTTGGAATTTTCTAGGAACATTGCTGGAAAGCCGCTCTGGCTGGTCTTTAACTGGTCGGGGCGAGAGGATTCGAACCTCCGACCTCATCGTCCCGAACGATGCGCGCTACCAGGCTGCGCTACGCCCCGATCCTGTAAAGACCACCATCCCTGGTCGATAGTGAGCGGTACCATAAGGTAAAAGCGCGTCCCCTGTCCAGCAGAAAAAGAGGCCGGCGGCGGAGGCATATGGAGCCGTAGCCGCAGTTAACAAGCCGCATGCCGAGATCAGAAGAAAGGGCATCTTTAGTTCGGGTTGCCTTTTTATTTGCATAATTAATGAAATGCGTGTATATTTTTCATAATATTTTTTCGGCGATTTAGAGGAGTGGAATAAAATGAGCATGAGAACAGTACTTTTAGGTGGAACAGGAGTTGCTGCTGTAGTCGTGGCGGCGGTCATGGCCTTCGATCCGTTCGGCGGCCCGGACCTGACCGATGACCAGAGCTTTGCTCTTAACCTGGAACGCGATTTCCGGGCATGTGTGAATGAGATTGAGAGCGATAGTGCGTGGCAGGCACAGAATGCAGCGTTCGAGGCGGCGCTTCAGTCGGAAGAAGTCATGGCGTCTTACTATGCAGCTGCTTCATTTTATGAACATAGCGATTTTGCTTATAAAACAAGTACCGCCACCTTAATGGGTGAGCGCGGTTACGATGTGCGCATAGATGAGATCAATGCGGCTCTCGCGGCGGCCGGAACACCGGACGAGCAGGAGGCTATTATCGCGCATAATCAGGATTTTCTGGATGAAGTCAAAGCGGCTCTTGAGGCGGAACTCGGCCCGGCCCCTGTACGGCGGGAAATTACCGACTTTACCGGTGTTGAACCGCCCATTGATGCTGGGGCGGCATGCTACCCGGCCTTTGTTGCAGCGGCTGAAGCTGCCGGTAAAAGCGCTGACCAGGTTATGGCCGATCTTGGCTCGATCTTAGTAGAATACGGCGAAGAATATTATGAGAGCCAGGTTGCGCCGGAAGTACCTTCAGTCTAAAAGGCCCGGTTAATTGTAAAGTCTACCAGCTCATGCAGGGCGGCGCCGAGAGCGCCGCTTTTGCTTTCGGCCTTTTGATAAGGGGCGAGGGCGGCCAGCGCCTTGTCGCTATAGTTGCGGGCCATGGCCAGACCGTGTGTCAGGGCGCCGTGTTTTTGCAGGATCGTCAGCGCCGTTTCCAGGTCCTCATCCGTCTGCTGCCGCCCGCCGATCGTGCGGGTCCAGAAAGCGTATTCTTCGTCATCGGCCTGTTCGAGCGCCAGCAGGACCGGCGCAGTCATCTTGCCTTCGCGGAAATCATCGCCGACGGTTTTACCCAGCGCGGCCTGATCGGCGCTGTAATCCAGCACGTCATCGGCAATCTGGAAGGCCATGCCAAGATACAGGCCGTAATCGCGCATCGCCCGCCGGGCCGCCTCGTCCGCCCCGGCGATGACCGGCCCGACCTCGCAGGCGGCGGCGAACAGGGCGGCGGTCTTGGCCGCGATGACCTGCTCGTAATCGGTCATTGTGGTGTCGAGATTACCGGCAGTGGTGAGCTGTTTGACCTCGCCCTGCGCAATGGTTGCCGAAGCATCGGACAGGATTTTCAGCACATCGAGTGCGCCGTCGGCGACCATCAGCTGGAAAGCGCGGGAAAACAGGAAATCACCGACCAGTACGCTGGCCTGGTTGCCAAACACGAGGTTGGCGGTCTGCTTGCCGCGCCGCTCGGCGCTTTCATCGACGACGTCGTCATGCAACAGTGTCGCGGTATGGATAAATTCGACGCAGCCGGCCAGCCCGTGCGCGCGTCTCATGTCGCCATCAAATAACGATGTGCAGGCCAGCGTCAGCAAGGGGCGCACCCGTTTGCCGCCGGCGGCGATCAGGTATCCGGCCAGCTGCGGGATCAGTGCTACTTCCGACTGCATATTCTCAAGGATCAGTTTGTTGACCTTCAGCATGTCATCGTGAAGGTCCCGCGACAGCCGGTCGAGCGGGTTGTCAGGGTTTGTGCGATCCTGTTGTGCTGCCTGTGATGCCATGATATGGGATTAACCCAGCACAGGCGCGATAGCAAGACGAATATGGCGAAACCATGAAGGAAATATACCGCTCCCCGAATATGGCCGACCTGTCGGTCATTCAGTCCCTGCTGAACGGCGAGGGGATTGAAACGCTGGTGTTTGACCAGAGTTCAAGCTTTATGTACGGCCCGTCGCAATTCTGGGCGCCGCGGGTGATGGTCGCCGATGACGATTATAACCGCGCACAGCGGATCATCAGGGAGGCCGGTTTTGCCGCAGACCAATAGCCGCGACGAACAGATCTACGCGCTCGATAAAACCGTCAGGCTGTGGCAGCCGGAAAAGGGCTTTCGTACCTCGATTGATGCTGTGCTGCTGGCTGCAGCCTGTCCGGCGGGCGAAGGTGATCATGTGCTGGATATGGGCTGCGGCGTTGGCACGGTCGGGTTCTGTATCCTGCGCCGCGTGCCGGGCGTCAGTGTCACCGGCGTTGATAGCAATGAATCATATCTTGAACTGGCCCGGAAAAATATCGATCTCAACGAGGCGCAGGAGCAGTGCCGCTTTGTCGGCTGCGATATCCGCCAGTTCAGGATTGCCGAGCCGGCTCAGCGCTTTGTCCATGTGGTTTGTAATCCGCCGTTCCTGGAAAGCGGCCGGCATATGCGTTCGCCCGATGACGGCATTGCCAGCGCGCGGGGGCATGAGGAGCCGTCGCTGTCTCTCAAAGACTGGGTTGATGCCGGGTTTCATAATTTGCGGCCCGGCGGAACGCTGGCCATGATCCACAGGGCCGATGCGGTTGACCGGATCATTCAGGCCCTCGGCCGCCGGTTTGGTGCTGTTGAGATCCTGCCGATACAGCCGAAGGCGGACGTGGCGGCCAAGCGTGTGATCGTGCGCGCGATCAGGGACCGCAAATCACCGGCCATAATTCACCCCGGCATTGTGCTGCATGAAGCGGATGGCCGTTATACAGCAGCAGCGGACAAGGTTTTACGGGATGGAGAGGCTTTAAACAATCTGCACGCCGGTTAAAGCGCTATGTCGCTCTATATAGGATTATACTTGTGGGGTTATCTGCATGTGATGTCTTATGTAAGGGTGCGAAATATTGACATATTGTAAAAAAATATGAATAATGTGCCTCACAAACTTACAGGCTATGGAGGTCGTAATGAGTGGATTGAGCACACCGGAAAAAGTGCGGAGATTATATGAGACTTTTGGTGATTGTGTGGAGGTTGGCCGGAGACCGAGTAAGTTCATGCCCGTGATATTCGGTTCAGAGAATGAAGGCGGTTCGCTCATAATCAGGAATACAGGGCCGAATGAGTTTTTAGTTGCAGCTGCGGTTAGAGCGAAGGGACAGCATAATGTAGATCGTTCCGGCCCTCTTCCTATCGTAATATATAGAGATGATCAGGTCGCTGACGTTCAAAAAGGAGTTCATGCGTCCATGTTTGCGCGAGTCGTGGTCGATGCGGATGATGGTGAGAGATCAGAGCTCATAGAGCATGTAGCCGCCAAAGTAGACGCTGCTTACGAATTTAATTTTATTAAGTTTACATGATACTCAAAATATATCCGCGATAAAGGGCAGCAAGACCGTGGCCGTAATTCATTCCGGCCTGACATTGCATGAAGGTAGCGATACTCTTACGCCCGCCGCCGATAATATCTTGCGCGGCGAGAACGCTCTATTATAGTAGCGGTCATGAACAGCATCATTGAAAAAGCCCTGAATTGTGCCAAGCAGTTGCCCGTGATCGGCGATATGATCGAAAAGCGCCCGAAGGTGACGGTGTTGCGCTTTGCCGGGATCATTGCCGACGGTGCCGTGCGCAAAAGCGGCATCAGCCATCATAAATACGCCAAACTGATCGATAAGGCGTTCGAGAAAGGACCGCCGCAGGCGGTGGCGCTGGTGATTAATTCGCCCGGCGGCGCGCCGGCGCAAACCTCGCTGATTGCCTCGCAGATAAGGCGCCTGGCCGAGGATAAAGAGATCCCGGTTTACGCTTTTGTCGAGGATGTTGCGGCTTCCGGCGGTTACTGGCTCGCCTGTGCGGCGGATGAGATTTACGCGCAGGAATGCTCGATTGTCGGGTCGGTCGGCGTGATCTATGCCGGGTTCGGCTTTGAGGATTTTATCGCGAAGCATGATATCAGGCGCCGCGTTCATACGGCGGGCACGGACAAATCCTTTATGGACCCGTTCGTGGCCGAAAAGCCGGGCGATGTGAAACGGCTTAGCGCGGCACAAAAGCATATTCATACGGCTTTCAAAGACTGGGTGAAGGACCGGCGCGGCGAAGCTCTGAAAGGCACTGACAAGACGCTGTTCGAAGGCCAGTTCTGGACAGCGGGCCCGGCGCTGGAAAAGGGGCTGATTGACGGGGTTGGCGATGTGCGTGCCTTCATGCGCGACAAGTTCGGCGATACGGTGAGGCTGATCGACCTGACGCCGGAGGTCAAAATCCCGCTGCTGGGCCGCCTCACCGGTCTAGGCCGTCACAATAGCGGTTCCGGCCTGTCGGAAGAATTACTCGATACGCTGGAAGGCCGCGCCCTGTGGGGGCGGTTCGGGCTGTAATTAAATTTGACATAGTGGCAAAAGCGATATATTTCCTGCATTCTGTATAATGATGAACGGGCAAAGGGTGTAATCATGGCTCCACGATTTTTGGGGCGCTTATTCGGCGCAAAGGCTAAAGACGAAGCTCAGGAGCCGCCGCTGAACGTCCAGCTTGTCGATAACCGGGCCTGGTCGTGGCCGAGAAGGCTGCTCATGGGCGGGGCTTTACTGTATGGCGGTATCTATCTCGGCCTTGGTGCTGATAATTTTCTTAGTGGTGAAGATACCCCCAGGGGTGATGTCGTGCCGGTCATTAAACTGCACGGTGTGATTGCGGCGGGACAGTCCGGTGGCGGCCTTATGGGGCCGGTCGCGAGCCGTTTGAGTATTGATGGCCTGCGTGACCAGATTGACCAGGCTTTCAATACAGCTAATGCCGTTGCGGTCGCGCTCGACGTGAACTCGCCGGGCGGGTCCCCGGTCCAGAGCGAACTGATCGCCGATTACATCCAATGGAAAGCGGAGGAAACGGGCCTGCCTGTTTACTCTTTTGTGCAGGATGCCGCAGCGTCTGGCGGTTATTGGCTGGCTTGCGCAGCCGATGAAATATATACGGCCAGGGCGTCTATGGTGGGGTCTATCGGTGTGATTACCAGTAGTATCGGCTATGCGGAACTGGCGGAAACGCTTGGTATTGAAAGCCGCACTTATACAGCGGGCGAGAGCAAGAGTCGCCTTGATCCCCTGGAGCCTGAAAAGCCCGAAGATGTTGAATGGATTACCGCGCGCCTCGAAGCCACGCACGGCGTATTCAAAGCGGCGGTGACGCAGTGCCGTGAGGGTCAGTTCGATGAAAATCTCGATCTTGATGCAAAGGTTTTTAATGGCGATGACCTTGCCCCCTAAAGTCGGTCCATATTGAGAGTGAGGAATTGGTTTATA
>CAYUKA010000031.1:0-24559 GCA_964445195.1 uncultured Micavibrio sp. | reverse complement strand
GCTGGATGATGGACCGCGCAAGAAAATCACGCTACTTTTGCAACAGGTCTATTAGTTGAAATTAATGTAAGCAAGGAAAAAAAGAAATCAACAGCAGACGCCATGATATGCGGATTTTCACAATCCCCCGGCAGGCGGCGACCGTTTTCTTTGCTTGCTTTTATAGTTAAAACTTCTTATAAAGAGCGGCCCGTTGCAAGAAATGGATAGATAAAGGATTACCATGGCACGCGTTACCGTTGAAGATTGCGTAGAAAAACTTCCCAACCGCTTCGAGCTTGTGATGCTGGCCGCCCAGCGCGCCCGCAAGATCGGCTCCGGGGCTGCCCTGACAATTGAGCGCGATAACGATAAAAACCCGGTCGTGGCCCTGCGCGAAATCGCAGACGAGAAAATCTCGACCGACGAGATGAAGGAAGAGTTGATCAAAACCCATCAGCGCGTCATCGAAATGGATGACAGCGAAGATGTCATCGACAGCATGCAGGGCGAAGATGAATGGAACGCCATCGCCGCCCAAAGCGCCGGCCCTGCTTATGAAGACATTGACGACAGCGATGAGGACCCGTCGCTGGAAGATCTGGCCGGCGGCACGCCGCTTGGCGGAGACGATCTGTAGGGCGCCTCTTCACAATCGACAGGACAGGCCGGCCTGCGCCGGCCTTTTTTAAACCTCGCCTTTGCCGCACTTCTTTTATAGCCAATCCGGGCGCATAATATTACTATTCATAAGGTCCGATCTATGAGTAGACTGACACGATGATTGAACGCGCAGAGCTGGTTAAGCAGATCAAATCCTACAATCCCGCGCTTGAGGACGCGGTCGTGGAACGCGCCTATGATTACGCGAAAGGCCAGCATGACGGCCAGATGCGCGCTTCCGGCGCGCCTTATTACACACACCCGATCGAGGTTGCCAGCATTCTGGCCGATATGAAGCTTGATACGGCGACGATCGTCACCGCCATCCTGCATGACACGCTGGAAGATACCGACACCACGATGGACGAGCTGAAAAAGCGGTTCGGGGCCGAGGTCGCCACGTTGGTCAACGGCGTATCCAAACTGACCCGGATTGAAAGCCAGACCGTTGAAGGCAAGCAGGCCGAGAATTTTCGCAAGCTGGTCCTGGCGATGTCGGAGGACATCCGCGTCCTGCTGGTCAAGCTGGCCGACCGCCTGCACAATATGCGCACGCTGCACCATATCGATAAGCCGGAAAAGCGCCGCCGCATCGCCCGTGAAACCATTGAGATTTATGCGCCGCTGGCCGAGCGGATCGGCCTGCACAAAATCAAGGAAGAGCTGGAAGACCTGTCTTTCGGTCATCTGAATCCGGAGGCCCGCGAAAGTATCACCAACCGCCTGTCCTTCCTGCGCAAGGAAGGCACCGAACTGGTCAAGAATATCATCAAGTCGCTGAGCAAAATTTTCAGCGACGCCGGGATTGAAGCCGAAGTCACCGGCCGGGAAAAAACCCGCTATTCAATCTGGCGAAAGATGCAGCGCAAAAATGTTTCGTTCGAGCAACTTTCCGACATCATGGCCTTTCGGGTCGTCGTCGACACGATGGAGCAGTGCTATCACGTACTCGGCATCATCCACAGCCATTTCCCGACCGTGCCGGGCCGTTTCAAGGACTATATCTCGACCCCGAAACCGAACGGTTACCGCTCGATCCACACCACGGTGATCGGGCCTGAAAACCAGCGCATTGAGATCCAGATCCGGACCCAGGAAATGCACGAAGAGGCCGATCTCGGGGTCGCTGCCCACTGGGCCTATAAGGACGGCCAGAAAAAAGACGATATCAAGGATGTAAAACAATATCGCTGGATGCGCGAATTGCTGGACATTATCGAGCAGGAGGCGCGGCCCGAGGAGTTCCTGGAAAATACCAAGATGGAACTGTTCCAGGACCGGGTCTATGTCTTCTCGCCCAAGGGCGACCTGATTGAGCTGCCGAGCGGCGCGACGCCGATCGATTTCGCCTATGCGATCCACTCCGCCGTCGGCGATAAGTGCGTCGGTGCCAAGGTCAACGGCCGCATCGCCCCCCTGAATTCGACCTTAAGCAACGGCGACCAGGTCGAGATTATCACCGCCAAGAACCAGACCCCCTCGCCGACCTGGGAGCGTTTCGTCGTCACCGGCAAGGCGCGCAGCCATGTGCGCCGCTTTATCCGCCAGCAGCAGCGCAGCCAGTACGCTCATCTCGGCAAAGCCATGCTGGAAAAAGTATTCCAGCAGGAAGGCTACCAGTTCACGGAAAAAGCGGTCGGCGGCGTCGTCAACCAGTTCCGCGCCGAGGATATCGAGGATGTTTATGCCGGGATCGGCTCCGGCAATATCGTTGCCCGCGACGTATTCAAGGCGATTTTCCCCGGCCATAAGGCTGAAATCGCTAAAAAGCCAACCGATGCCGAAGCGCCGCCGGTACCCGGCGGAAAGCCGGTTGAAAGCGGCAAACCATTGCCGATCAAGGGGCTGATCGCGGGCATGGCGATGCATTTCGCACGCTGTTGCCACCCGCTGCCGGGCGACCGCATTGTCGGCATCGTCACCACCGGCAAGGGCGTGACCATTCATACGATTGATTGTGAAACGCTGGAAAACTTCGCCGACACGCCGGAGCGCTGGCTGGACGTGTCGTGGGATGACGGACCGGACGCGCCGGAATCGCATGTCGGACGGCTGGAGGTCGTGATCACCAACGAGCCGGGTGCGCTCGGCACGCTTTCAACCGTGATCGGCAAAAACGGCGGCAATATCACCAACCTGAAGATCACCAGCCGCAGCCTCGATTTCTGGGACATGATGATTGATGTTTATGTCAATGATACGCGCCACCTGAACAATATCATCGCCGCCCTGCGCGCCACGCCGCAAATCGCCAAGGTCGAACGGGCCAGGGGAAGATAAAGACAATCGCGACCGGTCAGTGCCTTGTCGGGCCGGAACCGCCGAAAAGTCTTTCCACGAAAGAAGGCGTCCGCGCCGTCCCGGCCTGCAGAGCCGTCGACAGGCCCTGGATAGCCTCGCCCAGCCGTGCTTCAAGCACGGGGTTGGTATCTGCACAAGATTCAAGAAGCGCCTGATAACGATCGACGTCTTCCTGATAGCCGGCCAGGCGGTCCAGATCGTCAGGCCGGACAGGAATCTGCCCCAGCGTTTCCTGTGCAAAACGGACATCGGCTAATGTGCCGGCGAGCGCCATGATACGGCCGGCGTGCCCGGCGGCCTTGACCGCCTCGGGCTTTGTGCCCTTCAGATCGAGAATTTCGCGTAAAGAGGCCCCAATGGCATCGCCATAGTCATCTGTTGCCTGGGCCAGGTAATCCTCGCGCTCATATTGGCTTCGCAATTCACCGTAACATATGGCCAGAACCACCGCCGTCACCATGGCCGGCGGTTCGCCGCTCTCGGCGACCGGGCGCAACAGGCCGGTGACATGGGCCGCCGCTTCGGGATCTTTGGCCATGGCCGGCAATGCCATCATCATATCAAAGGCTTTTTCCAGTTTCGGGTCGGCAGGCAGGCCGCTATCGGCAAAAGCCATGAGTTCTCCCTTTTCATATAATTTTGAGCGAATAGCGAACTGTAGAAGACACGGCTACCAGAGTCAAACGCGGAAACTATGTCATGGAAATTATGTCATGGCGGTATTTCCGACCTTCCCAATCCCGGCGTGGATAGGTAGGGTAGGCATAAAGACAGGCAGGACCATAGCAAGCGCGATGGCCATACTAAAACGGCGCAAGCCGCAAAGATTATCGAAGAAATTTCAGGAAGCGCTGTGGCCGTCGCAGGGCTGGCAAAGGACGTTTCACTATTACCGCCACCGGATCTTCCGGACCGGCGACTCGACCTATAAAATCACCGCCGGCCTGGCCACCGGCGCGGCCGTTTCATGGACGCCGTTCTTCGGCACACATTTTATACAGGCGATCTTTTTCTCCTGGCTGATCCGCGCCAGCATGCTGGCCGGCTTTATCGGCACGGCCTGGGGCAACCCGTGGACCTTCGCCTTTATGTTCTGGATCGGTTACCAGCTCGGTGTACAGATTTGCGGCCTGTTCGGCCTGAGCGAATTTGTCGCCATTCCCGAAACCTTTAACCTCGAACATTTTATTGCCCACCCCTGGGAGTTCTTCTCATACTTATGGCAGCATCCGGTCAAACTGTTGCTGCCAATCACAATTGGCGGGTATTTGTGCGGCCTGCTATTCTGGCCGGTGGCCTACGCGCTGCTTTATTACCCGGTCCGCAGCGCCCGCACCGCTTACCGGCTGCAGCGCATAAAACGACGGAAAAAGAAACTGGAAAAACTGCAGCAACAGGCCCGGCTACAATGATCATCGGTATTGGCAGCGATCTGATTGATATCCGCCGCGTGGAGAAAATCATGGCCCGCTACGAGGCCCGTTTTATCGCCCGCTGCTTTACCGATACCGAACGGGCCAAGGCGGAACGGCGGCGCGCCGCCGGCACCCACATCGCGACCTATGCCAAGCGCTTCGCCGCCAAAGAAGCGGTATCCAAAGCCCTGGGCACCGGCTTTAGCCATGGTGTGTACATGCGCGATATCGGCATTGTAAATGACCCGCACGGCCGACCGGCCGTTGCCCTCACCGGCGGCGCGCGAGCGCGGCTTGAAAGCATGCTGCCGGCCGGCATGCAGGCGGTAATCCACCTGACCCTGACCGACGAGCCGCCGCTGGCCGAAGCTTTCGTGATGATCGAGGCGCGGCCCATCCCGGATAAGGCAGCATAAAAACGAAATCGGCACTGGCCATGATCCTTATCTTTCGGTAAAAAGCAATCATGAGCGAGGAAACACGCATGGCTAAAGAGCCCGGCAAAAGCGCCGATAAAAATACCGCCGCGGACAATGCCGAGGAGCGCGAAGTGCCGATGACGGCGCGCGAGGAATGGACCGAGTTTTTCCGCACCGCGCTGATCGCCGTTATTCTCGCGCTGCTGATCCGCACATTTTTGCTGGAACCGTTCAATATCCCGTCCGGCTCGATGAAACCGACATTACAGATTGGCGATTACCTTTTCGTCAGCAAGCCGGCTTACGGCTATTCGCGCTACTCCTTCCCGTTTGGCCTCGCGCCGATCGAGGGGCGGATCTGGGACGGAGACAAAATGCCGCGCCGCGGCGATGTCATCGTCTTCAAGCTACCCAGTAACCCGTCCATTGATTATATCAAGCGTATTGTTGCCCTGCCCGGCGAAACCGTACAGGTACTGGATGGCGAGCTGTATATCAACCGCCGCAAGGTGCCGCGCGATTTCGTGCGTTTAACACAGGTCAGGGAAGGCGCGGCAACGATCAGCATGACTGAATATGTCCAGACCCTGCCCGGCGGCATCATGCACACGATCTACGAGGAGGCCGACGACCGGCCGCTTGACAATACGCCGGAATTTACCGTGCCGAAGGATCATTATTTCGTTATGGGCGATAACCGCGATAATTCGCAGGACAGCCGTGTACAGGGGCTGGTCGGATTCGTGCCGCTCGAAAATGTCGTCGGCCGTGCCTCATTCATTTTCTTTTCCACCAACGGCCATGCCAGCCTCGCCGAAATCTGGAAATGGCCGTGGTCAATCCGTTACGACCGCCTGTTTCAGAGTATTGGACCGGTACGGCCGGATAACACCGGATAACGGCAAATAACGGAATGAAGCTTGACAGTTACCATAATGATAAATTATGATTGAAATCCGACGTTATACTTACCCCCGGATAAATCCGGACAGGATAAATAAACGGGGATTGGTATAGCGTCCTGTGTAACAAAAACAGGACGAAAATTATGACCGGCACACCCCTGCAGGCCCTGCAGGAACATCTTGATTACCAGTTCAGGCAGACTGAGTTGCTGGAGCGGGCCTTAACCCACTCCAGCACCGGCGCGGCGAAAAACTATGAACGGCTCGAGTTTCTCGGCGACCGGGTGATCGGCCTTGTGATCGCCCATATTCTCTGGGAAACTTTTACGGGCGAAGCCGAAGGCGACCTCGCCAAGCGCCACGCCGCACTGGTACAGGGCAAGATGCTGGCCGGTCTTGCCCGGATCGTCAAGCTGGGTGACGCGTTGCAGCTATCCGAGGCCGAACGCGCCGCCGGCGGCTGCGAAAACGAGAATATCCTCGCCGACGGACTGGAAAGCGTGATCGGCGCCATGTATGTCGATGGCGGGATTGATGCCTGTGAAAAGGCGATTAAACGGCTGTGGGGCAACTCGATCTATATCATGAAGGCGCCGCCGCAGGACCCGAAAACCGCGCTGCAGGAATGGGCGCAGGGCCGCGGCCTGCCCCTGCCGCACTATGAGCTGGTTGGGAAGGAAGGGCCGGATCACGCTCCCACTTTCGAGATTAAGGTCACAGTCGAAGGCTACCCGCCCTGGAGCAGCAAAGGCCCTTCACGCCGCAAGGCCGAAAAAGACGCCGCAGCGATGCTGCTGGCCCATCTCAAAGAGATTGAATCCTGATGGCTTCACGGGAAACACGGTGCGGCTTTGCCGCGGTCATCGGCGCGCCGAACGCCGGCAAATCGACCCTGATCAACCGCTGGGTCGGCGCCAAGGTTTCGATTGTCTCTGATAAAGTGCAGACAACCCGCAGCCTGGTACGCGGTATTGCGATGCATGAGAACAGCCAGGTGATTTTCATTGATACACCCGGCATCTTTACCCCGCGCAAAGACAAGCGGCTTGAAAACGCCATGGTCGCCGCCGCCTGGCAGGGGCAGGCCGAAGCCGATGTCACGGTGCTGGTGGTCGATGCGGCCCGCAAGACGATCAACGAGGAAACCGCACAGATTCTGGATGCGCTTGCGACGCAGCCCCCCCGGCCCTGCCTCCTGGTCCTGAATAAAACCGACAAGGCCGATAAAACCGCGCTGCTGGCGCTGACGCAAGACCTCAATACCCGTCATGATTTTGCCGCCACCTTCATGGTTTCCGGCCTGAAAGGCAGCGGCGCCGATGATGTGCTGGCGTGGCTTGCCACTCATATGCCAACCGGTCCCTTCCTGTACGATGAAGATGAAATCAGCGACATGCCGCAGCGCCTGCTGGCTGCCGAAATAACGCGCGAACAGCTGTTTCAGCGCCTGTACCAGGAGCTGCCCTACGGGCTGACGGTCGAAACACAGACATGGGAAAACGGCGATGACGGCAGCATCACAATCCATCAGGCCGTTTATGTCGCCCGCGACAGCCATAAAGGGATCGTCCTTGGTAAAGGTGGTGGGATGTTAAAACGGATCGGCACGATCGCCCGCACCGAGCTGGAAACAATTTTCGATACCCGCGTCCACCTGTTCCTTCATGTCAAGCACCGGGAAAACTGGCAGGACGATCCGGAAACCTATGCGCTGTGGGGACTCGACTACCGCGCCTGAAGGCCCGCATCACCCGCACGGGCCAATCAGGAAAATCAAATTATGTGGATAAGCAAAACTTTTCTTGCCCGGCATCTGGGCAGGGAAAAGTCCCGCTGCTAGAGTGTCGTCATTCAAACATGGCAAGCGTATTTACCTTAAAAATCAGAGCGTTGCTTTGATTCTGTTTATTGTTCACGATGTACAAGAAAAGAGGCTTGAATAAATGAGTTGGACCGAAGAACGGGTGGCCCTGCTGAAAAAAATGTGGGGTGAGGGCCGGACGGCAGCCGAGATTGCCAAGGAACTGGGAAACGTAACACGCAACGCCGTCATCGGCAAAGCTCATAGATTAAAGCTGTCAAACCGTGTCTCGCCAATCCAGCAAAATAACAAAAAACCGGCCGCCAAACCGGTTGAGACCAAGACCGCCGAGAGCAAACCGGCCCCGCGCAAAAGCGCTAACAGCAATAAAAACAGCGCCGCTATAGCCGCGCCGGCGCAGCCGCTGAACGGTGAAGGCGTAACAATGGCCATGTTAAAAGATAAAATGTGCCGCTGGCCGATCGGCGACCCGAAAGATGAGGATTTCCGGTTCTGCGGCTGTCAGGCTATTGCCGGTCTGCCCTATTGCGCCGAGCATGCCAAGATTGCCTATCAGGCCGCGACCCGGAACCGCATTCTCAAGGCTGAGGATTTTGAAGACAAGCCGGCCGAGGATGACAATAAAGAAGCTGCGGCAGGATAAACGTCTATCTGTCCGTGTTCAAATTCGTCAAAAACCGCCTGTGCGTCACGCCGGGCGGTTTTTTTATAATCCTTTCCAAGCCTAAAAGGCGTATAAGAATTAGGCGCTGCATGTTACAATCAGCAACGGTCAGCACGCGGTAAGAAAGTATAGTAACCCTATGAAAAAATCCTACCTGATAGCTTTGGTGACGGCCACGCTGGCCCTGCTGTGGATTTTATCCGGTCAGACAGGCCCGTCTGACACGTCATCAGCGACTACACCGCAGGACCAAAGCGCCGCCGAAACGCCCCCGGATGATGACGCCCTGCGCGTCAGGGTCCGGCATCTTGAGCATGAAGAGCATACATACAGCGTGCGCGCCACCGGCCGCACGCAGGCCTCGCGGCGGGTGATCCTGCGCGGCGAGGTCGAAGGCACGGTGGCTGAAATCCTGCATGAAAAAGGCACGGCGATTAAACAAGGCGATGTCATCGCCCGGCTTGAAGAACGGGATCGGCAGGCCCGCCTTGATGAAGCCAAAGAACGGCTGATCCAGCGCGAGATTGAATTCAACGCCGCGAAAACGCTGGAAACGCAGGGCTTTAACTCGCGCATCCGGCTGGCGCAGGCACGCGCCGATCTTGAAGCCGCCCGCGCCATGGTCCGGCAGGCCGAAATCGACCTCGCCAATCTCGAAATTACCGCCCCGTTTGACGGCGTGATTTACGATCAGATGATCGAAACCGGCGATCTGGTGCGCGTTGGCGATGAGTTGTTCGCGCTGGCCGATCTCGACCCGGTTGAAGTCAGGGCTTTTATCAGCGAGCGGAAAATCGCGCATCTTCACACCGGGAAAATCGCCCACGCCACCTTTATGAACGGCGGTGAGGCCGACGGCACGGTCAGCTTTATCGCGCCGGTTGCCGATGCACAGACCCGCACCTTCCCGGTCGAAATTTCGATACCCAACCCGCAGGGCGCGATCCTCGAAGGGCTAACAACGCAGATCGATATCCCGGCCGACCCGTTGCCGGTGCACCGGATTTCACCGGCCATCCTGACACTGGATGATGAGGGGACGGTCGGCGTGAAGCTGGTCGATGAGACAAATCGCGTCCGCTTCGCCCCGATCGAGATTATTGCCGATATGCCGGACGGCATGCTTATCGGCGGCCTGCCCGACAAGGTGACCGTTATTACGATCGGCCAGGATTTCGTTGTTCCGAACCAGCTTGTTGAACCGGTCGCCGCCGAGAACGATGAGGACGGTCTGTTATGATGGCGCCGGTCATTGACGCGGCCCTTTCGCGCAGCCGTACGGTCCTGAGCACACTGCTGTTACTGCTGATCGCCGGCACCTACGCCTATATCAGCATCCCCAAAGAGTCGGAACCGGATATCGATATCCCGCAAATTTATATCTCGATGGCGCTTGAAGGCGTCTCGCCGGAGGATTCCGAACGGCTGCTGCTGCGCCCGATGGAACAGGAGCTATCCACCATAGAGGGCGTCAAGGAAATGCGCAGCTCGGCCTATCAGGGCGGCGGCTTCGTGCTGCTGGAATTCCAGGCCGGGTTTGACAAGGACAAGGCCATGGACGACGTGCAACAGGAAGTCGACCGCGCCCGCCCCGAACTGCCTGACTCGCTGGAGAGCGAGCCGAAAGTCACGGAAGTGAATTTCAGCCTGTTCCCGGTCCTGGTCGTCACGCTCTCCGGTGATGTGCCGGAGCGCACCCTGCTGCGCCTCGCACGTGATTTGCAGGAAAAAGTCGAAGGCATTTCCGCCGTGCTCGAGGCCGGGATTGCCGGCGACCGCGAAGAGCAGGTCGAGATCGTGATCGACCCGGCGCTGATTGAAAGCTACGGGCTGGACGGCATTGAAATCATCCAGTTTTTCGACCGTTCCAACCGCCTGGTCGCCGCCGGCGAACTGGATACCGGCGCCGGTAAATTCGCAATCGAGGTACCGGGCCTGTTTGAAAACCTGACCGACATCATGGAGATGCCGGTTCGTACCGACGGCGACTCGGTGATCAGGCTGCGCGATATCGCCGAGGTCCGACGCAATTTCAAGGACCCGCAAAATTTCGCCCGCCTCAACGGACAGCGCGCCATCGCCCTGGAGATCGTCAAGCGCTCCGGCGAGAATATTATCGACACGATCGAACAGGTGCGCGCCGTGGTCGAGGCCGAGCGTAAATTCTGGCCGGAAGGGGTTGAGGTGACCTACACGCAGGACCGCTCCAGCGATATCCGCACCATGCTCTCGGACCTGCAGAATAACGTCATCAGCGCGATCCTGCTGGTGATGATCGTTGTTGTCGCCGCGCTCGGCGTGCGCGCCGCCGGGCTGGTCGGCATCGCCATTCCCGGTGCTTTCCTGACCGGCATATTGGTGATCTTCACCATGGGCCTGACCGTTAACGTCGTCGTGCTGTTTGCGCTGATCCTGTCCGTCGGCATGCTGGTCGACGGCGCGATTGTCGTCACGGAACTGGCCGACCGCAAGATGGCCGAGGGCCTGCCGCGCAAGGACGCTTACGCCACCGCCGCCAAGCGCATGGCCTGGCCGATTACCGCATCAACAGCAACGACGCTGGCCGCCTTTGCGCCGCTTTTATTCTGGCCCGGCATTGTCGGCGAGTTTATGAAATACCTGCCGCTGACACTGATCTGCGTATTGACCTCCTCCCTGCTGATGGCGCTGGTGTTCGTGCCGACGCTCGGCTCGCTGATCGGCAAACCCGGCGCGGCGGGTGATCCGGACGTCATCCGCAATCTCAGCGCGGCCGAGAACGGCGATCTGTCCGATCTGTCCGGCGTATCGGGCGTGTATGTCAAACTGCTGGATAAGGTATTGGCCATTCCCGGCATGATCCTGCTCTCGGCCCTGATCCTGCTGGTACTGGTCCAGGTCGCCTACGGCAAGTTCGGTAAAGGGGTCGAGTTTTTCCCCGAGATCGAACCGGAAGTCGCCAGCGTCCTTGTCCATGCGCGGGGCAATTTATCAACCTGGGAGAAGGACGATATTGTCCGCGAAGTCGAGACACATATTCTTGATATGGACGGCATCGACTCAGTTTACACCCGCTCCGGCAAAGCGGCGCAGCAAGGCTCCGACCTCGCCGAGGACGTTATCGGCCAGATCCAGCTTGAGTTTGCCGACTGGGATACCCGCCCCAAAGCCGATGATATCCTGACCGAGATCCGTGACCGCACGGCCCATATCGCCGGCATTTATATCGAAACGCAGAAACAGGAAGGCGGACCGCCGACCGGCAAGGCCGTGCAAATTGAAATTGCCTCGCGCTTCCCGGAGCTGCTGCCCGGCGCGGTCGAAACGATGTTAAGCGCGCTTGACGAGCTGGGCGGTTTTCGTGATATCGAAGACAGCCGCCCCCTGCCCGGCATTCGCTGGGAGCTGAATGTCGACCGGGCGCAGGCCTCGAAGTTCGGCCTTGATATCTCGACAATCGGGCAATATGTGCGCATGGTCACCAACGGCCTGCAGGTTGCCGAATACCGCCCGAACGACAGTGACGAAGAAATCGACATCCTGATCCGGCACCCGCTTGAGGACCGCACAATCGACCAGCTCGACCGCGTGCGTATCGATATCGGCGGCCAATCGGTCCCGGTCACCAATTTCGTCGACCGTACGGCGGAACCGGCGGTCGGCACAATCAACCGCGTGGACCAGCGCCGGGTCATGACGGTCAAAGCCGACCTGCCGCCCGGCGTGAATATCAACGCCCGGGTCGAAGAGATTAAGGCATGGATCGCTGAAAACAGCGAGCGGCTTGATCCGCGCCTGCAAATCAACTTTAAGGGGGAGGATGAAGACCAGCAGGAAGCGCAGGAATTTTTGATGAAAGCCTTCATCGTCGCGCTGTTCATCATGGCGATTATCCTGGTGACCCAGTTCAACAGTTTTTACAGCGCGCTGCTGATCCTGTCGGCCGTGATCATGTCGACAATCGGCGTATTTATCGGGCTGATGGTTGTGCAGCAACCGTTCGGCATTGTCATGAGCGGGATCGGCGTCATCGCACTCGCCGGGATTATCGTCAATAATAATATCGTGTTGATCGACACGTTCGACCATATGCGCCGCCAATATAGCGACCGGATGAGCATACGCGAAATCATCCTGCGCACCGGCGCCCAGCGTTTGCGCCCGGTCCTGCTGACGACCATTACCACAGTGCTGGGCCTGATGCCGATGGTGTTGCAGATGAATGTTGATTTCCTGAGCCGTGATGTGTCTGTCGGTGCGCCGTCAACGCAATGGTGGGTGCAGCTTTCAACCGCTGTTGCCTTCGGCCTGACTTTCTCGACGTTGCTGACGCTGTTCGTCACCCCGGCAGCCCTGATGTTCCGCGAAAAGGCCGGGCAGAACTTCCGGTCGCTGAGAACGTGGTTCACAAGGCGGCTGGACAGCGTTACAAAACGTCCGAATCCAGAAGCCTGAGATTGATCACCTCGCGGCCTTTCGGCACGATCCGTAAGGTCATAAAGACACGCTGCCCCGGCTCCAGCACATCAACGCCCTGACGTTCAAGACATGTCTTATGCACAAATACATCTTTCAGACCGTCATCGGGTACAATAAAACCAAAGCCGCTATCCGCTTTAAACCACTTGACCGTGCCCTTCATTTTTTTGACCTGGCCGAGATGAGCATCGTTCGCATGCGAATAACAGGGCACCGCTTCCGTAACCTGCCCCTCATCCAGCACGTCGAGAACCTGTGTCACATGGGCCCCTTTATCGCCATATTCAATCTGGCAAAGCAAGCAGGCACCATCGCCAATCGCATGAACGCCAACTGTCTGCAACGCCGTAATGTGCAAAAAAGCGTCAACATCCTCGCGGCCCTCGGGATTAACAAACCCGAAGCCTTTCGGTCCGTTAAACCATTTAAGCCGGGCTTTGACAGTATCGCATAAATCATGGTTCACTGCGGGTTCACCGGCAACGCGCGCCTGCCCGCCTGCAATCTCTATGTTATCCTGAATACCAAGCATTATCTGATATCCTTCGGTGTCTATACAAAAGCCGATATCCGCGCAAAATACACACGATCGTATCAAAAGAAAAGATAAATCTTATTTTTTTTATGGTTATATTAGCAAATCCTGTTATACATAGCGCTTCAAAACCTGTATCAGACTGTTTTCCATGGCGCGCCTCGCGAACTTGCAGTATGCTGATAAAAAACGAAAAAACAGGATGATCCCGCATGTCTTCACCTTCTGTATCGCAGCAAAAACAAGATTGGCCATGGCTTCAGACATACCCGGACGCTGTGCCGTGGGACCAGGAGATGCCGGTCAAACCGGTCTTCGAAATTCTCGAAGACACCTGCCAGAAATACGGTGACCGGCCCGCCTTCGATTTTCTCGGTAAAGGCTGGCGCTGGGCCGAAATGGGTGGACTGGTCGATCGCATGGCCGCGGGCCTGCAGCATATGGGGGTTACAAAAGATACACGGGTTGGCCTGTTCCTGCCCAACTGCCCGTATTTCGTCATTGCCTATTACGCGGTCATGAAAGCCGGCGGCACGGTGGTCAATTACAACCCGCTTTATGCCGAACGCGAACTGCAGAACCAGATCGAAGATAGCGGCACGTCGATCATGATCACGCTCGACCTGGCGATGCTCTATGATAAGATGCACAAAATGCTGCACGATACGCGGCTGGAAAAACTGGTGATCTGCTCTTTCACCGACATCCTGCCCTTTCCCAAAAATTTGCTGTTTAAGCTCGTCAAGGGTAAGGAGCTGGCAAAGCTCGAACACCCGCAAAGCTATGTGTGGTTCTCAGACCTGATCGCGCACGGCGATACACCCGTACCCGTCGAAATCGATCCGGCTGGGGATGTTGCGCTGATTCAGTATACCGGCGGCACAACCGGAATCCCCAAAGGGGCGATGTTGACGCATGCGAATATCGTCGCCAATGTCGAACAGTCGGCGCGCTGGTTTCACAAGGCCAGACACGGCGAAGAAAAAATGGTCGGTGTATTGCCGTTCTTCCATGTTTTCGCGATGACCGCGGTGATGAATATGGCCGTCCGCTGCGGCTTTGAAATTATCGCCCTGCCCCGTTTCGAGCTTGACCAGACTTTGAAACTGATTGACCGGAAAAAGCCGCATTACTTCCCGGCCGTACCGGCCATCTACAACGCGATCAACAACCACCCGCAACGCGACAAATACGATCTGACGTCCCTGCGTTACTGCATCTCCGGCGGCGCGCCGCTACCGGTCGAAGTCAAAAAATCGTTCGAAGACAACACGGGTTGCGTCGTCGTCGAAGGCTACGGGCTGACAGAGGCGGCGCCGGTCGTGTGCGTCAACCCGATCGAAGGGGAGAACAAGCCCGGCTCGATCGGCCTGCCGGTGCCGGGTACGACCGTCGAGCTGATCGATCCCGAGAGCGGCAAACCCGTGGAACCCGGCGAAGCGGGTGAACTGTGCGTGCGCGGCCCGCAGGTAATGAAAGGCTATCTTGACCGTCCGGATGAAACCGCCCAGACCCTGCCTGACGGGAGGCTGCGCACCGGCGATATCGCGCATATGGATAAAGACGGCTATGTCTTTATCGTCGACCGGATCAAGGACCTGATTATCACCAATGGCTATAACGTCTATCCGCGTCACGTCGAGGAAGCGATTTACCTGCACCCGAATGTCGAGGAATGTATCGTCGCCGGCCTGCCGGACAAGGCGCGGGGCGAAATTGTTAAAGCCTGGATCAAGCCCAAAGACGGCCGGACATTGAGTCCCGACGATATCAAAGATTTTTTGCAGGATAAAATCTCGAAAATCGAGATCCCGCGCCAGATTGAAATCCGTGACGCGCCATTGCCAAAAACCATGATCGGCAAGCTGTCCCGCAAAGATATTCTCGAAGAAGAAAAGCAGAAAAGCGCGTAACCATAGGCCGTAAAAGATGCCTTAACGCAGCTGCGCCCTGCGCGCTTCGTTTTTGCGCTTTTCAGCCTGCTCTGCAAAACCATGCGCCGTACCGGTATATGTCGCGCCAGGGGTGAGTGTCTCGGACAACAACTTCTGCAGGTCAGGGTCAGCATGACCCTCCGCACCGCGTTTGATCGCTGCCTGCAACAGCGGCGTTTCGCCGAGAACCGCCAAGTCACCGTCTTTTTGGACCAACCCGGCGGCAAAGGTTTGTTTCATCGCTTCTTTTTCAAGACAGCTAAAAATATCGTTACTGACCCAGTTCGGCAGCTTGGGCAGCCCCTCAAGCCTTAACAAACGGTCAAGATCGCGGCAGCGGCGCATCTGGTAATGGTCAGCTTCCAGCCAGGCCCAGATCAGCTCCTGCGTGTCATCAATGCGCATGCGCTGCGCGTTTTTCTGGCCGCTTTCAATATAGCTTTCGCGCGACTTGGCCGGGTCATGATCACAGCGTAGCCCAAAAGCCAAAAGGATAGCCGCTTTGACCTTGCCGCCGGTGGCAGTCGCGAATCCGTCAAAATAAGCCGTAAAACGGTTTGTATTCTTACCAAGAATACTGCGTTCGAAGCCGTAATGATCTTCGGCGCGGTCCATGGCTTTCAAAAAGATAATGTAGAGTTCGGCCAGCGCTTCCCTGTTTAAATGACCCAGCATCGGATGCTGCAGGCCACCGGCAATATCATCACTCAGACTGCCGCTTTTCTGTGCCGATAGTGTATTCGGCAAAGGCTCGCGTCCGAAAGCCTGGTTGAGCGCATACTCAATCCTGACATTATTGTGCCGTTCCGCCAGCGCCTGATCGAGGATCAGCTCCAGATTGATGTGGTAAAGCGGCACATCCTCGAGCAACTGCGCCAGCTGCACGGCACATTGCGGCTCGCGCAAATCAAGCATCTTCGGCGTGCTCGACAGGATAAACGCATCTTCGGAAAAGCCGCCGCATTCCGGCACGTCAACCGAAACAGGGATCAGCGCCTGTAAACGATCCTCATTGCCGTTCATCTTATCGAGCAGGTCAAGAACATCATTAATGCAAAAATAAAGCGCCATAAATTAAAACAGTCAGCCGCGAAGCTGTCCCCCGGTCTTGCGGGTCACATTATCGACAATCCTGCCGGACACGGTTTCCAGAACCGCTTCCGTCAGGGTTTCATCGGACGGTTGCAACGTCACATTCAGCGCGATCGACTTCTTGCCGTCTTCAATGCCCTTGCCCTGATAAACATCAAAAATCTCGACACGGCTGATCAGGGCCTTGTCAGCGCCCTGCGCCGCCCTGACAAGGACCTCGGCCTCAATATCAGAATCAACGATAAAGGCGAAATCGCGCTGCACCGGCTGGAGCGGCGAAAGCATCAGGAGCGGCCGGGCCGGGCCGGTTTTCTTTTTCGGTGCCGGAATATTGTCAAGGAATACCTCAAAGCCGGCCATAGTTTCACGGGCATCCATCGCTTCCAATACCGCCGGATGCAATTCACCGAAATAAGCGAGCACATTCGGCCCTAAACGCAACGTCCCGGAACGGCCGGGATGGTACCAGTCCGGCGCGTCTCTTGTCGCCTGCAGGCTCTGCACAGGCGCGCCGCAGGCTTCAAGCACAGCCAGCGCATCCGCTTTCACATCAAACGCATCGACCGGACGGCTGGACTCATCGCCCGACCAGTGTTTCGGCCCCTGATGGCCGGCACGTATACCGGCGGCCACAAGCGCCTGCCCGTCAGGCAGGGCATTGTAAAAGACCGGCCCGACCTCGAAGAGGGCACTATCAGGAAAACCGCGATCGTGATTACGGCCCGCCGCCGCAACCAGGTTCGGCAGAATGGCCGGGCGCATCTGGTCAAGTTCGGCACTGATTGGATTCAGAATCTTCAGCGCCGCTGCTGTCTGATAGTGCTGTGCGCCGAACAAATCGGCGATATCGCGCCCGACGAAAGACCATGTTACGCTTTCATACAGGCCGCGTTGCGCCAGACTGGCCCGCGCCTTGCGCGCCCGGGTCAGGGACGGGGTTTCGGCATTCTGTGTCACCACCCCCGGCTTGCCCAGGCTGACCGGTTCCAGCCGGTCATAGCCGTGAATACGTACGATTTCCTCGACCAGGTCGGCCTGTCCCTCGATATCACCGCGCCATGACGGCGGATGGACGTTATTGCTGTGCATTTCAAAGCCGAGCGCATCAAGGATCGCGCGCTGCGCGGTTTCATCAATATGGATGCCGGCGAGCTTGTTGGTATAAGCCGGATCAAAGGCGATCGCACGGTCGGTTTCCGGCGCCGCCCCGGCCTGCGTGATCGCACTGGCTTCACCGCCGCATAAATCAAGGATCATCCGGGTCGCCAGCTCCGCCGCCGGCCCGACGAACGCCGGATCAACACCGCGCTCAAAGCGGTAACGGGCATCCGAGACAATCTGGAGCGCCCGGCCGGTACGCGCCGTGCGCATCGGGTCGAAATAGGCCACCTCCAAAAACACATTAACCGTCTCTTCGGTACAACCTGTCGTCTCACCGCCAATGACGCCGCCAAGACCAATCACGCCGGATTGATCGCATACAGCCGTCATCGTATCGGTCAGCGTATAGCTTTTGTCATTCAGCGCGGCCAGCGTTTCACCGCCGCGCGCCAGGCGTACATGGATATCGCCGCTCAGCTTATCGGCATCAAACACATGCAGCGGCCGGCCGAGGTCAAACGACATGTAATTGGTGATATCCACCAATGCCGAAATCGGCCGCAACCCGATCGCCGTCAGACGCCGCTGCAGCCAGTCCGGCGACGGGCCGTTCTTCACGCCTTTAATATAACGGCCGATAAACAGCGGGCAGGCCTCTTCCGTACCGCTCTCAAACTGCAGCTCTACCGCCACCGGCGAGTCGAACCCGCCCTTGGCCTTCGGCACCTCCAGCGGTTTGAGCGTCCCCAGCCCGGCCGCCGCCAGGTCGCGGGCAATACCGCGCACGCCTGTACAATCAGCCCGGTTTGGCGTCAGGCCAATTTCAATTACCGGATCATCCAGCCCGTACAGCGCCGTAAAAGGCGTCCCGACCTCCGGATCACGATCCGTGACATCGATAATGCCCTCATGGTCATCGGACAGGCCCATCTCGCGCTCCGAGACCAGCATGCCGCAACTTTCCTGCCCCCTGATCACGCCTTTTTTCAGCGTCATGTCAGTCCCGGGAATATAGCTGCCGGACGGCGCGAACACGCCCTTCATGCCGGTACGGGCATTCGGCGCGCCGCAAACCACCTGTATTTTTTCTTTACCCGTATCAACGATACAGACCTTTAGACGGTCGGCATCCGGATGCTTCTCCGCGCTCTCGACATAAGCGACGGTAAACGGGGCAAAGGTTTCAGACGGGTCGTCAACGCTTTCGACTTCCAGCCCGATCGCGGTGAGCGTACGCACGATCTCGTTTAAAGACGCGCTCGTTTCCAGATGATCTTTTAACCAGCCTAATGTGAACTTCATCTCTATCCTGCCTGCTGCTGACAACCGGCTGATAGCCGGCAAGTCCTTATGGTGTAACGCGGAAACGCATTACAAGCCAGTTTTTTCTACCGCTTTTACGGCTATCGGCCCACAAACCGTTAAGGGATTGTTAATGTATTACATAATAAAATGTTGCTAAATAAAAACAATAAAGAAATAGCGGGTGTATTATGTCAGACTGGACAAGATTAATTAGAGATGTCGGGAGAGTTGCGCAGCAGCTTGGAGATTTAAGCGGTGATGTTACAGGTGATGACAGTCATAAGGATGCCGGCCGTTCTGCCCGCGACGTAAGCCGAGATGTCTCTGGTGCCAGCAGTGACCTTTCAAGAGCCACACGCGAACTCGCAAATGGCGATCTCGTAGGCGCCATTAGAGCTGGCTTACGCGCCGCGGGTCACGGTGTTGACGCCGCTAAGGAAGGCATGGAAGCCCGTGACAGAGCCGGGGATGTGGCCCGGGATGATCAAACAGCACGGGCGACACGTACCAACGAGTGGGACCCGGCCGTTGGCGAGGTTATGTGGACAGGTGCAGACCCCCGGGCGGATACACCTGAGCGCCGCTTTGTGCGGGAATTTGACCCATACGAATCCAGGGCCCGCGCAACGCCAAGAAACGAAGATACAGATATTCGGAACAACCGCGGGAACGCAGGCAACGAAGCACCGGCGCGTCCACCGGCAGACGAACCCCGGACGACACAGCCTGCAACCGAGCCCGCAGAAGTGGCTTTATCCGCATCGGCCACCGGCGACGACATGCAAACGCGGGCAGTCCAGGCGTATCTTGAAATCGGCGGGTTCGAACCGGGGCCGCTGGACGGTGAAGCCGGGGGACTCACCCGCGCCGCCATTGAACGTTATTCCGAATCCCTTGGCGTGACGATCGATCCGCACGACCTTGATACGGCGCTCGAAGTCCTGCGCCGCGATGAAAATATCCAGCAACGCATTGACGACATTGTGGCGCAAGGCACTGATGCCAACCGGCAACAGGCTGAAGCCGTGCAGACCGCACTGACCAGCGAAGGACATGATACCAAAGGTGTTGACGGCGCCATTGGCCCGAATACCCGAACGGCACATGCCAGCTACCGCGAAGAATTCGGCGCTCCTGCGCAGGACAACAGTGCCCCTGCCATCCAGCCGCTCGTCGCCGAAGCAGAGATGACGGCCCCGCCCGGCGACTTTGCTCTCGGCGAGAGAGGAGCCATTGCGCCATATGCCACTGATCTCAACGACCGTGTCGGTGGTGCAGGATTTGACTTCGCCACCGCTGAAGGACAAGTGGCCCGCAGCAATGGCACAGCGATCGGCGTGCAAAGAGCCGACGGCACCGTAACACCAGGAGACGCACCGGATAACGCACCGGCAACCGTCGAGCCACCGCGCAGCGACGGTCCAGAAATTCTCAGCGTCTGACTATTGATAAGGCTCTAAAGCGGCAGGACATGCAGGCTGAAATTCAACCTGACACCGATTGTCTTGTACAATGCCTGTGCCGCTTCGTTGTCTGCCTCAGCCAGCCAGTAAATCCGGGCCCACTGCTCAAGCCGCCCGGTCCGGGTCAATTGCTCGATCAGCGCCCGGGCCACACCTTTACGGCGATGATCCGGATCGGTATAGACATCCTGCATATAGCAAACCGGGTCAATATGGCCGGTGACCGGGTGCAGGATATAATGCAGTAACCCGACCATCTCGTGGTTTTCAAACGCTCCGAAACCATGTACCGGATAAATCGAGGTCAGCAGACGGTTCCAGGTTTCGGCTGTCACTGCCTCGTCGATATGGCCCTGATTGTTGCCGGCCCAAAGCGGCAGCCACTGCTCGAAATCATGATCTTCAAAAGCGCGGACGGACACCATAACAGACCGCCTTAACCGCCGCCATGGGCGCGGTTGGGACGATCAAGCGGCGTAAAGCCGTAATGATCGAGCCAGCGCGTGTCACTGTCGAAAAACGTGCGCAAGTCGGGAATGCCGTATTTCAGCATCGCGATTCGCTCAATACCGCAACCAAACGCGAAACCCTGGTACTTATCCGGATCAATACCGCAGTTTTTCAGCACGTTCGGATGAACCATACCGCAGCCCAGAATTTCGAGCCAGTCATCCCCGGCACCGATTTTAAGATCGCCACCCGCGCGCGTGCAGCCTATATCAACCTCGGCGCTTGGCTCGGTAAACGGGAAAAAGCTGGGCCGGAAGCGCATCGGCAAATCATCAACTTCAAAATAGGCTTCACAGAAATCGCGCAGGCAGCCCTTCAGGTGCCCCATATGGGTGTTCTCATCAATCACCAGCCCCTCAATCTGGTGAAACATCGGCGTATGGGTCATATCGTAATCCGACCGGTATGTCCGGCCCATCACGATAATCCGCATCGGCGGTTCATTATCAACCATATAGCGGATCTGCACCGACGATGTGTGGGTCCGCAGCAGCTTTTTCGCGCGTTCATCAGCCGCGCTTTCGTCCCCGGGCAGGAAGAAGGTATCCTGCATTTCGCGCGCCGGGTGGCCGGGCGGGAAGTTCAGCGCGGTGAAATTATGCCAGTCATCCTCTATATCCGGCCCTTCGGCAACGGTGAAGCCCATATCGGCGAAAATCGTCACCAGCTCTTCCATCGTCTGGCTGATCGGGTGAATGCGGCCTGTCCGTTCCGGGCGGGGCGAGAGCGTAATATCAATTGTTTCAGTGGCCAACCGGTCATCCAAAGCCTGCCGTTTCAGGGCCGCTTCCTGTTTGGCGATCAGCGCCGCAATCTCTTCTTTCAGTTCATTCAGCGCCTGGCCCGTATCTTTGCGCTCCTCCGGCGAAAGATCGCGCAGCGTCTTCATCAACCCGGTAATCCGGCCCTTTTTACCAAGCGCGGAAACCCGCGCCTGCTCAAGCGTTTCCAGATCATTCGCCGCCGCGACCAGCGCGGTCAGCTCCTGTTTCAAATCGCCAATCATTTCCGCCATTTCAGTCATCAAATCCGTTTAGGTCATTTTTAAGGCTGGCGAACGGATGCGGCAGAATCGGAACGAACGGTCCAGTGGCCCGGTGTTTCAGCCGCCGTGCGGTTTGCCCGGTGCATCCGGCACGCTTCGGCCCCGACCCCGACCAGCGCACTCGCGGCCAAAGCCACCCCTACACTAACCGGATCGGCGGCATAAAGAAAGGCTTCTTGCATGGTTTGAAAATGTTCGTTGCTATGCCTGATATGCGCCTCGACAGCCCCGGCGACGGCGAAAAAAGCCGCTGTAATACCGCCGCCCACAGCGGCTCTGAACTTAGAAAACTGTGCCATACCTGCTCTCGCTTGTCTCTGCCCGTTCAGACTTTTATTTTTCTTAATATCCCTATGTGATAATCGCCCCGGCTGTTTTACGCAAGCTTTTCTTGCAAAAGAAAACCGCCTTCCCAGCAAGGAAGGCGGCTTTTAATCCCTGTAACTCTGCTCTTAGCCCGCTTTTTCCAGCGCCGCTGCCGCCTGCTTGGCGATCGCCGCAAAGTCTTTTTCGTTATGCACGGCAATATCGGCCAGCACTTTCCGGTCCAGTTCGATCCCGGCCAGCTTCAGGCCGCGCATGAAACGGCTGTAAGTCATGCCGTTCAGGCGCGCGGCCGCGTTGATCCGGACAATCCACAACCGGCGGAAATCACGCTTTTTGTTGCGGCGGTCGCGGTATGCGTACTGACCGGCCTTTTCAACCGCCTGGTTCGCGGCGCGGAACGTATTCTTACGGCGGCCCCAGTACCCTTTGGCAGCCTTGATCACCTTGCGATGGCGGGCGTGGGCGCGCGGCCCTCCTTTCACTCTGGCCATTATTCACCCCCTTCCGCGGACGGCGCGGATTTCTTGGTTTTGCGGGAATATGGCAGCCAGTTGCGCAATACGATGCGGGCATCAGCCTTGCTCAGGATCTGAGTGCCGCGCGCCTTGCGCTTCATCGATTTCGGCTTGTTCATCATCATGTGGCTGGTATAGGCCTGCTTGGCCTTGACCTTGCCTTTGGCGGTCGTCTTAAACCGCTTCTTCGCACTGCTGTGCGTTTTCATCTTCGGCATTTTCTTCTCCTTTTTTTATAAAGCTTTGCATGGCAAAGCCGCTTTCAGACATCAGACAACCGAGGCATGCCGATCATTCAGCCAGACTGTCTTTTCTGTGTAAGAACCGGTTTTATATACGAAAGAGGCCGGAGAAATCAAGCCTTTTCACGCCTGGCGGTCAGCCGGACACATAAGGCGTAGGTTATGGCGGCCACAATAATCGCATCAAGCGCGGGCACCGTTGAAAGACTCATCAGCCCCAGTCCCGCGGCATCAGCCGGCTGGGTTGCATAAGCCGTCAGGCTGCCGGCGGCCCAGGCGGCAAAGGCCGGCCAGTGAAACGCTGTACTATCCTCGGCAAAAGGCCTGCCGCTTTTAAAGCTGATCGCGAACGCCGCGCTGTATATACCGGCCACCGGCGGGATCAGGATACCCAGCCCGATCAGGAACGGGATGAACATATCCATCGTGCCAAAAACGGCGATCAGGCCGCCCAGCCCCCCGGCGATCAGGGTGATTTTCCATTTCCGAAACTTCTCGAACACGCTGGCAAGGCTGAGTGAGGCGGCATAGAGATTGTTATCATTTGTGCTCCATGAGGCCAGGATCACAATCATCAGCGCCCAGACCGTCCAGCCGAAAGCCGTCAGCGTTTTGACCAGATCGGCCTCGCCCGTCACCAGCGCCGGAATCATGGCCGGAATAAAAACCAGCGGCATACCCGGCACAAAGCTGAGCACTCCGCCCCAGGCCCCCTGAGCGGCGCTGCGGGCGTAACGCGTCAAATCAGGCAGCAGCGTCACCCCCACCATCCAGGTCCCGATCATCATGGATGTCGTCACCCCGAAACTCATCTGCGCCGTGCCGGACACAGCGAATATATCAGCCGCCGCCATGTCGGAAAGGCTCCTGCACACCGCCGCCGTCAGCAAGGCGAGCAGCAACGGCACCGCCACAAGGCTCAGCTTGTCCAGACCCCGAAAGCCAAACAATGCCGTCGCCGTCATCAACACCACGCCCAGCACCACCCATACGGGCCGTGCGATCTCAAGACCGAAATGTTCGGCGGCCAGCGCCTGCGCCGCGGCCGCGAAAAACGAGGCCGTCACACCGAACCAGCCGAATGTCGTCACGGCCATGACTAAGTTGGCGAACTTCGCGCCCATGCGCCCGAACGCAATCCGGCTGATCCGGTAAGTCGACAGGCGCGTGGCCCCGCCGATATAACCGGTCACACCGGCCAGCCCCGCAAGAATAAGGGCGGATAACAGCGTACACAGGATGGCGGGTACAAAACCGAGCGCCAGCCCAAGCGTTGCCGCGGTCAGAAACGCCGGCAGCGTCAGTCCCACACCGATATAAATCAGGCTGATACGCCAGCCCGGCACGGCATGATCGGCCGGCACGGCTTCAAGCGCATAATCTTTGAACAGCTCGTCGAAACGGTTCACGCCGCGCCCGCTTTAACATCGGCGATCGGCGCGCTGTACTGCGCCTCCATATCCCACGGGAAATGAATCCAGGTATCCTGGCTGACCTCGGTGATGAAGGTATCCGCCGTTTCGGCACCGGCGGGCTTGGCGTAGATACAGGCATAATGGGCCTTCGGCAGATGCTCGCGGGCAATTTTAAAGGTATTGCCGGTATCCACCAGATCATCGATCACCAGCCAGCCGGCACCGTCACCGCTATCCTGCGGGGTTTTAATAATCCGCGCCTCGCGCTGATCCTTGTCGAACTTCGCCAGGCAGGGGATCGCCGTGGCCCGCGCCATGACGCGGGCGGCTTCGCGGATCGCGAAGCCGATCTCGGGATCCGGGACCTCCTTGGTGCGCAGCGCCACCGAGGGGGGTGTCTTGGCGTCGAACGAGACACCGTCGAGGTCGTACCGGAAGTCGTGGGCGAA
>CAYUKA010000030.1:22435-24564 GCA_964445195.1 uncultured Micavibrio sp. | reverse complement strand
AGAGTCTGTTTCAAAACTCTGGAAATAACCAACACTGCGTTTCCCGCGTAAGCGGGAATCTTTTACCATCAACGCTGTAAAGGTCTCCGTTTTCACGGGGAAAGCAATAAGAGAGAGTTTTGAAACAGACTCTTAAAGGCTTTACCACGTCCCGGTATTCTCCATGGCGGCCCAGGGTTCCTGTGGCTCCAGCCTGTCGCCGCGCTGAAGCAGTTCAATCGAAATCCCGTCCGGCGATTTGATGAACGCCATGTGCCCGTCGCGCGGCGGCCGGTTAATGGTCACACCGGCATCCATCAGCTTCCGGCACGTATCGTAAATATTATCGACCCGAAAGGCGAGATGGCCGAAATTGCGGCCGCCCTGGTATTCTTCCGTGTCCCAGTTGTAGGTGAGTTCCAGCAGCGGCGCCTTACGCTCCCGTGCCGTGCCTTCATCACCCGGCGCAGCAAGGAAAATCAGGGTAAAGCGCCCTTTTTCACTCTCCTTGCGGCTGACCTCGACCATGCCAAGCTTGCCGCAATAAAAATCCAGGGACTGATCGATATCGCTGATCCGGACCATTGTATGCAGATATTCCATGCTCATTTTCATCACCTTTTTTTTAGCCGTGTGTCCCGGCACAGAGATAACAAACCGGCCGCAAAAATCAATCCACATCACCGTATATTTTCACCGGACAATGATTTTCAGAGCGTCGCAAATGGCTTACTCTATCGGCTATGTTTGAATCATTTGATGTGTCATCCCTGCCGGATCAGGCCCTGTCATGGGCACAGGATTACCTGTTGACCCCCGGCTTCGCGGTCCAGGCCGCGCTGATCTTAACGGCGTTGGTCGCCGGCGCGCTGGCGCGGCGCGTCATCCGGCCGCGGCTGCAACCGGTCATCGACAATCTGGGCTTGCCTTACCGCACCAAGACGGTCCTGCATAATCTGACGCGGCTGATCCTGCAGCTGGTGGCGATCGTCGTGATCCTGATCGGCACGCGAATCGCCGCGGCCGATTTTGCCGGCAATCTCGATATTGGTCTGGCCGAGGCCGTTATGGCCTTGCTGGCGGCCTGGGTCGTCATCCGCCTGCTGCTGCAGTTCATTGAAAACAGCATCGTCCGCAACCTGATCGCCTTCACGGTCTGGACGATCGCCGCGCTGGGCATTCTCGGTATTCTTGATGAAACCACCGCAGCACTTGACGCCGTTGGTATGGATATGGGCGAATTCCGCCTCTCGGCCCTGACGATCGTCAAGGGGCTGATCGCGCTCTTTATCCTGCTCTACTCGGCCCTGTTCCTTTCCGGTTTTCTTGAGCGCAAGGTACAGAGCGCCCAGAGCCTTACCGTATCCTCGCGGGTGCTGATCAGCAAAGTGATAAGGGTGACGCTGATCGGCGTGGCGTTGATTATCGGCGTCACCTCGGCCGGGATCGACCTGTCATTGTTTGCGGTCTTCTCCGGCGCGCTCGGCCTTGGTGTCGGTTTCGGCCTGCAAAAAGGCATCTCCAACCTGTTTTCCGGCATGCTGCTGTTAATGGATAAATCGATCAAGCCCGGTGATGTCATTGAACTGCCGGGTCTGGGCGGGCAGGGCACATTCGGCTGGGTCGAGCATATGGGGGCGCGTTATACAGAGATCGTCACCCGCGATAACAAATCCTTCCTGATCCCGAACGAGGATTTCATCACCCAGCAGGTCGTCAACTGGTCGCACGGCAGCACGCTGATCCGGCTCGAGGTCAAGTTCGGCGTCCATTACGACAGCGACCCGCACAAGGTGCGCGACCTCGCGATGGAAGCCGCCAAAACGCCGGAGCGCGTCGTTGACGACCCGGCGCCGGTGTGCTGGCTGGCCGAGTTTGGCGACAGCTCCCTGAATTTCAAGCTGCGCTTCTGGATCCGGGACGCTGAGAAAGGCGTCACCAATATCCGCGGCATGGTGATGATGGCGCTGTGGGATACGTTCAAGGAGAATAATATCCAGATCCCCTACCCGCACCGTGAAGTCTATATCCACGAACCACAGCCGGCACCGAAACGCAAAAGCAAAGCCGCGTAAAAACGATTCACTGCATTATCGCATTATCGCATTATCGCATTATCGCATTATCGCATTATCGCATTATCGCATTAT
>CAYUKA010000030.1:0-22335 GCA_964445195.1 uncultured Micavibrio sp. | reverse complement strand
TATCGCATTATCGCATTATCGCATTATCGCATTATCGCATTATCGCATTATCGCAAGTATGTTACCGGACCCAGCTGGGCGCAATGGCTTGTTCCATTGCTTTGCGCACTTTGTAGTCAAAATCTTCATCGGCCCGTGCCGCGTAAAGTGCATCACGGTCAGCCGCTGTGCGGAACGAAAACCGGACGCGGCCGCCGCCTTCAGCGTACATCTGGTAATCCCGCTCAGCCAAACCGGCACGCAAGGTGTCCAGGAAATGCCCGCGCAGGATATCATCTACACCGCCAGTCCCGATTGTGGCCACAAATCGATAGGCCTCATCAGCAGGATGCAGGTCATCCTGCCCGATAAGCTCCGGAAAAGTCGCGTACGCAGTCATGATCGGTTCCTCATCTGTGTATATTTAGATTATGTAAATATACACAGTCTCAATCCTGGCGGCAATAAAAAAACGCCCTGTGAATGATCCGGCTTTTTCCCTGTTAGCTTTGGCTTTTTTTGCACGTACTTGGGACATGTTTATTTTAGCAGTTTTATATGCTGTTTTTCATGATTAAGCGACTGATTTCAAATATGACTGTAGCCGCTTAAGCGGCTACAGTTTTGGCTCTAAGATATTAGTATTCCCTTAGCATAATAGCTAAAAGGCTACATCAATTATTACTGAAGGCGCGGTGTAACAAGCTCTTCCGCATCACCACGGAAATCTATGTCAGGAATAATTGACTGTGGCTTGAATGTAATACGGTGATGGAAAGTGCTTACATCCACGCCTTCGGCTTGTAAGGCAAAGTAAGTAACGTTGTCTGATAGGCCTAAGAAATGCTTCTCAAATTCATTCGGGCCAACCTTACACGTCACTTCAAGTTGATTGTCTGCGTCTTCCGTATTTAGAATGATCAAACTATGGAATTCTGTGACCTATCACTATCCCCCCAATATGGGCGTTTTTCCTGTTCTGTCAGACGCTTTTAGGCAGCCCGCGCGATTGCGGCACCCAATGCCGCCTCAGCGTCAAGCACGGCCGACATAGCCTGCACAACAGAGGCAATGCGAACAGCGGTCTGGATTTGTACAGCCGTAAAGTCATGATCACGCAATTGCTTTTCATGGGCATGAACGCAAAACTGGCAGCCATTCATCGCCGAGACAGCGAGCGACCAGAGTTCAAAATCGCCCTTATCAACGCCGGGATTACCGATCACGTTCATCCGCAGTCCCGCCGGCATCGTGCGGTACTCATCGCTCATCATGCCGGTGAATTTGTAATAAACGTTATTCATCGCCATGATCGCGGCAGCGGCCTTGGCAGCGTTAAGCGCTTCAGCTGACAGATGCCCGGCGGCAGCGGCTTCAATCGCGGTAATGACCCCGGCATTCCGTCCGGCCAGCGCCGTCGCCAGAAATGTGCCCCAAAGCTGCTGCTCATTGAGGCTTTCATCACGTACCAGCGATGACAGGTTCAGTTTAATATCCTTGGCATAATCAGGAATACGGTTTTTCAGATCTTCAATGCTCATATCAACGTCCTCTTTCCGTTACATACTCTGTCATTTCAAAGGCGCATTAAGCGCCTGAGAAATCTCCCGCTGCTAAGTGCAAACGGCAGGAGATTTCTCCGCCCCTGGCCGGGGCGTCGAAATGACAGGTCGTTTATCAGGCGGCTTTCTTCGTATCGTTAGCGGCAGCCGTCAGGTCGATCGTGTCACCACCGACCGGGCGGTTACACGGGCACAGCTCGTCGGTCTGCAGCGCATCGAGAATCCGCAGCACCTCTTTCGGGTTACGGCCGACGCTTAAGCCGTTCACCGACACATGCTGAATCACACCGTGCGGATCGACAACATAGGTCGCGCGATAAGCCACGCCGCTATCCTCGCGGATACCCAGACCGTCAACCAGCTCGCCGACCGTATCGGCGAACATCCACATATCCAGCTGGTTCAGATCACTGTGCTCGCGGCGCCAGGCCAGTTTGCAGAACTCGTTATCCGTGCTGCCGCCAAGGACAATACAATCACGATCTTCGAAATCGCCTTTCAGCTTTGCAAACTCAACGATTTCAGTCGGACAGATAAATGTGAAGTCTTTCGGGTAAAAGAAGAAGACTTTCCATTTGCCCTCAAAACTCTTCTCGGTCAGCGTTTCAAACGCCGAGACACCATTTTCTTCATGGGCCATGAATTTTGGTTTGACGCCGGTAATCTCGAATTCCGGCATTTGATCTCCAACACCTAGCATTATGCTCTCCTGTTTGTTCGGGTAGGTTTCAATACGCCCTACAATGTAGATTTCCGATGCAAAAAGCCAACGGAAATTTTCGTTGCGTAATAGTGATAAAATCAATAATAATCTCAAAAAGTTATTTATGGAAGCGATGATATGGAGCCGCTGCCCACCATACGGCAATTGCAATATTTATGCGCCCTCGCCGAAGTCAAAAGCTTCAGCAAGGCCGCCGCGCAGTGCCATGTCACCCAGTCGACCCTGAGCGCCGGAATCAGGGAGCTTGAAACGCTGCTGCACCGGAAACTGGTCGACCGCACACGGCGGCGGATTGTACTGACACCATTCGGCCTGTCGATCATTGAAGACGCACGGCACGTGCTTAACGGCGCCGGCACGATTACGGCCAAGGCCCGCGCCGCCGGCGCACCGCTGAGCGGTCCGTTGCGGATTGGCATTATCCCAACCGTTGCGCCCTACCTCCTGCCGGCCGTCCTGCCTGGCCTGCAAACGGCTTACCCGGCGCTGGCGCTGCATATCAGCGAAGACCAAAGCGCCCGCCTCACGGCGCAGCTTGATGCCGGGACGCTCGATGTCATTATGCTGGCCTTGCCTTACGAGACGCCGGGCATGACGCAAGTCGCATTGTTCGACGAACCGTTTTTGCTCGCCTGTCCGCAAAATGGCTGGCAGGAAGACACACCGGTCACTCTTGACAGCCTCGCCGGCAAGAAACTGCTCCTGCTTGAAGACGGTCACTGCCTGCGCGATCATGCCCTCGCCGCCTGCCGCTTCCGCGCCAGAGCCGATGACGACAGCTTTACGGCCAGCTCGCTACCGACCCTGATCCAATTTGTGAAACACGGTTACGGCATCACGCTGTTGCCGGACATGGCCGTGAAGAATACGGCACTCACCGAAACTCTTGACATCCTGCCGTTCAAAGACCCGCCGCCGACGCGGCGCATCGGCCTCGCCTGGCGCGCCGGCCACCCGCAGGAAGAGGAGTTCGCCCTGCTGGCGCAGGCCATAAAAACGGCGGCTCTTGCATAAACAAGGACGGCTGTCTTATAACTGGCATAATGAACTGGAACGTTGTCGCTCTTTATCACTTTACGCCGCTTGCGGCTGACGCCCTGCCACGCCTGCAGGCCGCGACCAGGGCGCTGTGCCTTGAACACGGCATATGCGGCACGCTGCTGCTGGCACCGGAAGGGATTAACGGCACGATCGCCGGGGCAGGAGATCAGCTCAGTCCGGTCATGTCCTATCTTAACGATACGTTTGGTATCGATCAGGGGGAGGTTAAATACTCAACCGCCAGCGAGAAACCGTTCATGCGCCTGAAAGTCCGCCTGAAAAAGGAGATCGTCACGCTGCGGGCGCCGGAGGCCGACCCGAACAAACAGGTCGGCACCTATGTCGCGCCGGAGGACTGGAACGATCTGGTCAACGACCCCGATGTTATCATGATTGATACGCGCAATATCTATGAAACAAAGATCGGCATGTTCGCCGGCGCCGTGGACCCGGGAACTGACAGCTTCACTGAATTCAAAGATTACGTCGCCCGTCAGCTCGACCCGGCAAAAAACAAAAAAGTGGCAATGTACTGTACCGGCGGCATTCGCTGCGAAAAAGCCTCCAGCTATATGCTGGCACATGGTTTTGAGGAGGTTTATCACCTGAAGGGCGGCATTCTCAAATATCTTGAAACCATCCCGGCCGACCAGAGCACATGGCAGGGCAGCTGCTTCGTCTTCGACAAGCGCGTAGCCGTTGATCACGGGTTGGCGGAAAGTTCGCATAAACTTTGCTATGGCTGCCGCGCGCCGCTCGAACCGGAGGATTTGCGCCACGAAGCCTATGAACCGGGCGTATCATGCCGGCATTGTATCGATACCCTGACACCGGATCGCGCCCGGGCCTTACGGATGCGCCAACAACAGATGGCGGATGCGCATGACGGATAGAGCACTAAAGCAGGGCAAGCACCTTCTGATCGAAGGCCGCGTACAAGGTGTCGGCTACCGCTACTGGTTCCAGCAAACAGCCTCTGATCTTGATATTACCGGCTGGGTACGAAACCTTAGCGACGGGCGGGTCGAAGCGGTCATCAGCGGCGGCGATCATGCTATGGACGCCTTGGTTACGGCGGCTTACAACGGTCCGCCCGCGGCAGGCGTAACAGCCATAACGGTAGACGAGCGGGCCTGTGACAATCTCAATAGTTTCGATATTTTACCGACCGCGTAATATAGTCTGCCCAAAAGAGAAATAAGGTTGCCCTCCTGTAACGGAACGCAACCTTATCTCTTACAGCGGTGGTGTGTGTTCACTTCCAGCGGTTATTGAACTTACCTGCGCCTTCACCTGCACGACCTCCGTTAAGGCCACTTGCCTTCGTCTCAATAGGCGCAAGCTTCGTCCGCCGGATCATCTCCGAGCCTGAAAAACGGCTTTGTCCGCCACCTCGGAAAGACGATTCCTGAAGATGAAATTCATATTTACGTTCTGGCTTGAGATTTTTAGCGTACTTAGCCGGTACATAGATTGCACCATACCGGTTATCGTCTTCAAACTGCACTTTAACCGTGCGCTCATTGCAGTCCGGCGCCTTGCGAATATTCTTGATCACAGCGATTACGCCTTTTGTCGCGCTTTCACCGCCACCGCCCGTCAATGTCCGCCTGCCGTCAAAACTCATATGGCTTTCCCCAAAACACACTCTATACATAATCATAGCCTTGTTTTCAGAAAGCGGGCAAATTTGCAAAAAAAGAGATAAACAATTGAAAAATCACCATTATTTATTTAAAGTATTAACAAATACTTAAATTTAGATAGAATTTATGAACAATTTTATCGATCAGACTGGTCTAATTCTCTATTCTTTCCGTCGTTGCCCCTATGCCATGCGGGCGCGGATGGCACTTTACGCCAGCGGACTCACTGTCGAACTCAGGGAAATCGAACTCAAAAACAAGCCGGCCGCGATGCTGGCAGCATCGCCCAAAGGCACGGTACCGGTGCTGGTGCTGCCCGATGGCGCAGTCATAGACGAAAGCCGGGATATCATGATCCGGGCTTTGCACGAAAACGATCCGCAAGGCTGGCTGACAGGTGATCAGAACACATGTATAAACCTGATCGACCGTAATGACACGGCTTTTAAGTCGGCGCTCGATCGCTATAAATACCCGAACCGTTACCCGGACGAGGATTGCAGCGGCGCCCGCGACCAGTGCGCCGCCATCCTCAGCGATCTGAACGAGCGGCTCGGGACCAGCCCGCAGCTGCTTGGCGATACAGTTACTATGGCGGATATCGCTTTATTCCCGTTTATCCGCCAGTGCGCCTTCGTTGATAAGGACTGGTTCGATACGCAGGACTGGCCGTATTTACAACGCTGGCTGGCCGGTCATCTGGACAGCCCGCTATTCGCTGCGATTATGAAGAAATACAAGCCGTGGCAAGAGGGAGATGAGCCGATTTCATTCGGCGTGGCCACGCCTTAAAGTTCCCGCGTATTCTCGCTTTCGAGAAACAATTCCCACAGATCCAGTTCCTGCTGCAGCGCTTCATCCGGTTCGCGGCTGTCAAACAACTCATCCAGGAAGGTATCAATATCATCGGCATTGGCCGGCTGTTGCTCTTCAGCCTCACTTTCGGCGGATAATTGTACCTGCTCGTCCAGCAGCGCCAACATTTCATACTGGATGATCTCTTCTTCCGCCACCAGCGCCAGCAGTGACTCCGCTTCCGCGGCCAACGCCGCTACAGACGGAGCCGGGGCTGAAACTGCGGCAGTCTCAGCAACAGGCGAGACTGTAACGGTTGCCGTCATCGGCCCTGATACGCCGATAAATAACATGACAGCAGCCGCCAGCGCCGCCGCACCGGCCCCGCCCCACAGAACCGGCGGCGTAAAGAGCGGCTGGCGTGTCTTGGGCTTACCTCGCAAAGAGGCTGCTGGCTCTATATCTACATCCGGCCTTAAATGATGAATTTGAGCAGCCTGCTCCTGCTCCGCCCTTTCCGGCGCACCGATGCGCGCCATCACCCGGCCGAGAATCGCGGGATCAGCCGCCGGCACCTCAAACGAGCCCAGCGCGGCATCCAGCGCCTGCGTCTCCTCATATAGCGCCGCCGCCTTGTCATTCGCGGCAATAAAAGCGCGTAATTCAGCTTCATCGTGGCCGTCCCAACGGCGTAAATCAGCGCCGTGCATGGCCAGCTTTTGTTTAAACCGGATTAACGTCATGCTTGTCATCACAAAATCCCTTTATGGGTCTGTAACCGTTCTTTCAATGTTTTACGGGCGCGCACCAGTAATCCTTCGATTCCTTTGACCGTCGTCCCCATAATCGCCGCCGCTTCGGCATTACCAAGCCCCTGATAATGGCAAAGCACCAGCGCCGCCCGCTGCCGCTCCGGCAAATCCTGTACCGCCGCGCTGACCACCGCGCGGCGCTGGCTGTCTTTCAAAGGTTTGTCAGCCGCCATATCGCCGGCCAGCTGCAGATCGTCGACAGGCACAGCCGCCCCGCCCTTTTCGCGCCGCTTCTGGTCAATACACAAATTATAAGTGACGCGGTAAATCCAGCTGCTGACCGACGCGCCGCCCTCCCTGTTCCAGAGATGCGCTTTGCTCCATAGCCTTAACAGCGCCTCCTGCACGATATCTTCAGCGTCACTTTTTTGCGGATACATGCGGAACGCAACGGAATACAGCATATTCATGTAACGCGCGGCCAGCACGCGGAACGAATCGTGATCGCCGCGCACCACACCCGCCATCAGCGCTTCATCGCTCGCCTCTTCCAGAGCCGTGTCCGCCGTCATGTCCCCATCCGTTTTGTCAGTCCGTGCACGCCCGGTCGACAAAGGCGCAGGCCCGGCCGGCAACGTCACCGCCTTCGCTGCAGCGCGTGCGGGCCTGGCTGCAAAAGCGCTGCCTGTCTGCTTCGGACGCATTGTCCCAGCGTTGCTCGAAGGTTTCACGAAACTCCTGCTGCCGGCCCTCGCGGTGCTGCCTGAACTCGCTGCGCAGCTCTTCCATCCGCGCGGCGCGCTCATCCGGCGGCAGATCCATTAACTCCTGCCGCAAAGCACGGCGGCGTTCCTCAAACTGGTCCAGCCGCTCACGCGCCTGCTCCTGCCGCTCCGGCGGCAGACGCTCGATCCGCTCCCGCAGCCTTTCGCCGGGCGCGCCCCGCTCATCGCCGCCGCGGCGTTCAAGACGCTCGCGGAACGGGCGCTCAGGACCGCCATCACGCACCGGCAAAACCAGATCGTCAGCCCGCCACGCTTCAAAAGCCTCCAGCAACGCATCCTGTTCTGCCGTGGCGGCCTGCCCGGCAGCGGGTACACCACAGGCCAGCAGTAAAGCCAGTATCATCGTTCCCAACAGCTTCATGTATAGTATCTCCTGTTTTTCAAACACTCGTTATTCGGCCGAATCATCTGCTGCCGCGTTGTCATCGCCCTGTTTATACTCTTTGATTTTTTCACGCCTTTCACTGCGGCGCTCCTTACGCATATCATGCTTTTCCTGCCATGACGCCTTCAGTTCGTCTTCTGACAGCGCGCCATCATGGTCGGTATCCATTTCATCAAAGCGGACCTCATGGGCTTTCAGGAATTCATCCTTGCTGATGGCACCATCACCATCGAGATCGTTATTTTCCATCATTTTGCCCATCGTTTTGCCCATCGTTTTGCCCATCGTTTTGCCCTCCATCTTGCCTTTCTGGCCATGATGGTCCGCCAGTGCCGGCGCCGTGCCCAGCGCAAAAAGGGCTACGCCCGTCAATATCCAGTGCTGTTTCATTTGTCCGCTCCTTTTGTTTGCGTTTGTCCTGTGTTATACGGTGCCAGTATAAAAAACCCTTTGCCACAATATAACGGCATCACCAGACGAACAAGCAACCAAACAAGCAGGGAGAACACACAGACCATGAACACAGACGAAAGCGCCCGCGGCCAGAGCCTGTCAGCCTCGACCGAGTTTATCCTGTCGCAAAATCTGTGGCTGAAAATCCTGATCGGCATGGCGCTCGGAATCGGGACCGGGCTGATCCTGTCACCGTCCGGCCTCAACCTGTTTGGCGAAGAAACCGCGTTTACGGCCGGTGACTGGTTGCGCCTGCCTGGTGTCATTTTTCTCGGCCTGATCCAGATGGTGATCATCCCGCTAGTGGTCTGCTCGATTATTCTCGGTATCGCCGAGCACGGCAGTTTCGCGGTCGTCCGGCGGCTGGGACTGCGGATTATCCCTTATTTTATCCTGACGACAGCGATCGCGATCACGATTGGCATTGTGCTGGTCCAGCTGATCCAGCCCGGCGCCGTGATCGACCAGGCACTGGTCGAAGCCACGCTGGCCTCCGGTGCAGGGACGGAACGCATCGGCGCGCGCACCTTTACCGATCTCAGCATCCCTGACCGTATTGCCAACCTGATCCCGGCCAACCCGGCGCAGGCCGAGGTCGACAGGAATATGCTCCAGATCGTGATCGCTTCGATTCTGGTCGGTATTGCGATGCTCGGCATCAAGCCGGACAGCGCCCGCCCGTTCCGCGACCTGTGCGTATCAGGACAGGTCATTTCGATGAAGATCATCAGCTGGGCCATGGCGATCGCGCCCTATGCCGTGTTCGGCCTGCTTTGCCATACGACAATCCGGATTGGCGCCGATGCACTGGTCAGTGTCGGGTTATATATGGTCACAGTGCTGCTGGCGCTGGCGCTGATGATGGTGGTTTACCTTTTCATTGTGCGGATGATCGGCGGCTTCAGCCCCGGCGCGTTTTTAAAGGGCATCCGCGAGGCACAGCTGATCGCCTTTTCGACCTCCAGCTCGGCCGCCACAATGCCGGTTTCAATTCGCGCCGCCGAGGAAAAGCTGCAAATCCGTGAAGATATTTCCCGTTTTGTCATTCCGCTCGGCGCGACAGTCAATATGGACGGCACCGCGCTGTACCAGGCCGTGGCGGCGCTCTTTCTGTGCCAGGTGTTCGGGGTCGAGCTGTCCTTTGCCGAAACGCTGCTGCTGCTGCTCACCACGATCGGCGCCTCAATCGGGACCCCGGCGACGCCGGGCGTCGGCATCGTTGTGCTGGCAACCATTCTGACCGGCATCGGCATCCCGGCGGAGGGGATTGCGCTGATTATCGGCGTCGACCGGCTGCTGGATATGTGCCGGACCACCGTCAATGTTACCGGCGACCTGACGGCCACGACCGTGATGCAAAAGTGGCTGCCGGCCCGGCAATAAAGCCCGTGCCCCTTAACCGACAAAGATGTTGATTTTACATCGGCGCAAGATCAAGCACGATGCGGTGCCCCTGCGGCCCGCCCGGACGCAGCGCCTGTGCCCACAGGACCCGTGCCCGCTGGCGAAGCTGGATCACGGCCTGGTGACCGCCGGCATTATCAGGCACAACATTATAAGACTGCACCATCGGCGACCCGCTGATCTGCATTTGCTGTGATCCCATCCAGCCCGTACCCGGCAGGTTGATCATCAAAATCCGTTCGTTGTTATCAAGGTCGTAGCTGAACGCGACATTGTCGCTGGTGTCAAACACAAGGCGTGTTTTATCACTGTGCTCGCCAAAACGCAGGCCGGTTACAGCGGCCCCGCCCATAGCAGAACCATGGCTGGCCGGCTGGAATTGCGCCGGCGGCGGTGCGGATACCGGGGCTGAGGCCGCCTGCGGTACAGGCGGCTGGTAAACAGGTTGTGCCGGCGGCGGCTGGTTGGCCTGCTGAGCCATCATCGGCTGCCCCATCTGGCTGTGCCCCATATGGGCGGGTACAGGCACAGGGGCGGCCTGCGCCATTTGCTGCTGGACAGGTTGATAGTGCGCCGGCGGCGGCATAGCCGGCGGCGTATTCGCTGCCATGCGCTGACGGTTCAAACGTTCCTGTTGTTCATACCAGGCAACGGTGCCCGGCTGCGGGTTGCCCGTTGCAGCGGCATTCGGCATCGGCGCTGCCGTCTGGGCCGTAGCCTGCGGCGCATGTAACGGCATCGGCGCACTGGCACCTGCCTGATTTGCGCGCTGGTCGTGGCGATCAGCAGAACCCGCCGCAGGCTCAACACCGCCCAGCATACGCTGCATATCACCCTGCGCCTCAGCCAGCTTGGTCAATGACGGCATCATCAGCTTCAAATCGTTGCGGATATTGGCCAGTTCCTGCTCCAGCGCAGCAATACGATCTGATGAGGCCGGATCAACGGCCAGGCCTTTCGGTTCTGCAGCATTCATCTGCACCGGTTCGCCATTATCAGCTTGCAGCCATGTACCATCGCCCTGCTTCATCACTTTCGATTCCGAGGCGGGCGGTTTCGGGGCCGCTTTGCGGGCCATTTCCGAATCCTTGGGCGGCCAGTCTTCCAGCCATGAGCAGCCGACCAGCAGGCCGACACACAGGCCGGTTAAGAATGTATTCCGGATAAAATGATGCGCTTTCATAATCGAGAGTCTCCGCAGGCCGAGGATTCGCTTTACTCTTAAGGGTAGAGAGGCTCACCCGAAAGGGTCAAGAAACGCGCTGCATTCACAAGCGCTTATCCACACACGAGCATGATATTTTGTCCACAAACGATCCACAGCCTCACCGTTTGACGTTTATCACAGCCATCTCTTTAAAATTTATGTAAAATAAATATCGAATTTTATCTATTCTTAAGCTCTTGTAAATCTCTTGTTAAGTTTCAGCGCGTTAAAATGAGTTTAAAGGTGGCAAAAACGTCTATAGAAGCTGCCGGTTAGTCATTCCTTTGGTAAACGCGGGGCCGCACCACTATGCAGACGCACTCGATCAACAGGGAAATCAAACGCAACCTGCTCGGTAGCCTTGAAGTTGCGCTGTTCATGCCGGTTGCCCGCAAGCGGTTTGGCGACAGCGCGCAGGAAGCTCTGCGCTCCTTCATCGTACCGGTGATCTTATTCCCACTGACGATTATGGTGTTTTACTTTTATCCGAAACCGGCCTTAAGCGATAATTCAGTGCATGTGATTGCGCTGCTCTACAGCCTGCGCATGGCGCTCATCTGGGCGGCGTTTTTCGGCACTGTCTACTGGATCGTGCGGGAAGTCGACCGCAAACGCTATTTCTACCAGTTCGTGATCGCCAGTAACTGGCTGACCGTACCGGCCACTGTGATATTCTTGCCTGTTGCATGGATGTTGATGAGCGGCACACATGGCTGGGCCGAGCTCTACCCGTTCATGATGTGCCTGATGCTTTATACATATGCTTTTACCGCTTTCATGGCGGCTTATGTATTGCGTATTCCCTGGGAACTGGCAGGCTTTATCGTGTTTGTCAGCTTCTGTATCAACGACAGTACGCTCGATATTTTATACTGGGTCGGCGATAAATTATAAGGTTTTGCACCCACCCTCCATGTGCGAGAGGCACAGACGGTAAAGCCCCACCGTCTGTGCCTCAACTTTATCGGCTGACAAATCGCTTTCAACAATCCGGCGGCTATGCACCGCCATCGCCCGCCATAAATCCTTGTCATCAGCCATCATCTGTAAAGCCTGCGCCAGTGCCGGCGCATCATAGGCCGGCACAAGAAAGCCATTACGGCCATCCTCAACCACTTCGCGGCACCCAGGCACGTCAGTTGCCACTATCGGCCGGCCGCATGCGGCCGCTTCCAGCAGGCTTTTCGGCACACCCTCACCGCCGTAGGAGGCCTGAACAGCCGCATGCGCCGTATCCCAGACGGCCTTCATATCATCGGTACGGCCCTTATAAGCGACATTGTCGCTTCGCGCCGCCCAGTCAGCAAGTTGCGCTTCATCCCAGGATCCGGGATTTTCAGGGTCGGGCTGACCATACAGATGAAGATGGATGTGCGGCGCCGCACGCGCCAGGATCACAAAAGCATCTTTCAAAGTCGGCAGACCCTTAATACCTATCATCCGGCCGGCATAAACGCACACAAACGGCTTTGTCTCCGGCGGCAATGGCCGGGCCGGATATTCGTTCAGGTCAACGCCGGAGCCGCGAATAATGACTGTGCGCTTCGCGCTCACAAGCCCCAGCGCCGCCAGCCGGGCCTTGTCATCAGCATTCTGGAACAGCAGGAACGTGTTCGGGCGCCGTAACACCAGCCGGAACGGCAGCCACAGCAAAGCCCGCAGGCTATAAGCCCGGATCGTGCGGGCATTAAACAAATATCCCAGCCCGGCAAAGGCGTTAATCACCGCCGGCACCTGCGCGCGCCACGCGGCCAGCGCGCCATAAAGAATCGGCTTCATCGCGATATGATGAACAAGCGTCGGCCGTTCCCGGCTATAGATACGCTTCAGGGCACAGATTTGCCGCAGCGCTTTAACCGGGTTCAGGCTGCGGCGGCTGAAGTCAAAAGGAATCACCCTGACTCCCAGCGCTTCGATCGCCTGCCGGTGCGCATCAACCTGCGTAATCACCGCGACATCAAACCCGGCGGCCTGCGCCGCGCGTATCATCGGCCGGCGGTGCGAATAAAAATACCAGTCTTCCGTAACCACAAATATCAGTAACGGCTTACGTGCTTCATTACGCCCCATCGGCACGCTCCCTGCGCAAGCGCGCCACCAGCCGCCGGAAACGGTGCGGGCGCATCGACATGTATATATGCAGGAACAACAGGGCGATCCACGAATAGGTTAGCAGCGCCGGATGCAGCCCGGCCTTGATACCCGCCACACCGATAAAACCGGAAAGACATGTTAAGCCCAGAATAATCGCCGTCGCCTGCCCGGCCGGAAAACCGGCATAAATGAAATGATGGTGAAAATGGTCGTGATCGGCATCAAACGGGTGGCGCCCCTGGCTGACCCGGCGGGCAAACTGGCCGCACGCATCAAAAATCGGCAGCGCCAGCAGCCACGCGACGCTGATCGGATGCACCACCGGCTCCACCCCCTCGGCCAGCGTGATCGAAAACCAGGCCAGAGTCAGCCCCAACGCCAAACTGCCGGAATCGCCAAGGAAAATAATGGCGCGCGGCCGCAGCGGATGGCGCATATTATAGAGCAGAAACCCGCCCAGCGCGCCCATCAGGATCAGGATCAGCGCCAGCGTCCCTGCGACATCGGCCCCGGCCAAAACGCAGCTCAGGGCCAGCCAGCCCAGTACGACAAACCCTTTGCCGCCCGCCAGCCCATCCAGCCCGTCCATCAAATTCACCGCATTAATCAGCAGGACCACCGCAACAATCGTAAACGGGATCGCAAAAATGTTGAGTCCAAAAGGCCCAAAACCGAATAGATCGCCCATGACAACGATCTGCGCACCGCCGCCAATCACGATCAGACATGCCGCGACAGATTGCAGACCGAATTTAACCCAGGCCGGGACATGGCTGCGGTCATCCAGCGCCCCGGTTACCAGCAGGATCAGGATGGCAAAAAAGAGCGGGCCGCAGGCTGCCCAGTCAACACCATAAAGAACCGCGCCCGTCATAAAGACAGGAAAAACGACCAGGCCGCCGATGGGCGGCACCAGGTCTTCATGCTTTTTGCGGCCACCCGGCCGGTCGACAAAGCCGGCCGACAGGGCCAGGCGGCGCGCCAGCGGCAGCACAAACGCCACTGCTGCAAACGACAAACAAAATAGAGCCCAGGGGGTTTCAAACATAGCGCGGCCGGATAGCATTCCTGTTTTTATTTCAGGCCGCCCAGAGTAATGAAAAAACCGTTGCCGACAAAGAGGGAAAACAAAAATAAAGCGGCACAACAGGCCGCTTTATTGCTCGCTTTTTGTGAAACCGGTTTTTACCTGTCTGCAACAGCGCTTTGCAGATACGCAGATAAACCTTCTAAAATCAACGCCATATCAGCGCTGAACGCCACGGTAAAAGTCATGATAACTGCGGCCAGACCGGCTACGATCCCCGCATACTCGATCACCATTACCCCGTTCTCATCACGCCAGAATTCTTTTAATTTTTCGAACATTTATCTCAAATCCTGTTAAAACTGTTCATATTCAATTATACCATGCCGCCTTAACGCTATATCAAATGCCGTGCCCTGTTTATTGCTGACATTTACACAGTGCCCAGAGTAGAAGCGAATCATGAACGGCCGGTTAATTTTTACACTATAAAGCGGGTTTATTTCCCTGCAAAAGCCTCCTATGATATTGTGGAATATCTGAAACCAGCCTTTTATTCGGGCCTGTGATTTTTCCATGAAGACTTCAGAGAAATACATTCTGCTCGCTTCGCTCTCGTTCTTCTTCGGGTCGCTGGCTGTCGGCCTGATGAGCTTCCACGGCTCTCAACCGCGCACAAGCTATATGTATACACCGCAAATTGCCGAAGCCGGAATTAGCCAGCCTTTGCAGGAATCAAAGAAACGGCATGGCGTCGTGGCCAAGAGTGTTATGAAATATCCGGGTCTTGAACAAACCGGCCAGGCCAATACAATTACCTGCTACCTTGAGGACCGCTACCGCGCCCTGTTGCAGGAAAAGGCTGAAGACAATGCCATCACCCTCGCCGCGCAAGCACAGATGGGAGCCGATCAGCTGGAAATTTTCACAACACCTGACGGTCAGTTTTCGGCCTTTGTCATCGGCCCCGACAACATCGGCCAAATCGAGGCCTGCGAGGTCGCCCGCGGCACAGGCTGGCGGGTCATTGACCGCTAACCCTTCTGTCTCTTGGCCCGCTTCAAAAAACGCTCTGCGCCCAGAGTCTGCACGGCTTCACCGAACGGACCGCAGCGAATCAAACTCGTCAGCATATGGGCCGCGGCAAGGCTGGAAATCACGCCGTGCGAACCATGCGCCGTTGATACATAACAGCCGCCCTGTTGCATGTCTTCACCCGGCGCCGCCCCGACGACCGGCAAGTGGTCTGCCGATACGGTTCTCAATGCCGCACGGCTTCCGGTCACGGTCAGTTCCGCACGCTCAAACGGCGTGTGCGCCGCCAGCTTATCAAGATTGGCCGCATCGTCCTCCGCCAGCAGATTCGTATGATCAAGCCATTTCTGGAAGGTTGAACCGACAATATGCCGTCCCTTATGCGCCCTGGATATATACCCGCCATAACAGAGATTACAGCGCAGCCCCTGTGTCCGACCGGTCGTATCGATTTCTGTGACCTGCCCGCGTACCGTATGGACCGGCAGCGCCGCCGGCTCAGCAAACTGCGCAGCAGCCGCGCCGCAGGCCAGAATCACAGCATCGAACGCCTCGCCATTCACAGACCAGCCGCCGTCGCGCTGTTTCAGTGTTGTCGCCGGCGTCTTCAGCCGCACCTCCGTATCGCCAGCATAAGCGGCACAGAGCGCCCGCGGCGACACAAAGCCGGAGTCAGGTAAATACAACGCTTCATAATCAAGCGCGATACCGGCTATGGCAGAGGCTTCGGCGGCGCTGACATAACGCGCATGATCGTCATGCCAGCCACCCTGATCACACAGGGAACGAAACCGCTTTGCCTTGTCCTCGTTATTCACCAGGTGCAGCGCCCCGCAGGGATCAAAACCGATATCATGACGCGCCGCCATCTCTGTCAGGGTTCTAAAGGCCAGCGCATAAGCAGACGCGTAAAAGTCAGCCTCCGGCCGCCGCTGCGCATAAAAACGCGGGTTATACAGCCCCAGACTGTTCCCCGACGCCGCGGCCGCCAGCGTCTCCGCTGTCTCAAAAATGACCGGCTCATACCCGTAACGTCCTAAAACATACGCGCAGGCCGCCCCGGCCAGGCCGCCGCCGACAACCGCCACGTTACGCGGCGGTACCGTTGCCGGGACAGCTGATTGTTCATCTTCACGACGGGCCGCAGTCATTTCCCGCTTGCGGCCGAAGCCGGGTTTTTTATCAACGGCAAAGCCCGCACGCCCCAGTCCGCGGCGCACATGACCGGCAACAGTAAAGGTTGCTGCGGTGGCTTCGGCAGCACTGAGCCGTTCCATCTGCTCATAAAGCGTGTCCGTCCACATATCGGGGTTTTTCGCAGGCGCAAAACCATCCAGAAACCACGCATCAACGCCGCGCGGCACATTCAGCCGGGGCAACGCCGCATTCACATCATCGAACACCAGCGTCAGCGTCACACAATCATCCAGTTGTATTGTATGAAATCCGGGCACACGCAGCGGATACGATGCCAGCATAGCATCGGGCCGTGCCCCCAAATCCGGCCGCCAGCGCGCCAGCGCCGGCGCAATCTCATCCGGTGCCAGCGGATAGTGTTCGAACGAAATGTAATCCAGATGTGCGCCCGGCGCAGCCGTACCGGCAAACGCCTGCCACACCGCAAGAAAATTCAGCCCGGTGCCAAAACCGGTTTCGGCGACCGTAAAATGATCACGGCCGCGCCAGCGGTCCGGCAGGCCGTTACCGCTCAAAAACACGTGGCGGCTTTCGGCCAACCCGTCTTCCGGCGAAAAATATATATCGCCGAAGCGTTGATTATAAAGCGGTTCTCTCATATCCTTGTACGGTCATTATTATAGGAGACGCTGCCCCATGTTGCCGCCCATGTTGTCTACACTGCCGCGCTTGTATTTTGTTCACAGCCTTGCCCTTGCTATAGCGCTCTTTTTCATGCCTGTGCAAGCCTCCGCCAATCAGGAAACCAATTTCGTCATTACCGTCAAGGCGCAGGACGCCAAGTTTATCGGCACCGCCGCCGGCGGCGCGCATATCATTATCCGCGACCGGCGCACCGGCGACATCCTCGCGGATGGCGTGACATTCGGCGATACCGGCGATACGGCACATATTATGGCGGAGACAATCGCACGGGACACCGTATTGCGCAGTGAAAACAGCGCCCGGCTTGAATTCTCGCTGGAGCTGTGGGAGCCCACGCCGGTGACAATCGAAGCGACCGCCCCTCTGGGCCAGCCGCAAAGCCTGGTTACCGTCACGCAGGATATGCTGATCATCCCCGGTAAGGATTACGCCGGCGGTAACGGCATTATGCTCGAAATGCCCGGCTTTGCCGTTGACGTGCTGGCACCGGCGCCTAATTCGCGGTTCCCGCACGACCCGGACACACCGGTGACGGTCGAAACCAATGTCATGAAATTATGCGGTTGCCTGGTTGCGGCGGATACGCCCTGGGACCCGGAACGGTACGAGGTTGAAGCGCATATTTACCGCGATAGCCGCTATATAACCTCTTTCGCGATGAGCTATGCCGAAGAGCCTGGCCTGTATGTTGCGAATATCAATGTCCCCCTGCCCGGTACCTACCGCGTTGCCGTGACCGCGTTCGACCCGGTTACGAAAGAGGCCGGTACCGACAGCACAACCATCATCCTTGAAGAACTGACAGAAGAGACACCGTAATGACCGATCACGCCGCTACCGGCCCGCTACTGGAGAAGTCCGGCCTGCCCAATCACGCGCCCGCCTTTGACCGGATAGAGGAGGCGCATTACATGCCTGCGACAGAGCAGGCCATCACCATTGCCCGCGCGGCTATCGACGCGATACGGGATAATGGCGCAGAACCGGATTTCGACAACACGATCGTGGCACTGGAAACTGCTTCAGAAAAACTGGGTGATGTGACCTCGGTTTTTTACAACCAGCTGGCCGTTGCCGGCAGCGATGAAATGCATGAGATCGCCCAGACGCTCGGCCCGCTCTCATCAAATTTCTCGAACGATATCCTGCACGACTCCGCCCTGTTCGCGCGGATCAAGGCCGTGCATGATAAGCAGGAGACTTTGAACCTGAACCCGGAACAGCAAATGCTGCTCGATGAAACCTATAGCGGTTTTGTCCGCGGCGGCGCGCTGCTCAATGAAACCGGCAAGCAGCGCCTGCGCGAGATCAGCGAACGGCTGTCGATGCTCGGCCCGTCTTTCATGAACAACGCCAAAAAATCGGCCGAAGCGTTCGAAATGATCATTGAGGACAAGGCCGACCTTGCCGGGCTTCCCGATAGCGCCATAGACGGCGCCCGTCACGCGGCAGAGGAAAAAGGCTATGACGGCAAATGGCTGTTTACGCTCGACATCCCGAGCTTCCTGCCCTTTATGCAATATGCCGACAACCGGGCTTTGCGCGAGAAAATCTGGCGCGCCTATAACAGCCAGGCCTTCAGGGATGAATACGATAACTGCGATATCGTGCTTGAAGTCGTCCGGCTGCGGCATGAGCGCGCCCGGCTTCTCGGCTACAGCACCCATGCCGATTTCGTGCTGGAACGGCGGATGGCCGAGCGGGCCGAAACGGTCTGGGATTTTATCAGCGAGCTTCAAACCGCCTACAGGCCCGCCGCCGAGCAGGATTTACAGCGTCTCAAAGACTTCGCCGCCGAACTGGACGGCCCGGCAGAGCTTAAGCCCTGGGATATCGGCTATTACAGTGAGAAACTGAAACAAAAGCTGTTTGATTTCTCCAGCGAGGATCTGCGGCCTTATTTCCCGCTGGATAATGTCATTGACGGCATGTTCGATCATTTCAGCCGCCTGTTTAACCTGCAATTTAAGCCAGCCGGCAGCTACGCGGTCTGGCATGAAGACGTGAAGGTTTACGAGGTGTTCGACAAGACCGACGGCACGTTCCTCGGCACGCTCTACGCCGATTTCCACCCGCGCACGGGCAAGCGCAGCGGGGCATGGAAAACCAGCTACCGCGACCAGGGCCTGTATGACGGCAAGCTGGAACGGCCGGTCATCGCCATTGTCTGTAACTTCACCAAGCCGGCAGGTGACAAGCCGTCGCTGCTGACCCATGGTGAGGTCCAGACACTGTTCCATGAGATGGGCCACGCCATGCACGCCATGATGTCGCGCGTAACCTACCGTTCACTGGCCGGCACCAACGTGCTGTGGGACTTTGTCGAGCTGCCCTCGCAGCTGCAGGAAAACTGGGGTTACACCAAGGAAACACTCGACCTGTTTGCGCGTCACTATGAAACCGGCGCAACGATCCCGCAGGACCTGGTCGACAAGCTGGTCGCCGCCAGGAACTTCATGGTCGGCTGGGCCGGCCTGCGGCAGGTCAGCCTGGCAACGCTCGACATGGCGTGGCATGCGCAAGACCCGAAAGAGATTTCAGACGTCGCCGCGTTCGAGGATGCGGAAACGGCAGAAACAACGCTGTTCCCGCGGCTGGCCGGACCGATGTCGACCCATTTCGGTCATATCTTCGCCGGCGGCTATGCGGCGGGCTATTACAGCTATAAATGGGCGGAGGTGCTTGACGCCGATGCGTTCGAGCTGTTTCTTGAGCGCGGTCTGTACGACCGTCCGACCGCCGAAGCCTTCAAGAACGAGGTGCTGGCCAAAGGCGGCAGCGAGCACCCGACCGTTCTATACCGCCGTTTCCGCGGCCGCGATGCCGATCCCGGTGCGCTGCTGCGCCGCGAGGGCCTTGCAGACCGCAAGGAGAAAGCGGCTTAGAACCTAAAGGAGTGCAGCATTATGAGCAGCTCAGAGCTTGACGGGACCTATCAGATCAGCACGGTCAGTAATTATGAAGGACCGCTGGAACGCAAAAGCGACGGCATCACCGAGATTCGCGGCGGCCAGACAGAACGGACCGATGAAAACCAGGTCGTCTGGACCAGCACCTTTTCGGTCATGAACAACAAACAGGTCAGGATGGTTTCCGTCGCCGACCCATCGGGCGCTGCCGGTGATTTCGCCCTGACCCGCCCGGACGGCTCCCCCACCCGCGAACCGGTCACCTATGAATCGGTACTGCGTTATGCGCGTAAGGATGATAAAATCCAGATGTCCGGCCAGATCGAGTACGGCAACGAGATCATCTTCATCACGATGCGCAAAATCGGCGACTAAACAAGCCGGGCTATAACAATTTCAATTCAATTTCGGGTATCGTCATTACACGGCTGGTCCGTGTAATCCATATAAAAACGCTTAACGATCAGCAGATTGCACGCATAAAGCGTGCAATGACGGCGGTTGTTGGAAAATGTTTGGCTCCTGATACAGGCATCATTACCCTTTAAAACAATTCCATGATCAGGCACCGTGCGCTGCCGCCGCCATAGGTTTCAATCGTCGGGATCGGCGCATGCAGCAAGCGGGCAAAATACTTGCCGAACGTTTTTTTATACGTATCGCCCAGCCCCTGATAGGCGGCTTCGGACATAACCAGCATCCGCTCGCCGTCCGTACTCATGATTTCAAGCGCGTTACCACAGAATGCTGCAAGCTGATCCATATCCAGTTCAATCACATCATGGGTTTCGCGCAATTTCGCCAGAACAGCCTCGCGCTGGTCTGCGCGGATGCAGGACGAGCAGAGCGCCGCGCATTCCGTGCCGATCCACATCACAAGATCAGTATGATAGACCGGCTTGCCGGTATGGCTTGTGGTTTCGAAAATGACGACCTCATAGCCTGTCTGCGCCCCCCACTCACGCGCCAGCGCTTCATCTGTGCGGCCCGACAGGGCGACATAGGCGATACGGTTGACACGATCGAGGCACAGACTTCCCGTGCTTTCCAGGAACTGGCCGTTCTGTTCGGCCGCGCGGAAATCAAACGCCGTATCATACAAGCTTTCAAAGAAAGCGATCATTTCCGGTGTGCGCTCGGCGCGGCGGTTGTCATTTAGCATCGGGTAAATAATCATCTGCCGCCCGGTATGGGTCGAAATCCAGTTCGGGAAGATATGGTCCGGGCATCCCTTGACACCGCGCAGCGTCGTTACCGCCACACCGTTTTCGACCAGCATATCGCGAAAGCCGCGGAATTCGGTGATGGCTTTTTGATAAATATCGTCCGGATTTTCATGCTCGTCGACCTGATAGACATTTGTCTCCATGGTCTGCGGATTCGCGTAAAACTCCGCCGGTTCGATCAACAGCAAATGCGATGTTGACTGGACGCTCGTGGCCAGTCCCTTTGCACGCCCTTCCTGATTTTCGTTCGCCACCTGAAGCCCCGTTGCTTGCATGATCCTGTTCCCTGTTCTTCCTGTTCCCGGTTTTTGTTTGTTTACCGGCTTATGATCAACGCCGCCAGCAGTGACGGCCATGTGCCCAGATCACGCCAGCCGGCATCACCCGTCAACGGCACAACAGCGCGGTTTTGCGCCTGTTCCATCACAGCATAGTCGATAGAAAGCGCAGGGCAAGCGGAAAAACGTTTTTCATCAAGGATGACGGCGTTTTGCAGCCGTGCCGCACGGGTTACGGCATCCCGCGCAGGGCTGTGAATATCAGGCTGTAATGCCGCAAGCGCCGCCAGATAAGCCCGCGCGGAAAACAGGAAAATACCGCTGTTCCAGTCATAGCTGCCGTCTTTCAGGTACAGGCGCGCCGTCGTCCGGTCCGGCTTCTCAACGAACTCTTCAACCGCATAAAGATCATCGGCCATCTTCGCCGCGCGGCGGATATAACCGTAATGCGGCGAAGCGCTGTGTGGACGAATACCAAACGTTACCAACGCCCCCTTTGCAGCAGCCGGTATCGCCGTTTTAATGGCTGCCTGTAACCTGTCCGGCTTCGCCAGAGCATGATCGGAAGGTAACACCAGCAGCAGCGGGTCATTCAGAGTATGATCAAGATAATGCGCCGCCGCCGCCAGGGCGGGCGCCGTACCACGCCCGCACGGTTCCAGGAATATCTGCTGCGCCTGCGGCAATTGCTGCGTGACCAGATCGCGGTGGCGCCGATTGCATATAATCACCGGCGGCGCCATATCCGGAAACCGCGCTGCGGTTTTTTGCAATAACGATTCGCGCGCCCCCAACTGTAAAAACGGCTTGGGCCGGGCCGGTGTCGAAAGTGGCCATAAGCGCCGTCCGACCCCGCCGGCGAGAATGACGGGAATAATATTCCGGTAAGCCTGATCTTCGTCCTTATGCGGCATGACGCTGTACGGCGATATGGTCGAGATACCAGCGGTACGCTTGCGCAAGCCCGTCATCGAATGCCGTGCGTGGCGACCAACCCATAGCCCGCAGGCGGCCACTGTCCATCACCTTACGCGGCGTACCGTCGGGCTTACCAGGATTAAAAACCAGTGCGCCATCATAGCCGACGACGACAGCGATTTTGCGGGCCAGATCAGCAATACTGATTTCCGTACCGCTGCCGACATTCACATGATCCGCGCCGTCATAATGCTGCAGCAAAAAGACCAGCGC
>CAYUKA010000029.1:0-27104 GCA_964445195.1 uncultured Micavibrio sp. | reverse complement strand
TAAGGAAAATATCAATGACAGGGAAGCATGATCATGCAAGAAGACAAGGAGCTCCTTAAAGCCACCGTCGGCGTTATGCTGGCCGAAGCCGGACCGCTGGAAGCCGCCCGCTATCTGGTCCAGACGCTGTTTAAAGACGTGAAGGAAAGAGCCGGTACGCCTTATTTCGGTCACCTGGAACGGGTCACCGCCGGTATTGAAGACGACCGTATCAAGCCCATAGGCTATCTGCACGATGTGGTTGAGGATATTGACGGCTGGACGTTCGAAGACCTCGCCGAAATCGGCTTCGACGCTTTTATTGTCGACGGGGTAAGGGCTGTGACAAAAATTGACGATGCCCCCTATTTCGATGAGATGGTCAGGGTCGGACTAACCCCGCAGGCGATCCCGGTCAAAAAAAGCGACCTGAAGGATAACAGCAACCTGCTGCGGCTGCCGACACTGCCGACAGAAAAAGATATCGAGCGTACCCGCAAATATTACCTGTCATGGCATTATCTGGACGATGTCGAAAACGGCAGAACCGCACCCGGTACGCCGTTCGGCGTCTGGATGGCCGCACAGCGCAAAGGTAAACAGGACTTTGCTCTGCTGGCCAAATATAGCGCCGCGCCCGCCGCGGTGACCGCTACGGCGGCAGCTGCCCCGGCCTTCGGGGCGCCGCATCGGTAAACGGGCATGAAACCGCCGCACGCCTTTCAGCTTGTCCGCCGCGGGAGCGGAGGATACACTCGTCTGTGTTGTGAGCAAAACCGAACCCGTCAAAACAGGATTTTTTTCGCGCGTCTCCACCCTGATCGGTGGCGAATCCCGCACCGCACAGGCGCGGCTAGAGGCGTTTCTCGACGCGGTGCCGGGCGAGTATTGCGGTTTTGCCGCCGATGGCAGCCTTGCCTATAGCGAAGGGTTTTGCGCCCTGCTCGGGCTGGACGGTATCGCCGCGCTGCACGATATCCAGAATGTGCTGAGCCCCGGCGACGCGGCGGCGCTGGAAGGGCTGTATAACCGCCTCGCCGAAAACGGGGAAGCCTTCAGCCTGAGCGTACAGACAGCGGATAAAGACCGCACGCTACGCCTGTCCGGCGGCCGCGGCCGGGACCGCGGCGATGCGCACCATGTCTCGGTGTTATGGCTGGAGGATATCACCGCCCTGCACCGGGAACAAAAGGCGATGGCCGCGCGCCAGACCGCGACCGAGCAGGAACGCGATGCCCTGCAGGCCGCCCTTGATCATGCGCCGGCGCCGCTCTGGCTGCGCGATGAACACGGCGATTTGCGCTGGTGCAACCGCGCCTATGCCGCCGCCGGTGACACGACGCCGGCCACCGTCATCGCCGAGCAGCGTGAATGGACGCTGAAACCGCTCAAGGGCGGCGGCCGCGCAACCGGCAAGGCGCTGGCGCACAAGGCCGCAGAGAGCGGCAACCCGGCCAGCGTCAACGGCCATGTGATCATCGACGGCGACCGCCGGCTGGTCACGATTACCGAAACGGCCCTGCCGGACGGCGCAACAATCGGCATGGCCCGCGACATCAGCCGCGAGGAAGAGCTGGAGACGGTTCATAACCGGCATTTGTCGGCGAATAAGGAATTGCTGGAACAACTCGGCAGCGCGATCGCGATGTTCGATCATGCGCAGGCGCTAGAGTTTTTCAATTCCGCTTTCGCCCAGCTCTGGCATCTGGAAGAGGCTTACCTGAACAAAGGCCCGAAGCTCGGCGATATCATGGAAAAGCTGCGCGAGGCCCGCCGCCTGCCGGAACAGGCCGATTTCAGGAAATTCAAACAGGGCTGGCTGTCAATGTTCACGACCCTGATCCAGCCGCATGATGAGATGCTTTACCTGCCGGACGGCAGCGCCCTGCGCATGCTGGTGATCCCGCACCCGCAGGGCGGGCTGATGATGACGTTCGAAGATGTCACCAGCCGGCTGGAGCTTGAATCCTCTTATAACACGTTGATCGCCGTGCAGAAGGAAACGCTCGACAACCTGGCCGAAGGAGTTTCGGTGTTTGGCGGCGACGGGCGGCTCAAGCTCTGGAACCCGTCTTTCGCCCGGCTGTGGGGCTTTAACCCGGAACAGCTGCAGGGCGAGCCGCATATTAACCGCCTGCTCGACACCATGAAGGGGCGTTTTGCCGAGTCGGCCTGGGAGACGGCCAGAGGCGCGATCATGACCCAGGCGCTGGACCGCAACATCCATGAAGGCCAGATGGAATACGCCGATACCACCCGCATCGCCTATTCAACCGTGCCGCTGCCCGATGGCGGCGTGCTGGTCACCCATGTTGATGTTACCGACAAAATGCGGGTCGAGAACGCGCTGCGGGAAAAGAACGCGGCGCTGGAGGAAGCCGAGAAGGTCAAGCTCGATTTCCTTGCCAATGTCTCCTACCAGCTGCGAACGCCGCTTAACGCGATTATGGGTTTTGCCGAGATTCTTGAGAATGAGTATTTCGGCGCGCTGAACGAGCGGCAGCGCGAATACACGCAGGGCATGCGCGATGCCGGCGACAAACTGCTGAGCCTGATTAACAATATCCTCGACCTGTCGACGATCGAGGCCGGTTATATGGCGATCCAGTATGACAAGGTCAGCATTCACGCAATGCTGACCGATATTTACGAATTAACCCGCGAATGGGGCCTGAAGGAAAAACTGACCGTCCGCCTTGACTGCCCGAAAAATATCGGCGCGATCGAGGCCGACGAAAGGCGCTTAAAGCAGGTGGTGCTGAACCTGATGCGCAATGCCATCGCTTTTACGCCGGAAAAGGGCACCATCGTCATCAAGGCCAGCCGGCGCAAGGATCACCTGGCAATCAGCGTTATCGACACCGGCCCCGGCATTCCCGAGGACGCAAGGGCGCGGATATTCGAACCGTTCGAACGCCTGTCAGGGACCGGGCAGGGCCGCGGCGGCACCGGTGCCGGGCTGGGACTGACGCTGGTCAAGAATATCGTCGAGCTGCACCACGGCAAAGTCAGACTGGAAAGCGCCGAAGGCAAAGGCACCGTCATTACCATCACCCTGCCGCTCAGCGCCCCGGAAAAACAAGACAGGCAACAGGGCAAACAGCAGGACAAAACGGCCAAAAGAGCCTGATCAAACAGGCGTGATTATAGTGATTTCAGTTTAAATCCCTTCCGGGTTGAATGTTCCGCCGCCTGCAGCCTTATCGTCGCAGCCTTATCGTCATTGCGCGGCTCGTCGGTGCAATTCCATGGATTACCCGCATAAAGCGGGTCATGACGTTGTGATATTGCGGGCCCTGGGGCGGCAATTCACTCAAGGCAGGCGGCGTACGTTTCTGTACCGCCCTCCGGCTTGCGGCGGCCGTAAATGACGATGTCATCATAAATGGCTGTTTTACATCTGAAAATCGGGATCAGCGTGCGCAAAACCAGTTCAATCTTGCGCCCGTCATAAAACGGCCCGGACGTACAGAATTCGGCCGTACCCTCTGCCTCAAGGCGGAAATTCGATTTATGCCGGGTGCGGATACCGTCGGCGCGGATAAAGTAATTTGTGTGAATACTGCCGAACACCTTGTAAGGGGCGCGGTTGATAACCGCAAAACATTGCGCCTCCGGCAACACTTCGCCCAGCGGCACAGGGGTTTGCGTCGGGGCCGGCAGGAACGGGCTGTCCTGCGCCGCCGCCGGGCGGGCGCAAAACAGGCATAAAACAGCGCAAATCAAGCATAGTCCTTTCATTCCTTCATTATACGGCATTCACCGCCCGTTTCCTATAGCCATACGGGCGCGCCGGCTTGTCTTGAGTGCCGCTCCTGTGCTTTAACAGCTTTATGGAGCATATAAGCAAAAGCGAAACGGAAACCGCCGCCCTGGCGGCAAAGCTGGCAGATGACATGACACCCGGTACGGTGCTGCTGCTGGACGGCCCGCTCGGCGCCGGTAAATCGGTCTTCGCCCGCGCCCTGATCCGGGCGCTCAGCGATAGCCCGGCGCTGGCCGTGCCCAGCCCGACCTTTACGCTGGTTCAGACCTATGACACGCCGCGCGGCCCGGTCTGGCATTTCGACCTTTACCGGCTGGAAGAACCGGAAGAGATTTACGAGCTGGGCTGGGAGGACGCGCTGGCCGGCGCGATCACGCTGGTTGAATGGCCGCGGAGGCTCGGAATGCTTGCGCCAGCGGACGCGCTTACGGTAAGCTTAAATGTTACAGACAATCCGAGTCAGCGCCGCATTATGATCGGTCACACACAGGGGGAGACAGAACGGCATGAGCTATAAACCCGAACAGGCTTTTATCCTCGCGGCCGGGCGCGGCACAAGGCTGCGGCCCTATACCGACAATGTCCCCAAGCCGATGGTCGAGGTTGGCGGCCAGACCCTGATCGACCGCACACTCGACAAGCTGGTGGAGGTCGGCGTCACCCATGTCACCGTGAATCTGCACCATAAAGGCGAAATCCTGCAACGCCATCTCGCCCGCCGCAGCGCGCCTTATATCAGTTTTTCGTTCGAGGACGAGCTGCTCGACACGGGCGGCGGCGTTAAAAAGACCGTCCGCATGTTCGGCGGCAAACCCTTTTACGTGATTGCCGGTGACGCGTTGTGGACCGACGGCCCGTCAGGTAACGCGCTGGAACATCTGGCGGCCCGGTGGGATGATCAGACTATGGATATCTGCACGCTGATGCAGCCTCTATCCGCCATGCACCTGACCGCGGGGCGCGGCGATTACCAGTTGCTGCCTGACGGCCGCGTGAAACGCATGGCCGACAAAAGCGGTACCCATATGTGGACCAATATCCGTATCAACCACCCGCGCCTGTTTGATGATACGCCGGCCGGGCCTTTCTCCTTCCTGACCCTGATGGACCGGGCCGAAGCCGCCGGGCGCCTTTACGCGCTGGAGCATGACGGCGAATGGCATCATATCAGCACGCCGGACGATCTGGAGCGGGTCAATCTCGAATTTCTCGGCACACAACGCTATGCCTGACGCGCCGGTCAGCCGGTCTTCGTCTGCCCTTTACACGATCCCGGCCGGGGTTCCTTTCGCTGACGCGCTGGCGCAGGGCTTGCTAAGCCGAAGCGACGGCGACCCGGCGGCGCTGGCCGCCATGCGCATTATGCTGCCGACCCGGCGCGCCTGCCGGACGATGCGCGAGGCGTTCCTGCGTTTAAGCCACGGCAAACCCCTATTGCTGCCGCGCCTGCAACCGCTCGGCGATATTGATGAAGACGAGCTGACACTGGCCCTTGATGATGAGGCGCTCAGTGGCGCGCTTTTAACCCTGCCGCCGGCGATGCCGCCGCTGCGCCGCCAGATCCTGCTGGCCCGCGCAATCGCCGCCCTGCCCGCCTATACGCGCGGCCCGGCGCAGGATTTCGCGCTGGCCGGGGCGCTGGGCCGGTTTATGGACCAGATTTATACCGAAGGGCTTGATTTAAAAGCGCTGCCGGCGCTGGTACAGGATGAAACGCTGGCCGCCCACTGGCAGGTAACGGTTGAATTCCTGACGATCCTCAGCGCACGCTGGCCGGAGATCCTGGCTGAAAACGGCGCGATTGACGCCGCCGACCGCCGCGGCCGACTGCTGGCCTTGCTGGCCGATCACTGGCAGGCAGCCCCGCCGCAAACACCGGTGATCGCTGCCGGCTCAACCGGCTCAATCCCCGCCACAGGGCGGCTGCTTAAGGTTATTGCCGGTCTGCCGCAAGGGATGGTGATCCTGCCGGGCCTTGATACCGTAATGGATGAGGAGAGCTGGCAGGCGCTTGATGACACCCACCCGCAGGCGACGCTCGGACACCTGCTTGAAGCCCATCTCGGCGTGACACGTACAGACATACGGGACTGGCCGCACGAACCGCCTGCCACGATACAGGCCGACGAACCGCCGGCCCTGCAGGCCCGCACACAGGCGGCGCGGCGCACACTGGCGACTGAAATGATGCGCCCGGCGGCCACCACCGCGCAGTGGCGCCGCTTATCCCCGGATGAAACGGACGCGGATGCCCTGAAGGGCACACTCGGCCGGCTCGCCCGGTTCGAGGCGGATACGCCGCAGCAGGAAGCGCTGATGATCGCCCTGCTGATGCGCCAGACGCTGGAAACGCCGGACCGGACGGCGGCGCTGGTTACGCCGGACCGGGCGCTGGCCCGGCGCGTCGTCACGACCTGCCGGCGCTGGGGACTGACCGTCGATGATTCCGCCGGTACGGCCCTGACCGAGACAGCGCCGGGATCGTATTTGCGGCTTTGCGCCGCCGTGTTATCCGGCGGGTTTCAGGCCGGAGCGCTGGCGGCCCTGCTTAAACATGAGCTGTGCCGTTTTGGCTACAGCCGGACTGAAAAGGCCGCCCGTATCGCAGTGCTTGAAACCGTGGCCCTGCGCGGGCCGCCGCCACGGGATTTTGCCGCCCTGCGCACCCGGCTGCCCGGTAACGAGACTGTACAGGATTTCGCTGCGGCGCTGGAACAGCACTTTGCCCCGCTGGCGAACCTCATGCAGGACGGCGCGGCCCCGTTCGCCGCCCTGCTGGACGCCCACATAACATTGGCCGAAACCCTTGCGGCCGGCCCGGCCGGCGATCATAATTTATGGCAGGGCGATGACGGCGAGGCGGCGGCACTGTTTCTGGCCGATTTACGGGCGCAGGCCGCGCTGATGCCCGCCCTTGACGACGCAAGCTACCTGTCACTGCTCGAACAACTGATGCGTACGATCACCGTACGCCCGTCTTACGGCACCCACCCGCGGCTGCTGATTCTCGGCCAGCTGGAAGCGCGGCTGATGCAGGCCGATCTTGTGATTCTCGGCGGGCTGAACGAGGGCACATGGCCGCCCGATCCCGCCAGCGAACCGTGGCTGTCACGGCCGATGCGGGCCCGGTTCGGCCTGCCCGCACCCGAACGGCAAATCGGCCTCGCCGCCCATGATTTCATCCAGGGTTTTTGCGCCCCGCATGTCGTGCTGACCCGCGCCCGCCGCGCCGGTAACGCACCGTCGGTGCCAGCCCGCTGGTGGCAGCGGCTTGATACGGTGCTGCAGGCGCTGACCATCGACCCGGCGGGCCTGTCACCCGGCCTGCCCCGTAGCTGGCTAACAGCGCTTGATCAACCGTCGGGCCCGCCGCAACCGGCCGCCCGGCCGGCGCCCCGGCCGCCGGTCAGCGCCCGGCCCGACGCTTTGTATGTCACGGCCATCGAGCGCTGGATGCGCGACCCGTACAGCCTGTATGCCCGCTACATTCTCGGCCTGCGCAAGCTGCCGGACCTTGAAGAACAAACGGACGCCGCACTGCGCGGCACACTGATGCACGAAGCGCTGGATGCGTTTGTCCGCGCCCATCCGGATACGCTGCCGGACAGCGCCGCCGCGCTGCTGCTGGATCAGGGCCGGACTTTACTGGCCGATCAGGCCGACGCAGACCGGCTGTGGGGATTCTGGTGGCCGCGTTTTACCCGCCTCGCCGCATGGTTTGTTGACCATGAGCGGCAATGGCGGCTAATGGCGGCACCGCTGGCGACCGAGGCGGAAGGCCGGCTGGCGCTTGATATTGACGGCAGCCCCTTTACGCTGTCGGCCAAAGCCGACCGGATCGACAGGCTCAGGGCGGGCGGTTATGCGCTGGTTGATTACAAGACCGGCGGCACACCGTCCGGACGTGAAATCGAGGCCGGTTTCGCCCCGCAACTGCCCTTAGAGGCCCTGATCCTCGAGGCGGGCGGCTTTGCGGACATTCCGCCCGGCCCGGCGGCTTATACGGGCTTTTGGAAGATGAGCGGCGGCGTTCCGCCCGGCGAGGAAAAAACCGTCAGTGCCGCCAGTGCAGCCGCGCGCGCCGGGCTGGAAGGGCTGGTCCGTGCCTTTCGCGACCCGCAGACGCCTTATTACAGCCTGCCGCGCCCCGATGCCGCACCGCCTGCCGCCTGGCAGGATTACGCCCACCTGGCCCGGGTGCCGGAATGGACCGCGCTGGACGATCCGGCGGAGGCTGCCTGATGAGTAAACCGGCCTTATCAGATCCAAACGAACAGCAGGACGTACGCCCGCTTGACCCGAATGTCAGCCAGCGCCGGGCCTCGGACCCCGCCCATTCGGTCTGGGTCGGGGCGTCGGCCGGAACCGGCAAGACCAAGGTACTGACCGACCGGGTGCTGCGCCTGCTGCTGCCGCGCGCCGACGGCCAGCCCGGCACGGCGCCGCACCGGATTTTATGCTTAACCTTCACCAGGGCCGCCGCCAGCGAAATGCTGCAGCGGGTGAACAGGATTCTCGGCCTGTGGGCGGTGGCCGATGATGAAACGCTGACCGCCGCGCTGCAGGATCTGACCGGGACGATGCCGACCAAGGCGCAGATGCAGGCCGCGCGGCAGCTGTTCGCCGCCGTGGTTGATGTTCCCGGCGGGCTGAAAATCATGACGATCCACGCCTTTTGCCAGTCAATTCTCGTCCGTTTCCCGCTTGAAGCCGGGGTGCCGCCGCACGCCACGGTCATCGATGAAGCCGCCGCCGGGGCGCTGCTGCTCAAAGCCCGTGATGACAGCCTTGCCAAAGCCCGGCGGGAGCCTGATTCACCGCTCGGCACCGCGCTGCGCAGGCTGGCGGCCGTGCAGAACGAGGACCAGTTCAACCGGCTGCTGGGCGGATTATGTAGCGAACGGCGACAATTACAGAAATCCGCGGCCCGGCCGAATGAGCTTTATGAGCGTCTCTGCGGCTTTTTCGGCCTGTCGCCGGTGGAAGACGAAGAGACGATGATCGGCGCGGCTTGCCGCGATGAGGCTTTTGACAAAGACGGTCTGGCCCGCGCCGCCGCCGCGCTCGCCGGCGGCAGCAAAACCGATCAGGCGCGCGGCGCTGATTTACAGCTCTGGCTCGCGCATCACCCGGCAGAGCGCGCCGTACGTTTTGAAGCGTACAGCGCCCTGTTCCTGACCACCAAGGGCGAACCCCGCGCCCGGCTGGCAACCAAAAGCGTGCTCAGCGCCGATCCATCCATTGAAGACACGCTGGGCACCGAAGCCGCCCGGCTGGCGGCGCTGGCGGAATTCCTAAAAGCCCGGCGCTGCGCGGTGCTGACCCGCGACCTGATTACGGCCGGGCAGGCGATGGCCGCCCGTTACCAGCATTTGAAAGACGCGCAGGCCGCGCTGGATTACGATGACCTGATCGACGCGACATTGTCGCTATTCGATAACAGCGCGATGGCAGCCTGGGTGCTGTACAAGCTTGATGGCGGGCTTGATCACATATTGGTTGACGAAGCGCAGGATACAAACCCGGAGCAGTGGCAGATCATTACCCATCTGTGCGAAGAGTTTTTCAGCGGTCACGGCGCCCGCGACGATACTGTGCGCACATTGTTTGCGGTCGGCGATGAAAAACAATCAATCTACAGCTTCCAGCGCGCCGCGCCGCAGGAATTCGACCGTATGCGCCGGCATTTTGCCGCTACGGCCCAAGCACGCGAAGAAACGCTTGATATCTCGTTCCGTTCCGTGCCGTCGGTGCTGCGCCTTGTTGATGAAGTGTTTCGCCCCGACGGGATTCGCGCCGGTCTGGGCGCCCAGCCGGTCAGCCACCGCAGCTTCCGGCGCGGCCAGGCCGGGCTGGCCGAATTGTGGCCGCTCTGCACCCCGGACGAGAGCGCCGCCGAACCGCCATGGACCCCGCCGACCAAACCTGTGGAAACTCCGTCCGGCGCGGCGAAGCTCGCCGCGCAAATCGCCACGCAAATCAGGGACTGGCTTGATGACGGTGAGCTCATACCCTCGCTGGCGCGGCCGATACAGCCGGGCGATATCCTGATCCTCGTCCGGACACGTACGGCTTTTGTCACTCAGCTTGTGCGGGCGCTCAAAACCCGCAATATCCCGGTCAGCGGCGTCGACCGCATGGTGCTGGGCGAGCAGATCGCGGTGATGGATCTCTGCGCGCTGGCCCAGGCCGCGCTGCTGCCCGCGGACGATCTTAGCCTGGCCTGCGTGCTGAAATCACCGCTGGTCGGGCTGGATGAGGAGCAGCTTTTCGCGCTGGCCCACAACCGGACAGGATCGCTATGGCAGGCTCTGCAGGACGACCCGGCTTACAGCCCTGTTGCCGGCTGGCTTGAAACGCTGATCAGCGCCACCGCCCAGACCGGGCCGTACGCGTTTTTCGCGCAGATTTTACAGTCTCCCTGCCCGGCCGACCCGGTCAGCGGCCTGCGCGCGATGCGGGCGCGGCTGGGCGAAGACGCGCTTGATCCGCTTGATGAGTTCCTGAATGCCGCCCTTGATTACGAGCGCAGCCATATTCCAAGCGTACAGGGCTTCCTGCTCTGGCAGCGGCAGGGGGACCTGACCATTAAACGCGAGCTGGAGGAGGCCGGGCAGGCTGTACGCATCATGACGGTTCATGGCGCCAAGGGCCTGCAGGCGCCGGTGGTTATTATGCCCGATACGACGCGGACGGCCGCATCGCGCAGGCTTGATACGCTGCTCTGGCCCGATAAAACCGGGCTTGATTTTCCGCTGTGGGCACCGCGCAGCGAGGACTTTCCGCTGCTCTACAAGCGCGCCCGGGCGCAACTGGACAAACGGATGGAGGAGGAATACCGCCGGTTGCTGTATGTCGCCCTGACCCGGGCCGAAGACCGGCTGTATATCTGCGGTTACCAGGGCAAAAAGCCACCGGTCGAGGAGTGCTGGTATCACTATGTCGCCGCCGCGTTCGCCCGGCTTGATGAGGCTTCCACCCTGCCCGATAGCCGTATACGCCTGAGCAGCCCGCAAATACGCGCGCCGGACCGCGCCGCGCCGGCAGATGACCGGGATCACGGCGATGCCGTCCCGCTGCCCGGCTGGCTGTACGCACCCGCCCCGGCAGAGCCCGACCCGCCGCGGCCGCTGATGCCCTCACGCCCGGCCATGACGGCGCCGGCGGTCCGCTCGCCGCTGGACCAGGGCGCGGACGGCCACCGTTTCCAGCGCGGGCTGGTCACGCACAGCCTGCTGCAATACCTGCCCGGCCTGCCGCCGGACAAGCGGCATAAGGCCGCCGCCGGTTACGTCTCCCGCACGGCCCCTGACCTGCCGGCGGCGCTGCAGGACGAGATTGTCAGCGAAACCATGGCGATTCTTGATCATCCGGATTATGCCGCCTTCTTCGGTCCCGGCGCGCTGGCCGAAGTGCCGGTCACCGGGCTGGTTAACGGACTGGCGGTCAGCGCCCGGATCGACCGGCTGCTGGTAACCGCGGATACGGTCAGCCTGGTCGATTATAAAACCAACCGGCCGCCGCCGCAGAATGAAGCGGCCATACCCGGCGCCTACCGCGCCCAGATGAAAGCTTACCGCGACATTGTCGCCGCGATTTACCCGGATCATGCAATCGCATGTTATCTGTTATGGACCGACGGGCCGCGCCTGATGAAACTAAGCGGTTTATAAAAAAACAGCGTCCTTGCGAATCATCATCATGTGGACCATCGTGTGGCCGGGCTTGACGGCCCCTGATTCCGGTCCATACTTAAAAGGAAGTAAGCAAAAGATAAATGAAAGGACATGATGATGGCGATGAGTGTCACAGATGAGAGTTTCGAAGGTGAAGTGCTGAATGCCGACGGCCCGGTGATGGTTGATTTCTGGGCCGAATGGTGCGGGCCGTGCAAGGCGATGTCACCGTTGGTCGACGAGCTGGCCGGTGAGATGGGTGAAAAGCTCAAAGTCGTCAAGGTCAATATTGACGAAAGCCCGGAGGCCCCGACCAAATTCGGCGTGCGCGGCATCCCGACCTTCATGGTGTTCAAAGGCGGACAGGTGATTGACACCCGCGTTGGCGGCATGAGCAAAAGCCAGCTGTCTGAATGGGTCGAGTCGGTGCTGTAAAGACCCTGCGCCGCCCGCTATTTATGCGGCAGTGCAAAAACGGCCTGATCACAGGCCGTTTTTTTTATTGCCACTACATGAAAAACGCTCAGGCTTTCGCGCTATCGGGCGCCAGTACCATGATCATCTGGCGGCCTTCGACTTTCGGCTCCAGTTCGATCTTGCCGATATCAGCCAGCTCGTCCTTCATCTTGTGCAACAGCTCCAGCCCGAGATGCTGGTGGGCCATTTCACGGCCGCGGAACCGCATCGTGACCTTGACCTTGTCACCGGCCTCGAGAAAGCGGCGGGCATTACGCATTTTCACGCCGTAATCATGCTCTTCGATACCGGGGCGCAGCTTGACTTCCTTGACGTCGACCGTCTTTTGCTTCTTGCGCGCCTCGGCGGCCTTTTTCTGCTGTTCGTATTTATACTTGCCGTGATCAAGGACTTTACAAACCGGCGGCTCCGCATTCGGTGAAATCTCCACCAGGTCAAGCCCGGCGTCCTCCGCGGCTTTCAAAGCGTCGTCAAGGGCAACGACACCGACCATATTACCTTCGGCATCAATCAGGCGCACATTTTCGGCCCTGATCTGATCATTGACGCGCGGCCCGTCATCCGTACGGTCGCCGCGGCGTTGCTGCATGGGGGGTCTTGCGATGGCTGTCTCTCCTTACCGTTATTGATCCCGCATCAATCGCGTGTATCTCATGAATAACAAAGATTTATTAATAAGGCGGTTTGGCGCTTTGCGCAAGGCTTTCCACAGCCTGATCCAGTGCTGTGACTTCCTGCGCCTGGCTGCCGAGGCGACGGATGGCGACCGTGCCCTCCTCGGCCTCGCGCTTGCCGACAACAAACATCACCGGCACCTTGGCGTCGGCTGAATGTTCGCGCACCTTGTAATTGATTTTCTCGTTGCGCAGGTCGGTTTCAGCCCGCAGGCCGGCATCCCTTAAGGTCTGCGTCACCTGCCGCGCATACTCATCCGCTTCGCCGGTCACCGTCGCGACGACGCACTGGACCGGCGCCAGCCACAATGGCAGCTTCCCGGCGTAGTGCTCGATCATCACGCCCAGAAACCGCTCGACAGAGCCCAAAATCGCGCGGTGCACCATATGCGGGGTATGACGTTCGCCATCCTCTCCGACATATTGCAGCGCCAGCCGTCCGGGCATATTCATATCGACCTGCACCGTGCCGCACTGCCATTCCCGGCCGATCGCATCGCGCAGGATAAAATCGAGCTTGGGCGCATAAAACGCCCCGTCCCCTTCATTCAGGACCCATTTCATATTGGTCACGCGGTCCAGAACTTTGCGCAGCGCCGCTTCCGCGCGGTCCCAATCCTCTTCGCTGCCGATCCGCTGTTCCGGGCGGGTCGAGAAATTAATGGTGATATCATCGGCAAGGCCGAGATCCTTGTATACATCCCGGATCAGCTCGCACATTTTGACAACTTCGTCCTCAAGCTGTTCATGCGTACAGAAAATATGCGCATCATCCTGGGTAAAGGCCTGCACCCGCATCAAACCATGCCGCGCGCCGGAGGGCTCCTGGCGGAAGACATGGCCGAATTCGGCCAGCCGCATGGGCAGATCGCGATAGCTGCGCAAGGCCGATTTATAAACCTGCGCGCCGCCGGGGCAGCTCATCGGCTTCAGGGCCGCCGGGTTTTCATCTTCGGCCTCATCACCGAAGATAAACATATTCTCGCGGTATTTATCCCAATGACCGGAGGCTTTCCAAAAACGTGAGTCGAGCAATTGCGGCGTGTTGATTTCCTGATAGCCCGCCGCGCGCACCTTGCGCCGCATATAATCCATCAGCGCGGTATAAATCACCCAGCCATTATGGTGCCAGAAAACCTGCCCCGGCGCTTCATCCTGAAAATGGAATAAATCCATTTGCGTACCCAGCTTGCGATGATCGCGCTTTTCCGCTTCCTCCAACATCGTCAGGTAAGCTTTAAGCTCTTTTTCATCGCGCCAGGCCGTACCGTAGATACGGGTCAGCATCCGGTTGTTCTGGTCGCCGCGCCAGTAAGCGCCGGCCACCGTGGTCAGCTTGAAGGCGCCGACATGCTTGAGGCTCGGCAGATGCGGGCCGCGGCACAAATCGATAAAGCCGCTATCACGCCCTTCTTGATCCTGGGGGGCATAAAGCTGGAAATCATCCTCCTGCCCCGACTCTTCGATAATGCTGACCTTGTAAGGTTCGCCGCGTTCTTCGAACGCGGCGATCGCGTCGGCCTTGCTGTTCAGGCTTTTGATCAGCGGCGCATTCGTTTCCTTGATCCGCCGCATTTCCTTTTCGATCTTTTCAAGGTCATCGGTCGAGAGCGGCTCTTCAAACTCGATATCGTAATAAAATCCGTTATCAATCGTCGGCCCGATCGCCAGTTTGGCGGACGGGTACAGGGTTTTCACCGCGCGGGCCAGCAGCTGCGCCGCCACTGTGTGGCGCATGATCTCCAGCCCCTCATCGCTTTGCAGCGTGATGATCTCCAGTGCCGCATCGGCGGTGAGCGGATCGGACAGGTCGCGCTGCTTGCCATCGACTTTGACCGCGATCGCCGCCTTGGCCAGCGACCTGGAGATCGCCGCTGCGACATCAAGCCCGGTGGCCCCGCGGGCAAACACCCGCTGCGCGCCGTCGGGCAGGGTTACAGTAATGTCGTCAGCCGCTTTTTGTTCTTCTAAAGACAAGCCATCCTCTTTCTGTTTGCCTGTAATATCAACAATATCAATACGAACTGCCGGCAAATTGCAAGCCTGATCGGACTGAGCCGCGAAAAGACGGCGATTTTATTATGCCGCCGGTTGACAGCGGCGTAAGAAACCACCATCTTTATTGCATATTTTAAATGATTATTTCAGAGTTACACGACAATCGTTTGCGATCATGACCCTGCCTGAAGATAAATTTAATACGATTATGCCGGAAAGCGACGAGCGGACGCTGTGTATCCGCGTTGAAAAGCCGATCTCTAAAGAAGGCTATACGCTCAATTTCCTGCCACGCCTGAACAAGATGATCGACCGCACCGGCGAGATCCGTATCCTAGTTTATTTCCAGAGCTATCACGGCTGGGAGCCGGAGGCGGCGCTCGAAGACATGGACGCCACCCTGCAGTTCGGCGACAAGCTGGCCAAGCTGGCGCTGGTGAATCCGCCGGAAAGGGAAGTCCTGCAACGGCTTATCAAAAAACCTCTTTTAAGAGGGGATGTCCGGTTTTTCGACGAGGACGAGCTTGACGACGCCCTCGGCTGGGTCAAAGCTTAAACCCTCAGACTTTACGGGTTCTAACGCTCGTTCATCGCATTGTCCAGCGTCTTTACCAGCGGTTTCAGGATATATTCCATTACAGTCTTCTCGCCGGTCAGGATATCGACACTGGCGACCATGCCGGGAATGATTTCCAGCACTTCACCGCGGCGTTTGAGCGCGGTTTCGTCCGTACGTATGCGTACACGGTAGAATGTCTCACCCTGCTCGTTGGTCAGGGTATCGGCGGAAATATCGATCAGCTCGCCATCCAGCCCGCCATAGATTGAGTAATCATAGGCCGTGATCTTGACCACAGCCTTTTGGCCCGGATGCAGGAAGGCGATATCGGCCGGGCGGATCCGCGCCTCGATAATCAGCTGGTCATCGCGCGGGACGATCTCGATAATATCGGCGCCGGGCTGGACCACACCGCCGACCGTATTGATCAGGATATCCTTGATCGTGCCGTCGACCGGCGATTTAATCTCGGTCCGCACCTTGCGGTCTTCAAGGCCCGACAGCGTCTCGCGGACACTGTTCATTTCGATGATCGTCGCCGACAGCTCGGTCTGCGCCTGCGCCCGCGCCGCGCTGACCAGCTCACCGATCCGCGCTTCGGCTTCGGATACCGCCGACGTCGCCTGGGTCAGCGATGCCGACACGCTGTTCAGCTCGGCCTGCCGTTCCTTGATACCGCGATCGAGCTGCAGCAGTTCGACCCGCGGGGCGCTGCCGCGCTCGACCAGCGGCGCAATCATATTGCGTTCCTCGCGCGACAGGCGCAGCACTTCGCGCAGATCGCCGACGCGGGTGCGCAGGCCCGTCACTTCCTGCCGCCGCTGCATCAATTGCTGATCGAGCACCGCAGTCTGGCTGCGCAAATTCTGCATATTGGCGCGGAAAGCTTCCATTTCCTCCTGTACGCTTTGCGGCGCGCCTTCCATCACCGGCTGTGAGAATTCCGGTGCGGCCAGCCCTTCGGCCTCAGCCTTGAGCCGCTCTGCCTTGGCCAGCAGGCCGAGATAACGCAGGCGGTTGGCGCCCAGATCGGACGCCGCCTGGACGTCGCGCAGCCGCATCAGGATCTGCCCGGCCTGCACCGAGTCCCCTTCGCGGACCATGAATTCATCGACGATGCCGCCCTCTAGGCTCTGCATCTTCTGGATTTCAGTCGACGGGACCACCCGGCCGTCGCCGCGCGTTACTTCATCCAGCGCCGCGAAATTCGCCCATAACACGAAAACAATGAAAAACAGGGCGATCGTTACCAGGATGATATGCTGGGACAGCGGCAGTTCCTCGTCGGTGGTAAAGAAATGATCGGCATGGGCCTGCGCGGTCTGGAACTTGTCGCGGGCCCATTCGCTGCGCACCCGCGCCCATTCGCTGGCCTCATTGATGCTGGCCGGGCCCGCCGCGCCGTCCTGTTGTTTAGCTGGTCTGGCCGGTTTTGCCTGTTTTGTCTGTTGTGCCTTTGCCGCGTCACTCATCTCTATATATCCGTGTTTTCGGCCTGCGAGCCATATTGCCGCGCCTGCAGCTTCGCAATCACCTCATCCTTCGGCCCGTACGCCACCAGCTTGCCGCGGTCGATCAGGATCAGCTTGTCAACCAGCACCAGCATCGAGCCTTTATGGGTGATCAGGATGGTCGTTTTGCCCTCGCACAGCGTTTCCAGACGCTTGCGCAATCTGTTCTCGGAGGCCGGATCCATCGAGGCCGTCGGCTCGTCCAGGATCATCACCGGCGGGTCGTAAAGCAGCGCCCGGGCGATCGCCACCGCCTGGCGCTGACCGCCGGACAGCGCCTCGCCGCGTTCACCGACCGGGGTATCCAGCCCGTGCTGCGAATCCTTCAAAAACTCCATCACCCCGGCCATCTCGGCGGCACGCAGGACGGCGCGTTCCGGCGCGGTTTCATGGCCCATCGTAATATTTTCGCGCACCGTGCCGTAAAAAAGCTGCGGGTCCTGCTGGACCGCGCCGATCGAGCGGCGCAAATCACCGGGATCAATCTGGCGTACGTCTGTGCCGTCAAGCTGTACGCTGCCCGAATCCGGCTGGTAGAGATTGACAATCAGTCGCTCAATCGTGGTTTTACCGGAGCCGACCGCGCCGATAATGCCAACCCGGTCGCCCGGCTCGATCACGAAATTCATATGGTTCAGCGCCGGGACAGTCTGGTTCGGGTAATGGAAGACGATATCCTTGAACGCGATCCGGCCTTCGACCGACGGCTTGGAGATAAAATGCTTGCCGGACGGGCGCTCGACCTCTTTTTTCATCAGCTCGTCGAGCTGGGCCAGCGCTTCCTTGGACTGGTTCATCCGGGTCAGCAGGCTCGCCACCTGCGCCAGCGGCGCCATCGCCCGGCCCGACAGGATAACGCAGGCAATCAGCGCCCCCATCGACAACAGCCCGTTGGTGATCAGGTAAACCCCGGCAATCACCACCGCGACATTGGTCAGCTGTTGCAGGAACACAGTGTAATTCAGTGCGAAAGCCGAAATGCGCCTTGCCTTGACCGCCGTACGCGACGCCTTGTCAGTCAGCTCTTCCCACTTGCGCTGGGTATGGCCCTCGGCGGCCTGCATTTTGATGGTTTCAAGCCCGGTAATGGTTTCAAACAGCTGCGCGTTTTTCAGCGCGCTCTCATTCATCGACTGGCGGATAATCTTCTGCATCGGCTTTTGCAGCAGCAGCCCCATGATCAGCACCAGCGGCAGAGCCACCGCCGGCACCACCGCCAGCCAGCCGCCGATAATCGCGATCAGCAGGATGAACAGCAGCACGAACGGCAGGTCAACCAGCGCCACCATCGTCGATGAGGTAAAGAAATCGCGCAGGCCTTCAAACTCGCGCATATTGCTGGCCAATACACCGGCACTGGCCGGGCGCGCGGCCATGGTCATGCCCATAATCTGCTCGTAAAGCTGGGCCGAGATTTTCACATCGGCCTTACGGCCGGCGACATCGAGAAAATGCGCCCGCAGGTTTTTCAGGATAAAGTCGAATATAAACACCGTGCCGACCCCGGCCGCCAACACCCATAGCGTTGCGTAAGCGCTGTTCGGAATCACCCGGTCATAGACATTCATAATGAAAAGCGGGCTGGCCAGCGCGAACAGATTGATCATCACCGCGGCGACAATCACTTCCTGGTATAGCCTCAAATTCTCTTTCAGCGTGCCCCAGAACCAGTCGCGGGTCGTATCGATCACCGCCGGCCCGGCGCGGTCATCGCTGCGGGCAATCGGCCTGACGAAAAAACTGTAACCGGTATACAGGCTTTTGAGGCGCTCAAGACTGACGATTTCCTTTTCATCACCGGTTTCCGGGAACTGGACCAGAAAACGCGTGCCGGGGTCAAGCGGCCCGGCCTTGCCGGTTTTCGCGGCCTTGGCCGCTTTTTTCGCCGACGGCGCTTTGCCGCCGCCATATTCGATATCCCATAAAATGCAGGCCTGCTCGCCGTCGAGCACCAGCACACAGGGCAGGGTCGGCGCAATCGCCAGCGCGTCCAGCGGCCGCTCGACCAGCTTGGCATGCATATCGGCGCGGGCGGCGGCGCGTACGAACAGCGACGGGGTCAACCCTTCCGGCGGGACCGGCAGTCCGGCGGTCAGTGACGAACGGCTGGCGCGGCGGCCGTAATGACCGGCGAGCAGGCGCAGACATTCAACCAGCGTATCCTGTACCGCCATGCGGTCGGCCTGCAGCGGCCAGGCGCCGGGGCGGCCCGGTGTCTCTGGCGGTGTTTCCTGTGATGTTTCCGGTTGTGCTTCAGGCGCTGTCTGCGCCTGCGCATCAGCGGGCATATCCGTTGACGCGGCAGCCGTCTCACCCTGACCCGCTTCAGCCGGCGTCACGGCATCCGCCTGCTTATCGGCATTAGCGGCAGGGGCATTAGCAGCGGGCTTTTCACTTTTTTCGTTGATGCGCTTATTCACTTTTTTGCTGGCGTTTCAGGACATTTACGCCTGTTTGATTCGAACAGGCTCTTATTTTAGCAGGATCGCTGCCGCATAAAAAGCGCAAAGCCACCGGCGCTTACGGACGGTGGCTTTGTCAGATCTAAACGGGACTGCCCGTAAACTATTACAGCTTGGCCGCGTCGGATTCGCGCGGATAGACAACACCGAGCGTCCCGAGCAATTCGCCTTTCAGCGCCAGCAGCCGGTAAACGGCGAACATCTCCAAAAATTCGGAATTGACCGTGTTCGACTTGGAGACGAACAATTCGTTCTGCGCGTCAAGAACATCAAGCAGCGTACGGCGGTTCAGGTCGAACTGGTCTTTATAAGCCTTCACAACTTCGGTATTGGCATCCACCTGCGCGGCGAACTGGCGGGCCCGCTCACCGGCGGCCACCATCCGCGCCCAGGTCTGACGGACGTCATTTTCCACCGTCCGGGCCGCTTCAGCGCGGGCTTCCTTGGCCTGCGCCTCACGGTTTATAAATTCGCGCACCCGGGCCGTGTCGCCGCCGCCGCGATACAGGTTCCAGTCCATCACCAACAGGGCTGAGGCGCTGGTGTCCCGGCCACGCACACCGTTCACATCGCGGCCTTCGCGGGCATTCACCTGCAGATCAACCTGCGGATAAAAGGTCGCTTTCGCGCCTTCGTATTCAGCATGAGCCACTTTGATATCGGCTTCAAAGATATCGATCGTCGGGCTTTGGTGCAGCGTCACCTTGACCTCGCGCTCAACATCGGCCGACAGGCGGTCAACCGGCACCAGCGGCAGCATCAGGTCGCCCGGCGGATCGCCGACCTCACGGATGAAGGATGATTCGGCAAAGCGCAGCTGTTCGCGCACACTGGCTTCCTGCGCCCGCGCAGCCGCCAGACGGGCGCGGATCTGCTCCATATCAGCCTGGGTTGAGCGGCCGGCATCAACGCTGTCCTCGATCTGGCCCATAATCGCGATATGATCGGCGACATTCTTGCGGGCGATCCGCAACAACTCGCGCTGGCGCAGCACTTCAAGATAGGATTCGACGATCGACAGACCGACCAGCTCGGCGGTTTCGCGCACCCGGTTCGAGGCCGACTGGACGCGGTATTGCTGGCGCCGGTTTTCATATTTGGTTTCCCAGCCGTCAAACAAAAGCTGGGTCAGGGTCAGGCCCGCTTCATAGCGCCACAGATTTTCCGGATCATCATCAATGCCGGCGCGGGTCGCGGGATCATCGCTGTGCTCAACACCGGTATCGGCGGCAAAATCAAGCGAAGGCAGGTACAGGGCGCGGGCCTGGCGCAACTCCTCGTCAGTCGCGCGGCGGTTGGTCTGGACCACACCGACTTCCGGGTTGGTGTTCATGCCGATCCCGACTGCTTCGTCGAGGCTCAGGATCCCGTCATCACCGATCGCCGGGGCAATACCGGCCATTTCACCGGCCAGCAACGGCATATCGTTTTCAACCGCCGCCGGGGGCGCTTCCATCATCAGCGGGCCGGCGCCCATAGTCATCCTGCTGCCCGCCGCAAAATCATCACCGGCTGCCCACGCCGCAGACGCCATCACCGTCAGGCATGTCGTTGCCAATACAAATTGTTTTACACCGTTCATTCCAAAAGCTTTCATGTACATGCGTCCTTCGCTGCTCGCCCTGTCGGCGATCTTGTTCCGCTCATGTCTATTAGATTATGAACCCTATGACAAGATAATCATTATGATTGTTTTACGCAAGACGGATCAGAGTTGCAATACCGTTTTGACTCAATCTGTTAGCCCTTGATTCCTGAAAGCGTTCAAATCATCACGAAAACGATACCGGGCGGTCCCGCGAAGGACCGCCCGGCGCACTAAGCTCTCCCGTTAGGAATTGGCGGAGGCCAAGTGAAACCCTGCATTAGACGATGATGTTGCCGCTGCTGGACAAGTCATCGGTATTCACGCCTTCCAGCAACGAGAAGTTCGCCGTATTCACGCCGGAGCCGTTCAGGTCGGACGACAGGAGCGAACCGCCGCTTTCGGCACCGGAGCCGGAGAAAACAAAACCATCAATCGCCGCTTGTGTCGGGTCACTGCCGGTCAGCAGCTGCGAGAACTCAAAGCTGCCAATATCGGTGTTATCGAGGTTCTGAACCGGATCAACAGTCCCCGCATCGGCGATCGATTCGAACAGGAGCGTATCGGCTCCGGACCCGCCGTAAAGCGTATTCTGACCAAGGCCGGCGCTGAGTGGTTGATTCGGCGCATCACCTTTCAGCGTCAGGGTTGCGCTGCTGGTATCGCCGTCAGCATCGGTGATCGTGTATTCAAACACGTCACAGACCTCCTGCGGCGTGCCCGGCACGGTCGGCGTCGTCATCGAGACGTCGTTCAGCAACATCGAAGCGGCGCTGTAGTGACCGGCATTCGTCGAGCTGATGCTTACATCCGTAATCAGCTGGCCGTAATGGCTGGCATCAAGCGTAAACTCAAACTCGCCGTTAACGATCCGGCCCGGCACGAACTGCTGTTCACCGGTAACCTTTGAACCGTCCGCCAGCGTCACAGTAAAGTCGACACCGTGGTGGCCGTCATCGTTATTGTCACCGATTTCAGCAATGGTGATCGTAACGGTCTGAGCCGCCTCGGGCAGGTCGATATCAAGCGTCTCGCCCTGCGGCCAGACTTTCTTCGAGTCGTTGCCCGGCCCGTCAATGCCGATACCTGAACCGTCAGACGTGTTGACCCAGGTCAGCTTGCCGTCATGCGTCGACACCGTGATCCCGCCCTTGCTCAGGCTCGTCTGATGGCCGGTGATATCGCCCTGTACCGGATCGAAATTGTAGGTCCGGCCCGGATTGCCCGGCGGGTTCACAACACTATCGAACACCGTGTAGCTGTAAGAGCCGTCCGCGAAGATTTCCAGCGTACCGAAATCACCGTTGATCGTCGCCGTACCGCCGGTCAGCGCCACTTCGTTGCCTTTAAAGGCAATCGACGTCACCTGGTTCTGCGGCAGCGGCGCATCAAACGCATCGTTGCTCAGATCATCAGCCGCCCCGAAACCGCCATTCTGGCCGGTAATCACGTTACCGTTCGTCACAACGTCGGCAACCTCAAAACTGTTATGGTCGTTGTTCGCGCTTAAACCGTCATCCTGAACCTTGACGGTAATAAAGCCGGTATCGGTATCGCCGTCACTATCAGTGGCCGTAACACCAAATGACAGGGTCAGAACATCACTGTCATGATCAGGGTCGGCACTTGTATCAGTCGCAACCGGATGATCAAGCGTATCCAGCAAAGTAAAGCTGTAGTCGCCGTTTGATTGCAATGTCAGTGTGAAAACGGACTTGCCGCCAGCACTACCGGTGTAGGTATTGCCGCTACGGGTCACGTTCACATCTTCACCGCCGCTGGTCAGCGGTACGGAGCTGGTCACCGGCGTGTTGTTGGCACTGAACGCACCCGGTGTATCATTACCGAAATCTGCAGCAACCGTATCACTCACCGATGTCGTCGGCCACAGGTTGCTCTCATCAACCTGCGCAATTGACGGCTCGATCGTAACCGGAGAGTCACCTTTCAGCGTCAGGGTTGCGCTGCTGGTATCGCCGTCAGCATCGGTGATCGTGTATTCAAACACGTCACAGACCTCCTGCGGCGTGCCCGGCACGGTCGGCGTCGTCATCGAGACGTCGTTCAGCAACATCGAAGCGGCGCTGTAGTGACCGGCATTCGTCGAGCTGATGCTTACATCCGTAATCAGCTGGCCGTAATGGCTGGCATCAAGCGTAAACTCAAACTCGCCGTTAACGATCCGGCCCGGCACGAACTGCTGTTCACCGGTAACCTTTGAACCGTCCGCCAGCGTCACAGTAAAGTCGACACCGTGGTGGCCGTCATCGTTATTGTCACCGATTTCAGCAATGGTGATCGTAACGGTCTGAGCCGCCTCGGGCAGGTCGATATCAAGCGTCTCGCCCTGCGGCCAGACTTTCTTCGAGTCGTTGCCCGGCCCGTCAATGCCGATACCTGAACCGTCAGACGTGTTGACCCAGGTCAGCTTGCCGTCATGCGTCGACACCGTGATCCCGCCCTTGCTCAGGCTCGTCTGATGGCCGGTGATATCGCCCTGTACCGGATCGAAATTGTAGGTCCGGCCCGGATTGCCCGGCGGGTTCACAACACTATCGAACACCGTGTAGCTGTAAGAGCCGTCCGCGAAGATTTCCAGCGTACCGAAATCACCGTTGATCGTCGCCGTACCGCCGGTCAGCGCCACTTCGTTGCCTTTAAAGGCAATCGACGTCACCTGGTTCTGCGGCAGCGGCGCATCAAACGCATCGTTGCTCAGATCATCAGCCGCCCCGAAACCGCCATTCTGGCCGGTAATCACGTTACCGTTCGTCACAACGTCGGCAACCTCAAAACTGTTATGGTCGTTGTTCGCGCTTAAACCGTCATCCTGAACCTTGACGGTAATAAAGCCGGTATCGGTATCGCCGTCACTATCAGTGGCCGTAACACCAAATGACAGGGTCAGAACATCACTGTCATGATCAGGGTCGGCACTTGTATCAGTCGCAACCGGATGATCAAGCGTATCCAGCAAAGTAAAGCTGTAGTCGCCGTTTGATTGCAATGTCAGTGTGAAAACGGACTTGCCGCCAGCACTACCGGTGTAGGTATTGCCGCTACGGGTCACGTTCACATCTTCACCGCCGCTGGTCAGACCCGTCGGCAACGTATAATTGCCATTTGCAGAAAAACTGCCCGGCGTGTCATCACCGAAATCGGCATTCACACTATTGACGACAACCGCTTTCGGAGACAGATCGCTTTCATCAACCGTCACTTTCTCAGGCTGGGTCAGAACCGGCTCGTCATCGTCGATCCACGTGACGTTGAAATGAGCCGAGGCGCTGTTATTATTGTCAAAATCCTCATATTCGCCGTCACTGACCGGATTCTCGGTCGTGAAGACTGTCGCGGTCTGGTCGAGCGAACCGGTAAAGCCCGGATCTTCCGGCACAATCTGCAAACCGGCGATTTCAGACGGGGTAAAGCTCCAGACACCGCCGCCCAGATTGACGCCCTTGCCGCCGAAATTGAAGCCGGTCAGCGGCACGCCGCTGATCTGGTATTCGGTAATCTGCTCGGAACCGTCCGTATCAACACCCAGCGCGCCGTTAATATTCACGGCGATGCTGGTACCTTCATCATCGGTACCGCCGCTGGCGGTGATGCCCGGGTCGTCGGCCACAGCGTCAACGATCACGTTAAAGCCGTCAGTCGCGTCAGCGCTGGTGCCTTCAACCGGGTCGGTCGCCGTCGCCGTGGCGACAAGACCGGTCAGGTCGATATCGCTGTCCGGGGCCGGGGTAAAGGTGAAGGTCGTGTCCACCGCCTCGCCCGCCGGCAGGGTAACCGTCCACACCGTACCGGCCGGGTTGAATGCGCCAAGGCCATCGGCATTGATAACATTGCCCCAGGCCGGGTCGAAACCGGTGATGGTCACGGTCAGAAACTCGGCCGGCTCGGCATTCGGGCTCAGCGATGCGGTAACATCCACATCCACCGTGCCGTCTTCCTTCACAAGAACATCGGCAACACCGCCATTGACCTCAATCGCCGGCGGCTCGATCACCGGCTTCCACGTGACGTTGAAATGAGCCGAGGCGCTGTTATTATTGTCAAAATCCTCATATTCGCCGTCACTGACCGGATTCTCGGTCGTGAAGACTGTCGCGGTCTGGTCGAGCGAACCGGTAAAGCCCGGATCTTCCGGCACAATCTGCAAACCGGCGATTTCAGACGGGGTAAAGCTCCAGACACCGCCGCCCAGATTGACGCCCTTGCCGCCGAAATTGAAGCCGGTCAGCGGCACGCCGCTGATCTGGTATTCGGTAATCTGCTCGGAACCGTCCGTATCATCGCCCAGGCTACCGTTCAGCGTCACGTCAATCGGCGTGCCTTCTTCTTCGGTGCCGCCATCGGCAACCAGTGCCGGATCGTCGGCCACGGCGTCAACCGTGACAAAGAACCCGTCATCGCTGCTGGCGTCATCGCCAGAATCCGGGCCGCTGACCGTGACATTCACGTTCAGGCCGGTCAGGTCGATATCGCTTTGTTCCGGCGGGCTCAGGGTAAAGCCGCCATCATAGCTGTCGATGCCGGCCGGCAGGGTCAGGACATATTCGCCCGGCGTGCCGGTCGCATTCCAGCCGTCGGTGCTGTCAAGATCCCAGCCCGGCTGGACGCCCGTTAAGGTCAGCGTCATAGTTTCGTTACCGTTACCGCCGTCATAAGACGCGGTGACCGGAACGAAGACGCTGCCGTCTTCGGCAACCTGTACGTCGTTAATGCCGTTATTCACCTCAACCTCGGCGGTCACAGCCGAAAACTTCCCTTTCAGCGTCAGCGTCGCATTGCTCGTGTCGCCGTCGCCGTCACGCAGGACATATTCAAACTGGTCACGCAGGCAATCCGGCGCGAAGTTGTTAATCTGTACGTCATGCAGGTGGAACGAGGCCGGCTTGGTCACCGAAAAGACATCAAAGCCGGTGATCTGGCCGCCAAAATCAGTGCCATTCAGCACAATTTCAACCTGGCCGTTTACGATCGTCAGATCCTCGATATTCACCGTATAGTCAACCGGTGTCGGATTGCCGTCAACAAAGACGCGGAAGTCAATCGCATCGTCAACATTGTTGGCGCCAATATCGCCCAGTGTCACCGTTACCTGGTCAGCCGCATCGAAGGTCACTTCGAGAGTCTCACCGGCCGGCCAGACTTTGCTTGAACCGCCGGCGATACCAATGCCGCCACCGTCAGTGTTCACCCAGGTCAGGTCTTCACCGTTTTCAGAGGTCACGGTAATACCGTTCTTGGTAATGCTCGGCTGGATGCCGGCGACATCGCCGGCTGCCGGGGCCAGTGTACTGGTCGACGCGCCGGTGCCGCTCACCGTGTAAGTATAAGAGCCGTCAGAGAAAATCTCCAGCGTACCGAAATCACCGTCAATCGTGGCGCTGCCGCCATCGGGAACGGTAACCGGGGGGTTGCCGCCGAAGGAGACTTCGACAACCGTATTCGGCGTATCGTTGCTGAGATCATCAGCCGCGCCTGCGCCACCATTCTGGCCGGTAATCACATTGCCGTCAGTGCCGCCATCAGCCACATTATAGCTGTTGAAATCATCATTGGCGGTCAGGATGTCGTCCAGCACCTTGATCGTGATCGTGCCGTCATCCGTATCACCGTCGGCATCAGTCGCGGTCGCGCCGAAATCAAGCGCCAGCACATCGTCGGCCTCCGTGCCTTCCGGGTGGTCAAGCGTATCAAGCAGCGTAAATGTATAATCGCCGTCCTGCTCGATCACCAGCGTGAAGACCGGGTTGCCGCCGGCACTGCCGGTATAGGTGTTGGTGGCGCCATCAAAATCGACCGTGACCGGGTTGCCGTTGCTGGTCAGGCCGGCCGGGATCGTGTAAGTCCCGTTGCCGCCAAACGTACCCGGACCGTCATTGCCGAAATCGGCCTCGATCGTGTCGGATACAGACGTGCCAACCACAGGCACCAGGTTGTTTTCATCCGCTTCGGCGATTTCCGGTTCAATAATTACCGGCTGGAAATCATCCTCGATCGTCAGCTTCAGGGTCGTGGTCGCTTCGGCCTCGTTATCGCCGAAATCGTCTTCGCCGTCACTGACAGGATCTTCGGTCGCGACAGATACGATTGTCAGGTCATACGTGCCTTCACTGCCATTCGGTACGGTAATGCCAAGACCGGCCAGCTCGCTCGGGTCCAGCGTCCAGACGCCGCCGCTTTCCGTGCCGGCGGTCAGGGTCGCGCCGGTCGGCAGGCCGCTGATGCGCACTTCTTTAATAACCTCGGAGTTATCTGTGTCGGTTGCCGCTGTGGTGATAGTCAGCGGAATCGTCGTGCCTTCATCGCCCATCGCGCTATTCGCGCTCAGGTCCGGCGTATCGGCCACGGCGTCAACGATCACGTTAAAGCCGTCAGTCGCGTCAGCGCTGGTGCCTTCAACCG
>CAYUKA010000028.1:0-27293 GCA_964445195.1 uncultured Micavibrio sp. | reverse complement strand
CCTCTTCTTCCTCTTCTTCCTCTTCTTCCTCTTCTTCCTCTTCTTCCTCTTCTTCGCTATCTTCACTCTCGTCTGTCTCTACATCATCGTCATCATCAGTCGCGTCGTCATCAGTGGCGGCATCATCGGCGCCTGCTTCAGACATTTCCTGCTCTTCCATGACCTTGGCCGGCATGTCCTCTGCGGCCTCGTCCATCGCCCGCGCCGGAACAGAAGCCGGACCGGCGATGAGGGCCACACCGACAGCACTGGCCAGCAGGGCGCGCCGTAAGCGGGCGGATAAAATTTGTCCGGAACAATCGAAAACAGCCATGGGAGTCTCCTTTACGTTTGGCTCATTAGTCTAAAACGAACCGGCGGTAAAATCCACCATTTGCCGCAGGCGATGCATGCGCCCCATTGAAGCCGCCCGGACAACAGCGCTATACTATACAGTCACAAAGACGCAGCTTTATTCATAATCCGGATACAATCACGCTCATGGGGCTTTTTACATCGCATAATTTCGCCAGCGCCAGCGCCGCCGGCACCGACTGGCGCGACACCGCCCGGCAGGTGCTGGAGCTGCTCGGCGAAGCCCGGACCGAAGCCGACCGGTTTAACATCGGCTTTTTATACATGACCGACACGCTGGTGCAGGACGCACAAAGTATCCTGACCCTGTTCCGCTCTGTGACCGGCATTGATCACTGGATCGGGGCGGTCGGACTCGGCATTTGCGGCACCGGCACCGAATATGTCGACGAACCGGCAATTTCTGCAATGATCGGCCATATACCGGCACAGGATTTCTGTATCTTTCCGGCTATCGATCTGAATGACGAACCGGCGCGCACCGTTCTGGAACCGTGGCTGGAGACAACCGAACCACTGATGGTGCTGGTGCATGGCGACCCGTTTTGCGATTCGGACCCGGCGATGATCCTGCGCCGGCTGGAGCAAATGACCGGCGGCTTTATCGCCGGCGGCCTGTCATCCTCGCGCACCGCCCACCTGCAGTTTGCCGATGAAATCATGCAGGGCGGGGTTTCGGGTATCGCCTTTTCACAGGATATCAAAACCGCCACGATGCTCTCACAGGGCTGCGTGCCGCTCGGCCCGGCCCATACAATCACGCGCTGCGAAGATCATGTCGTCATGGAGCTTGACGGCCAGCGGGCGTTTGATGTCTTTGCCGCCGACCTGCGGGCCGCCGCCGGCGAGACCGCCAGCGATCACGGTGATCTCAGCGAACTGGCGCAGGGCGAGGTTCATGTCGCCTTTCCGATTGCCGGCACCGACCGCGATGATTACCTGGTGCGCAACGCCATGGGCATTGACCCGGATAAAGGCTGGATCGCTGTCGCTCATAATATTGCCGGCGGTGATAAAATGCTGTTCGTGCGCCGCGACCACGAAACGGTCCGTGCCGATTTGTCACGGGCGCTGCTGGAACTGCGAACTCGCGTTCAGGCCGAACAGGATGTCTTTGCGCCGAAAGGGGCATTGTACGTGTCCTGTGTCGCCCGGACCCTGTCGGATTTCGGCGACGGACCGGGCGGCGAAATGAAGCTGGTGCGCGAGGTGATCGGCGATGTGCCGCTGGCCGGTTTTTACGCAAATGGCGAGATTTCAAACCACCGGCTTTACGGCTACACCGCCATGCTGGTACTGTTTCTTTAAGCGGGCGGCGGACTATATTAGAATAGACAGAAGCCCTGCAGGCATCGCAACCAGAGAAAGAGCGGGATAATGAGGACGGTTTTTTATACGGCTTTGGCAATCATGATCATGGCAATCGCGGGCGGCGCACCGGCGCTGGCACAGCGTAACGACCCGCCGCCGCTGCCGGAACCGCTACAGAACATGGTCGCGGAAGGCGCGCAAATGCGGTATCTCGGCCGTATGGCCGGGCTTGACGGCTGGATCGCGATCAAGGGCGGGCAGGAGCAATATTTCTATGTCACCCCGGATCGCCGCGCTTTTGTCATGGGCCTGCTGTTTGACGGCGAAGGCCGGGTCGCGACACTGCGGCAGGTGCGCGCCCTGCAGGAAGAAGCCGGCGCCGAGACGCTCGACCTGTTTACCGGCTCGGAATTCATGCGCGAAGGCGCGAGCGCGCCGAACGATGCTTTCGCCGTACAGGATAACACCCAGCGCGAATTTAAAACCCCGGCCGAACAATTGCTTAATGACGTGCAGGACAGTAACTGGGTCGCGCTCGGCGATGAATCCGCCCCGGCGATTTATACCTTCATCGACCCACAATGCCCGCATTGCCATGCCTTTATCGATGACTTGCGCGCCAATTATATTGAGAACGGAATCGTCCAGGTGCGGATGATCCCGGTCGGTTTCCGCAACGATACCAGGGCGCAGGCCGCGTTCCTTCTGGCAGTGCCGAACCCGGAAACCCGTTGGTACCAGCACCTGTCCGGCGATGAAAACGCCCTGCCTGTGGTGGCCGATATCAACGAGCAGGGCGTGCAGCGCAACCTCGCGATCATGCAATCCTGGCAGGTCAATGTCACGCCGTTCACCGTCTACCGCGCCAAAACCGGCGATGTTAAAATCGTCCAGGGCCGGGTCCAGAATATTGAACAGATGCTCTCCGACCTGCGGTAAACCGTTATATATTCAGGAATCAGCCTCATAAACGGGGACAGGATGCGATCGGCTCTTGTGTCAGACACAAACGCCGCTTTATAACTATCGAGGGGGCTTTATGCCCGCCCATCGTGATTTCAAATTGAAAGAACTATAGGGTCTTTCCGGGGATAACGGACGATCACATGTCACAACGCTCTGCCTTTCAGGCCCAGATGCTGGAAAAGCTCGGCGCGCCGCTTTTGGCCGCCGCCACTGATGTTGTCGCCCGCCAGCCGCAGGATGGCACAGACACCCCCAAGACACAGGAAGCCGAGCATGTCGCCGCCCTGCTGGCCCGCGCCGTGCAGGTCAGTGTCAGCCTGACCGGCCTGATGGGGCTTAAAGACACCGATGCCGAATCAGACGCGATTCGGCTGGCGCTGGCCGCAATGGCCGGACCGCTGGTGGCCGACCAGTTCCGCCAGACCGGCAAGGTGCCGAACGACACTGAAATCGCCCGGTTGCTGAAAGCGCTGGAGGCGGTGCTGACCTTTGCCGATAATTTCGCCCCGGCCGCCGACAGCACCGCCCGGCTAGATAATCTGACACCGGGCGCGCTGCTGGCCGATGACAACCAGATCCAGATTCATTATGTCGGCGCATTAGTACCGGTTGTCAGCGCTATTGCCGCCTATTCCTTCGGCCGCCCGGACGCCAAGCTGATTCAGGAAGTAACCGGCAGGCTGGTTGACCGGGCCGGAGCCTTGAAGGAGCGCTGTTTTAAAGGCGAATCAGCGCAGGCCGGTAAACGTGCGGAACTGGCGGCCCTTACAGCGCTGGGCAGACTTTATGCCGAAAGCCACCGGGCCGAGACCGCCCGCCTGATGACAATGAATGAGGATGAACGCACAGCGCTGGCCGAAAAAGCCGGTGGCACCCTGCCGATGGATGATGTCTGGGCGGCGTTTGAACAGCGGGCGGCGATGATGGAAACACTCGGCGCCAGCCTGGGCGGCAGCACAGGCAGCAGCGATAAAGCCGCCCCCGTTGTCCCGCAAACGGCACCGCCTGCATCGCCCCCGGCGGCTGAGACCGCCCCCGCGGCGACAGAACCGCCTGCGGCTGAAGCTGCGCCTACAGCACCAGAACCGCCGGCGGAACCGGAAACACCGGCGGCTGCAACGGAAGCAGCAGAACCGCCGGCTGAAAACCCGCCCGCCGCCGAACCGCCTGCCGATGGCGCTTACAACCCAATGGGCTTTTTCAAACCCGGTACCAAAAAACCGGCCGCTGATAGTGGTGATGACGAAAAAGAGGTAGACGTATAATGGGAAAAATTCTCGCCGCCTGTATGTTCCTCGCCGCGCAGACCTACAGCGTCCCGCCGGCTGTATTGCTCGGTATTTACCAGGTCGAGGCCGGTGCGGTCGGCCAGGCGGTCGGCCCGAATCGCAACGGCAGCTATGATCTCGGCCCGATGCAGATCAACACGATCTGGATTCCAGAGCTGGCCGAACAATGGGGCGTCAGCGAAGAAACCGCCAAACGCTGGATCAAGGATGACCCCTGCACCAATGTCGGGGTCTCGGCATGGATCCTGCGCTCGCACCTTGATGAAACCCACGACCTGTCGACCGCGATTGCCTATTACCACTCACGTACGCCGCATATCGGCAGCGGCTATCGCTACCGCGTTATTTCATCAATGAAAAAGCACGGCCTTGTCAAAACACCGGGGAGAAATGATCAATGACCAGGCCTTTTAAAAGACTCTTTGATGCCGCAGCCGGGCTGGCATTAGGACTGACCTGGAAAGCGATGCAGCTCAGAGAGAGTTTCGATCAGGCTGTCTGGGATCACAAGCGCGCCGAAGGGCTGGACCGGCTTGGCGAAAAGCACGAAATTGCAAATCTTGCCGCGTTGCGCCGGGCCGGCGAAACGGTCGAAATCGCCCGCGAGACGGTAAACGGCGAAACGCTCCGGCTGATCTATGAAGCGAAACCGGCAGACGATGAGTTTACCGTGCCCGGTTTTGCCCTGACGATTTATAAAGGCACTGAACCCACAAGCGAGAACCGGCTGGCCGACATGCAGTATCAGCCGGCGCCGCTGACCGGTTATTGCTGCTGGAGCACCGCCGGCAACACACCGGAGATGGATCATCTGTACGATAACATCACCAACAGGATGATCAGGAACATCGCCTGGTTCGCCTGCTACGCGCCCACGGGCCAGCAGTACAATCTCCCCGCGCCGAAATGACCATAGCTGTTATGGCAGCCGCTTTTAGGTGGATAAGTCTGGTGATATGTCCAGATCAGCGGAAATGACGTCTTGTTCTGCTACAGATCAGGCGCTAACGTAATAAAAGCAGCTATTGTAGCAGGTTCATAATGTCTTTATGAAAGCTGCGTCCTGCGCGACTGGATCTACAGACAGGGGAAAATAAAGGTTTAGTATGATGCGATTGATACGCACAGCTTGTGCCGGTTTTCTTATGATCGTGCTCGCCGCCTGCGCGCCGGGGCATCCGATGGAAGGCGACCATCCCAATCTGGTGGCCTCGCCTGACAAAGTCTCGATGATGCTGGCCGATGCCGCTGACCGTGCCTCTGTCGCGCTGGAAACTCTTGCCGCGGTCGAACAGGCGCGGGCACCTGAAGCCTCGGTCGGACCGGTTGATAACGTGCCGCCGGAATTGCGCCGGGCCATCACCGTCAACTGGGTCGGTCCGGTCGAGCCGATCGCACAGAAACTCGCCAGCCGCGCCGGTTACGGTTTCCAGGCTCTGGGCACGCCGCCGCCGGTCCCGCTGGTTGTTTCGGTTGATGTTGAAAACATGCCGGTCATTGATGTGCTGCGCTCGCTGGGCCTGCAGCTTGGCGTGCGCGCCGATATCCATGTTGACGGCCGCCGCCAGACTGTTGAAGTCAGTTATGCGCCGAATACCGGTGTCGGGGGAGGATAGACCGCCCGATGAAACAAAGCTTACCGCTTATCATCGCTATCGTTATGGCCGTTTTTGGCGTCTCTGCGCCCGCTATGGCTTATATGTCCGATTCGGACATGACCACCCCGCCGACCCTGTATGAGCTTGAGACGATTCCCAAACTGAATGTCGTGGTCGACGTCGAAACCGGCCTGCCGTCTGATATCCGCATGGATGCGATGCGCGAAGCGGCCCTGTCTTACGGCGCCCGCGGCGGGCTGGCCTGGCGGACCTACCATATACGTAAGGAGCTTGAAGGCCGCTCAAGTTATCTGGATAAAGTGTTCGATTTCCGCCAGCTCCTGATTCCCGCACCGTCGGGCCTGCTGATTGAGCCGCCGATCATTTCCGAATCGGTCAATGCGATGATTATCGGCGCCAGCGGGCGTGAGGCTGCCGTCGCCGACCGCGTTTACAATATCAGCCGCAACGCCCGGATCATCAGCGCCGCACGGCACTGGCGCAATTACCTGGAACGCGAATGGGGCGATGTGACGCCGCCGCCGGACATTCTGCGCCCCGGCGATGACGAGGAACGGATGGCCTGGATCGACTGGGTGCGCGAAGGCTGGGAAAAAGGCGTCGAACAGGCCAACGAGATTTTCGAACAGGATCTGAACCAGCTCACCGCGCATTATAAAGGCATGGTGCGTTACCGCATGTTGCTGACACAGGGCATGGTCTCGCCGCCTTATGCGCTTCAGGTCGACCGCGGTATCACCGGCGGCGGCACCCGGATGCGGGTTGGCGACCGGGCCGTGCAAATCACGGGGATGCCCGAACTAATGACGGGAACGGAGACATGGCAACCCGTAAACCGGTAAGCCTTTTAAAAGGCAAGGAAAACAAGGCACTCACCTGGCCGGACGAGCCGGGCCGCTTCACCGCCGATACGGTCGACCCGTTCCTGCAATGGTCGGTCAAGCAAGGCAGCTCGGACATTACCTTCCAGTCGGACAGGCCGATTTACCAGGAAATTGACGGTGTCCTTTATCCCGGCACCTTCCGTAATCTTGATGCCGCCGACATGGCCGCTGTGCTTATACGGATTTACGGCCCGGAGGCACAGGCCCGCCTGGCCGCCGGTAAAGACCTCGATGTCTCCTACGAGGTGAAACCGGATCGTTATTCCCGGATCCGCTTCCGGGTGAATATTACCGCGATTCTCTCACGCGGACGCGATGCCGCGCAGGTCACCATGCGGGTGCTGCCGAGCGAGCCGCCGACAATGCGCGATCTGAATATCGAGGACCATGTCATCAATAACTGGGCGCCGCGCCAGGGCATGGTGATTGTCACCGGCCCGACCGGTTCCGGTAAAACCACGCTGCTGGCCGCCGGCTGCCGGATGCTGCTGGAACGCCCGCAGGGCTGCGGTAAAATGCTGACCTACGAATCGCCGATCGAATATGTCTATGACGCGATTGAAAGCCCGCGCTCACTCGTAGCCCAAACGGAAATTCCCCGTCACCTGCCGACTTTCGACCGTGGCGTCCGTAATGCGCTGCGGCGCAAGCCGGAAATTATCCTGGTCGGTGAGGCTCGCGACCGTGAAACCATCTCGGCGGCAATTGAAGCTTCGCAAACCGGCCATGCCGTCTATACCACGACCCACACGATCGGTGTCGCCGCCACCATCCAGCGGATGATTTCAACCTTCGAATCAGATGAACGGCCGGAACGCGCCTACGCGCTGATGGAAACGATTCGCATGATCGTCACCCAGTCGCTGGTGCCGAAGATCGATGGCGGCCGGATGGGTGTGCGCGAATGGATGATTTTCCCTGATGATGTCCGGGAAAAGCTGCTCGACATGGACTTCAAGGAATGGGGTCCGCATATCCAGCGGGCGATTCCTTTTTACGGCCGCACCATGTCGCAATCGGCCCGGCTGGCCTTCGAAGACGGTAAAATTGACCGCCGTTGGTACCTGATGCTGGCCTCAAGTACCGGCGCCGGCGGCGGGTAGGCACCCTATCCAAAACGGCAAACAGATACCTTTTGTTAGGAAATTACGGTATATTATAAAAGACAGGCCGCGAAAACGGCCTTTTTGATTTTACACCACACAGAAAGGATACCGGTCATGGCAACGGCGCAGGACGATCTGGAAGCCGAAAAACGGAATTGGCACTGGCGCAATTCAATGCGGCCGGTGCGGTTTTTTAATCTCGACGCCCGGGCGGCCCTGCCGTTCTTCGTCCTGCTGGTCTATGCCCGCCCCCACACAATTGTCATGACGATTATTATTGTTATGATTTTCCGCTTCCTGGAGAGTAAGGGCCTGACCTTCCCTGCCGCCCTGCGGGCCCTGCGCAGCTGGTTTATTGGCGATAACCGCCCTGGCTGGTACATGTATTCACAACGTAGAATGCGGGATTACGGTTAATCGCGATCAAGACCGGATAAGATAAATACCGGATAATCTGTGCGCGGCGCTTGTTATTTTTCGCCGCGCATTTTATTTTCAAAGCTGCCGCCATGACATTATTAAAGATAAAACAGACGATATAAGGAACTGCGCATGTTTTTTGGAAAACGGTTTTCGGATGCCGCCGGAATAAGGCTGGGCCTGTCAGTTATGACGCTGGCAATCGCTACGTTCAGCGTATCCCCGGCCAAGGCCGGCTTTGAGTGGACACCGCCACCGCCGCGCGCCGCCGAACCGCCGCCGAAAGCCATGCCGGTTCCGGCAATTGACCGTGAACCGCTGGTGAATACGCCGGCCCCTGTGATCGACCCGTTTCCGGTCGGCGAGCCGATGGCCCCGTCCGGGATGATCGCAGAAACGCCGGCCCCGTTCATTGAAGCCACACCGGCACCGCCGCCGGTTGACGGTATGATGCCAATACCAATGACCGGCGAATCCATGCCGCCGCCGCCAGCCGTGCCGGCGATTAACGCGACGCCGCTGCCGAATCTGCCAACCGCAGATATGATTCTCTCCGACATGCCTTCTGACAGGCCATCCGCGGCACAGGACCCGGTCCTTGGCCTGCCGGGCCGCACTGTCCCGGCCCTGCCATCGGGCTTACCTGCGGGCCTGCCTCCGGCACCGGCGGCGATGATGGCACCAGTGGCACCGGCCCCGCCGATGACCAAGGTCAGTTATGAGACCGTTATGGGCTTCGGCCGGGATATCCCGCTGGTGCTGGCACTGCATCAGATCGTCCCGGCTGGTTACGCTTACTCTTTCGATGACGGCGTCAATAAAGGCGCGCGCCTGTCATGGAATGGCGGCAAAGCCTGGAACGAAGTGCTGGAAGATGCGCTGCGGCCGCTTGATCTGCGGCCAATGATCAGCGGCAAAACCGTCAGGATTCGCCAGTCCTGGGAGAGCGGGCCGTCAATGACACCCGCCCCGGCACCGGAATCCGTGATGGCCCGCCGATCGGTGCCGCGCACACCGGAAAGCATGCCAACCCCGCTCATGGCAGAGCCGATGAATGATGTCGCCCAGGACATAGCCATGGCGCCGCCGGCGCCGCTGGTGCCGGCCTCCTCCGTGCCGATGATGGCCACGGCGATGGCGTCACCGCAAATCAATGCTGAAACCTTAGCGCCACAGCCATCCTATCCGGCGCGCCGCCGCCCGCCGATGCCGGGTATGCCGGAACCGGTCGTACCACCACGGGCCGTTGCGGATATGCCTGCCGTAAACGATATGGCTGCGCCCATAGCCCTGACGGCGACAGCCGCCCCGGCACCGCGCGCACCGACACCGGCTCCCGGTCTGGCTCCCGTACCGCACACGATGATTGCCGCGGCCGCTGTGCCCCCGGCACCGCTGCCCGCCGCACCTGTCATGCATGGCGGCGCCATGGACCCGATGGAAATCCTGTACTGGCAGGCCGCCGATGGTGAAAACCTGAAAAATGTGCTGGAACGCTGGGCCGCGCAAAGCCGGGTCACGCTGGTCTGGAACTCGGTCTATGATTACGTATTGCCAAACCGGATCCGGATGCACGGGACCTTCCCGGATGCGGTGCAAACGCTGCTTGACGGGTTCAGCGCCACCGACCCGCGTCCGGTCGGAAAGTTGCACCCGAACCTGCCGGCCGGCCCGTCTGTACTGATGATTGAAAGCTATTCCGCCGCGACGAATTAAAGCCTATATAAAGTTCACGAGACTTAAGTTCGATACCGCCGCGGTCACGCGGAACGAGGCTTCCAGCTGGATTTGCAGCGTTGTAATCGACAGCGCCACTTCGTTCAGGTCGGCGCTTTCGACATTATCAATCGTGTTCAGCAACGTATTCTGCTCCAGCTCGTGATTTTCCCGCGTCTGGGCCATCGATATCTGGACGTTATTCAGGCGGAACTGCTCGGCCTCGATCGCGTCGATCGCGTTGGTAAGCTGAACCGCCAGCTCGTTGAACACCCGGAAAAACGATTCCTTGCTTTCATCACTGGTCGGCGCAGTCACCCCGGCCTCGATCCCGATAAAGCTAAGGCCCGCGGTGCCCATAGTGCCGCTGGTGATTTCGATATCGGTCTCGGCATTAATCACCAGCTGGCCCGACGAATTGATAAAGGCGCTGGCCTGGTTCTGGATTTCCGGCGGCAGGGTCGGAATCACCGTGCCGTTAATATAGTCAGCCAGCGCCTGCGCGCCGCTGGTCGCCGGCGGCGTCGGGTTGACGAGCTGGACATCGGTTAAATCAATCGTGATCGGCCCGATATCGTTCGGCCCTTCGGGATCGAAGCGGATCGTGAAATTATCGTTACCGTCAACATAACCGCCCGCCGTGAACAGATCGACACCGGCCGTGGCCGCCGCCAGGTCATTCGTGCTGACAATCTGGCCCTGCGGCGGCGGCGCATCAATCACATCCGGCAGGTTCTTGATCACGCCGATCGCCTGCACGACATCGCGCAGCGCCGGGTTATTGGCCAGCAGCGTATAATCAAGTTCAACCCCTTCATCGACCGGGATAAAGACCTTGCCGGCATCGTTCAGCGTGCCGGAATAGCCGATCGTCACATCCGGCGCGCCGGTGAACTGGTCAATATAGGCATCGGTAATATCTTCCGGCGGCGTATAAGGCAGCAGGCCCGAGGTCCAGAGCCGGTTCAGGTCGCGCATGAAGGTATCGAGCGAGCCGGTATCGTTAAAAGGCGGCGTGTTCGAATCGCTGCCGGCAAACAGATACGTGTCGCCGTCGCGGCTGTTCAGCAGGTTGGCAACGAAGTCGAACGAGTTTGTCGCCGTGTTCTTGATGATGCTGAGATCAAGATCGCCCTCCTGCGGCTGGCCGGTCAGGCCGTTCAGCACATCCTGCGCCTGCTGCTTGATCTGGTCGAGCGCGTTCAGCATCTGGTTGACCCTGGTTTCCCCGCGGGTGATGTTCGTCAGGTAGATATCAAGCTGCTTGATATCGGCGCGGGCGCGCTTGGAAATAATCGTGTTATCCTCCAGCCCTTTGAAAGACTGGGTGATCTTGCCGGTGCTGAGCTGCAGTTGCAGATCGGCCAGCTGCAATTGCTGCACCTTGATCCGCTCAATCTGGTCGAGCGCCTGTCCCAAAGTTGAAATACCGGTCATCGGCCTGTCTCCTCGTTGCTTCGTCTGTCAGAGCGGCTAGAACGCATTCAGCAGCTCCTGGAATTGTTCATCGATCGCGTTCACAACCCTGGCCGCCGCCGAAAACGCCGTCTGGACGAGAATCAGGTTGGATAACTCCTCCTCCAGATTGACGCCCGATTCGTCAAGCAGCTGGCGTTGCAGGATATTGCGGAACGATTCTTCGTCGGCGATGCGCGCATCACTCGCGACCGCCCGCTCGGTCTGGACGCTGATCATTTTCTGCGTGTAGCTCAGAAGATCCGGCGCGCCCAGCACCCGCGTTTCGCTGTCAACACCGGGACCAAGACCGCTTTCACGGAACTCGTCATGCGGGATACTGACAACCGGATCACCCAGCCCGAACAGCGCCTCCAGCACATTCTCGCCGCCTGTATTTTCGACCGTGCCGGCCACCAGGCGCAGCTCGCCGCCGAAACCGGGGCCGGGCTGGATATAAAGGTTATCAAGGCCCGGCGGGTTCGGACCGCGCCCGATGGACGCCTGCACACCGCTCAGCGCATTCAGCTTATTGAGCAAATCAATCTCGGTCTCGCCCGGCTCAACGGTAATCGTTACCGGGTCCTGCTGGCCGATCTGGATATCGAAGGACGGCTGCTCGGCCACTGTTATGCCTTCCTGCAGGCCGAGATAGTTCAGGCCCGTTTCGCCCATGCCGCCCGGCCCGCCGGCACTGATTTCGATATCAACCGGTGCTTCCAGCACCAGCTGGCCCAGCCCGTTCAGCGCCGCCGTCGAAGCGTTCAGCGGCGCCCCCAGCAGCGCAATCTGGGCGTTGATTTCGTCGACCAGTGACTGCGCGCCGCCAGGCGAGGGCGGAATCGGGAAGTTGGCCTCGGCATCGGACAGATCGATATTCAATGCCGCCGCAGCGCCGCCGGGATCAAGCGTAATTGTAAAGCTGTCGGTCAAAGGCGGCCCGCCAGACGGCAGGAACGGGTTGCCCGGCGCGGTGCTCAGCGGCCCGCCGCCCGCCAGTGTCACCAGGTCGACCGCACTGACCACCCGTGCTTCCGGCGCAAAACCAAACGCCGTATGCAGGTCGGTGGCCAGTGTCGAGACACTGATCCCGGCCGGATAGGTGACATCATCGGTCAGAGTGCCCCAGGCAACCTGGCGCTCAAAATCACCGAACACAAAATCGGTCACCAGCCGCAAAAATTCATTCGAGCCTTCATCGACATTAACCCCGGTCAGTGTGCTTTCACGCAACAGCTCGTTATTATTCAGGATCAGGTCATTGACCTGGATCTCGGCCGAGAACCCGATATAAGGCACCGGCGACAGGGGGCTGAGGGTCGGGTCGGCCGTTGTCGTCGCCGTGACCAGCCCGATCGTGTTCAGGTCGGCGGCGGTCATCTGCCCGGCCCCACCGGCCTCGACCCGGATATCCTGCTGCGCGGTCAGGACAAGCTGGCCGTTCGCGTCCAGTGTCGCACTTGCGCCGTTATACGGCTCCGGCAGCGCATTGAATTGCTGGTTGATATAATTGACCAGCGATTCCGCCCCGTTGGCCGCCGGCGGCGCCGGAAAGGCCGCATCAACATCGGCAAGGCTGATATTGAGCGATTGTGGGGTCGGTCCGTCCGGATCGAGCGTAATGGTAAAAATATCATTCGGCCCGGCGATGGTCGGCGCAATCGGCCCGGCACCGGTCAGGGCGTTGAGGTCAGCCGTGCCGGTCACAACCGCGTCACTATCAAAAGGTACACTGCCCGAGCCGTCCGTATACAGCCGGATACCCTGCGCATCGAAGCGCTGGGCAAGACGGAACGCCATCTCGTCAAGCTGCGCCATATGTTCGGGCAGGATGTTATCGCGCAGCTCCAGCAGCGCGCCGATCCGCCCGTTCGGCTCAAGCGCGGCAATATCGGTCGCCGTGTTGTTCTCAGCCGGATCGCCGCCGACAAACAGGCCGGCGACCGTATTGTTCGGATCACCGGGACCGAAATAGACACTGCCCGGTCCCAGCGGCGTCGGGTCGAAAAACAGCTCCTCCGCCCGCTCATCGGCAAGTTGCAGGCCGTTATTGGTCTGAATCACCATCACCCCGTCACCACGCACGAAGAAGCTGACCTCCAGCTCCTGCGACAGTTCGGTGACCGCCTGGCTGCGCTGGTCCTCAAGCGCCGCCGTCGTCTTGCCGCTGATCTGGTTGAACTTGATCGCCTTGTTGACATCGGCAATCTGCGCCAGCAGGTCGTTGACCCGTGTCACTGTGCTGCTGAGATCATCCTGCGCGTCATTGCGCATCCGGGTCAGCAGGTCCGAGAAATCGTTGATTTTCTGCGCCACTGTCTGGGCCTGCCCGACCGTGCTCTGGATCAGGAAGACATCATCCGGCGTATTCGACAGGGCGAGGAAATTATCGCGCAATTCCCCCAGCGCCGCCGCGACGGACAGTTCAAGATCCGGCGGGCCGTGGAATTCCTGGATGTTATTCAGGTACTGGGCCTGGACGTTCAGCGATTCAACCGTACTGATCTGGGTCCATAAGTCGCGTTCAAGGCTGATATCGACCCGGCGGACGACCGGGCTGGAGCGCACGCCGACAGTCGTCCCTTCAATAGCGACGGTGGCCTGCGGCAAAATTTTCCGGGTATAGCCCTCGGTATTCACGTTGGCGACATTGTTCGAAATCACGGAAAGCTGCTGCTGCGCGACGCGAAGTCCTGATAATGCACTGTCTAAGCCACCTAAAGCCATGGCGGATACCTCTTGGTTGAGACTGCAATTTTTGCCTATTACAAGGCTGTTCCATGCAGTGTCATTGCAAAAGAGGTGCCAGATGCGGCGTCATGCGACCCGGTGGCTAGAATTCGGATTCGCGGTTTTTGCGGTGGGAGGCCGAGAAGATACGCGTATTCATGTCTTCCTGGAATTCACGCAGTTTCAGTTCGACAATCAGCGAGATCAGCATCTCGCGCCGCAGCGCCGATTCAAACCGGTCGCGGTCCTGCATCAGCTCCAGCGCCTGCAGCGCCACACCGATCCGCCGCACATTGGCCGGTTTATCATATAAATTGGTAAAAAATTCAGGGCTTTGGTAAATCTTGCGCGTCAAAACTTCCATCTGGGCGAAATAGCTCGGATTCTCGCCGATAAAGTCGACAATCTCTTCCTCGGGCACACCCAGCTCGTGAACAATACCATTCAGGAACGGTGTGACCTGCCACCCCAGCTCCTGCGGTCCTTCGGCCCTCATACCGACCATATGCGAGAAACTTCGCCGCGCGACACTGCGGATCGCATGCACCGATCTCGTTTCCATGAACATTGACTGGCCGCCCAGCTCGTTGAGCAGCTGCTCGGGCATGAAATCGATGACCTTGTGGGCGTACAGGTTTTGGCCGAGCGAGAGAATATCCTGCTCTTCGGTTGTCAGATCGTCATCGGCGTAATTAATATTCAGCGTATAGGGATGATCGACAAAACGGGCGTAATCCATGTCCCGCGTTACCTGCGCCTGCGGCCCCTGGCTTTCCTCACACAGCCAAATGACATGCTGGTTGTTTTCATCGAGATCACAAAAGATATCCTTGAACCTGTCGATCCGATGGGTCATGTCACCGACAATGCCCGGCGCGGCAGCCAGGTTCGCGCTCAGCCGCTCGCGCTTTTCCATCATATAGTCAAGCATCCGGGTATTTTCATCGGACAGCACATCACTGGCAGCAAGACTTTTGACCGTCGTACCGAACTGGCACATCTGGAAGCTGGGATGATAATCCTTATGCGCTTCGGCTTTCAGCTGCTGGAACAATCGCTGTACTTCAAGCTGTTGCTCAGCATCAAGGAACGTGCCAAGGATCAGCATCTGCTGCATCATGACCGTTACAAACTGTTCGGTCATCATCATCCAGGCCGCAATCCAGTTCTCACGCAACGCAAATTCAAGACCTTCGCGATGGGCGGGGTCATCAATGGCCGATTCGGCGCGGGCCGTCTGCGCCGGCACCATCAAAATCAACAGGCATCCCAGCAGGCACAGAACACCGCCCGCCTTTTTAAAGGCGGCCCCAATGAATGTTGTATGACGGTCAGCCTGTCTCATATCAGTTTCTCACCTGCTCGCCCAGCAGGCCGAGCATGCTTTCTATGTTCTGCTGTTCTTCCACGACTTTCAGCTCCAGGATCATCGACATCAGCATTTCGCTGCGCAGCTGGCTGTCGAAAATATCGCGCTCCAGCATCAGTTTGATCGCCTGCATCGCCGCGCTCTTGCGCTTGACATTGGCCGGTTTGTCGTAAAGCTGGGTATAAAATTCGGGACGCTGATAGATCTTTTTCGCCAGCATCTCCATCTGGCCGTAATAGCTGATCTGGTCCTGCTCTTCATCAAGTGCCGCCTCGGCCCGTTCTTCATGTTTGTGGAACATATAACGGTGATAGGCGATCGGGTCATCCAGCGGGAACCCGAGCTCGATCATAAAGTAATTCATGAACTGGGACGTGTTCTCGGAACTGAATTCCGGGTTTTCAAACCGGTTGGTGCCGCGCGCTTTCAGGCCGACTATCGAACTGAAACTGTTCTGGGCGACATTACGCTTGGCAACGACAGAGCGGGAATCAAGATAGTTATCATGATTTTCCTCGTCCTCCAGCATCGTCCCGTCGGGCCGCGAAAAGACATCATGGCCGTACAGATAGTTCGACATCTGGAACAGGCGCGGCCCGTCCGAGGCGCCGCCTAAACTGTAATCGACGTTAATCGTGCGCGGACTCATCACCGTGTTGTTCCAGTCGATATCGCGGTTCACCCAGCCTTCGCCCGGCGGCGCATCGCCACACATAAACAGGCCGGTATCGCCGCGGCCCAGCACCTTGTTCAGGTCGTTATCATCACAGGTAAACCGGTAAAAATAACCCAAACGGTTAAACGGCGTCGGGCTGACCGCAATATCAGGCGTGACACGGTCATACTGGCCACCGGCCCCGACAGAGGCACCGGTACCCAGCTGGCGGTCAAGCTGCTGTTTATTCAGCGCGCGAATCGTTAAATCGCCCTTGAGATTCGCTGTGCCGAGGCTGCGGGTATTGGTGCCGATCTCGCACATGCTGAACGAAGGATGATAATCCTTGTGCGCCTGCGCCATCAGTTCCTGGAAGACAAGCTGGGTATCCAGCTGCTGCTTGGCGTCGAAGAACGTACCGACAATCAGCATCTGTTCCATCATCACCGTCACAAGCTGTTCGGTCATCATCATCAGCGCCGGTAAAATATGCTCGCGGAAAAAGTCAAGAATCAGGAACCGCTCATGCCATTGCAGCCGGAAGAACCCCTCCGGCGGTTCCGGTACTTCGAAGAACGGCAGGATACCCGCCGATACGCCCAGAACCTCTTCACGCAAATGATCATGCTCATCAATAATGATCAGCTGCGTTTCGGCATGGTACGGGCATACAACCCCCGCACAGCAGGTATCACACAGCACCGCCGACGTACAGACAACCGCCTGCGCCTGTGCCGTTTGCGGCAGGGCCAGGGCGCTGAAAACGGTGATCAGCACGAACAGGGCCGCCAGCACACCGCCTGTCAAAAGCGGTCGGCGCGATCCATCAAACCTGTCTGTGTCGTGTTTCATCAGCATCTAGTTTTCCTGATACTTTTCTATAACCGCGTTAAGCCGGTTCTGTAGATCGTCCTGATATTTGATCAACTCCATCTCCAGCAGCACCGACAAATTCATCTCGCTGCGCAATTCACTCTTATACATGTCACGTTCCAGCATCAGATTGATCGCCTGCATCGCCACATCCTTACGGGCCACGTTGGCAGGCTTGTCGTAAAGATTGGTGTAGAATTCCGGGTCGAGGTAGATTTTTTGCGCAATCGTTTCAAGCTGCGCAAAATAACTTGGCCGCAGCGCCGGTTCCTCGTCATTATCGATGGTGCCATTCAGCAGAATCATCCGCTCGGCTTCATCTTCGACGCCGAGCTGGTGCAGCACATGCTGGGTAAACAACATGGTTTCTTCCGAGATCGGCGTCCCCGCGGTCTTCAGGCCGACATGCGCGTTAAAGGAGTTTTCAACAACGCTGCGCTTGGCGATCAGCGCGCGCATATCCATATAAAACCCTTCACCGGCCTCGGTATTCAGCGGTGTGCGGCCGGGCTTGGTCAGCACCTCATGCGAAAACAGGTTGCTCGCCAGCGCCAGTACATCCTGCTCGTCAGCGGTCGGCGCGCCATCAGTGAAGTCAAGATTCAGCGTCCGGCGGCTGTCAATGGTGCGGGTGAAATCGATATCCTTGCCAATGCTGCCGCCATCGGCCGGCGCGCCGCACATCTCGAACAGGCCCGCGCTGTTATCGCGCGGTTCGCAGTAACGGGCAATCACCTGCCGGATCCGGCCTTCACGGTCGATTTCCGAGTTAAACGCAGCATTCGCGGTATGCATACCCATCTGGCGATCCTGGGAACGCTGGCTCAGGATAAAGCTTGTCAGCTCACCGTTACGGTCGGCCGGCGCCATACTGCGGGCCGTTGTGCCGATCGTGCACATGTTGAAATTGGGGTGGTAATCGCGATGGGCTTCCGCGGCTTTTTCCTGGAACAGCCGCTGGGTTTTCAGCTGCTGCCGGGCATCGAAAAATGACCCGAGAATCAACATCTGTTCCATACCGACCGTCACGAGCTGTTCGGTCATCATCATCAGCGCCGGCAGGGCGTGCAGTTCCCAGAAACTGTCGGGCACCCCGTTATTAAAGAAGCCCCCCGCTCCAAACAGCCAGTTTTGATGAAACATCATTTGCAGGGTTGTGAATTCGCGGGTAATTTCATGCTGGGCGACAATATACGCCATCGTCACTGCGCGCTGCGGGAACACGCAACCGGTACAGGGCGCGCAGTAGTATTGAGCACGGGCGGTTTGCGCGCCAAAGGATACGGACAGCGCCACCGCCATGAACATCTGCAACAGCCACAGGCGCCATCGCCGGCCTGCCGTTTGCTGTTCTGTTCTGCCTGTCTCGTTATTCACTTATTCTCTTTCATCAAAAATGCATCTTAACAGCGCGGCGCACCGGCGCGCCCGTCCCGTTTATCAGTCACCGCGCGACGGGGCTCTATAAAAGCCGGCGGGCACGATGTTGATATTGTCCGCCGCATCATAATTCGATCCCCCCGCTTCGCATATCACCCAGCAGGTTCTGCACCTGGTTCTGCATTCTCAGCAACTCAAGCTCGAGCATAACCGACAGCATCGCCTCGGTTCGCAGATAACTGTTCCATGTATCAAAATCCTGCATCAGCCCGATCGCCTGCAGGGTCACGCCCTTGCGTTCGACATTCACCGGCTCGTCGTAAAGACCGGCAAAGAAATCAGGTGTCTGGTAAAGCCGCTTGGTCAGCACTTCCATCTGCGCGTAATAACTCGGCCGCGTGCCCAGATACATCGCGATTTCCTCTTCCGGAAACGCGCCGTCATCGCCCAGATGAAGCCGTTCCAGAATCAGCCGCATAAAGGGATAGGTAATCTCCTCGGACAGTTCAGTACCCTGCGCCTTCATCCCGACAATCGTGTTGAAACTGTGCTCGGCGACGCTGCGCTTGGCAACCACCGCCCGCATATCGAGCAGCTCGTCCTGGCTGCCGCGCTGCTGCAGGCTCGCTTCCGGCAGGCGGAACATGACATCGCTGCTGTAAAGATTGCTGGCCAGCGCAAAGACATCACGCTCATCCGGGCTCAGCTCTACCCCTAGACCTGTGTAAAAATCGATCTCAAGCGTTGCGGCCCGGTCAACCGTACGCATGAAACTGACATCCTTGTTTTCAGTTTCCTGTGTCACTTCACGCCCTGGCGGCAGACATTCCGGATATTGCACATCAAAGCCCGCCGCTGCCGGATCGCAGACAAATAGCATGCGCGCGTTATTATCATCGGCTGTGCAATAGAACTGGCGGAACTGGCGCAGACGGAAACACTCGTCATCAAACGAGCCGCGGGCGGCGGCACTGTTGGCATTAGCCATCTGGCGGTCCATGCTGCGCTGGCTGAGCACAAAGGCCGTATATTCGGCATTGCGCTCGGCCGCGGCAAGGCTGCGCACATTGGTGCCGAAAACACACATTTCAACAGTGGGATGATAATCCTTGTGCGCCTGGGCGGTCAGATGCTGGAATACGGCCTGGGTTTCCATGTGCATCTTGCCATCGATCTGCGAACCGATGATCTTGGTCTGATACAGCGCCGTATGGACCAGCTGCTCAGTCATCATCATCAGTGCCGGGCGGATATACTCCATAAAGACGACATCGATCAGGTAAGGTTCAAAATCATCAAACTCCTCGACAATCTGGTCAGTTGTAATCTGGTGTTCGTCGCGCACAATGCCGCGAATGGTGAGGCGCTCACCCGGCACCGATATCGTATAGCCGGGCGGATGAGGTATCTGCACCCCATGCGCAGCGGGCACGCAGGCGCACTGATCACAGGCCGGCGCCGCACGCGGCCACATCATAACCGCCAGCACGCAGAGCGCCATGAACAACAGGCCGCAGGCCCGGCGCTGCGTGCCGTCATGGCCGTATATCATTGTCCCTGTTGTCAGCCGTCTTATCATTCCCGGAGACCTGCTTCATCAACATCGTTTAAATCATCCTGCAGCGCGTCCTGCGCCTTGTAGATTTCCATCTCGGTCAGCACTGCCAGCGCCGCTTCGCCGCGTAGCTTGCTTTTGAACATATCCATCTTCTGCACCAGGCCGAGCGCTTTCATCGCCGCCTTGGTCCGCTCAACATTCACCGGCTTATCATAAAGCTGGGTATAGAATTCAGGGCGCTGATAGAGCTTTTTGGTCAGAAATTCCATCTGTGCATAATAGCTTGGCCGTTCGCCGATAATTGCGATCATTTCCTCGACATTCTCCATCCCCATCTGCTCAAGCACACGCTCCATATAAGGCCGCAGGATTTCTTCGGTTGCCCCGGTCCCTTCGGCCTTCATCCCGACAATGGCGTTAAAGGTATTCTGGGCGACGCTGCGCTTGGCAACAATCGAGCGGACGTAAACATATTCATCATGCTTGTCCTCATCGAGAAAATATGTTTCCGGGAAATAGGCGAAAACATCATTACCGTATAAATTGGCAGCCAGCCCGAACACCGCCTGCTCCGGCAGGTTAACGGCACCATCGGTAAAATTGACGTCCTGGATCGTATTCGGATAACCGACCAGGTAAGCATAGTCGACATCACGGTTGACAACTGCTGTCTCGCCGGTGCAAATCGGCTCGGTCGTGCGCGGGCCCAGCTCGCCGTCATTGTCCTCAAGATTACAGAATGTCGCCCGCCAGTGCTCCCAGCGATGCACGACATCAAGCCCTTTACCGGCTGCCGATGCCATATTGACGTTACGCATCTGCCGATCCTGCAGATGCTGCGAGAGCGCCCAGGCGTTATATTCGCCGCGGCGCTGCGAGGCCGCCAGGCTGCGCGATAATGTGCCGATTTCACACATATTGAAAGACGGGTGATAATCCTTGTGCGCCCTGGCAGCAAGGGTCTGGAATACCAGCTGGGTCTCAAGCTGTTGCTGGGCGTCAAAGAACGTGCCGAGAATCAGCATCTGGCTCATAGCCATCGAAACGAGCTGTTCGGTCATCATCATCAGCGCCGCCAGGACCATCTCCTTAAACCAGTAGAAGACGAGAAATTCTTCGCGGTGACGGCACAGTTCAAAGGCAATCCAGCCGCGGGTGCCGATACCCGGATCGCATTCATGGGCGGTCGTATAGGCCAACGCCTGCGGGTCGGTGTAAAACACGCCTAAGCCATGCTCAAGAAAGATAACCTCGCGGGTCAAATCATGATTGGCAGCCACACAGTCGCACGGCGCACAGGCCTGCGCGGTCTGCACGCCCAGACCGCCTGGTCCCGGATTCAGGCCGGCCAGCAGCATCAATGCCGGTAAAACCGCAACAAGGACACGTATTCTGTTAAAAAAAAGCCGCCCAAAAACTCTGGCCAGAAGATTCATAGTATCACAGACCCCGCAAATGCCCGCATTTATTACATTATATATTATTTTACCATACGGTTTAAGAGAAAGCACAACTTTTGCCCGGCACAGGCGGCCGAAAGACGGTGAAACACTGTTTCATACTGAAAAAAGCTTGTGATATGCAATGCTGGTATTCATACTGTAAGTCTGATAAATAACAGATTCGTACATTCACTCCTGTATCTTTATTCTGTAACGCATGGCTGATAATCCTCCTCCCAAAAAAGCACCGCCGCCGAAAGGTGGAAAATCCAAGCCGCGCAGTTTCAAACCGGCCAAAGGCCAGGGCGCGCCTGCAAAACAGCCGGCGGCGGCCGGCGGCAAAGCCGCGAGTCCGACCGCCAAGGGCAAAGATATCGGCAATCTGGGCGGCGTGGTCCTGCGGAACGAATTTTACCGCGACGGTTACCGGACGATCCTGAAGCTGGCCCTGCTGCAAACTGTTGTGATTCTGGGTTTGATCGGCGCCATGCTGTTCGTGGTCCATATTCACCAGCCGGAAAACCGTTATTTCGCCACCACGGAAGATGGCCGCCTGATTCCAATGGTGGCGCTGAACGAGCCGAATTTAAGCACACCAGCCCTGATGTCATGGGTCGCCCAGGCCGCTACCGAAGTGATGACCTTCGGTTTCAACGATTACCGCCGCCGCCTGCAGGAAGCCTCGCGTAACTTCACCCGCCGCGGCTGGGAAAGCTTTACCCGGGCGCTGCAACAATCGCGGATTATTGAAATGGTCGAGGCCAACCACCAGGTCGTGACCGCGGCCCCGCGCGGGGCGCCGGTGCTTGACCGCGAGGGTGTGGTACAGGGCCGGTACCAGTGGATTGTCCAGCTGCCGATGATCCTGACCTACCAGTCGGGTTCGCAAAAACGGTCCGACAACCTGCTGATTACCATTGTTGTCGTCCGCGTCTCCCGGCTGGAAAGCCCGAACGGGGTCGGGATCGAGCAATGGGTGGCCGTGCCGGGTTAGGCCATGCGTTGCTTCGGCGGTACCCGTGGCCGCAGGTCTTTACAGGGAAATTTACCGGGGAATTTACCAGGGAATTTAATTGTGCATGTTTTGCGTAAAGCGGGTGACAGCCTTTTCTGCGCCCGATATTCTTGGACCGGTAAGGTATATCAACCTGCTACTGGGAATTAAAAAAACGGGGCGCCCGGATGACATTCAGGATCGTAATAGCGACAGCCTTGACGTTCGTCATCTTGTCAGGCGAGATGGCCCATGCCCAGTCGCCCATGGAACGCCTGCGCCAGGCCTCCCAGCCCTCGGAATCGGCGCTGCCGGGCGATAGTGATGTCCCGCCGCGCACACCGGCTTTCGGGCTGCCGACCCAGGCTGACGAAGAACGGGTCAACCCGTTTGAAATCGAGGATATTGAAATGCCGCAATCCCCCGAAGAGATCGAGGCCATGATCCGTAAAGAGGCTTTGAACGCGGCGCTGACCGGTTTATTGCCGATGAATCCCGGAGAAATCCGCAAGTTGCTGGAGCGGTTCGACAATACCCAGCAGGCGGTCGAAGTACCGGTCTATCCTTATCCGGAGCCGGAAGTGGCGGTGGAAACAGTTTCGCTAGACCCCGGCACCAGGCCGCCCGTTTTAAAAGTCGGGGTCGGCCATGTCACCACCCTGACGCTGCTTGATGTCACCGGGGCGCCCTGGCCGATTCAGGATATGACCTTCGCCGGCAATTTCGAAGTCGTACAGCCGGAAGCCGGCGGCCATATTATCCGGATTACCGGCATGTCCGAATTTGGCTATGGCAATATCTCGATTCGCTTGCTGGAATTAAAAACGCCGGTCACTTTCACCATGAAAACCTCACGCGACACGGTTCATTACCGGTTTGACGCGCGCATCCCCGAATACGGCCCTTATGCCGAAGCGCCGCTGATTGACGGTGGCCTGACCCTGGTCGCCGGCAATTCCATACTCAGCGCCATTCTGGACGGCATACCGCCGGTCGGCGCAGAAAAGCTCGCAGTCAGCGGTGTTGACGGACGCACAACAGCCTATGAATATAATGGCGAAACCTATGTCAGGACACCTCTGACCCTGCTGTCTCCCGGCTGGTCGGGGTCGGTGTCTTCGGCGGACGGCATGAATGTTTACGCCCTCGGCAATGCGCCGGTTATTCTGCTCTCCGACCGTGGTCAGGTCAGGCGGGCACACCTGAATGAGAGCGAGAGCCTCGATGAGTGACGATAATAAACCCGGTGACGACCAGAAAAACCCGTTCGAAGACGACCAGGTCGATTTCGGCGCGCCGGACGACGATGAGTTTGAAGATTTTGAAGGCGGCGGCACAACGCTCGGCGATATGTGGCGCAACAACCCCCTGGTTAAGATCGGGGTTATCGCCGGCGGCCTGATTACAATCATCGGCGCGATTATTCTGTTTGGCGGCGGCGAAGACCCGACATTGCCGTCAAAAGTCGATAGCGGTCAGGACGTTGTCGAAGCGCCGGGCACGGGGCCGGTATCCGAGGAATACCGTCAGGCTGTGCAGGAACGGAATATACAGATTGTCGAAGATGCCGTCCGCACTGGTGAAAGTGCCATTCCGACCCCGGTGGACACCCCCGTGGCGCGGCTGGAACTGCCGGAGGATGATTTCGGCGATGAAGATCCGCTGGAGCGCTGGCGCAGAATTCAGGAAGAGCGTACGCGGCAGCGGGCCCAGGAAGTCGATACGGAACCGCTGGTTGATCCCAATGCCGATGCGATCGACGCGCTGGCCAATGCCATGGCCGCCCAGATGGAAGGGATACTGGAAAGCAAGGGGCCGTTGCCGCCTATCCACATCGTTGTCACCGAGGCCGATTTCCTGCAGCAGCAAATGGCCGAGGCCCAGCAGGGTGATCCGGCTTCAACCATGGTTGAGCAGGATACGGAAATCATCAATATTCTTTTGCCGGCCGGCACTGTTGAATATGCGCAGCTGATTACCGAGGCAAACTCGGATATTCCGGGACCGATCCTGGCGCAGGTGGCCAGCGGGCCACTGGCCGGCGCCCGTCTGATCGGTAACTTTGAAGTCGCAAACGACTATCTGGTCCTAACGTTTGACCGGATCATCATTGACGGTATTACACACCCGACCGAGGCCATTGCCATGGACCCGGACACAACCCGGCTCGGCATGGTCACGGACATCGACCGGCGCTATTTCACACGGATTATCCTGCCGGCGGCCGCGGCCTTTGTTGAAGGGATGGGCGAAGCCATCTCCGAAACCAACGAAACAACGGTTGTTGTCGATGGTGGATCGGCCGTTTCGAGTGAGGAAGAGCTTGATACCCAGGAAGAGCTCTTCAAAGGCCTGGAAAAAGCCACTGAAAAAATTGGCGAGCTGCTGGACGAGCAGGCTTCGCAAACCCAGCCGCTGATCAGGGTGGAAACCGGTACGCCAATGGGACTGCTGTTCCTGGAGCCGGTTACCGATGAAACCCGGTAAGCGTCTATGTAACACTGTCAAATCGCTGCAGGGCGTTTATTGTTTATTAGGACCCGTCATTTAATGTTTTAAAGAGACTGTGAACTGTCGATAGTTGTGACCTAACGCGAAGATACGAGCCAAAGACATGAGCAACGATAAAGACCTTGAAGATCAGATTCCTGCCGAACCAACGGATGATCTGCAGGCTGCCGACGATGATTTTGCCGATGACAGTGAATTTGCGGCTGAAGAGATGGCCGATGATGCCTCTTATGACGAAGGTGGTTTCGGCACCGGAGACTATAGTGAAGACGATTTCGGCGGCGAAGAATGGGAATCCTATGACGATGAAGGCTATCTTGATGATAGCGACGGCGGCGACGGGGCGGCGGAACGCGGCGCCCTGTTTAGCAAAACCGTCATCGGTATCGGTGCCATCATCGCTGTCCTTGCGGGCATCTTCTTCATGTTTGGCGGCCAGTCAGAAAATCTGGGCCAGCCCAGCATCGAAAAGGTCAGCCCGGCCACACAGGTGGCTGAGAGTCAGAAAGTCGAGTTTCATGCCGAGACAAAAGTTGAGGGCAACGATGCTTTTGGTGTTAATTACGGCCAGCCCGTACCCCAGGAGGAGATTGCCGCCACCGATCCGCCGCCGCCGGCCGGATTACTGAACAACCCGACCCAGATCCGCGAAATTCGTAACCAGCGCGTTGAGGTGATCGAATATAGCGATGCCGATTATGAAGGCCCGCAAATGGTCGATCATGACGCCGACCTGCCGATGCCGGCACCAATCATGCGGGCTGAGCCGGCATCCCCGCAAAGCGGCGGCCTGATCCCCTTGCCGGGACAACAGCAGGAAGATAGCGGGCAGGAGATGGCCGGTCTGGATGAAACATCTGAGGACATGTATATGTCTGATGACGGCCTGATCCCGGCGCAGTCTGCCACCGCTACGCAGGCTGACCTTGCCAAAAGGCTTGATGATATTATGGTACGGCTTGAATCACTCGATGATATGGAGCGCACGCTGGCGGCACTGGAAACCCGTCTCGATCAAATCGAGCGCCAGCCGCGGCAGCAGGCCCGGCAGCCTTCATCACCGGTCGCTGCAGCCCCGGCAACCCGGAACGCCTCTGCAACACGATCAGCGGCCCCACGTAAAGCGCCCCGTGCCGTCCGGTGGGAACTGAAATCGGCACAGCCGGGGCAGGCCATGATCGCCCGGCGCGGCGAAACTGACATGGTCAGTGTAGCCGTTGGTGACAATATTGCCGGCCTGGGACGGATTACCGGTATTTACAGTGAAAGCGGTCAATGGATTGTGCAGGGCACAAATGGCCGAGTAACCAACTAAATACTTTATATTGCAGTATAAATTAGCCTGCAACTTGCTATTAACGGGGCTTTATATATTCATTGGCCGTTCTTTATATACCCCCTGCATTATGTATAAAAACAAAGAGATATAAATCAATTCTTAACCCTTTCAGAGGTAAAGTGAAGTGATCACGTAATTTGCGCAATTTGTATAAAATGTGATCTAATGGAAGAAAGAAGATATAGATCAAAGACATAATCATAACCGAACTTACAAAATATCTTCTTGGGTGTGTGTAAAAATCAGGTGTGTAATAAAATGAATGGCGGTTTAATTCTAAAAAGAGTCCTGGCATTTGTTGCTGTCCTGACAGTCGTGCTGTTGGGCGCGGCTGACAGTGCCTGGGCCGTTGTTGCGCCTGGCGGCGGCGGCTGCGGCGGCGGCGGCATTGGCGGCGTTATCTGTAATGTCGTCTTGAACTCAGCGGAAACGCCGGGCCTTTTGTCCGGCCTGTCTTATCTGACCGGCCTGATCATGGGTATCTGGGCGATCTACAAGCTTATCGAACATGTCCAGAACCCGGCACAGGTTTCAGGCTGGGAGCCGCTCAAACGCGCGATTATCGCCGGCGCGATGTTTGCTTTGCCAATTGTGATCGAAGCCGTATATATCACCCTGACCGACGGTGATGATACCGGGATTACCGATTCGGGCTGGTCCGGCGCGCCGACAGGCGGCGGGCTGGACGCGATGGTCGTCGCGTTGATGAATGATATTTTCGAACCGATGACCGGCCTGATCCCGGCATTTTGTTATCTGGCCGGGGTTATACTGGTGATGATCGGCATCATGCGGCTGCTGAAATCTTCGCAGGAAGGGCCGCGCGGGCCCGGCGGGTTCGGCACGATCATGACATTCCTGATCGCTGGCGCCCTGTTCGCCGTTGACGAAATGATGGCATCCTGGTCAATCTCTATGTTCGGCACAGAGGATATCACAACGAACGCCGCCCTGAACTTTGATGCCGGCCTGACCGCACTGGAAGAACAGCATATTCTCAGCGTCATCAGCGCTGTTGTAGCTTTTGTCATGGTCCTGGGATGGATCAGCTTCGTGCGCGGCTTCTTTATTATCAGGGATGTCGCCGAAGGAAACTCCCAGGCTTCACTTATGTCCGGCATGACCCACCTGTTCGGCGGGGCGCTGGCTATCAATCTGGGGCCGGTCCTCAATGCGGTGCAGGAGACTTTCGGGTTGGCCGCAATTGGTGTACCATTTGGATGATGCTTAAAAAACTATAGAGGAGGATCTTAAGCATGCTACGTAAACTTCACAAACAATCACTTTACATGGGTGCGGCACTGACGACGGGTATGATGGTC
>CAYUKA010000027.1:0-28775 GCA_964445195.1 uncultured Micavibrio sp. | reverse complement strand
GTTAGGCCTGCCGCCAGCGTTCGTTCTGAGCCAGGATCAAACTCTCAAGTTTGATTTCATCCTAAGCTCACTAATAAATGTTCCACGCGCAAGCGCTACGGAACAGATAATAAAGAATCGAAATTGATGTCTCTTAGAAAGCGACACCATCCGATCCAAAGTGAGCCGGAAGTGTCAGAGACCTTGCTTAGCGTCATTATAACAAATTTGAGTTCGTTATAAGTTGCGTGTGATACGCAGAACGTTAGGCAGGTCATATATATGCACTCAACACATACACAACACTGCTGCCTGCGTATCCCTTCTTTTCTTCACGATGTTCAAGAACAATCGCGTCCTGCGGGCACAAGGCCTTTCGGACACAATAAAGGCCGGACAGAGTCAGGCCCCAAATCTTTTAACGAAGTACTGTACTTATATCGCTAGCACAGCCGGTCGTCAATCCCTTTCTCGCCCATAATTCAGGCCAAAAAAGGCGGCTCAGGCCGTAAGGCAAAACAGAGCCGAGGCCGCTTGTATATAGGGCTGCTCATGCCTTGTCAAAGTTTTTTTTAAGAAAACGCTAATTTTTCTTTAAATCAGGCCCGGCGCCCTTAATTCCGCATTCACGGCCTTTACCATTAGAATTAGAGAACTCAGGGATTAGAGGCATGAATGACATGAAAAGGGCGGTTGTCATCATAAGGTTTCATGCGATTTATTTCGTCAGCCTTAGCCTGAATATTTACCAAACTCAGATGCATATCTGCCGGGTCACTTTCAGGAAACATCCCGTCTGTTCCGATGTGCCGCATGACGCCACCTGTATCAATACAAAACCAATTCCCCATTCTGCTGGCCCTGCGGCCAGCGGCAATTGAATGTCCTGTAAACACTCTATCTATTCCGGCTACGCCCGGATCAGTATCAAACCCGTTTTTATAGGCTTGTACTATGCGGGAGCGGCCCCAAAGCGCTGTTTGCAATACCCTTTCATCGCCTTGCTCTAATTTCTGTACGAAATCCTGCCATGATAGTCCTTCGGGCACTTCAGCATGTGTAAAGCCGGTCAGCTCTCCCGTTTTTAACGGCACTTCTATGGCATAGGGCAGAGCCTCAAAAGCCTCCAGAAAGTCTTTTTGCCCGGCCTCGTCCAACAAAAGCATCCAGCCCAGCCCATGACGTTCATAGTCATCACGCACGGCATCCACGCCCTTTTCATTCATAAGCTGGAAATCCTGCCGTATCGCGCGATCATGATTACCACAGACTGTAAAAAACCAGTCCTGAGCCAGAAACTCCAGAGCACGTAAAGATTCCGGTCCGCGATTGACAAGGTCGCCCACACAAATCACCCGGTCCCGCGCCGGATCAAATGATGCGTCTTCCAACGCCTGCTCAAGAACAGAGAAGCATCCGTGGATGTCTCCAACGGCAAAATCCCGTCCCCGTAAATTTTCTTTAAGCCTTAAAATCACACCCATATAGGCAAGTGTAAGGCCCCCTTTGCATTATGTCAATAGCAGCCAGCTCTTTACAATGTGATAGGATTTAAGGCGCTGTGATCAAACCAGTCCGAGCGCTTTCAGGTCGGCACTCATATCCGCGGGCATTTCATCTTCGTCTTCGCCGTCAATGAACGGGCCGCGGTCCGGCGGTGCGTCTTTGACTTCGAGATAACGCCAGCCCTGAAACGGCCGCCGCGGCACGGCGACAGTGCGGATCATTACCGGCGAGACCATGATCAGGCAGTGCGTGCCGTAGTCCTGATCCTCGACCATCTCAAGGCCGAGGATTTCCTGCCGGCACTGGATGCGGTTTTTGATCACGCGGTATAGCGAGCCGCCATTCAGGACCTCCGCCTCGCGCCGCGGTTTGCGCCGGGTCCAGACCGGAACCGCCGGCCGGCCGTCATAATCAAAGACGCGCGGCCGGTTGACGTCGTATAGCCCCTGCAGATCGTCAATGCCGACGACCAGTTTAATGATATTGATCGTGCTCATTTATAAAGACATAGAAAACAGACACACGGAAAGCAAGCCTAACAAATAGTTATGCGGCAAACACGCTGCTATCCGGCGCTTAAAATGTTCACGATCGTTAACAGAAAATGTTCACTATCAATGACATTATAGGAATATGAAATTCTCTGAAGCGGTCGGCGTTGTTCTGCGCCAATATCGCAATCAAAACAATCTAAAACAATGGCATGTGGCCGAAATGGCGGACACAGAGCGGAATTTTATTTCCGAGATTGAAACAGGCAAGCGCAATATCTCGGTGGACTTTTTTATCAGACTTTGCGACGGGCTGGATATCGATCCACGTGACATGCTCGACGAAGCTCTTAAAAAAATGGGGAGATAGGATGACAAAACGCCTGTGCGCATTTGTCATGATCGCAGCCATCGGGATGGTGCTCCTGATGACAGCCCGCACCCATGCGCAAAATTACCTGCCGGCCCCTTACGTGCCGTGGCTGGAAGACCAGGGCTACGCCGCGCAGCGCGACAGCAGCGAAGAGACCACCCGCCGCCGCCCGGCCGACAGCGCGCCGCGCTGGCAGGACATTCCCGATGATGCGGTCTTAACGCCGCGCGAAACGCTCAGGCTGATCGAACGGCTAAACGAACTGACCCGCGATCAGGACACCGCTATCGCCCCGCCCTCACCGCTGGAACAGGCCTATTCAGACCGAATCATCGAGGAGCTGGAACAGTTCGGTTACACGCTGTTCACCCGCGCCGATGGTCAGGAAACCGCCGATACAGAGTCGATGCGCCGCGGCCTGCCCGGCGGCGCGGTGCAGGACGATTTCATCCTCAGCAGCGGTGACACATTAAGCGTTATTTTTCGCGGCCAGCGCAAAAGCCGCGATGTTTATGAGATTAACGGCGAAGGGATGCTGATCGTCGAAGATCTGCCGCCGATTCCCGCCGCCGGGCGGGCCATTGGCACCGTACGCACGCTGCTGGAAGAATATGCCGCGCGACTCCACAACACCGATGTCTTTGTCTCGCTCGACACGGTGCGGCAGATTGACGTGCTGGTGGTCGGCAATGTCGGCGAACCGGGGCGCAAGACCCTGACCGTATTCCACAGCGTACTGGATGCGCTGAACGAAGCAGGCGGCATCGAAAAGACCGGCTCGCTGCGGCAGGTCAAGCTGGTACGCCATGGCCGCAGTACGATTATCGATCTGTACGGCCTGCTGATCCATGGCAGCGCGGCCATGGATATGGCGTTGCAGGACGGCGATAAAATTATCGTGCCGCCGATCGGCCCGACGGTTGCTGTGGCCGGCGGCGTGAAGCGGCCCGCAATTTACGAGATCCTGCCTCATATGAAAGGGATGCTGCATGCCCCGCACCGGACCAGCCGGATGCTGAGCCTTGAAGAGATGCTGGAGCTGTCCGGCGGCGTCCTCAGCCCTGGCCAGAACCGCTTTATCAAGCTTGGCCTCAGCCCCGACGGCACCGAGACTGTCGAGGATACCGACCAGCCGCATGACCGCATCTTCGGCAACGGCAGCATCCTGATGGTCGCGCCGAGCCGCGAGGCCCGCGCCGGTACGGTCGAGCTGACCGGCCATACAAGGCGGCCCGGCATTCACGACCTCGACCGTGTACCGGCTTTATCCGACCTACTGGCGGACGAGAAGGTCTTTGGCGCGGATATTTACCCGCTGATCGGCGTAATCGAACGCTGGGACGCCGACCACATGACCAATACGCTGATCGATTTTCCGCCGCTTCTGGTCGCGCGCGGACGTTTTGACCGTAAATTACAGGATGGCGATATCGTTCATCTGTTTTCGCGGCGGCAGATTCTAGGCCTGCGGGATGAAGCGCCAGAGGAGATCGAACCCGCCGCCGGCTCAGTTGCGGCGATTCCTGCCGATGCGGCTGCGGCAATCAGCGATCCGGTCATGCGCGCGTTCCTGACCGAACGCAACGCCTTTATCCGTGGTGCGGTACGGCAACAGGGCGCTTACCCGGTCGCGGAAGGGGCGACGCTGGAACAGGTTATTGCCGTGGCGGGCGGCCTCGCGCTGGAGGCCAACAGCCGCAATATAGAAGTCACCTCCGCCCTGCATGGCGAAGGCTCGCAGCAGCACGGGCGCAGCGGCACCCAGCGCAAACGGATCGATATCAGTATGGACGACCCCGGCGCGGTGATGCTGGAGCCGGGCGATACGGTAAGGGTAAACCAGAAATTCCACAAAATCGCGGATCACAGCGTCGAGATTATCGGTGAAGTGTCTCACCCCGGCCGGTACGACTTGATGCCCGGCGACAAGCTGTCCGACCTGCTGGAACGGGCCGGCGGCCTCAGCCCGCAAGCCTATCCGGATGGCGCGATCTTTAGCCGTGACAGCGAACGCAAGGCCGAACAGGCGCGCTTCCGCGCCGCCGCGCGGGAGATGGAGCGGGCGCTTGCCGCGGCCATGGACGATCCCGACAACCCGCCCGATGCCGGACAGGTGCGGCTGGCCCGCGAACTGGCAACAGAACTGAAAAATGTAGAGGCTGTCGGGCGCATCACGGTTGAGGCCGACCCCGGCGCGCTGGCGACCCAGCCGGAACTGGATATACTCTTGCAAAGCGGCGACCGGATCTATATTCCCAAACGGCCTTTGACCGTACGCGTCTCCGGCGAAGTGCTGTCCCCGGCCAATTTGCAGTTCCGCAAAGACAAGGATGCGCGCGATTACATCGCCGAAGCCGGCAGCTACACGTTTCATGCCGATAAGGGCCGGGTGTTCGTGCTTTATCCCGATGGCAGCGCACAGCCGTTACTGGTCAATGTCTGGAACCACACGCCCGCCTTTATTCCGCCCGGTTCGACCATCGTTGTGCCGCGCGACCCGGAGCCGTTCACTTTTATCCAGAGCGCCCGCGACTTAACGCAGATCCTCAGCAACCTGGCGATTACCGGCATTTTCCTCGACGATTTGCGGGATAACTGATCAGGCGGCCTGCCTGACCTCCTGCAGCCAACGCGACCGGCCGGGCGGCGGATCACGCATAACATCCCCGCCTGCAGGCTTCAGCAGGCGCATATTCGGTTCGAACCGTGCGGCAATGTAAAAATTTGTTTTAAGCTTTGGGACCGCCTGCTGAACATCAAGAAAGTGTGTATCAAAATCCGAAACTGTGTGAGTCAGGCGCTCGCCCAGCAGGGATACAAAGTCTTCCTGCCATTGCTCCATTGTGACCGGGCCGTCATAGTAAACCGGGTCGAAAACCAGCGGCACCCTACCCGGCCTCTGGGCAAACACGGCGACATGGAAATTGTTCGTCAGACTATGTGTTCGGGCACAGGGATCATAAGAGCCCGCAAACACAACGGACACATCCGATCCATCAGCTTTATCGTCCAGCCAGTTTTCACCCCAGCACCAGATTTTGCCCAATGACACGTTATTAAACGCCTGCAAACTGGTGCCGATAAGATGCGCTCTCATATCGCACCCCCGGGCCGGGCCGCCTGACATAATCAGCGGGTCCTTGCGCAACGCGCTAAAAAACTTTATGGCTTCGTGGTCGGTTAACTCCGGCATGGGTTTTTATAATATGAAAAATTAAAAACGGGCAAGTTTTATCTCTCATCATGTTGTTTTCGATTATTACCGTCACGCGTAACCACCTGGCCGGGCTGAAACGCACACATGAATCAGTCGCGGCGCAGAGCCTGACCGGCTTTGAATGGCTGGTGATTGACGGCGCCTCGAATGACGGCACCGTTGACTTCCTTGAGACCATAAACGCGGCTTACAGCAGCGAACCTGATGACGGTATCTACGAGGCGATGAATAAAGGGATCGAACGGGCGCAGGGCTTTTACCTGCTGTTCCTGAATGCCGGCGATACGCTGGCGCATGAGGACACGTTGGCCGAGATCGCCGCCTATATCGAAGAGTTGCAGGAAACGCCGGACTTTATCTATGGCGATGCGCTGGAAACAAAAACTGTCATCCTGAGCGACCGCGAAGGATCTCACAAAACAACCAAAGATTCTTCGGCTACGCCTCAGAATGACAATTACTATAAAAAAGCCCGCTCCTACCAAAAAGCGGCCCACGGCATGTTCACCCACCATCAGTCGATGCTGTATCGCCGCGACCTGCCGGGCCGGGATTTACGCTATGACCAGGCCTATGCCGTCGCCGGGGATTACAAATTCACGCTGCAATGCCTTGAACGTGCGAGAACGGTAGTCTATTGCCCGTTTCCGCTCTGCCTGTTCGAGAGCGGCGGCGTGTCCCAGCAGCGCGTGCGGCAGGGCCGGGCCGAGCAAATCGCGATCCGGCGGGAACTGGGCGCAACCGGCCCCCTGCAAAACCGGCTTATCGCCGCGCGTCAGAGCGCGGCCTATGCGCTGCGACGCCTGTTTCCCGGCCTTTACTGGCGCCTGAAGCGGCGGCGGTAATCAGGCGGTAATAACGGTAACGGCTCAGTGCAAAGGCCAGCCCGGCGCGGCCGTCAAGGATACCGCCCTTCCAAAAATAACAATGGGCAAAAGCAATCAGCCCGCGGCCCGGCGCACTGCGGAACAGGCGCTTTAATCTCTCCCGGTACTGCACAGGATCGCGCGGCCACGCCTGCCGGGCGTTCATCGCCGCTTCCCACGCCGCGTAGCGCTTATGCCGGGCCTGCCAGTTTTCGTCATAAGCATAATGCAGCAGCGGCGCCCTGATCTGGCCGATTGGCGCGCCTTCATGGCCGGACTGTAAGACCGGCTGGTAATGGCCTTCAATCTCCCCCATGCCGGGCAGGTCGAGATCATCAATCACCGGGAACATCATTTTACGGCGGTCGAACAGGCACAGCTTGTTATTACGCAGGCCAAAGCGCAGCGGCCTGCCGCCCAGCACGTAACGGCCCGGCACGAAATAGCCGGCCGCGCCCGGCGATCCGCCTGCGAACAGTGCTTCAATTTCGCGCACCAACGCATCGGTCACGATTTCATCGGCATCGACGAAAAACACCCAGTCATGTCTAAAAGACAAATGATCAAGGCACCATTGGCGCTTTTTCGGGTAGCGCCCGTTCCAGCGAAACTGTTCGACCTGCGCCCCGGCCTGCGCGGCGATGGCCGCCGTGCCGTCTTCGCTGTGTGAATCAACGACCACCACCTCGTCAAAATCGCCCAGCGCGGCAAGGCAGCGCCCTATGTTCTGCGCCTCGTTCTTGACCGTGACAATAACACTGACCGGGATCATGCCCGCAGCGCCCGGCGCAGATGATAAAAAGCAAAACCAAGAAATAAGCCTATCAGCACAAAGGCGGGTAGGATCATAGCCTTGCGCGGCCAGTCAGGACGGGTGCCGGCAGCCGCCGGCTCGGCGATAATCGCGGCAAACGGTTCACCCATCGCCAGGATCATCCGCACATGTTCCTGCTCCATCAACAGCGCGGTTAAAGCGCGGCGGTGATCGGGATGCGCGACTGCGGCCAGTGCCTCCTGAAGATAAGCCTCGCGCTGCCGGGTCCGGCCTTTGATCTCGGCGCGGATCAGCCCGTCCGCCGTTTCGTGCAATGTCGCCAGCAGCCGCGCGGCAAATTCACGGTCGGGGTGTTGATAGACAAGCCGCCGCAGCGCCGTGTTCGCAACCGGCTCAACAGTGACGCGGTCTTCAAGATAGGCGGCCAGCTCCTCCGCCGTTTGAATAGCGGGCGCTCCACCGCCGATGCGGAATCGCGCCGAAGCGTTAAGGGCATCGCGCAGGCCCGGCTCATCGATAAGCGCCCGGGCCACCGATATCCCGCGCAGCATCTGTTCATAACGCGCAAAATCGCCGGAATCCGCAGACCCGATCGCCGAAAGCATATATTGCACGGCAAAAGAGCTGTTATCCGGTAACAGCGCCTTGATATCCGGCCCGGTACCACGCCCGGACGGCGCTACCAGCATGTCAGCCCGGTAATGCGGCACGGCGGCAGCCAAAAACGCGAAAGCCGCGATCACCCCTGCGGCCAGCCCGGCAAGCAGGTAAAGCCGTGCCTGCCATAAATCCCGCAGCAGGTCGGCGAAAGTCGGTTCGCGCTCAGCCATAGACATTGTCACAGCGGCAAGATCAGGCGGCATCGCGCCGTCCCCCGGCTGCGGATGGCCTGGCATTCTGGTTGACGACATCGCCGGCGCGCTTGATCCACGCCTCATAGGACTCACGCGGTACGAAGATGCGCCCGGCCTCCGCCGCGCCTTCATGGGCGGCAAACCATTTCTCGCTGCTCAGCCGGTAGGCTTTAATTTCTTCGGCCAGCGCTTCGGCTTCGCCCTGCGCAACGATAGACCCGGCTTTGAAATCACGGATCACCTGCGCCGTCTCGCTATCTTCCGGCCCGACCAGAACACAGGGCCGTCCGACCGCCAATGCCCCGTAAAGCTTGCATGGCACCAACATGCCGGCGCTGTCATGTTTCATCGTAATCAGGTGCAGGTCGCCGCTCTCCATCAGTTCGCGCAGGCGGCTGGACGGCTGAAACGGCAACAGGCGGATATTTTCAAGACCGCGCCGCGCCCGCTCCTGCGCCAACCGTTCAAAGCTCGGGCCGTCGCCGACAAAAACAAATTCGATTTCCGGGTGCGCCTCATTCAGGATCGCCGCCGCCCCGAGAATAGTTTCCAAAGGGTGGGCGCGGCCAAGATTACCGGAATAGAGAACGCGGAACTTGCGCTCCGCCCCATCGGTTAAAAGCTGGTCGAACGGCCGGGCGCTGTCGACCGCCCCAACGCGGCGCACCCGGCGCCGGCGCGCGCGCGACTGGCCGTCCGGCGGCAGCAGCTCATAATCCGGCCAGTTCGGGATCACAGCGACCTTGCGCGGTTCCAGGCCGCTATGGGTCAGGCGCTTGGCCATGCAGCGGCCGACGGTGATGACCTTGTCACATTTTTTCATCGCCTTGCGCGAGAGCCGCCGGAAGAAGTTCAGGCGCGATTCCTGAATATTGTAGCCCAGCGCCGGAAGGATATCGGGATATAAATCCTGGCACCAGTGGATATGGCGCGCTTTTTTCAGCACCGCAACAAACCGCCCGGCCACAACCAGCAGCGGCGGATCGGTCATCGTCACAACGAGGTCACGGCGCGGCATATTCAGCGCCGCCCATAGTAGTTTCAGCCACACACCGATATAGCCGGCAGCGCGCTTCGCCCTGATATGCGCCTTGACACGGACCAGCCGCACCGACTCATCATATTCACGCCGCGTCCGCGGCCCGGTTGTGACAACGGTCACATCCCAGCCGGCTTCGGAGAAGGCATGCGCCAGATCGCGCAGCACACGGCCCGACGCCCCGCGCACAGGCGGGTACACGCGGTTAATAAACAGCACAGACGGCCAACGTGACGGCATAGGCAAACCCGGTTTCGTTCAAAAATATGAGGCCACCCAGCTTTACTATAGCGCGGCCGGTTTTTCAAGTTGGCGCCGCCGCCGGGAACGAATAACAGCGGCCTGCGTATGACCTGTACCCCACAGCGCAATCAGCAGCAAAAGCAGGCCGAAATCAAACGACTTGAAACTGGCATACAGGAACAGATTAATCAGCAGCGGCCCGGTCAATGCCAGCGCCAGAACCGGCGCCCGGAACAACAGCGGATACAGGCCTATAGCGAGTTGTATGATATACAGTACGGCCATGAACATCCCAATCAACCCGGTTTTGAGCCAGTACATCGTTAAAAGGCTGTGGGTAAAATTGACAATATCGCCGCCAACGGCGGGCGAGACAATCGTCGCGCCCCATCCCCTGCCGAACAGTAGAGAAAAGGGCGTGGCACTCACAGTATCAAAGACGACCTGCGCTTCCTGAATCCGCATATTCAGCCCGACATCTGCGGTTTTCTGATAAAGCATCTGCCAGATGTCTGTTATAACCGGCCACAAAATCGCTGTACCCGCGGTAATAATCAACACAGGCCATAGCGTCCGCAGCGGTCTGTGCACGAAAGCCGTTAGCAAGAGCAGCGTACCTGCCAGCGCCAGATAACCGAAACTGGCGCGCTGCATCACCAGCGCCATGGCCGTCAGAGGCGCTAACGCCAGCCCGGCCAGTAAAACCGCTTTGACAGATGCCTCGAGGCTCACGCTTTTATAGAGGAAAAAACCGGCCAGACCCGCGCACAGGAGCGCCGCGAACAAAACCGGCGGCGCATTGGCCAGCAGCAACGTATCCGGGGCCAATGGCAGGGCGCGCCCGCCCAGAAGAACCCGGAGCGCAAAAATCACCCCCAACAGGGCCACAGCGGCGGTCAGGATTTTGACATCGCCTGTGCGGCCACGATATAGCGGCGCGAGAAACAACGGCAGGCAGATAAAGAGAAACGGCAGAATATCGCGGATCATCGCCGCGGCGCCGTTGCCGTTGAGCAGGCCGGTAAAGACCGGAACGCTCAGAGCATAGAAAAGCAGCAAACGCGCCGTCTTTTCCCACGCCATGCCGCCGGCCGGATGAAAAGCCCGCATGGCCCCGGCCGGGCCGATTGCCAGCACCAGCAGCAAACCGATCATCATCTCCGGCAAGCCGAAGCGATCAGGCGTCGGCGAGCCCCACAGCGCATAGACGGCAATGGCTGTCAATAAAGCCAGACGGCGGCCGTCATGGCGATCAAGCGCGGCTATGGAACCGGCAAGGCCGCTCATCAGCCCAGAACCTCAAGCAGCATCCGCGCACCGACCACAAGGATCAGGAAGGCAAACACCCGGCGCAGCGCCGGAACCGGCAGCGCATGCGCCAGCCTTGCGCCGAGCGGCGCGCACATCACGCTGAAGGGGATAATCACAGCCCAGGCGGCCAGATTCACATAGCCGAATGACAAAGGCGGTAAATCCGCCTGCCCCCAGCCAATCAGGATAAAGCCCGCCAGCCCCGGCACCGCGATAAACAGCCCCAGCGCCGCCGCCGTTCCAACAGCGCAGTGGATCGGCACCCGGTGCAAACACATATACGGCACATTCATCACCGCCCCGCCAATACCCATTAACGTCGAAACCACACCGACAACCGCACCGGCCACGCCCGGCCAGGGCCGGCGCGGCATCGTATCGGCGATAAGATAGCGGTCCGGATTGACGGTCATGATCAGCGCCAGCCCCATCAGCGCCGCCGCGAAGAACAGCCGCAGGCCGGCGCCCGATATAATCCCGGCCAGCAACGTGCCGATGATCACGCCGGTCACAATCCCCGGGCCGATTGCCCGGACCAGCACAAGATCCACATTGCCCCGCTGCCAGTGCGCCCGCGCCGATGACAGCCCCGTGGCCACCATCGTCGCCAGCGAGGTGCCGACAGCCACATGCATCAGTGACTCCGGCGCAAACCCGAGACTGGCAAAACCGTAATAAAGCCCCGGCACCAGAATAATGCCTCCGCCAATCCCCATCAGCCCGGCCAGAAACCCGGCAACGCAGCCGATCGCGATCAATAACGCAATCAGGGGCCATAAAATATCCGGCGGCAGGGTCAGAAATTCCATGACAAAGGTTTAAGCATAAATAAGCAGACATGCCCATAGCCGAAACAGTGTCGTCTCTGGCTGTTTTGTCGCCCATCCGTTCTTCCTGTCATGTCGAACATATGTGAGACATCTCCCCGGACAAGGCGCAGGCGGCGGCGGCGGGCCGCAATGACAGAGAAGAAGGCTGTTTTTTATCACGCCCAAACCCTTGCTGGGCAAGGGCTGACAAAGTTTTTTCCAAAAAAATTAAGCGTGCGGCATTTATTAATTCTTTTTTAAACTTTCAAGGCCATTATGTAATCACTTTCTAAGAAAAAAACGGACCGGATAAACGGCAAACGTAACGATAGAACGGAGTGTGTAATGCAAGTGAATATTCAGGAATTTCTGGAAACCTGCGGCCTGGACGAGCCGCTCTATCCCGGCAAGCGCGTGGTCAAAAAACTGCCGCAACCGGGTGAATATAAATCTCACTGCATTGTCTATGACTGGCGCGATCCGGCCAAAATCCGCGTCGAGGTCAAGGCGGGCCTCAGCGGCCGGGACCTGCCGGCGAAAGATCTGAAAAAATATCCGATCAGCTTCCAGTCACCGACCTTCATCGAAATTGATGTCACCGGTGATGAACCGAAAAAAGCGGCTGCGAAAAAGAAAAAGCCGGCTGCCAAAGCAAAAGCTAAAAAAACGACCAAGGCCAAAGGGGGTAAGAAATGAGTACGCAATTAACAGGATTTGCAGGTGCTGCCGAAGGACAGGTTCCCGAGGGCGGTACCGCTTTAGAAGTCCGCGTTATGGGACGTGATATGGGTACAGGTGCCGCTACCGAAGTCGCAGCCGCTATTGGCCAGTTTGCACGAGACGGCGTCGCCCGCCCTGTCAATCTGGTGACAGTCGGCGTTGTTGCCGAACCGGGCGGCGGACTTGCTCCGAAAGGTCATGAGAATGCGAACTATCGATACAGAGGCGGTGAGATGTTCGGGGTTGAAACGCCGTCAGGCGGAAAACCTAGCTAACCAGCCAGACCGGTCAGCACATCACCAATCGTGCTGACCATGTGATCAATATGATTTTCGTCAAGGATAAGCGGGGGCGACAGATACAGGTTCGGCCCCGTATATCGTACCATCACCCCGCGCCGGAACAGCTCGTAAGAGGCTTCGCGCGGATAGCGGGCCGGATCGTCCGGATCGCCTGAGTCTTCAAGCTGCACGGCCGCAAGGACACCGCAATTGCGGATATCGGTGACCAGCGGCTTGCTCTTCAGGCTGTGAATCGCATCTTCCAGCGGCTGGACCATCTTCGCCGCATTGTCAAAAATCTTCTCATCCTGAATAGTATCGAGCGTACCGATCGCCGCCGCCGCCGCCAGCGGATGGCCGGAATAAGTATAGCCGTGCATCAGTTCGATCACATGCTCCGGCCCGTTCATAAAGGCCTCGTAAATCTCCGACTTTACAAAGGTCGCCCCCATCGGCACCGCGGCATTGGTCAGGCCCTTGGCCATGGTAATGATGTCCGGCTCGCATTCGAAATACTCACTCGCCGACAGCGCGCCGAAGCGGCCGAAGCCGGTGACGACTTCATCGAGAATGAACAGCACACCGTGCTTTTTGCAGATGTCGCCGAGCCGTTTCAGATAGCCTTTGGGCGGCGGCAGCACGCCGGTTGACCCCGCGACCGGCTCAACAATCACCGCCGCGACATTCTCGGGGTCGTGAAGATAGAGTATCTCTTTCAGCCGGTCGGCAAAGTCGATGCCGTGTTCCGGCATGCCGCGCGCAAAGCTGTTGCGCTCCAGATCATGCGTATGCGGCAAATGATCGATATAGGGCAATAGCTGGCCAAAGGCGGCGCGGTTATAGGGAATGCCGCCGACCGAAATACCGCCAAAGCCGACACCGTGATAACCGCGCTCCCGGCCGATCAGCGTCCGGCGGCTCGCCTCGCCCTTAATCCGGTGATAAGCCAGCGCGATCTTGAGCGCCGTATCGACAGCCTCGGAGCCTGAATTGCTGAAAAACACGTGATCGTAACCCGCCGGCATCGCCGCGCAAAGGCGCGAGGCGGCCTTAAAGGCGGTCGGGTTGCCGAACTGGAACATCGGCACGTAATCAACAACGTCCATCTGCGCGTCCATCGCCGCCCGGATCTGCGGCGGGTTATGGCCGCAATTCACGCACCATAGCCCGGCCGCGCCGTCCAGAACTTCTTTGCCGTCCTGGTCGTAATAATACATGCCCCTGGCCTTGACGACCATGCGCGGCGCCTTTTTAAACAGGCGCTGCGGCGTAAAGGGCATCCAGAACTCTTCGAGTGAATTGGCGGCGGTGGTGAAATCGTACCCCATGGGCAGGCTCCTTTCCCATCAAGGATAGGCCTGGAGATAACCACAGGCAAGCGCCGAGTGTTGTGCGGCGCGCTGAATTACAGATAGCTTCAGAAATTACAGACTGGCATGAGCGGCACAACGCGGTGCTAATTTAAGTGGATTAATCTCGGGGGATGCACTCAATAGTGTAGCCTTCACCATATTCACCCCATAGTAAGCAGCCAACCCTGTCAGCGGACCGCCTGATAACCCCATGCCAAGGCCGATCAAAGCCGGGGCCGTCTGCCAACCGGCCGCCAGAAAACTGCTCTTCAGCTTGCTAAAACCGATTTCTCGCGCGCGATCATAAACTGTTGCAATAACGTTAGCAGGCAGATCCGCCACATCCCAAAAAACGGCAGATAACCCATCTTTGGTTAACCATTTATCCATTGCTAAAACCTCTTATAAAGAAGAGAGCTTTAAAATAAATATGAAAAAAAGTCAATCAAGTTCAAACGCGTCCTTGTAGTCCTTGCGCAGCTTCATGTCCTGGTCTTCCTTGCGCAGGTAGCAATTGCCGACCACCAGCGTTTCAATATCGCTGCCCATGAAACAGCGGAAGGCATCCTCAGGCGTGCAGACAATCGGTTCGCCGCGGACATTAAAGCTGGTATTGACCAGCACCGGGCACCCGGTCTCATCCTTAAAACGCCGCAGCAAGTCATGATATTTGCGGTTGGTGTCGCCATGCACCGTCTGGACCCGGGCCGAGTAATCGACATGCGTCACCGCCGGAATTTCGGAACGCCTGATATTCAGCTTCTCAATGCCGAACAGCGCCGTCTCTTCGTCGGTCATCTGCCGCTGTTTGTCCTCGGCGACATTGGCAACCAGCAACATGTAAGGGCTGTCGGCATCCATTGCGAACCAGTCAGAGACATCCTCGCGCAATACCGAAGGCGCGAACGGCCGGAACGACTCGCGGTATTTGACCCGCAAATTCAGGGTTTTCTGCATTTTCGCCGAGCGCGCATCGCCTAAAATCGAACGTCCGCCCAGCGCGCGCGGGCCAAACTCCATCCGTCCCTGGAACCAGCCGACCGCCCGCTCACCTACGAGATCGGCAACCGTTTTTTCCAGCAGCTCGTTATCATTCGCCACTGTAAATTTCGCGCCGCAAATTTTCAGCCGTTCCTCAATTTCTTCCTGCGCGAAAGCCGGACCGAGATAAGAGCCCTGCATCGCATCGCGGGTATTCGCGTTCAGTTGCCGGGGCTGGTCCTTGTAAACATGCCAGGCCGCCAGGGCCGCGCCGAGCGCACCGCCCGCATCGCCGGCGGCGGGCTGGATCCAGATATTCTCAAAAGCGCTGTCACGCAAAATTTTGCCGTTGGCAACACAGTTCAACGCCACACCACCGGCAAGACACAGGTTTTTCTGCCCGGTTTCCTGCGCCAGCGCCCTTGTCAGGCGCAGCATCGCTTCCTCCGTCACCAGCTGGATCGACGCGGCAATGTCCATGTGAAACTGGGTAATCTCGGTTTCCGGCGTCCGGGCCGGATGGCCGAACAGCGCATCGAACTTCCTGTTCGTCATCGTCAGGCCGGTACAATACTCAAAATAGGACTGGTCGAGCCAGAATGAGCCGTCCTCTTTTAGGTCGATCAGATTGTCGCGAATGATATCGGCATATTTCGGTTCGCCGTAGGGCGCAAGGCCCATCAGCTTATATTCGCCTGAATTCACCTTCATGCCGATATAGTAGGTAAAGGCCGAATAAAGCAGGCCGAGCGAATGCGGAAAATGGATTTCCTTGAAAATCTCAAGGCTGTTGCCCTTGCCGAGGGCTGCCGAGGTTGTCGCCCATTCGCCAACACCGTCAAGGGTCAGCACCGCCGCCTCTTCGAACGGCGAGGGGTAAAAAGCCGACGCGGCATGGCTTAAATGGTGTTCGGTAAAGAGCAACTTGCCAAACCATGTTTTGCTGTCACCGCCCAGAACCCGTTCAAACTCTTTACCCAGCAGGCTTTTCTGGAACAGCTTTTCCTGCAGCCAGAGCGGAATCGCCATCCGGAAAGAGCGAAAGCCGCGCGGGGCAAAGCCCATATAGGTTTCCATCAGCCGTTCGAATTTCAGGAACGGCTTGTCATAGAAGACGACATGGTCGAGCTGCTCGCCGTTAATCCCGGCTTCTTCGAGACAATATTCAATCGCCTCCGCCGGAAAGGACGGGTCGTGTTTGACGCGGGTAAAGCGCTCTTCCTGTGCGGCGGCGATAATCCGGCCGTCCTTGATCAGGGCGGCAGCGCTGTCGTGATAAAATGCGGATATGCCGAGGATATACATGCGCTAGAACACCGTGTAAATGAACGGCGCCACGGCGGACCCCTTGGCCAGAACGATCAGGCCGCCGAACAGCACCATGATCAGCAGCGCCGGCAACAGCCAGAATTTTTTCCTGACCTTCATGAACTCCCATAGCTCAGCAACAAATGCGCCCATGGCCTGTGTCTCCTTTGTCCTAATTCGTCCTAAAATTGTCTTTCGTAACTCCGGCCGTCCGGGCCCGGCGGTTCACGGGTAATCCAGTAGCTGTCCACGTCGGGCTTTTTGAGCCGCAGCGTATCCTTACCCAGCATTTTACGGATCAGCCCGGTCGGTATGATCGCCAGCAGGAAGACAACAAACATCACAACGGGACTGAGGATTTTATGCAGGAACAGGCCGAATTTAAACCAGCCCCGGTTCAGCGGCTTCAGAACACCAGGCCGCAAGTAAGCAAGCGCCAGGAAAACCGCGGCCACGCCAAAGCTCCAATACCATAGTCCGCCATGATGCAGCAGCGGTACAAAGGCCAGCAGACAGAACACGACGGCAAAGGTAATGCCGAAGGCCTTTTCGGAGCCCATCTCAACATCGTGTTCCCTGTTAATCGTATCGTGTGTACGGATTTCTTTCATGGACAATGGTTTTAAATCTTATCACTATTAATGTCTACAGGGATTATAATGTCAGGCAATAACGGTCAACATAGCGGTAACGGCCATGATCGCGGCCCGGAGGACGAAGATGACGGCGATAACGTCATCCGGATCCCGACACTGGCCGAACGCGACAAAATGCGGCGAGAGCAGGAGGCGCAATGGCGGGCGGCCTACCGGGCCAGCCAGCCGCATGAGCCGATGATTAATCTGCCACCGGTCACAAAATGGATGGCCGCCGCTATTCTGGTCATTCACGCCCTGACCGTCTTTGCGCTTGACGATATCGGGCGATACGAACTGTACCGCATGTTCGGATTCATCCCGGCCTCTTATACTGTTGAATTTCCAGACTGGCCCGCGCTGATCGGGCCGTTTTCCTATATGCTACTCCATGGCAGCTGGCTGCATGTCGGCATGAACGCCGTAATGCTGACAGCCTTTGGCGCCGGTGTCGAGAAATGGATGGGCGGCCGGCGGCTGTTAATCCTGTTTGTCGCCTGCGCACTGGCCGCCGCGTTGATCCATCTTCTGCTATCGCCCTTTTCGGAGACTATGATGATCGGCGCTTCGGGCGGGGTCAGCGGCCTGTTTGCCGCCGTGCTGATCATGCTGCAACAGCAGGGGCGCATCCCGCTGGGCCGCTACGGCATCTGGCCATTCGCCGGGCTATGGATCGTCATTTCAATCCTGTTCGGCATGACCGGCGGCCCGGATGGCAGCGCGATCGCCTGGGCGGCCCATATTGGCGGCTTTCTGGCCGGGCTTTTGTTCATTAAACCGGTTTTGAGGATGAGAGGATGAGATGAGCACAATTATTTACACCGTCACCGTATTTATCCAATACCGGTCAGTTGAAGAGGACTGGCTGGCCTGGATGAAAAACGAGCATATTCCGGCCATCAAGCAAGCCGGGGCCACTGAAGCCCTGCTGATTCACCGCGACCCTGAAAATGAAAACGACATTGGTATAACTTACGACATACAATATAAATTCGATGATCGTGGAAAATTCGAAACATATATAGAACAGCATGCGCCAGCCCTGCGGCGCGAGAGCTACGAGAAATTCCCGCTCACCGACGGCTTCAAATACAGCCGCACCAGCGGTATCGTCATAGAGACATTATAGCTGGGAAAAACGATAGGGCTGTGAGGTTTAACGCGCCGTAATCAGCAACTCGTTTTCCGGCATGCGGGTTTCCGGCAGAAGCAGCGGCCGCGCCCGCGGCACATCCCAGATAACCGTATTAAAGCTGCCATGCGGCGGCGCCACCGGCAGCCAGCGCTCGTAAACCTGGCCGCTTTCCCGGCAAGTCCAGACCTTGTCCGCCGGCGCATCCGCCGCCTTCGCCAACCATCTATGCGCCTCGTCCGGATCACCGGCCCGCTCTTCCAGCCGCGCGTAAAGCCGGTACAGCCGGGCCGAAGGCGCAATCTGCTCGGCCATGTTGAGATATTGCCGCGCCTCGCCCCATAAATCGGCGTCCAGCGCAGCCTGCGCCGCGGCCAGCTGCGCTTCGGCGCTATCCGGCGTTATCGCCACCAGTTTTTCGGCCCAGCGCACACGGGTTGAAATCTCGCTCCGCTTACCGGCCGGTGTTAACTGCTCCCACAGTGCCGCCAGGTCCGGGTGCGGACTTTGTTTCCAGCTCCGCTCAATGACTGTCCGCGCCGCACGGTTTTTCCTGGTCTCAATCAGGCGGGCCGCCAGCCGCTGCGCCGCCGGCACAAATGCCGGATCAAGCTTGTGCGCTTTTTTATAAAGCGCCAGCGCCTTGCCCGACTGCCCCTGGTCCAGCAGGTCATCGCCATGGCCGATCAACATCGCCAGCCGGTCCTTGTGCGCCTTGTCTTCGTCAATGATACCGGCCAGCCGCGCTTTGCGCAGGGTGCGTTCGGCGCTTTCCCATTGCCGCTCCTGTACCTCGAGATCATAAACCAGCCGGATCACCCATTCCTGACGGGGGTGCATCGCCAGCGCCTTTTGCCCCAGCACCAGTGCCCGGCCGGTATTGCCGCTTTCAAGAGCATTGACCAGCAGGCCCCGCAGCCCCAGAAACGCGGTATCCTTGTGATCAAGAAGTTTTTGAAAACAAGCGCGGGCAACATCCTCCTCACCGCGCAGCCGCGCGGCCTGCGCCTCAAGCAATAACGACAGGCCTTTATCGTCCGGGTTTAACGCCCGTGCCTTATCGGCCTGTGCCGTCGCTTTATCAGCATCACCGGCGGCAACGGCCGACAGGCCCTGTACAATTGTCCGGTAGGTTTTATCTTTGTTTTTAAGAGCCTGTTTATGGCGATAGACCTGCGGCAGGCGCGCCACGGCAAAAACGGCCCGGTGAAGAAACAGGATCAGGATCACTGCCACCAGCAACGCCAGCAGCACCAGCCCGACATGCGCCTGAATGTTATACTCAAGCCACTCGATCTGGACCGTGCCGGGACGCTGCGCGACCCACAGTGCGGCCAGCGCAAACAGTGCAATTTTTACGGCAAACCAGAAGGCATGGAACATGTTGACGGCGTCCTTCGGATGGGCAGGTCACATACCCTGTCATTCTACGCCAGCGTCAGCGCCATGACCAGCGCTATTCAAACCCGCTCATTCAGGCAGCTGCAGTTCCGGCGCAAATTCAGGCTGCCGTTCAAGAATGCGAAAGCTGGAATCACCGCTGCTGATCACACGGCGCGGCGCCAGGTTCCGGACCTCGCCGATCAGAGCCTGAAGATCCGGGGCCGCAGCGCCGATATCAGGCAAGGACAGACCGCCCCCAGTCCCCGCTAAGCCGCCGCCGCCGCCGATAAGGTCGCGGATTGCGCTCTCGGTAAACATGCCCTGCAACTGCTCGGCAATCAGCGTCATTTCCGCCTCGTTGATAAAGGGCTGCGCGGTTTGCGCGGCCTCACCCTCAAGGCTCTGCAACTCGGCAATGGCCGCCTGGATGTTGCCTTCGTCAAGATGGCGCTGCGCGCGCAATACAGCGGCCTGCGTATCAGTGCCGGTCAGCAGTTCGCCATCCTTTTCAACCTGCAGGACATTATTAAAGCGCGCCCGCGCACGCTCCTGTATGGAAACCTCTTCACCTTTCAGCGACGAGACCACAACATCGCCGGCAAGACCGCGAAACTCATTGCTGAGCCCCTCCGGCGTCAGCACGCCGCTGGCGGCCCGCGGCGCCAGACGCTCGATCGCCGCCGCCAGTTCGGGGTTGCTCTCTTCATTGCCGATCATTCTCTGCATCAGGGCGAGGTCTTCCTCGAACGGCGCGCTGCGGTTCAGGGAACTGCGGAACTGCGCCAGGCCGAGCAACAGCGCCGCCGCCTGCAGATCCTGCGGCGCCACACCCTGCAACACTTCGCCCAGCGCATCGTCTTCGCCCTGCGCCTGTTGCAGCGCCTGCTCCAGATCACCGCCCTCCTGATCCACCCCCTGAATCAGGGCGTTCAGATCCGTCATGGCGCCTGATAACAATGTCTGGCCTTCGGCAGTCTGCTGCCACTCCTGTACCTTTTGCAGCATGCCGGTTAGCTGCGACGGCCCGGCCAATTCCGTGATATGCCCCTCAAGCCGTTCGATACGGGTTCCCATCGGCACAGCCGGATCCGTGACATCGCTCATGATCTCCTCGGCGCGCTGGCTGATCGTTGTCACCTGGTCCTGGATTTGTTGCGTACGGTTTCGAATTTCGCTGAAACGCGCCTCCAGATCGTCCGGGATCAGAGTCCCGAAAAAAGACTGCCGGTCGGTGACAGCCGCGATTTCACCATTCAGCCGGGTGATTTCATCGGTATTGCGGTCAATCTGCTGCTTGCTGGGCCACAGCAACAATGCGGCGATCAGTGTCACGAAAACGACCAGCCCCACTGAAAACCAGGCGCTTTTCGTAAATGTCAGCGACTGCGCCTGCCGCATCTGCTCCATCATCGCCGCATTGTTGGTAATGACATCATCGTCATTCTCGTCGCGCTGTCGTGCATGGATCACTGACTCAGTACGCGGTGTGGCGGCCGGCGCCGCTTCAAAGCCGTTATCCTGATCAAGAGTTTCAGTAACACGAACCTCTCCGGCACTATTCTCATTGGCCGCCCCGGCAACAAGACCGGATAAATCAATATCGTTGCTTTGCGCGGCTTCAATAACCTGGTCGCGGCGGTTGCCGGGGATGACACCACGCTTTTTCCAGCCTTGCACAGTCGTCACCGGCACATCCATCTTGGTTGCCATCGGCCGGATGCCGCCAAACCGCTCAATCACTTCCGCGGCATTGTCAATTGCGCCTTCGCCGTTCTTTTCAGCCATCATTTATATCCCCGTACGTTTATAAGATTAAACAGCCATGTCATGCTCTATTCACCCTGTGGCAACAGGCGGCAATAATGCCAGAAAATCCCCTGTATCCGGGCGCTGCGGCGCCTGTACGTGTTGCCATGGCAAATTCATCAGGGACTTTACCACCGAATCGCTCAGACACAAGGCTTTTATTGTACTCACAGCCTGCGTACGCTCGTGCTTTTCCAGCAGCGTTGCAAAGGTTGTTGCCGTGCGCGGCGAGAAAAACAGCGCTGTATCAATCCCGCCGCAATCAAGCCGCCGCAGGCATTCATCACTCAGCGCCGTCGCCGCTTCGGCTTTATAAACCGGCACAGCTTCGATCATGAGGCCCGGCGCTATCAACGGCCGGACCACATCAACGCCGCAAACATGCAGGAGCGGTCGATCCGGCTGCAAGCTTTCGGTTGCCAGGAACGCAGACAAGTCTGCCGCATCGCCATCGGCGCTTTTAACAACCCGCCACCCCGCCTCACGCGCCGCTTCCTGCGTCTGCCGCCCGACCGTGTAGACAATATGGCTGCGGTCTTCACTCATCCCGGCCAGAACACGCACGGCATTAGCGCTGGTAAACACAAGGGCCTGATAAGCTAATAAATCAGGTAACGCGGCAGAAAGCGGCACAATCTCCAGCAGCGGCTCAATCAGCAACGTATAGCCGCGCCGGCCAAGCTCCTCTGCCAGGCTTTGCGCCTGTGCACGCGGCCGGGTGATCAGGACACTGCCGCTGCTCATGCCAGGATCGCAGGATCAACCCGCTGCCTGAGAGTCTCACCCACAGCCTGGCCCAGCGCCTGTGCCTTTCCATCGCCCGACACAACCGCCGAAGAGCTTTCTTCATAAATCTGCCGCCCGTCCGGCGAACAGACGGTCACGGCGAGGTGCAGCGTATCCCCGTTAAAAACGGCATAGGCACCGACCGGCGTCCGGCAGGACCCGTCAAGCACCGCCAGCGCCGCCCGCTCGGCCTTAACGCGAAAACCCGTTTCACGGCAATGCAATCGTGACAGCAGATCGCGCACCGGTTTGTCATTGATACGGGTTTCAATGCCAATCGCCCCCTGCCCGGCCGAGGGCAGCATATCCGCCGGCTCCAGAACGGACGCCGCCTCGTGCTCAAGACCCAGCCGTTTCAGCCCGGCCAGCGCCAGGATTGTCGCCTCGACCTGACCGCTGCGCAGCTTGTCGATCCGTGTCGGTACATTACCGCGGAACGGCACGACTTTCAGATCAGGCCGCCGGGAAAGGACAAAGGCCTGCCGCCGCAGGCTGGCGGTGCCGACCCGCGCCCCGGCAGGCAGGGCAGCAAGATTTTCATAGTCATTGGCCAAAAACGCATCGCGCGGGTCTGCGCGCGGCAACATGTGATCAATCGCCAGCCCTGCGGGCAGGGCCGAATCCATATCTTTCATCGAGTGGACACCGCAATCAATGTCACCGGCCAGCAAAGCCTGTTCGATCTCCCTGGCGAACAGGCCTTTGCCGCCCTGCGCTTCAGACAGGCGGACTTCGCCCTGCCCGGGCGCCCATTCACCGGAGGTCTGAATGGTGACAATTTCGACATCCGCTGCCGGATGGGCCCCGGCCAGCGCCGCCGCCACCATCTCTGCCTGCGCCAGCGCGAGTTTCGAGCCGCGCGTGCCAAGCCGTATTCGTTTCATCCCTTTAGCCACTTTCATTATGCATGACGAATATTTACCGTTATATAGAGGACCGTATGAAAGTTCTAGGCATTGAAACAAGCTGTGATGAAACCGCCGCCGCTGTCGTTGACAGTGACGGCACTATCCATGCGAACCTGCTGCTGAGCCAGCTTGAGGAGCACCGCGCCTTTGGCGGCGTCGTGCCGGAAATTGCCGCACGCACGCACCTGGAGCATTTACACAGGCTTATCGCGGCGGCGCTGGAGGATGCGGATACGCCGGTGGATAAACTTGACGGCGTCGCCGCGACCTGCGGCCCCGGCCTGATCGGCGGGGTCATGGTCGGGATGATGACCGGCAAAGCCATTGCCGCCGCGCGCGGCCTGCCCTTCATCGGCGTGAATCATCTGGAGGGTCATGCATTAACGCCACGCCTCACAGACGGGCTGGCGTTTCCTTACTTGCTATTACTGGTTTCAGGCGGTCATACCCAGATTCTGGCCGCCGAAGATGTCGGGCGCTACCGCCTGTGGGGAACAACAATCGATGATGCCGCCGGTGAATGTTTCGACAAGGCGGCCCGGCTGATGGGCCTGCCTTATCCCGGCGGGCCGCAGATTGAGAAAGCGGCGCAAAGATACAGGGAAGCTGGCGGCACCACCGCAGAGGCGGAAGCGCGATTCCCGCTGCCCCGCCCGCTCAAAGGCCGGCCCGGCTGCGATTTTTCCTTTTCCGGGCTTAAAACCGCCGTGCGCACTCATGTGGATAAATTACCGGCCGGGCCGCTGATCATGGATGATGTCGGCATGCTGTGCTGTGCGCTGGAGCAGGCTGTCTGCGATACCATGGCCGAGCGCTGCGCGGTTGCCATGCGCGGTTTTATGGAGACTTACGGCGCACAAACCAAAACCCCGGCGCTGGTCGTATCCGGCGGTGTCGCTGCCAACCGGGCGATCCGGGCCCGGCTGAGCGGGCTGGCGGCGGACCACGGTATGTCTTTCAGCGCACCGCCGCATGCGTTATGCTCCGATAACGCCGCGATGATCGCCTGGGCGGGGATCGAACGACTGCAACGGGGCATGACCGACGGTTTCGATATTTCAGCGCGACCGCGTTGGCCGCTTGACCCGGAACAGGAACGAGCGTAAGAAGCGGTAAGACTGAAGTAAACGAGTAAGAGGGACTTTCATGCAAAAAATCGGCATTATCGGCGCAGGCGCGTGGGGCACAGCCCTGGCGCAGTGTCTGGCAGACGGGGGCTGCGAGGTGCTGCTGTGGGCGCGCGAACCAGAGGTCGTTGAGTCTGTCAACACACGCCATGAAAACGCACTTTTCATGCCAGGGCTGACGCTCAATAAAGCGATTACCGCGACCGACAGCCTGTCAAAAACGGCCGATTGCGACACGTTGCTGGTTGTCACACCGGCACAGTTCGTACGCAGTACGCTTGAATCCCTGAAAGGCGATATCGCCGAAGGCAAGCCGGTCGTGATCTGCGCCAAAGGAATTGAGCTGGAGTCAGGCCTGCTGATGTCGCAGGTTGCGGAAGAGGAAGTGCCAAACGCGACCATCGCGATCCTGACCGGTCCGACCTTTGCCGCCGAGATCGTCCGCGGCCTGCCGAGCGCTGTAACGATTGCCGCGAAAGACAAAGACGTCGCGCAGGAAATCCGCGAAGGCCTGGCGAGCCGTCATCTCCGCCCCTATATCACCGACGATATGCTGGGAGCGCAAATCGGCGGCGCGGTCAAAAATGTGATCGCCATTGCCTGCGGCGCCGTTATGGGCCGCGGGCTTGGTGAAAGCGCCCGTGCGGCATTGCTGACACGCGGGCTGGCGGAAATGAGCCGGCTGGCCGCTGCCATGGGAGCGCGCAAAGAAACATTAATGGGCATGTGCGGCGTCGGCGACCTGATGCTGACCTGTTCTTCACTGCAGTCACGGAACTATTCACTCGGCGTCAAGCTTGGCGAGGGCGCGGCATTGGAAGAGGTTATGAGCGAACGGCAGGGAAAAGCCGTGACCGAAGGCGTGCATACCGCTGCCGCGCTGATGACCATGGCCCGCAAACATGCCGTCGATATGCCGATTGCCGAAATCGTTTATAAATGCGTCGCCGAGAAACGCCCGATTGACGAAGCGATTGATGAAATGCTGGAACGGCCGCTACGCCCCGAAGGCCATTAAACCCGGCAGATTCCAGCCCGATCTCCTAATGTAACACGCGCGGTGCATCAGACGATGGTTCGGTTGACGCCACGGCAACACCGGCACTTTGCTGTGTCAGGATCAGGTCCAAATACCCTTCACGCGCCTGCGCCACACTCTGCAGTGTTGTCAGTTCCGGCAATGCCACACCGCCATGGCGGTGAAACGCTTCCTGCATGCCGCCTTCAAGCACCGCCAGCGTTTCAAAGGTACCCAGCGCCGCCGCAATCCCGTCGGCATAGGCCAGCGCCCGCGCCAGATCAGGCGTCATGCCGTCCTCATTCATCGCGATCCGTCCCAGCATGCGCTCGCGACTACCAAAGGCCGGGCCGAAATAGTCACGGCACACCGGCTCGACCTCATCCTGATAGAGCTTGTGAAGGGCGTAACCCATATGGGACAGCGCATCGGCCACATAGACCTGCCGGAGCTCAATCGCGGCTGTCTCACTCACATCTTCGGGAGCACCGTTCATAAGGTCTGAATAATAGCGCGCATAAGTCTGGACGAGGCATTGCCGGACCGCAGCGACAGTCAAAGGGTCCAGATGCGTAACGGTCTGCGCCAGCTGTCCTTGCAACAAGGCCGCCGTCTTATCCGCCATGGCCTTATTAAGATTACGATCCTGATTCTTTGCTGCCATCATACGCTTCCCAAAGTTATATCATATGAAAAGAGGGCTTACTTTGCCTGCGTGATTATAAAAAGTCAAATTTTAGGCGCGGCGCCTGATAACAAGGCTGGAAAAATCGCAAAAGCGCGCTATGATCGCTGCATGGCATATTGGCTTGTGAAATCAGAACCAAATACCTGGTCTTGGGACGACCACCTCAAAAAGGGCGTCGAACACTGGGACGGCGTGCGTAATTACCAGGCCAATAACAATATGAAAGCTATGAAAACAGGTGATCAGGCTTTTTTCTACCACTCGGTTGATGAAAAACGCATTGTCGGCATCGTCGAAGTGGTCAAAGAGCATTACCCCGATCACACCGATGAGTCGGGCCGTTTTGGCATGGTTGATTTTAAGGCCCTCAAAACCGTCCCCGCGCCCGTGACATTGGCCGATATCAAGGCACATCCAGACTTACAGGACATGGCGCTTGTCAAGCAATCGCGGCTATCCGTCTGCCCGGTCACCGATCAAGAATGGCAGGTCATCTGCAAAATGGCCGGGCTGTAAAGCGTTATGAACAACCGTGATATTCTCCTGGCCCTGCTGGTAATCGTAATCTGGGCCGGTAACGTCATCGCCATCAAATTTGCTGTCAACGAAATCCCACCCTTAACTGCCATCGCTTTGCGCTTCGGCCTGACAGCGCTGGCCTGCCTGCCGTTTTTTCGCTGGCCGGGCCGGGACCTGTTCATGCGGATGGTGGTCATTGCGATCATGATGGGCGCGTTACATCACAGCCTGCTGTTTATCGGCATGGCTTACCTGCCGGCCGGCCTGACCGCGATCCTGTTGCAGACGCAGATTATTTTTTCAACCCTGATCGGGTTGCTGGTATTCAGTGAGAAGATCGGCTGGCGCAGCTGGTTCGGCATCGCACTCGGGATCGGCGGTATTGCCATTATGTATGGCGATGACGCTGCCGGATTTTCGGCAACAGGCTTCTGGATCCTGATCGCTTCAACCTTCTGCGTCTCGCTGGCCTTTATGAAGATGAAGACCCTGCCGCCGATCGAACCGCTGACATTTTTGTGCCTGCTCAACGGCATCGCTTTTCCGTTCGTATTCGCCGCCTCATTCATTCCCGATGGCGGGCAGAGCTGGACCACGCTCCCCGATGCTGACTGGCAGCTACTGACTGCGGTTTTTGCCTTCCAGGTGCTGTTGGTCAGCGCCTCGCACGTGATCTGGCAGCAACTCCTCACCCGCACACCGCTCAGCCTGCTTTCGCCGTTTACATTGCTGCTTCCGGTCTGTGCCGTCGTACTGGCGATCCTGATTCTTGATGAAATTGTCACCGGGCGCATGCTGGCCGGCGGTGTGATCGCCATCGCCGGGGTCGCGATTATCGTCTTCCGCCGGGCGCAGAAAAATACGGCCCTGCCGCGGTGCCCGGCGGCCGGCGATTAGGCTCAGGACCTAATCATATCTGTAACCTTTTCTTACGCTGCACGAATAGCTATATGAAAGCAAAATGAGGAACAGATCATGCGTTTATTCATGGGATCAATCATCGCTTACGTACTACTGCTGACCTTTGCCATCGGCGCACATGCGCAGAATGCGGAAACAGAGACGAAACAAGCCATATTCGCCGCGGGCTGCTTCTGGTGTATTGAAAAAGACTTCGAACGACATGACGGCGTGATTGAGGCCGTCTCCGGCTATAGCGGCGGCACCGCCGCAAACCCGACCTATAAACAGGTCACAGCCGGCGGTACCGGCCACTATGAAGTGGTCCGCGTAACCTACGACCCCTCTGTACTGGCCTATGAAGACCTGCTCGAAATTTACTGGGCCAATGTTGATCCGCTTGATGCGCGCGGTCAGTTCTGCGACAAGGGCGAAAGTTACCGCAGCGCGATCTTTTACGGCAATGAGGAAGAAAAGACCCTGGCCGAAGCGTCGGCGGCTTTGATTGCCGCCCGCCTTGAGGCACCGGTTGCCACGGCCATCAACGCAAACGCCGCTTTTTATGAGGCTGAAGAGTATCACCAGGACTATTACAAAAAGAACGAACTGCGCTATAAATTCTATCGCTGGAATTGCGGCCGCGACCAGCGGCTGGAAGAGCTGTGGGGCGATCAGGCAACCAGGCGGCTTGAGCTGTTTCAGTAAGCTTCCGCCCCGGTGTGCGCCGCACAACAAGCTGTTGTCCACAAGCCTGATGAACTGTGCTACAGAAGAGTCTCTAGTTTTTTTATGCTTATAGATGAAGGAGACTGCCAGCATGAGTCAGCCCGCAGAAAAAATTGATCTACATGCCGAAATATTCCCCCCGTCAGACGATATAGCGCGCGGCGCGCATATCAGCGCACAACAATATGAAGAGATGTATCAGCGCTCCGTCAAAGACCCGGAAGGATTCTGGGCCGACATGGCACAGCGCATCGACTGGTTCAAAACGCCGGCCCGGATCAAGGACACCAATTTCAAAGCCGATGAGTTGTCGATCCGCTGGTACGCCGACGGCGTGCTAAACGCCTGTTATAACTGCGTGGACCGCCACCTGCCGGCCAAGGCCAATGAAACCGCGATTATCTGGGAAGGCGATAATCCGGAAATCGACAAGATCATCACCTATGGCGAATTGAAAGATGAGATCAGCCGCCTCGCCAATGCTCTAAAGGCGCGCGGCGTCAAGAAAGGCGACCGGGTGACGATTTACATGCCGATGGTGCCGGAAGCGGCCTATGCCATGCTGGCCTGCGCCCGGATCGGCGCGATCCACTCTGTTGTGTTTGGCGGGTTTTCGCCGGACTCGCTGCGCGACCGGATACTCGATTGTGAATCAGAAACCATCATCACCGCCGATGAAGGCGTACGCGGCGGCAAAACCATACCGCTGAAAAACAATGTCGATGAAGCGCTGAAAGACTGCCCGGATGTAAAGACCGTGCTGGTGCTTGAACATACCGGCGGCGACACCGGCTGGGATGATGCCCGCGATATCTGGTGGCACGAGCTGGTCGACGAGCAGAGCGATGACTGCCCGTGCGAAGAGATGAATGCCGAAGACCCGCTCTTTATTCTGTATACCTCCGGCTCCACCGGCAAGCCGAAGGGCGTGCTACACACAACCGGCGGCTATATGGTCTATACCTCGCTCACGCATGAGCTGGTTTTCGATTACAAGCCGGGCGAAGTGTTCTGGTGCACCGCCGATGTCGGCTGGGTCACC
>CAYUKA010000026.1:0-31445 GCA_964445195.1 uncultured Micavibrio sp. | reverse complement strand
CTTATAAACCAATTCCTCACTCTCAATATGGACCGACTTTAGGGGGCAAGGTCAAAATAGTTTGCTCATTATGTTATCTCCTTGTTTTCAATTTCTTTTTACAATCACAGTAACGCTTCATTCCAAGCGCTTATCAAGTGAATAAGATGCTATTTTTCAAGGATTTGAGCGGAATTTTGACAAGGCACGCTGACCAAACCAGAAGGACATCACAGCCGCAAATAACGCCTGCGTTTCGCCATCCCACACGGCAATCAGTCCGGAGGTCAAATCGACTCCCTGATCCAATAATTTAAACAAAGCAGCGGTTTTGACGGTAGCGAACAAAATGAAGAACGCATATGTGATGATTGGGCGTACAGAGGCACGTAAAGCCTCAACCCATTTGACGCCACTCGGCTGACTGGCGTGGCTGTACAGGGCATTGCTCTCGGCGATATCGGCCTGCACATGTATTTCTTCAAGGCGTTGTGTGTGGCCTTGGCGTTGTGCCTCCATTTGCCGATCGAGGATAGCCAACTCATGTTTGCGATCGGAGTGATCGCGCCAGAGTTTCAGAAAATCCGGGAACGCAGATGATAAGTGGCCGGGCCGTCTTTTTGCCGCGCAAACCAGGCAAACGCCGCCTGTTCTTCATCATTGGACAGGTTTTGTATCTCGGCCACGCCCTGTGCCGGTTGGCCGCCAACATCGAGCGTTTTGGCAGATTCATTGAACCAGAGCCTTACAGTCTCGCCCGGCAAGGGCCGCCGGTAATCGGGGTCCTCGCCCTGCGGCACTGTCGATATCCAGAATAAATGTTCCCGGCTACCGCTTTGCACGCCAAAAGCCACGGCGCTCAGATGACTGAGATCAGTCACGGATGTAACCGTGCCGGTTATGACCTGCATCGGGCCTTGTGCCTTGCGGTTTCGCACCGCCGCTGCGCCGGTAAACGGAATGACTCTGCGTTCCATGTCAGAGGCTCCTTTTATTTTTTCATATAATTATCCCCCTTTTCTTTCGCCGTCAAGTCGGATATAACACCAGCATGATCAGACTGGCGACAGACAGCGAAGGCGCAGGCGCGCTCTCCGGCACGGCGCAAATCGGCGTAGCCGGCAGTTACGGGCGTGTCGGCAGCCTGATTGTCAAAGAGCTGCAAGCGCGCCATTTCGGCCCCGGCATCGAACTGGCAGGCGGCACCATCCGGCCCGGCCACCCGAAAGATGCTGATTATTATGTCACCGAAGACCAGGCCGATTTATTTGAACGTAGCGACGTCGTTATTGATTTTACCCTGCCCGAGGTCACGGCCCAGCATGTATGGCTCGCCGCCAAGCAGCATAAGCCGCTTGTGATCGGGACCACCGGCCTTGACACGGCACAGGAAAAAGAACTGCGCGACGCGGCAAAGGAAACCGCCATCGTCTATGCGGCGAATATGAGCGTCGGGGTCAATCTCCTGCTGGCGCTGGTGGAACAGGCCGCAGCCCGGCTGGGCGAAGAATGGGATATCGAAATCGCTGAAAGCCATCACCGCCACAAGATTGACGCCCCGTCCGGCACAGCGCTGGCACTCGGCAAAGCGGCCGCAAGCGGGCGCGGCACTACGCTTGATCCGGTACTTGACCGCGGCGGCGAACGGGAGCCGGGCGGAATCGGCTTTGCAGTCCAGCGCGGCGGTGATGTGGTCGGCGAACATACGGTCACGTTTTTCGCCGATGGCGAGCGGCTGGAACTCGGCCACAAAGCCACTAACCGCGCTTTATTCGCCAGGGGCGCTATCCGTGCGGCACTGTGGGCAAAGGATCAGGCGCCGGGCCTCTACGGCATGCGCGACGTGCTCGGCCTGTGATTCAGTCTGCGGGGTATCCGCCTGTAACGCGCCTTCCATCCCCAAAATCAGTTTTTTACGCGGGCTGCCCCAGCCGTAATTATCGATGATACCGGTGCCGCGAATAACCCGGTGACAGGGGATCAGCAGTGAAACAGGGTTGGCGCCCACCGCATTTCCCACCGCCCGCGCCGCTTTCGGCCGGCCCAGATCGCGGGCGATCTCCCCATAAGTCACGGTTTCACCGCAGGGAATACGCAGCAGCGCCTGCCAGACCTGCAGCTGCAGATTGGTGCCGTGCAGGATCAGGGTCAGCCGCGGCTGATCCGGCGCCCGCCCGATCCAGATCGCGATAATTTTCTGAGCTGTTTCCGCTATCGCACTGTTATCCAAAATATAATCAGCTTCAGGAAGATGCCGCCTCATTTTTTGAAACGGGTCGTCTCGATTTTCGTCGATCAGGAAGCCCAGGTAACAGACTCCGCGCATTGTCTGCCCGATCATGATCTCCCCGAGCGGCGTCGGATGAAAGCCATAAGTTACGGTCAGGCCACGCCCTTTATGCTGCACATCGCCGGGCGTGACCGCTTCACAGGTGACAAACAGGTCGTGCAACCGCCCGCCGCCGGACAGGCCGGCTTCATGGGCCGCCGCCAGCATAGGCGCACCGCCTGCCAGCAAATCACGGGCATGACGCATATTCATATATTGAATCAGCCTCTTGGGGCTTATTCCTGCCTTCTGGCTGAAAAGCTTCTGGAAATGAGTGGCCTCATACCCCGCCCGCTGCGCCAAAAAAGCCAGATCGGGCTGGTCGCGGTAATGGGCCACAAGATAATCAATCGACTCGGCAATAATTTGATCGGCATGCATCATGCGTTATCAATAGCCCGCACGGGCCGGCACGCCAACCCGTTTCTTGGCATCGCGCCCATAAGAAAAGACGCGCCCGTTTTGGCGGGCGCGTTGCATACACAATGTCCGCACGATTAAGGAAGAGACACGCCCGGCGCATGTTTTGCGATCAGGTCGCGTACATGTTCATTATCAGGAAAATCGTAGCAGCCTATATCGACCTCATAGTAATTATTATAAGTTTCGCCGTCCTCACCATCAGGAACAAACTGGCCTTCCTGCGCAGTAATGCACACTGTACCGTCATCGAGATTCCATGCACGTTCGTAAGAACTGGTGACTCCCAGCTCTGTCCGTCCAGTCGACCCTGTTTCTGTAATCACATTGTTGGCAGCATCAAACGCAACCGTTACATCACGTGGCCCAAATCTGTTAGCCATATCGATACGCTCACCGCCATCCAGCGCCGGATCAATCTCCTGCTGGGCGCATGCATGATTCTTGATATCCACGGTAATACGATCTTCAGAATCTACAACAGCTGTGCCTTGCCATTCGCACTGGACCCCTACAACATCGTCATAGCGGGCACGCTCAACATTTAGTGTTCTTGTTTGTCTGTTGTAGTCATCTACAAGAAGAAACAATCGTGTCTTCATTGCCTCATCTACAAAAGCTACCGGCTTATCCACCTTCCCCTCCACAGTCGCAGGTGGCGTATCCGCCGCAAATGCCGGCGCAGCCAGGGCAAAAGCTCCCAAAAGGGCTCCGGCAAAACCATAACGTGTCATACTAATCTCCTAATAATTTCATAATTGCAGTCAATATTGTGGCTGAGCATAAAACTATTTTAGCCTCTGTCAATACTCTTCCTATGTCATCATCAAGATGTAGCGGCCTACCGCGCATGCCGCGCGATCAAGTCGCGCGCATATTCATTATCAGGCATATCGTAACAGCCCTTGTCGCCGCTACGCACGTATCTGTCAACTTCTACGCCACGCCAATTGGTAACCTGCTGGCGTTCTTCTGCGCTCAGGCAAACCCGGCCGTTTTTAAGGTCCCAGACACGCTGGTTGAAATGGGCCAGACCCTGCTCTGTACGAGGCGAGGTAAAGTGCTCGGTCACCGTATTCGTCGCCGGATCAAAGGTTACGCGCAAAACGCCCGGCCCCATAAAATCATCGTAGGATTCTTCCGGCAGGCTGTTTGCCCAGGCCGGGTCGAGCGGTTTTTGTTCGCAGCGGTCCACGGCAACATCCTTGATACGCACATAACCGCCCAGCAGGCCGATAGAAGCCGTTCCCCGCCACTCGCACTGAACACCCAGAACCTCGTCATAGCTGCCGCGATGTACGCTGACAGTCAGGTCGGCAAGATTAAAATCGGTTTCGAACAGGAAATAGCGCATATTCATCTGGTCTTCGCGCAATGCCACCGGATCAACCATATTGTCCGCATCCGCCGCCGGTGCCGCCAGCATGGTAAAAAGGGCCGTTAATGCCCCGGCAAGCCTGTTTGTTTTTTTCATCAGGTCGTCCTATAGTGAAACCGCTCAGGATCACGATCCCGGCATATGATATTATGGGCATTTGCCGTCTGTGTCCATTTTGCAAAAACGTCTTTCATCCTGCTGCGCGCATATGAAAACACCATGAAGCAAACCGCTATACACGAACTATTCGCTCGCCTGTTAACCCTTAAAGCTTAGGCGAACAGCCGCCGGCCCGGCTACAACATCCGTCTTGTATTTCTGCAACGTTCCCCATCCCGACCATGAATTCATCAACAGCCGCTTTCATCCGGGGCAATCTCTCAAACATCTGCTGCACCTCTATATCTTTCCATTGCGTAATCGCGGCCTTAAATCGGTCTTGTTCTGCCGGATCGGTTATATCGAACGTCACGTCACGGTGTTTCAGACCAAGGCTGTCCCGATGCGAAATATCAACCGCGTTTCCCAACCACCCTTGGCGGATATCCATTGAAATTCGCGGCACAAAACCTTTGCCAAAACTCAACCCATGCCTGATTTGAAAACGGTAAAAAACAGAAAAAGCAAGCCCGCCTTCTGTTCCTTTCATTGTCCCGCCATGATCGGGAGACACTTCGAGTAAAAGAGAGCACAACGAACATGCCTTACTGCCAGTATCAAGAAGAAAGGTCACATTGAAGTCACACTCTTTCTGCGCCTCATCAACCAACCTTTGAACAGTCTTTATGGTGTCACTGTGCCACTGCGAAATACCGGAAAGATCAGCATGCCGGGTTTTCTCTTCATCGGCAATCATGTCACGGCTAACAGGAATAGGATGATTTTCCACCTTTTGCCGCCCTCTGAAATGCTGCACCAACTTTTCATCCATAAACAAATCCCTTAAAACACGTTTATATACATAATAAATTGCCTAAAAGCAAATCCCGCGACTTGTAATTCCTTGAAACCTCTGTCTTCATATCAAGGCATGACAAAAAAACAGATACACGAATTCTTTAGCCGCCTGCAAAAGCTCAATCCCGAACCCAAAGGCGAGTTGAATTACACCAATCCGTTTACCCTGCTGGTTGCCGTGGTGCTTTCGGCGCAGGCCACGGATGTCAGCGTGAATAAAGCAACGCCCGCCCTGTTCGCCGCCGCCGACACACCGGAAAAGATGGTCGCGCTCGGCGAAGATAAAGTGCGTGGCTATATCAAGACGATCGGCCTGTTCAACAGCAAAGCCAAAAACGTTGTCGCACTCTCTGAAATCCTGATCACCGCGCATGACAGCACCGTGCCGCCGGATCGTGATGCACTGGTCAAGCTGCCGGGGGTCGGGCGCAAAACCGCCAATGTCGTGCTGAATATGGCATTCGGCCAGCCGACAATCGCCGTCGACACCCACATCTTCCGGGTTTCAAACCGTACCGGCCTTGCGCCCGGCAAGACGCCGGACAAGGTTGAAGCGGCCCTGGAACAAGCCATCCCCGACGCATTCAAACTACATGCGCATCACTGGCTGATCCTGCACGGCCGCTATACATGCACCGCGCGCAAGCCAAAATGCGCAGAATGCCCGGTCTGTGATTTGTGCGGATATGAAGAAAAAACGGCCTGACTCTAAAGCGTACTCTGGCTATACAAGTCATTCAGGCAGGCAGAAGCATCAATTGGCTCTTTGTGAGGATTTTCGACGGTAAAGGCCGCCACCCGGCGCGGGCGAATCTCGTAATGGGCAATAACGGCCCCTTCCGCATCGCCCGGCTCGAAAAACAAGTCGACGACACAGCGCGCCGTCCGGTACTGCCAGATTTGCGCTGCCCCCTCGCCGCGCCGCAAATCCGGCGTATCGAACATGACCAGCAAATCATTGCCGATTAACTGGAAAAGCCTGTCAGGGTCTTCCAGTACGAGGGCGCTTAGCACCGTGGCATGAGCCGCCCTTTCCTGCGCTGACATGACTTCCAGGATCGAATGTTCCGGCACCATGGCCCGCGTTGCCGCAAGCGCCCTGTTGGTCGAAATCACATCGGAAAGTCTGGTACCGGCGACAATGCCAAGCGGCAGTACGATGAGAGCACAAAAGAGCAAAACAGCGTGCGGCACATAGCGCCGGCGCCTCAGCCAGCGATACGCTACGGTGAGTTTTTGTTTTGCGCTTTTGTGTTTCTTCATCCAGTCCATCCTGCCTGCATACACGGCGGCAGGCGCAGCTTCATGCTACGTCTTACTCTGCCGCGGCGGCGCGGGCATCACCACCGAACGGCAGCTCACTACCGGTTTCGGCGGCGTCTTCACGGCCACTATTGTCATTGCGCGGCGCCATTGCTTTTTTCGGGGTTTCCGCATGAGCTGCACCGGCGGCGGCCATCGGGCTGACTTTACCGTCCAGTGTCGCACCGGCCTCGATCGCCAGCTCGCGGTATGTTACAGCACCGGTTACCGAGCCGCCTTCCTTGATCGTCAGGCGGCCACTCACTGTCAACTCGCCCTCGAAACGACCGGCAATCGTCGCTTCCTCGATTTCAACCGCACCGTAGAACGTACCGCTTTCAGCAACATCAAGCACTTTCGCGCCTTTCAGAGCGGCCTCCAGCGTCCCTTCAACCAGCAGGTAATCACAAGCCTCGATCTCACCGGACATTGTAATGCCCTGCCCGATCACCAGGCGGCGGTCTTCGCCCGCTTCACGCGATGCAGCGCTATTGGTACCTGCCGCTCCGGGATAGCCTCCGGCTGCATAACCACCCGGTACAGCGCGCTGCATATGCGGCGGGCGCTGGAACGGCACACCTGCCGTTGTATCCTGTGCGCGTTCTTCTGTGTTTTGCGGGGTGGTCTGCTCGTTATTCATGGTTTTTTCCTCTTGTGTAACAACGTGTTTCTGTTCAGGCTGGTAAGACGGCTGGGCCGGTTGTTTCTGTTCCGCTACATACTGCTCAACGGGCGCTTGATCCCGCGAAACCTGTTGCTCGGTGTCTTTCTCTTCAGCTTTGGGACGATGAAACATTCCGGTTTTTCCTCTATTCTAAATCGTTTACAAATCAAAGGGCTAAGCGCCAACGCAGCGCCTGCATCCGTTTTTTCAACTGTGTTTTGGATAACGGCGACAGTACCAGCACATGCGATGGCCTGCAAGCAGATATTGGCGTAATTTTACAGTCCTCTGAGCACAAGTTTTAAAACGCCTTGATTTCTTTTGGCTTTACGCCGACACTTTTTTTCTATGACCTTATTTCCGAAAATCTGGAGAGTTTTATGCCGCTGCGTCTTGTCGAAATCACCGCCCCCGCCGACAACACCGCCCGTATAAAGGAGATCGCGACAGATCATAGCGCACTCGATAGCTGGCACAGCGCCAAGAACCAGGACGGCCGCCGCACCGTTCGTATTCTGGTCACGCTCGAAGAACAACAGGGGCTGACCGATGATCTGCAGAAAGCGATGCACAAGGAAGAAAACTGGCGTATCGTCGTCCAGCCGGTCGAGGCCACAATCCCGCAGCAGGAGGACAGGCTGGACAAGGAAACGCGCAATGCCAATAAAGTCGTGCGCGGCTCTATCACGCGCGAAGAACTGTATAACGAGGTGCGCAAAGGCGCGCGTACGGATCTCAACTTTATCCTGCTGGTGATCCTGTCGACCATCGTCTGCGCAATCGGACTGATCGAGAATAACGTGGCCGTCATCATAGGCGCGATGGTGATCGCCCCCTTGCTCGGTCCTTATCTGGCTCTGGCTTTCGGAGCGGCGCTCGGCGATACGGTCATGATCAAAGACTCCATCAAAAGCAACCTTGCCGGGCTGGGCCTGACGCTGGGCCTGTCGGTCCTGGCGGGACTGATCATACCGCTGCATGACATCGGCCCGGAAATTATGGACCGCACCGAGGTCGGTTACGGCAGCCTGCTACTGGCCCTCGCCGCCGGCGCAGCTGCCGTGCTGTCGCTGACCACCGGCCTGTCGAGCGCCCTGGTCGGGGTCATGGTCGCCGTCGCCCTGATGCCGCCGGCCGTCACACTCGGGCTAATGGCCGGCGCGGGCGATACAAGCGCCGCCTATGGCGCGGCATTGCTGCTGACCGCCAATGTCGTATGCATTTCCATTGCCGCGCAACTTGTTTTTTTCATCAAGGGCATAAAGCCGCGTACCTGGTACCAGCGCCGCAAATCGGCGCAATCCGTGAAATGGAGTTTTGCGTTATGGGCCGGGCTGCTGGCACTACTGATCGTGCTCATCTACATACGGCAGTTTTAGATTCAAGATTCAAGATTCAAGACTCATGAAAATAGTTATAGATCGCCTCCGCTGTTGCGGCGGAAATCCCGTCAACCTGCTGTAAATCCTTCACGCCGGCGCGACTGACCGCCTCGGCGGACCCAAAGTGATGCAACAGTGCCTTTTTCCGTTTCGCGCCAACACCCGGAATATTATCGAGCGGCGAACGCGTAATCTCCTGTGCCCGCCGGGTGCGGTGCGCGCCGATCGCGAAACGGTGGGCCTCATCACGCAGCCTTTGCAGATAATGCAGCGCCGGGTCGTTCACGGGCAACTGGAACATGGCCCGCCCCGGCATGAACATCTTTTCACGTCCGGCGTGGCGATCCGGCCCCTTGGCAATCGCCACCACCGCAACATCGTCGACAATGGCCAACTCTTCCAGCACCGCCATCACGGCGCTGAGCTGCCCCTTGCCGCCATCAATCAGCAACAGGTCGGGCCAGTCGGCGGTGCCCGGCCCGTTCTCCTCCCGCAAAGCCCGGCTGAAACGCCGCTGCATGACTTCGCGCATCATGCCGTAATCGTCGCTGTCACCGGCGCGGCGGATATTGAATTTGCGGTAAGCGTTCTTGCGAAAGCCTTCCGGCCCGGCAACAATCATCGCGCCCACCATGTTGGTACCGCTTATATGGCTGTTATCATAAACCTCGATCCGCTGCGGGGGCTCCCCGAGATCAAATATCTCCGCGACCTTCTCCAGCATCGCCGCTTCGCTGGCGTGTTTGAGAAGCTCGCGCTCCAGCGCATCACGGGCATTATCAAGCACGAAGTCAACCAGCCGCCGCCGCGCCCCGCCTTTGGGTACGGTGATAGATACGCGCCGGTGCGCAGACTCGCGGCTGTTAAAGGCTTGCTCCAGCAAATTTTTATCCTTTGGGCTATGGCTGACAATGATTTCCGGCGGCACCGGCTTGCTCTCGTAAAACTGTGCCATGAACGCGCCGAGAATATCGCCTTCCCGCTGCTCCCCGTTATGGCGCGGGAAATAGGCACGGTTGCCGAAATTCTGCCCTCCCCGGAAAAAGAAGACCTGGATACAGCTTTTGCCACCCGCCTGATGCAAACCCAGCACATCGGCATCGCCCAGGTTTTTAATATTGATATCCTGCCGTGCCTGGATCGCGGTCAGCGCCCTGATCCGGTCGCGGTAGCGTGCGGCGCCCTCATAATCCTGCGCGGTGCTCGCTGCCTGCATCTGGTCAGCCAGCTCCTGCTGGATCTCGGTGCTTTTGCCCGACAGGAATTCACGCGCCTGCCGCACCTGCGCCGCATACTCATCCTGACTGACATACCCTACACAAGGTGCCGTGCAACGCTTGATATGGTATTGCAGGCAGGGGCGCCGGCGCTGGCTGAAGACATTGTCCGAACAGTTGCGCAGCATGAAGGCTTTTTGCAGGGCCGTAATCGTGCGGTTGACCGCGCCGCCATTCGCAAACGGGCCGAAATACTCCCCCTTGCGCTTTTGCGCGCCGCGATGCTTGGTCAGTAGCGGAAAATCATGGTCATCGGTAAGCATAATATAAGGAAACGACTTATCATCACGCAGCAGGATATTGTAACGCGGCTTGAGCTTTTTGATCAGGTTTGACTCGAGCAACAATGCCTCCACCTCGGTATGAGTATGGACGAACACCATGTCATGCGTTTCAGCGACCATCCGCTGCAACCGTATTGTCAGGCGGTTTGCATTCGTATAGCTCGTCACCCGCTTTTTCAGCGACTTCGCCTTGCCGACATAAAGCGGCGCACCGTCTTTATCCAGCATACGGTACACGCCCGGCGCGTCAGGCAGCGTCCTGGCAAGAGCGCAGATCAGCGCCGCGCCGCGTTCAAGCGATGGCGGTTGCGTGTCATTCATGGTCACTAAACTAGGCGATCCCGACCGGCACAGCAATGCGGTAACTGTGATAACTTTTCACGCCGCAAAAAACACTTTTTACTTGACAATTGTTTCAATGTATCAACTATAGGTATATATAATTCAGTAACATAATCAAACGGATTGCGAAGGAGGACCTAGCAATGCCCGCACTGCAAATAATAAACCACCGAACAGGGACGCTTATCTATCAGGGACGGTTTCAAACAGCCGGAGCCTGCCTGGAACAAGCCGCAGCAGACAATGTATCGCTTGATTACGCCGATCTGCGCAACGCAAACCTGGCCGGCACCGCCCTTGACGGTATCAGCATGCGTTACGCCCTGCTTGATCGTGTGAACCTGACCGGCGCAAATTTATCCGAAGCCCGGCTGGATGGCGCATCCTTCAGAGGGGCAACATTGCAAGGCGCGTGCCTTGCATTTTCAACGATGGAGCACTGTAACTTCGACGGCACCTTTTTCGGCGCCACCGATATCGCCGGGGCGGTACTTGATGACAGTCACTTTTCAACATTATCAGCCTTCAGCCTGAATTTCATTGACTGCACATCTCTGCACGGCTGCACCTATCAGGAAGATGGGGAAGAGCGCTGTCACTTCTCCAGCCCGCCCCTGGTACTGCATGGCCTGAGCCTGCCGGTGGTCTTTATGCAGGACCATCTGAAAATTGGCGCCGCTGTCAAACACTACGAACAATGGATGAAAGCAATGAACGATAATCACCCGCATGATGATATAAATGGCTTTTTATTCACGTTTTTCCGGCAAAATCTTGATCTGTTTCAGACAATCCACAGGCGATATCAGGATGGCCTCGGTAACGCCAAAAGGCTTACTGACAAACAAATAAACGCATAGCCCCTGATAACCGGTGCATACGATGCCAATCAGTAGCAGCAATAAAAAGTTGCAACTTTGGGTTTATGTTTGCTATTCCCTATCTCATAAAATGCTATCTGACATATGGCAACTATATTATTTTAAGCTTTGCAGGCGTGATGAACGAACAAATGGAGCAGTTTCTCCTGCTATTGCGGGAGCTGCAAAAGATAGACCCCGAGTTTCCGTTGCAATATGCCGTTTGTCTGGCGGAAATTGCCATGGATGAAGGCTTGTCGCTGACCCAGCTGTCGGAAAAGACCAGCATGCCTTTATCAACGGTATCGCGCATTATCGGCGCATTATCCAAGCACCGGCAAAAAGGGCCGCCCTATGGCCTCGTTCGCGTTAACGTATCGGCTGCGGAACGGCGCCGGAAAGAACTATATCTGACGCCCCGCGGCCGGGCGATTATCAGCAGCGTCGCCGCCCTGCTGAGCGCACAAAACGCACATTTCGGAATACAGGCAATTAAGATATGACGACGCACAGTTTAATGTGCGGAAAGCTCCACGTTTATAAAAGGGAAAACAGCAATTATTGGCAATGCTCTACCTATCTGGCCGGAAAAAATCGGCGGGAAAAAGCGATAGAAGAACGGGGCAAGCCCCCTGCCCGCAATACAATGCATCAGGAAAGCCAAGCGCCTTGAATACAGGGATGTTAAGATCGTGGATGATGATGCCACCGGCGATACCATCCTCGAAATCAGTGTGCGCGGAAAGCGCGGCGTTGGTTACTGCAAAAGTACCGCCGGTGCCGTTAGGCCTTTTGAAAGACTGAAAAAGCGTAACGCGCCGGACGGTCAAGAAGCCCCTGAACCGACAGACCTGGTCTTTCAAAAGGGCCACCGTCAGCTATTCAACAATATTCTGGATGAAACAAACTTGAAGTTCGACCGCGAAGGCCAACGGCGTACCGCCTATAGCCTGCGTCATACCTACATTTGCCCGCGCCTCATGGAAGGTGCTGATATATACCAGATCGCCAAGAACTGCCGCACCAGCGTTGAAATGATCGAAAAATATTACGCTTCGCACATTTCAACCAATCTAGATGCCGCAGCTATCAACGTGCGGCGGCAAAAGCCCCCAAAAGCCACAGAAAAAGCGGCATAGCCTTGCTTTTACTGGCAAATTATACTTGGCTATTCCTGCTATAAAAGTTATAGGTAACCTTGTTGCGCCCGTGGCGGAATTGGTAGACGCTGCGGACTTAAACGAAATTTGAGTGCTTTCGGGGAAATCCGGAATGTAGAACTGCTCAAAGTCGGGGAAACCTGCAAGTCAAACGTGACTCATGGTAATCCCGAGCCAAGCCTGAAAAATCAGGAAGGTGTAGAGACTAGACGGGCAGCATCTAAGGCCAAACGGCTATGATGAAGGGATAGTCCAGACCACAAATCCGCCTTCGTGCTTTTAGCACTTCGGCGCGAGCGGTGAAAACCGTAGCTGGTAAGAAAATCCGTTGCCCTTTGGGCGTGCCGGTTCAAGTCCGGCCGGGCGCACCATTTTACAGCGACTATATTCCCAAGTCTTTGTAAAATTCTTCTGTATTTTTAAAGGCTTTGCTATCACCCTTATCAAGCCCTTGCATAGCCTCCGAGGTAACAGCATTGGGAAGCTTGGCTTCAAAAGGAAATCCGCCACGCAAAGCAACTTGTCGCAAAAACAGATTTATGGCCTGTGCCGGTTTCAAACTAATCCGCTTAAAAACAGCATAAGCTTCTTTTTTTGCTTTCGCGTCTAATTCCAAACTAGTTTGTTCTGTACCCATAATTGATACTACCCTGCCCAAATAGCTTTCGCACTTCTTAAACCCCAAAAGTTTAATAAAATGGCATTGCAAAGATTTTTACGCTATGGCGATCTTAAAGATTGTTTGCTAACTATCTCCTTATCCCACTGACTAAAGGCCCGGTAATGATCCCGCGCTGTAATACCTTCGGCAGAGTGACAGCCTTTGGTCAGGTAATGATGACCTAGTTGCTGTTGTATACTTTCGCGACGCTTGACAATCTGATCGACTATCCGCTGCGGCTCCCAGTTCATTTGCTCCATGACCTCATCAAACAAAAGATTGGCTGTTGCTTCCAGATTTTTCAAAAACTGTTCGTTCATAGGTTCGGTCTTGCGCAGGCAATAATGATGGTAGGCAAAAGCACGTTCGTTCAGATCGTTAAGTTTCAGTAATTTATTTAATGTCTGACGGTCTTTTCCCGGTTGCCGCTTATTTTCTTTCATGCTGGTGCAGGCCGTAAGGGCTATGAACAGGAAGGAATACAGGGCAAAACGGGAGAGTTTTAAAATAACGATATTACCCTCCCGTTTTTGAAAATAAGAGTGAGCCTATCGTCCGCACCAAAGACCCAAAACTATCCTTGTAAATATGGGCGGCAGCACCCGAAGACATAAGCGGTTCGGCTTGGGCGCACTCATTTTCGCTTTCACCGGTAAGGATGATAACTGGAATGTCTTCGGCCTCGGATTTTATCGTTTGATAATGACTGCCCGTGGCAGCGGGATCATCGAGCCTTAGATCAAGTATGATGATGTCGATTGTCAGGTTCTTTCTGCCAAGCTGTTCCATCGCTGCCGCAATGGTCGTGCAGCGGTAGAGCCTGCAATCCATGCTGCCTGTATCCATAAACTGTTTTTCGATCCTGCGAATATCGACCTGATGATCGCTGATAAGCAAAACGGTTTTGAAATTCTCCTGATTAATGGAAAACACCTTTCTCGTAGAGGGCGGCCAGAACCAGCGCAAAAGCGATAATCACCAGTCCCCATTCCATTGCAGCTTTAAGAAGACATTTCATTATGCAGCCATACTTTGAGTGTTGCCGTGAAAGCGGCGTTTATGGCGGCGGTTTCTGCTCTTTTTGGCTTTGCCATCAGGACGCTTTGACGCGGATGATTTTTGGCCGGGGTTGATAAGCTGTTCAATCGCGTACCATTTGCGCCCGTCTTTTGGCGTTACCAGACTTAGCGACGTGCCCTCTGCTCCAGCGCGGGCCGTTCTGCCAATGCGGTGGATATAATCTTCCGGCACCTGCGGCAGGTCGTAATTGATGACATGCTCGATATGCGGAATATCAAGACCACGGGCAGCAACATCTGTTGCGACCAATATCCTGTATTTCTTGCTCCTGAACTCGCGGATAACACGGTCGCGGCGGCTTTGCCGTAAATCGCCATGTATGGCTTCGGCATCAAAATCCTCGCGGTTCAGTTTCTTTGCCATCCTGTCGGCACCGTGCTTGGTTTTGACAAAGATGATGATTGATCCGCGCCTGTCATCAAGCTGGCGCAGAAGTTCGTTGTATTTCTCGTTTTCGTCAAGGCGGATCAGTTCCTGCCGGATGTTTTTGGCAGGGTCGGTTGTCGAGCCAACGGCGATCCGTTCGGGATTGTTCAGATATTTTTTCGACAGGCTCAGGATGTTTTTCGGCAATGTGGCCGAGAACATCAAGGTCTGACGTTTTTCCGGCAGATATTTCAATATCCGGTCAAGCTGGACGGTAAAGCCCATATCCAGCATACGGTCTGTTTCATCAAGGACGAGAAAAGACGTATCGTGCAGCATCAGGTTGCCCCGTTCGAGGTGATCGTTGATCCGTCCGGGTGTCCCGACAATCAGGCGCGGGCGTTGCCGCAACTGGCCGATTTGTTTGCCCATCGACTCACCGCCAATGATAAAGGCCGTTTTGATGTTTGTTTTCGGGCCGAGAAGCTGGCTCATAATATCCATGATCTGTTTGCCAAGTTCGCGTGTTGGCGTCAGCACAAGGGCGCTACCGCGCGGACTGCTGAGAAGTTTTTCGACAAGCGGAATGGCAAAGGCGGCGGTTTTACCCGTGCCGGTCTGGGCCGAACCCATAATGTCGCGGCCTTTTAAAGCCAGCGGAATAGCCTGCGCCTGTATCGGTGTGGGCGTTTTGTAATTCATGCGCTCCAAAGATTTGATGAGCGCGGGGTTAAGGCCGAAGCCTTCAAAGTTTTTCATGTATTTTTCTTTCTTGTTTTCAATTTTTATTTGTTCTTACTGTCCACAGCACTATCGCCCGTGAACAGGCGCAGTGTTGGCCTGGTTTTTGTCTGATCGCCAATCTGCGTTTTATTGCTGTCCAATTCACCACTCTCGTGCTTATCATTAATCAGCAGGATGTGAATTTTTCTATCGTTTTCTTTCATTTTTATCTTTCCGGCAGGCGAAAGAACCACACGGCATAGAAGCCATGCAGCTACTTCTTGCATTGTTATTGAAGTCGTTTATTACGCGGCTTCTTTCAGGTTGGCAGCGCTGCTCTTACGGCTTTTCGGATCGTTCTGAAGCTCGAAGCTGATCTTCTGCCCCTCGCGCAGTGTGTGCATACCGGCCTTGTTGACGGCGTTGACATGGACGAATACGTCCTGAGTGCCATCTTCGGGCGCGATAAATCCATAGCCTTTTTGGTCGTTAAACCACTTTACTGTACCTGTTTGTTCCATGACTTTTTCCTTTGTTAAGCATGTTCATGTGTACGCCCACGCAGCTTCGCTGCTTCGGGCATGAGGCTCACGCCGTTTTACGGCTTCGAGCCAAAACAAGCACCCGGCACAATGCAGGGCGCGAGAGCCTGAGGAGGCGATAACTATTAATCTGAACTTTGCGGAAAAAAGGTGAGGGTTCTATGTTCACGCATCCTGAATTATGGATGCTTTTTCTGTAAGCTCTTAATCTCATAGAGAGCGTATAATCAAACTCACGTGCACAATGACAGGTTCTAAGGCTGGTGTCAAACTTTCAATATAAGGAACGCCAGAGTTACAATTTTATTACCTTTTTATTTTGACCTTCTGATGCGCCATCAGAAGAACCCGGGCGCTGGCGGCAGTGGCTGAGATCAAAGACGCAAAGAGAATGCCTGTTTTAGCGGCATCTCGCGGTTGTCTGTGTCTATCCATGAAGGCCTGCCTTTCCCGAACTGTATGATATTAAAATCACTTGTTACGCAGATATGGTACAAGTAAGGGAACGCAGCAACGAGTAATCAGATGTACTACTTTTTCGCATCGTTGTTTGTTACGGAGTAATCGCCCATAAACATGGAAAGCATTTTTTTACTTTCTTCCCGATCCTTTTGCCTCATATCATTACTATCTTTAAGCCTGATGGCGGCTTCTTCGCGGTCTTGGTTTCTCAAACCCTCGATATCATGAAGCTCTCCTGCCGCTTTATCTTTGCTGTCCTGAAGAGTTTTATCGCTGGATTTTCTTGCGTTCGTCGTAATTCTTTGGCGGATAAGCGCGAACTCTATGGCATCAACCAGCCTGTCGAACTTACCTCTGACAACAATATCCGCTGCGCCTTTTTCCATCACAAAGGTGGAAAGACCATACTCATCATCATCGGTGTTTGCCAGGACAATGATGGGGACTTCAAAAACCATATCGTCAATATCGTCGAATACCTGCATCGGGGAAGAAAGTCCCTCCATTTCAGGCTTCAGAATAACGAGATCAACATCATTGATCCGCGATCCGGTTTCGGCCACACTGATGCAATGCATATAGCTCCACGGCACACGCATTCCTTTATCCAGCCATGATTTAATATCGGCTGTCTCTGAAAAATCGTCATTGATAATCAGAATGCGGATTTTGGTTTGTTCATCGTTCATTGCTTTTCTCCTTTTCCGAACCAAGGAAGCCGAATTTATGCTCCGGCTTCCCTGTGTTTTGCGGCTATTTGTTTCCGCTCTCGGATTCCATATCGTCTTTCGCTTCTTTGCTATCCTTGTCACCGGATGAATTGGCGGCCTCTTTTTTGTCGAGGCCTTGCTTGCTCGTTGACAGTCATGGTTCTTCTCTGCCTAGTGGCTGTTCTCATAATGTAAGCATGACAGGAATCACATCAGGAAGCGATGTGCAAAGAAGACGGATATGTAAGGATTGTATAATATTTGCCGGAAGACTATGCGGAGATTTTAAGCTCGCCCTGTTTATGCAGCGGAACAATCTCGGCGATTTCCATACGGTAGCCGATACCCGGCTCCGTCATAATGAGTACAGGAACGGAAGGGTCTTTTTCAATTTTTTCTCGTATCTGGCCAATGAAAACACGCAGATATTGCGTATCGTCAGCATGGGCATCGCCCCATACTTCTTTTAATATTTCCCTGTGCGACAGCATCTTGCCGCAATGGATCATAAAATAGCGCAGCAGGTTATATTCCTTGGGTGTGAAAGCAACCAGTTCATCGTTTAAAAAGACCTCGTGCCGCACCAGATCCATACGCAAGGGGCCGTTGACCAGTTCCGGCTCGCCGGTTTCCTTGATGACAGACGAGCGCAGCGCGGCATTGATCCGGGCCAGGAGGACATCGGCGCTGTAAGGTTTTATAACGTAATCATCCGCGCCCATATTCAGGGCTTTCACAACGTCATCATCATGGGCGCGGGCAGAGAGAATAATAATCGGTACTTCCGACCATTCGCGCAGCTCTGTAATCACATCGCCACCCTCCATATCTGGAAGGTTGAGGTCCAAAAGGACAAGATCGGGTTTTGTAGAAACCGCAAGGCGTGTTGCCTGCTTTCCCGTCAGGCAGTCCACCAGTTTAAAATCCGTTTCATCCAGAACAACACCAAGCATCTTCTGAGCCTGCTGGTCAGAATCTACAATGAGAATGGTGTTTTTCTTTTTGTTCATGAAATGCCTAATCCGCACTTTGCAGTATGTGTACAATTAGCAGAATAAATATCCTCGCTTATAACATATAGTCTGTGGATATAGTATCTCTAAGTAGAAATCTAAAGGCTGGCCTCTCCCGTATCCTGTGGTATGCAGCCATCTGTATCTATACACCCCATTGATTTAACGCATGAATTTTACGGTTTTTGTTTTCCAAGGACGGTAACAAAGTTCGTATCCCACCCGCGCTCCACACAGCCATGCGGTAAAACAGATCGACTTCAAAATCAAAGTTGCCGTCAAGTCGCAGGATAACGCAGGTTAAAAGCATCGCCACGAATACAGAGGAAAATGCAGCCAGAGAAAAAACCGTAAAAATGTAATCATGTCTTTTTTAAATCCTCCCGAAATTCTCCCCCATATTTTTCAAACCATTTCAGGCAACGCGCATGATGCTCCTGATCGCTCCTGCGCCATGCCGGATGCCGGAGACACAACGATTTTGCCCTTTTAAAAGAGGTGCAATGCCATAGCTGCCCGACTAATAAAACCTCTTCCGCATCTAAAAAATCATCAATCCATGAATAACACCAAAGCTGCGCTTCAACATTCGGCCAGCCGTTTTTCGGAATTTTAGGCTCCGGCGTTCTGGTCGTTTTGCGCTCGATAATCAAAATACGTCCGTCTTTGGCGTTCTCTAAAACCGCATCCGGTACACATAATAATGGCTTTCCCTTGACCGATAGCGAACTGGCTTTATAAGGAACGCCTTCGCCGGTGCGCTTCCATGAACCATCATCAATGAAAACAGGCCGCCAATCGGACTTTGTGCGTTCGTCTATGTTCAAAAAATTCTGCGTCCATTGATACATCTTGAATCTCTCTATAAGAGATTCATCTATCTTTCCAAGATTCAGCCGCTGTTTAATCCGGCTATCATCGGAAACATCATTCTTTTTATTTCCGTGAGAAGCGCGATAGACCCAATCAGCAAAAGAGGATGGCAGCGCCTTGGGCTTAATCGGCACTTCCGCTTTTTCCAACCAGTTCTTTCTAATCATATCTGGCTCATACTCGCTTTAATCCTGCTGACCTTGTTGCCGTCTTTAGAAAAGAAAAACGCTTCGCCGGTTTGCAACACATTACGAAATTAATGAGTCCTGAGCCTAAGCCGTCTCACCGGTTGCGCGGATCGACAGGGCGCGGGGTTCGTCGCCATGAGCGCGGATAATCGCAATCAGTTCGTCGGTCGCCCGTTCCAGCACAGCCTTGTCCGTGCCACGCAGCACCAGGCTCAAACCCAGAATACCCCCGCGGTAATGCGGATAACTGCCGAGTTGCAAGCCGGGATATTTCTCCTGCAACACGCCCAGTTCGGCCGCGACAGTACTTTCAGGCAGGCTGCAGGCCACGGTATTAGACAGAATCGGCTTACCGGCATCAATCATACCGAGCAGGTGATCAAGCATCGCCTGCATAATCCGCGGAACACCGGCCATGACATAGACGTTCTCCATGATAAAGCCGGGCGCAGCGGTGACCGGGTTGGGGATCAAGATCGCGCCATCCGGCACCATGCTCATCTTGATCCGCGACGGCGTCAGTTCTTCCAGTCCGTAATGCTCCTCCAGCATCCGAAATGCCTGCTCATCCTGCACAAGTTCGACCTCAAATGCCTCAGCGACGCAGGCGGCAGTGATATCGTCATGAGTCGGGCCAATCCCGCCGGTCGAAAATACGTAATCATGCTTCTGGCGCATCTCATTGACTGTGGACACGATCTCCTCGCGCACATCAGGAATAACCCGCACCTCGGCCAGTACAATCCCGTGATCTGTCAGACGCTCGGCAATCCACGGCGTATTCGTATCCTGGGTACGCCCGGCGAGGATTTCGTTGCCGATCACGATCAACCCGGCATTATATATGTCTCTCGTTTCTTTTTCCGGCATCGGGAGTTTGCGATATTACGCCTATTATTTGACAGTTTTCTTACAGTTAGCCATTGTACAGTCTTGCGCCAAACGGCGCAGACATATAATTAATCCCTAATATCAGGATAGGCAAGCAGAGTATGAGATCCGTATGACCGGCAACGCAGAGACAAAATATTCCACGAGCGGCATCGAACTGCATGATGAGGCGGGGTTTGCCGGTATGCGCAAGGCCGGACAGCTGGCGGCGCAGACGCTGGACTTCATAACCCCGCATGTCGTTCCGGGCGTTACGACGCAGGCGCTGGACAAGATGGCGCATGATTACATTCTCGAACATGGCGCTATCCCGGCGCCGCTGAATTACAAGGGCTTTCCCAAATCGATCTGCACCTCGATCAACCATGTCGTCTGTCACGGCATCCCAGGCGAAAAGAAAATCCGCGAAGGCGATATCATGAATATCGACGTCACGGTCATCCTCGATGGCTGGTACGGCGATACCAGCCGCATGTTCTGCGTGGGCAAGAAAATTCCGGTGAAGGCCAAGCGGCTGGTTGATGTGACCTACGATTCCATGATGGCGGGCATTGAAGCTGTCCGGCCCGGCGCGACGCTCGGCGATATCGGCCACGCCATCCAGACGGTCGCCGAAAGCGCGGGCTTTTCCGTTGTGCGTGATTTCTGTGGCCACGGGCTGGGGCAGGTCTTCCACGCCGCCCCGTCAGTGCTGCATTACGGCCAGCCCGGCACCGGGCTGCGGCTGGAGCCGGGCATGTTCTTTACAATCGAGCCGATGATCAATGCCGGTGACTGGCCGACCAAGGTCCTTCCCGACGGCTGGACCGCTGTCACTCGCGACCGCAGCCTGTCGGCCCAGTTCGAGCATTCCCTGGCCGTCACTGAAGACGGGTTCGAGATTTTCACAAATTCGCCCAAAGGCTGGGACAAGCCGCCTTATGAATGATGTTGGGATAAAGTGATGAGGGGATCATGGGAATTGTTAAAAGTCACAGAGATCTAAATGTTTATAAACAGGCTTTTGAAGCATCAATTACAATACATGAAAAAACGAAATCCTTCCCGCAGGAAGAAAAATACGGATTAACCGACCAGATACGAAGATGCTCAAAATCTATCTGCGCCAACATAGCAGAAGGCTTCGTTAAACAACGCCGTTCAAAAGCTGAGTTCAAGCGATATCTGTTAATCGCTTTGGGTTCTTGCACTGAAACACAGGTTTGGATTGAATATTGCCACCGTCTTAAATACATTGACGAAAATGAATTCAAGACGTGGGAAGACGATTATGAAGACATCAGGAGAATGCTAAATGCCCTCTACTCCAAAGCCTGATCTCCCTTCATCGCATAATCCCAACGTCCCATCATCAGCGGCTAAAAAGCAACCCCACTATCACGGCCACCGCGACCGGTTGCGGGAACGGTTCTTACAAGGCGGCGCTGACGCGCTGGCGGATTACGAGCTGCTGGAGCTGATCCTGTTCATGGCGATACCGCGCCGTGACGTGAAACCTTTGGCCAAAGCCCTGATCACGCGGTTTGGGACTCTCGCGGGCGTTTTGAACGCACCCGCAGCAGAACTGCAAAATATCGACGGGCTGTCGGAAAATTCAGTTACGGCGCTGAAAGCCGTTCAGGCCGGCGCCCACCGCATGATGAAGCAGGAGATTATGCAGCAACCGATCCTGAATTCATGGTCGCGGCTGCTGGAATATTGCGCGGCGACGATGGCGCACGATACGCGGGAGAGTTTCCGCATCCTGTTCCTGAACAAGAAGAACGAACTGATCGCCGATGAAATCCAGCAAACCGGGACCGTCGATCATACGCCCGCCTATCCGCGCGAAATTATGAAGCGGGCGCTGGAGCTGGGCGCGACGGCGCTGATCCTGTGTCACAACCACCCGAGCGGCGACCCGACACCCTCGCAGGCCGATATTGATATGACCCGCATGATCTGCCGCGCCGCCGACCCGTTCGCGATTACGGTGCACGATCATATTATCGTTTCGAAAAACGGCACCAGGAGTTTCAAGACTTTGGGGCTGCTGTAGGAATTTCAGCAAAAAGAGGGGCGTGAACCAGGCGCCCCGATAAATCTTCCCCCTTTTGCAAAAAACGTGTAATAAAGACACCTAATTATGCAGATTTAAAGGGTAATAATATGATACCCCGCTACACACGCGCCGAAATGGCCGCCATCTGGGAAGCCGAAAACCGTTTCAAAATCTGGCTGGAAATTGAAACGCTGGCTTGTGAAAAGATGGCCGAGCTTGGTGTCATTCCCGCCAGCGTCCCGCAAACGCTGCGCGACAAAGGCGGTTTCGATATCGCCCGGATTGATGAGATTGAGCACGAAGTCAAACATGATGTTATTGCGTTTCTGACCAGCGTTGCCGAGCATATTGGCGAAGACTCGCGCTATGTCCATCAGGGCATGACCAGTTCCGATGTTGTCGACACCGCCTTCGCCGTGCAGTTAACGCAGGCTGCCGACCTGCTGATTCACGACCTCGAAGCCTTGCTCGGCGCCCTGAAAAAGCGGGCACAGGAACATAAAGATACGATGTGCGTCGGCCGCAGTCACGGCATCCATGCCGAGCCGACCACGTTCGGTCTGAAACTGGCCGGTCATTACGCTGCCTTTAAGCGCAATCTGGAACGGCTGCGCCGCGCCCGTGAAGGCGTTGCCGTCTGCACGATTTCCGGCGCGGTCGGCACCTATGCCACCATCAGCCCGGATGTGGAAGCTTATGTGGCCGGGAAGCTCGGCCTCGTTCCCGAAACCGTCGCAACACAGGTTATCCCGCGCGACCGCCACGCCGAGTTCTTTACAACACTGGGGATCATTGCCAGTTCGATTGAAAACCTGGCCGTCGAAATCCGCCACCTGCAGCGCACCGAAGTGCGCGAGGCCGAAGAATATTTCGGCGCAGGGCAAAAAGGCTCCTCCGCCATGCCGCACAAGCGCAACCCGATCCTGACCGAAAACCTGACCGGCCTCGCCCGGCTGGTGCGCAGTGCCGTCACGCCGGCGCTGGAGAATGTCGCGCTGTGGCATGAGCGGGACATCTCGCACTCTTCTGTGGAACGCAATATCGGCCCCGACGCCTGCACGGCGCTGGATTTCGCGCTGGCCCGATTGACCGGGGTTATCGACAAGCTGATCGTTTACCCGGACACAATGCAGGCCAACCTGGACAAGCTCGGCGGGCTTGTGTTCTCGCAGCGCGTGTTGCTGGCGCTGACCCAGGCCGGGATCAGCCGCGAAGATGCCTACCGCATCGTCCAGCGCAATGCGATGAAGGTCTGGGACAGCGGCGGACAAACGAAGTTCATCGACCTGCTGGCCGCCGATCCGGACGTATCAAAGGCGCTCGACAAGAAAGCGCTGGCCGCTATTTTCGATCACGGCGCCTACACAAAACATATTGATGAGATATTTGGCCGCATCTTTCACTGAAGTGGCTCAAGAAACCCCTTGCCTTTGAAAGCCGGGCCATTATCCTGAGACGTGGATAACGTCTTGATAGTGGAGTAATATGTTATGAAAGGTGACAAAGCGGTTCTCAAGCATCTGAACGCCGTATTGAAAAACGAATTAACGGCGATCAACCAGTATTTCCTTCATTCGCGGATGCTGGAAGACTGGGGGCTGACCAAGCTGGCCAAGCACGAGTACGACGAATCGATCGAGGAAATGCAGCATGCCGACAAGATTATTCAGCGCATTCTGTTGCTTGAAGGGCTGCCGAACCTGCAGGACCTGAACAAGCTGCATATCGGTGAAAGTGTGAAAGAAATCCTCGAATGCGACCTGAAGGTCGAAATGATCGCTGTGCCAGAGTTGAAAGAAGCCATTCGCGACTGCGAAAATGTCGGCGATTTTGTGAGCCGCGACCTGTTCCTGGAAATCCTGCGTGATGAAGAAGGCCACGTCGATTACCTTGAAACCCAGTTGGAAATGATCGAACAAATGGGCATCGAGAATTACGTCCAGCTCCAGTCCGCCCCGGCGACAGAGCAGGCATAAACGCGCATCAGCGTCATAACGCTTTACCCCGTCATTGCGCGGTTATGAAATAACTGAAGCAATAACGGGGGTAGTTGTGTCATCCTGAGCGCCAACGAAGGATCTCATGCTGTGATCTTCCGCCCCTAAGAAATGTCTCACCCGCGGTTCGACATGACACGAAGAGCGCGCCCTTCATGAAAATGAGAATAATTTGCAAAAATGTATTGCGAATGATTTTCAATTACTTTAGGCTCGATCTCGATTGAGAATGATTATCAAATAAGAGAGCCGCAAGAATCATGTATATCTGCCTTTGCAACCCATTCAGCGACAAGGATGTGAAAAAGGTCCTTGCCAGTGAAAAAGACGCCAGCGTCAGCCAGGTTTACATGGCCTGTTCCGATGGCGAGAAGCCGCAATGCTGCAGCTGCCTGCAAACTCTTAAGGATATTTTGTCCGATCATCGTGCCGTTGAAACCGCCTGAGCCGCAGCATAATCATGACATATGCCTGTGCCTGCAAAGGTATCCCGAAAAGAGTCCTGAAAGACGAGCTGGACAAAGTAGCCGGCTCACCGGTCGATCAGGAATCATTGCACCGCAAGCTGGGCGGCGATGATGAAAGATGCTGCGGCAATTGCCGTGAACCCGGCGCCAACCGCATTTTCGCTGAGATGGTCGATGCCCACAATGACCGCGTTGCCGCGGCAACCGCCGCAGCGATGGCAACCGCAGTTACCGGCCCCCGGACCAAAGCGCCGCCCCGGCCTTAATTAGGGCCTGTAAGCCTATTTCCCCTCTTGCATATACTGACCGGCTGTGGCACGACTCGGTGATCATCATGTCTTTTTACGATAAGGATATTTATTATGTTCAGAATCTTAACCCTTCTTGCCTGGAGTGTATTTGTTATGACCGCAGCCACAGACGGCGCCAAGGCCGCCGACCCGGAAAACACGCTTTATCTCGAGCTTGAATCAGGCCGTGTCACCATTGAAATGCTGCCCGATATCGCCCCGCAGCATGTTGACCGGATCAAAACACTGGCCCGTGACGGCTTTTATGACGGCATTATCTGGCACCGCGTCATTGACGGCTTCATGGCCCAGACCGGCGATCCGACCGGTACCGGCACGGGTGGCTCGGACCTGCCCGACCTGTCGGCGGAATTTAGCGAATACCCGTACAAGCGCGGTACAATCGGCATGGCCCGCACACAGGACCCGAACAGCGCGAACTCGCAGTTTTTTATCTGCTTTACCGATGACGGCTGCTCATTCCTGACCGGCCAGTACACGGTCTGGGGCCAGGTCACAGAAGGCATGGCGCTTGTTGATGGTATCGCCAGGGGCGAACCGCCAGCCAGCCCGGATAAAATTGTCAGCATGACCATTGCTGCTGATGCTGCCGGTGCCGAAGAGCCCGCCGCCGGCGAAGACGCCGGAGAAGCTGCTGAGTAAGCTCATCAGTCATGATTAAAGACGAATGGTGGCGCGGGGCGGTCATATATCAGATCTACCCGCGCTCCTTTTATGACAGCAATGGCGATGGTATCGGCGATCTGCCCGGCATCACCGCAAAACTTGACTATGTTGCCTCGCTGGGTGTCGATGCTGTCTGGCTGTCCCCCTTCTTCACCTCACCGATGAAGGATTTCGGCTACGACGTTGCCGATTACCGCGACGTCGATCCGCTGTTCGGGACGCTGGATGATTTCAGGACCCTGCTGCAAAAAGCCCACAGCCTCGGCCTGAAAATCATCATTGACCAGGTCATGAGCCACACATCCGACCGGCATGAATGGTTCCGCGAAAGCCGCAGCAACCGCAACAACCCAAAAGCCGACTGGTATGTCTGGGCCGATGCACGCCCGGACGGCAGCCCGCCGAATAACTGGCAATCGGTGTTTGGCGGCCCGTCATGGGAATTCGACATGCGGCGCGGGCAATATTACCTGCATAACTTCCTGAGAGAACAGCCGGATCTCAACCTGAACAACCCGGTTGTACAGGACGCTATTCTTGAAGAAGCGGCCTTCTGGCTTGATATGGGGGTTGACGGCTTCCGGCTTGATGCACTGAATTTCGGCATGCATGACCCGGCCCTGCCCGATAACCCGGCCAACCCGAACCCCGTGCCGGCATTTTTCAACATCACATTCCCGACGCCGTTCACAATGCAGCGTCATGTTTATGATATGGACCAGCCGGGCATGTTCGGTTTCCTTGAGAAAGTTCGTACCCTGTTAGACCGCTATGACGGCGACCGGATGGCGGTGGCCGAAGTCGGCGGCGAAGACTGTATTGAAACGGCGGCCGCTTATACCACCGGTGAGACGCGCCTGCACACCGCTTATAATTTCAGCCTGATCAGCGGCCGGCAGCTTAGCGCCGCTTACATTCGCAACGCAATTGAAGTCTTTGAAACTCACAGCGAAACATCATGGCCGTCATGGGCGCTCTCAAACCACGATGTCATCCGCGTGGCCACGCGCTGGGGCGGCGAGCATGAAAGCGATATACGACTCGTTAAAACACTGATCGCCCTGATCAGTAGCCTGCGCGGCACCGCGTTTCTGTATCAGGGCGAGGAGCTGGGCCTGCCTGAGGCGGATATCACCTATGAAGAGATTCAGGATCCCTGGGGTAAATTCCTGTGGCCGCAATGGCAGGGGCGCGACGGTTGCCGCACGCCCATGCCGTGGGACGGCGCGGCGCCGCAAGCCGGTTTCAGCACCGCTAATAAAAAACCATGGCTGCCGATCAGTGCCAGGCACCTGCCGTTGGCCGTCGCACAACAAGAGGCCGACACCCAAAGCCCCCTCGCCTTTACACGCGAATTTCTAAAATGGCGCAAGGGCCAACCGGCCCTGATTACCGGCGCCATAACGTTTCATGATCTTCATGATGATGCCGTGCTCGGTTTTACCCGCACACACGAACAACAAAGCCTGTTATGCCTGTTTAACTTTACACCGGAAGATAAAGAGATAGACCTAACCGCTATGGGCCTCGACACGATCGCATTGACGCCTTTCGCGCATCATTTCGTGTCTTTATCCTGAGGGTCTGCATCATCGGGCTTTGGCGGCTCAGCCTCGGCGACCTCTTCAGCTTCAACCTCATCGCCTTCTTCTTCATCGTCGTCTTCGCCGTCATCACCTGCTTCGCGCCGGCGCTTTTCATCAGCCAGCAGTTTTTTGAAGGTTTTCTTTTCCGCCGCCGACGGCGCCAATGTTTCAACCGCCCTGGCAACACGTTTGACGATTTTCTCAAGATGCCGCTCATCGCGCAGCGGGTCGGTCGTTTCGATCCGCAATACAGCTTCCAGCTCGTCAAAAAATAGAAGCACCGCCGCATTTTTCATCGAGAAGAGCGAATGCAGCAATTGCTGGCGCTCCTTGGTCAAATAAGCTTTGAGGTTTTTCTTATCGCGCGCCCGTACAACGTAATCGCTTTTCCATTCGGCCAGGTCGGGGGTCAGCACATCGTTAAAGATCAACGTGCGAATAAAGCCGTCAAATTCAGTCGTCGCGATCGCTGCCCCGGTCGGCATACCCTTGCCGAATTCGAATTCGATAACCGTCACGAAACGCTGGCCGCGAATATCGGGTGTCTGCTGAACACCGGTATACAGTGAGAACGGCCGCTCGTTAACAACACCCGAAACGGTCGGCGAGTCCATCATCCGGCCCGGCGTGTATTTCAGCTTATGCTTGGTGGAAAACGATTTCCAGGCTTTCTTTTGCTGAAACAGCACCACCAGCGTCCAGCCAACGAAGACGAGGACAAAAACAGCAAAACACAGCCAAATGGCAAGCCACATAAAGACACTCTCCGGCGGGCGATCGAAACGAATCTTCCTTTTATTTTACAGTGTTCCGGGACATAGACAAAGTTTTTACCTGCCGGCAGCCCTCAACATATGCAAACCGCCCCGTTTGGGGCGGTTCCCGAACAATTCATGCCGTGACAGATATCTTAGAAGCGATAGCCAATCCCGACACCGAGCACGAGCGGGTCAATATCCACTTCGGCATCGACATTACCGACACCAATCACGTTGGCATCCAGGTCGGTTTCGATCCACATATACTTGGCATCAAAGTTCAGTGACCAGTTTTCATCCAGCGGAATATCCGCACCGGCCTGGATCACGTATTTCAAGCTGTTCTCGTAATCAATGCTGTTCAGCTGTGCCGACGCATCTTCATCAAGGAACATCGTGTAGTTCAGGCCGGCCCCTATATACGGGCTGACGTTATTCACACCGATCGGATCGAAGTGATATTGCAGCAACAGGCTGGCCGGGGCGTGCGTTACACTGCCGAGATCCACATCACCGGCGGCGGTGTCTTCCAGGTCCACATCATGTTCGGCAACCGCCAAAATCAACTCGGCCGCAATGTTATCCGTGAAGAAGTAGCTGATATCAAGTTCGGGCACCAGCTCGTTACTAATATCCGCATCGCCGCCAACGGCAGCCGGGCTGACACTCTGATCTTCGTTCGGCGCGATCCAGATCGCGCGGCCGCGCACAAGCCAGTCGCCTTGCTGTTTGTATTGGGCAAATGCCGTTTGCGAGTCAGCCGTCAATGCCCCGGTAAAGGCTGTCAGGGCCGTAGCGGCGACAAAGCCTGCCTGTATCAGTTTACGCATGATCTCTCTCCCATCATAGCTGTTATGGCAAGGAACATCCCCGCCGGAACGGCAAGGGCTATATCATGCATCTTATAGAGTCGGGACCGCTGCGCAAGCCTTTTTGGCGCGCGCAGAACTTACTAAATTTATAGGTCATGGGCCTAAGCCGCAGCGCGCCCGGCTGTGGTGTCCGGGAGGTCCGCCTTTTCACGCTGCATCACCAACGCCAGCGCATCGGCAACACTGGCTGTGTCCTGATCATCGCCTTTCGCCGTACTAAATATGCGATCCAGCGCCATATCGACCTGCCGCTCAATCATCGTCATGACCTCATGGCGTGGCATACCCTCGTAATAGACCGAGATCAGGCCGCCGGCATTGATCACATAGTCCGGCGCGTAAAGGATTTCCTTTTCAGCCAGCATTTTACTTTCCGTGTTCGCCTGCTCATCTTTTTGCTGGTTGTTCGCCGACCCGGCCACAATCGGGGCCCGGATCGTTTCGTCAAGCGCGCCCCCCATCGCGCAGGGTGCAAAAATATCAACATCCATCTCTTTGATACCAGACGGTTCAACGGCCACCGCATCAAACTCTTCCACGGCCCGGCGCAGGCGCGCTTCGTCCAGATCGGCAACAAACAGTTGCGCCCCAGCCTTGTGCAGAAAATCACACAAATAATAGCCGACATCGCCCAGCCCCTGCACGGCCACGCGCACACCTTCAAAACTGTCCTTACCCATGCGGTGCCGCAGAGCCGTTTTCATACCGGTAAAAACGCCATAAGCCGTGTACGGGCCGGGGTCACCGCCTGACAGCTCAACGATCCCATCCTGCACGGGTGTAATGCCACGCACATTCGGCGTTTCCTTGCGTGCCTCGACCAGCAATTCTTCGGTAATGCCAACATCTTCAGCCGTGATGTAAATCATGCCGTAATCACGCTCGATAATCGCAATCGCCCGGCCAAAAGCCCTCATCATCAGTTTCGTCGGCGCAGGGTGATTGATCGCCGCCTTGGCGCCGCCGAGCGGCAGGCCGGCCACTGCCGATTTACGGGTCATGCCGCGTGACAGGCGCAGCCCGTCCGCGCTCCAGGCGCTGTCACTATCATATGCCCAGCGCCGGCAACCGCCCAGCGCACGGCCGTCAACCAGGCTATGAATAAAAATACGGGCCTTCAGCCCGCTCACCTTATCCGTAATGTGAAAAATCTTTTCGTGATCGCTATATTCCGGGTGCGCCGCCATCGCCGCTGTCGCATCCTCAACAACCGGGCTGACCGCAACTTCGCTGCCACTCATCGTCCCATTCATCATGCCAGACATTTCATCTCTCCCCTTGCTTTAAAGTTATCCGCAAATACAGATAGCCATTTGTGCACAGCAAAAAATAATATTTTTTGCAATGCAATGTAAGACCTAGTAACAACTATGTATTTATCACCGAACCTCAAGAAACCGCCAGAATTTTTTCAAGCACATACAAATTAGACTGATTACAACAATTCATAGCCCGAAATATAAGAAAAGTTTTTTACAACGCGCCTTTGACGACATTTTATTGCGCTATAAGCGCATGGCTACTATGCGTATAACGCATATCTATGTCAACGATTCTTTTTCCCGCTTAAAAAGCGGCGCATATACAGAGGCGCGGCAGTTATAAAAACCGCCGCGCCCTGAGTCTCGCAGAATGCTATGTCACAATTTCAGCTTAATGATAGGTCATGACCTGTGGCGCCTGTGGCACGGCACGCCCTGCCTTGTCGGCAAATTCGCGCGTCAGCGCGGGCGCTCTGGCCGCTGCGGGTGGCGCAGCCGGCACGTCGACAGGCTGCGGCTGCACAAATCCGCCGGCTGAGAGTAATGTCCCGGCGCCTGTGTTCGTGGCTTCATCGCGCGCCGCAATAATGAAAGACGGCGCTTCGGCCTCAGCGGGCACGATTTCCTCCGCAGGCGCGGCATCACTGTAGGCCGGCGGCGGCGCTGTGCCTTGCTCCAAATGATGCAGGGTTTCAAAGAAATAGCCGCTTTGTTTTTCGACCGCTTCAACCCGGCCATCCAGCTTATGGATCGCATCGCTGAAAAAAGCAGTTTGTTTTTTGATATTCTCAAAACCGGCGCGCAATCTTTCAAAACCGGCACCGAGAAACAGGCTGCTGCCCACCGTTGATACGGCAGCGAAGACAGCCATCATTAATGACACGATAAGAAGTGTCTCAACAGATAAAGTCATGGGACCCCACCCTTTCCTGGCAAGTGTTGTTATGGAGATATGTTATTTACCCGGCCAACCCGACCGGCTTGTCTGACTGATCCCAAACCCGTGAATCAGCGACCACATATATTATGGTAAACCCTGCCGTTTAAAAGCTGGTGAATTTTTGATAGCAAGAGCTTTAAATAAAAGCCAAATTTAGAAAAAATAAGCACCTGAAACGACCAAAATTTGAAACAGATTAATCGCCGCGCAAGCTTAGAATGTGTAGTTAAGGCCCAGGCCGAAGCGAAACGCCTCACGCTCCCCGTCATCAAGCGGCAAGCGGTCATGCGTGATTGTATCGGAGAAATCATCGGTCAGAACCGTGTCTTTACCGGCATTGAATCGCAACGTCCATTCCTCCGCCGGACGACCGGCCGTTTCACCGCCATCATAGCCCAGCGGGAAATGATCAAGCCACATATCATCACTGGGCTCTTCGGCGTTCATGATCACAGCCGGTAACGGCAGATATATATCGAAGCCCTGATCGGCATGGGCGATAAACGGAACGAATAAAAAGGCGCCCCAGAGTGCAAAACCGCAAAATTTCAAATACCACGTTTTCATTGTTCTGATCCTTTCCGCCTTCAAGATAGCGGTGGGTTTTTAATATTTGGTATATATGTTTTGCATAATATAACGACTCTTGTGACCTGCCCCGCATAGTGGTACCAGATCCAGAGTGAGTCACTGGTTTGGTTT
>CAYUKA010000025.1:0-34563 GCA_964445195.1 uncultured Micavibrio sp. | reverse complement strand
TATAAACCAATTCCTCACTCTCAATATGGACCGACTTTAGGGGGCAAGGTCAATAAATCATTTTATTGAAAAATAGATTCTTATATCAAAAAGAAAAAATTGTAAAATGATGCCGCTCAAGGCAATTTGAACACTTGAGCTACAGCAGCTTTTCATTAACAGAATGAGAGAAATGGTGCCGCAACACGGACTCGAACCGCGGACCTGATGATTACAAATCAACTGCTCTACCAACTGAGCTATTGCGGCGTCACCATATGTCTAGACCTTTTTATAGCCTTTTTATTGGCTGGGGCAAGATCTTAAGCCCCTGATAGTAAACCGTAATAATTAGTAGACCTTTTAATTACAAATCAACTGCTCTACCAACTGAGCTATTGCGACGTTACCATTTTGACCGGTATTTCATAGCGTTATAAGCCATATCGTGCAAGTTTAATCTTCATACTGCCCGCCAGGTCCAAACCAACGCGAAGAGTAGCAACATACTCATTTTTTTGGTAAATTATATAGAAGGGACGTGGTTTGCGAAAAATTCTTATCGCAATAGCATAATCATCACAGGTTTTGACAGGCCGCCGCAACGGCGCGGCTGAAGGCAGAGGATGGCTGAACAACAAAATACCATGCATGAAAACGCCATAGGATGGATGATCCTTGGCTGCGTTTTCGCTGCGCTGATGTTCCTGTTCTGGTACTTTTTCGAATATCAGGTCAAGGACGTGATCCGCTGGATCCGCGTGGCAGAGATCAAGTTTATTGCCCTGTTCGTCGATGAAAACTATACCGTCACCATACAAGGTGAACAGATACCGCTCGAAGCCTCGATTCGCAATATTGAAAATATCGATTCAAGCAATCTTGATTCTTCAATGATGGGGCTGATTACCCGGATTGCGCTGGAGCCCATCAAAATACCGGCCATGATTATCATGAGCCTGATGGGGCTGTGGGCGCTGCTATTCGGTCCCGGCACCCAGTACCGCCGCAAAATGAACATCGACAGCCTGATCGGCGCGCAGGCCGGTAACTTCCCTTCGATCCAGCCCTTCATCAAATTTAACCCGTCGAACATGCCGCCGCGGCCGCCCGGCGCCCCGGTACCGGCCGAATTGCCGCTTTTTTCCGAAGCATTGGGACCGGAGGAGTGGATCGCTTATAACCAGATCCCGATCCCGGACGGCAAGCTTGATGAGAACGCCTGTTATATCGCTTTCGCCAAACAGCTTGGTCCACGCTGGCAGGGACCGATGCGGCTACCGCCCTATAAGCAGATTTTCCTCGCGGCCTGCTGCCTGAAAGCGGCACGCAAGCGCGGCCCTTCCGACGACATGCTCGGCCGTCTGGCCCGTTGCTGGTCGCATGACAAAGGCCTGCAGCTTTCGAAAGACAAAAAGCTGCTCAAGGAGGCGCGGGATATCCTCAAAAATCGTGAGTTGGCCGGCAGCACCCTGGCCAAGTGCAACCAGCATGCTTTCCATACCACAGCCCTGCTGCGGGCTGTACAAACAGCCCGTGACGAAGGCGGTGTGCTGGCGCCGGCGCAATTCGTCTGGCTGCGCGGCCACGACCGTAACCTCTGGTACCCTCTGAATAACCTGGGGCGACAGGCCTACCATATGGAAGCCCTGGGCGCACTGGCGCATTTCAAAGCCGAACGACGCACACAACGCCCGATTCCCAAGCCGAAACTGGATGATGCGATCAGCAGCATTGTTGAATATATGAGTTCACCGCGCGCGCGCCCGGTCCCGCAGCTTGATTACAGCAAGGGCGGCAAGCGGGGTATTAAACAGCCCAGGGGCGGTATCAAAAAACCGAAAAAATCCTAACCGTATGATCGAAGCAAGAGGTCTAAGACACAAATGAGCAAACTGATAGAAACAATTACCGGGGGATATTCTTCCAGCGCCAAGGTTGTAAGCGACACGCTGGTACTGTCCCTTCCCGATGCCAAGGCCCCGGTCGTCTGGCGGATGGACCTGAAAAATATAAAGGCCGCCGCACTGGAAATCGAAACCACCGATGCGGGCGATTTCATGCTGGTGATGAAAGACGCCAGCGGCAAAAAGCAGGATATCGCGCCGTTCGAGCATAAAGCCAGGGCGCTGAAGGCGCTGATGGCGGCCAGCCACGCGATGGAACATGCACACGGCGAAAAAGAGGCCGCAAATAATGGCGCCGCTGCCGGTACCGCGGCTGCACCGGCTGCAGCCCCTGCAAAGAGTAAGGGCGGTCAAATGCTGGCCGGTCTTATTGGCATTGCCGTGCTGGGCGTTCTGCTCTTCATGCTGGTCCGGGCCGGGCCGCAGGGCCAGTCATTTAGCGCCGGGAATACCGGCGCTGCAGCGCCGGCCGCCAGCATGACCGATGGCAGCGGTCGGGCTTCCGGCCAACCCGGCGTTCCGATGTCGGCGGATGACTTTTTGATGCGGCGATAGAAGGTTTTGATATTGAACGGGTAAATTATGGCGTTAGACCAGAGGAAATACGAACATCAACATACGGCGGTGCTGCGGGATATCCGACCGCTCTATGTCCGTATTGCCGAATGGCTGAAAACACCGGCCAATGCGTTCGGCCTTTATATCGCCGGCGTTGGCGGTTTGTACCTGGCGCCCGCAGCAACGCTGTTTCTCGACATCATTATTATCGCCTATACGCTGTACTTTTTCTGGCTTTACACGCGCGACCGCACCCTGGCGTTTAAATTGCCGATGGGATCGAAATGGAAGGACGGCAATAATGACGGCCCCGGTCGGAACGGCAAGCCTGAAGGGATTCTGTACCTTGGCAATATCGACAAGACCAATGAGGAGGTATGGTTTTCCAACTCAGATGCCCGTACGCACGTCCTGTTTCTCGGTACTACGGGTTCCGGTAAAACCGAGGGGCTGAAGTCCATGGTTACCAACGCAATGACCTGGGCATCCGGCTTTGTTTATATTGATGGTAAAGCCGACACCGATCTGTGGTCTTCGCTGTCCTCGCTGGTCCGCCGGTTCGGCCGGGATGATGATTTGCTGGTACTGAACTATATGACCGGTAACTCGGATACCAAAGCGCCGTCCAACACGATGAACCCGTTCTCTAGCGGTTCGGCATCATACCTGACAAACATGCTGGTCAGCCTGATGCCCGCCTCCGAAGGCGATAACGCGATGTGGAAAGAGCGTGCGGTCTCCCTGATCAGCTCAATCATGCCGGCCCTGACCTGGAAACGGGATAACCAGGATATCCCGATGTCGGTCAGCACGATCCGCGAGTATCTGAGCCTGCCGAACGTGATTAAGCTTTCGCGCGAGAAAATCATCCCGGAGGAGATCCGCGCCGGCCTGATCGGTTATCTCGACACCCTGCCCGGTTTTGTCGGCGACGCCTATGACGATGAGGGCAAGGTCAAGCCGCCCGGTCCCGATCAGCCGCAATACGACACCACAACCGCCAGCCAGCAGCACGGCTATCTGTCGATGCAGTTCACCCGTTCGCTGCAATCTCTTGGTGATGAATACGGCTATATCTTTGACACCCAGGCCGCCGATGTTGACATGGTTGACGTTGTGCTCAACCGCCGCATTCTTGTCGTTCTGATCCCGGCACTGGAAAAATCATCTGATGAAACCGCCAACCTTGGTAAAATCGTTGCCGCGACCATTAAAGGTATGATGGGATCCTCACTGGGCGCAACCGTGGAAGGCGAATCATCGACCGTCATTGAAAACAAACCCACCCAGTCCTCGACACCGTTTATGACCGTCTTTGATGAGGTTGGTTATTATACAGCCGAAGGGATGGCGGTGATGGCCGCACAGGCCCGGTCGCTCGGCTTCTGTCTTGTTTATGCCGCGCAGGACTTGCCGGCACTGGAAAAACGAGTCAAAGAAGAAGCCCGGTCAATCACCGCGAACTGTAACATCAAGATTTTCGGCAAGCTTGAAGACCCGACACAGACCAAGGAGTTTTTCGAAAAGACTGTTGGGTCGGCAATCGTTATGGAATCATCGGGCTTCCAGCTGAGCGGCGGCGCGGGCACCGGCTCCTATCACGATACGCAGCAGGCCCAGATGCAATTGCGTCCCCGCGCCAGTTATGATTCGCTACGCGGTTTCAAGGAAGGCCAGGCGATCGTGACCTTTGGCGATGCGGTTATGGAATCGCGTATCTTCTATTCCAACCCCGGCTTCGCGAAAGCCATGCGGGTCAGCCGTTTTATCGCGCTGCCGCCGCCGGATGACAACCTGATCAAACACGCCTCTATTATTACCAAGGTCCGCGACCTGATGGTGCATAAGACATGGACGGCGATGAAAGCGGACGTTGCGCTTGACACCGAAGACGAAGTGACGGCATTGGCCGAAGGATTTGAGATCGCCGAGACTGCCGATAAGACACAGGCAGAAGCCGGTATGGCGGCCATCGCCGGTATCTACGCGCTCAGTAATCCGGTCGAAGCCACTGACACTGACACGGACAGCGCCGCCGGAGACAGTAAAGCGCCGGCTTCTGCCACACCCGCTGCGCCGCCAGCCAAAGATAATAACGCAGAACCGGCAAAACCGGCCGCGGCCCCGCCCCTGGCCGCCAAACCGCCGCGTACGCCGGAAAAAACGGAGACAACCCCGGCCGCCAGCAGCGCCGATAATCCGCTCGGCATGTTCGCCAAGAAAAAACCGGCGGGCGATACCGGTAGTGCAGCAGCACCCGCAACACAGACCGCCACAAAAACAGAAGCGCAAGCGGAAGCACCGGCACAAACTGCGACGGCCACCGCTACTGCCCCGGCGCCAGCCGAAATGCCGCCCGCAGCTACGGCAGACACCGCCAGTGCAGCGCCACCGGTCGCACTTGATCCCGAGATTGCCCGTATTCTCAAAAAGGCCGGTAAAGACGCAGCACAAACCCTGTTTAAAGGCAAAACAGACACTGACAGACAAGCGGAAGATAATGTCGGTGCCGCAGAATAGCACTCCCCATCGCAAATCACACCAGCGACGACGGGAAGCCGGTAACGCCTTTTTCATTGTACTGGTCGCTGTCGTGTTGTTCGCCGCGCTGATGTTCACCTTTTCACGCGGTGCCCGCCAGGGCGGTGACAACCTGACACAAAAACAGGCGGAAATCGCCGCTTCGGAACTGATCACCACAGCGCAGGCCTACCAGCGTGCCGTGAGCCGCCTGCAGCTTAGAGGGTGTTCCGAGGGCCAGATCAGCTTTGACCAAAGCAACGGCGTCATCATGCGGCAGCCCGGCACGGCCATTGACATGAGCAATCCGGATAGCCCGCCAGATTTCAGTTGTCATGTCTTCAACAAAAACGGCGGCAGCCTTTCCCCGCGCCTTCTGCCCGCCGACCAGGTCGCTGATAATGACCAGGTGTGTGCAGGCTGCAGTCATGCGCAGAGCCCTTACATCACCGGCACCCGGATTGTCGATCTCGGGCGTAATAGCGGCAGTCAGGGCACCGAGCTGGTTTTGTGGCTTGGGCGTGTGACGCGGCAAATATGCATCGAAATCAACGAACAGCTTGGCATCACGAATCCCGGGGGAGAGCCGCCGCTTGATCCGTGGGACTGTAACAGCGATCCGGAATTTAAAGGATCGTTTGAGAATTGCGCCAATCCCGTGGGTGATACCGTGCCCGCGCTGGCCGAGGAAGAGTCGTTTTGCGTCGATTTTGCTAATAACGGCTGGACCTATATTTTCATGACCGTGCTGATTACGCGCTAAGAAACCAACGCTACATCCGTTCCGGTACAGATATACCCAGCCATTCCAGCGCCGTTTCAAGCTGGCGCAGGGTCAGGGCGCACAATGCAAGGCGGCTTTGTTTTAAAGCTTCATTGTCTTCGGAAAGAATATGGCAGTTGCCGTAGAAACTGCTGAATCCTGTCGCGAGCTTATAGGCATATTCACAAATATGATGCGGCGCATAGTGATGCAGCGCGGCGGCAAAAGCATCGGGCATTTCCGCCAGTAGCAGCGCCAGCGGACGGTCCTCATCCTTCAGAACGAACGCCGCACGCGCCGGGATATTATCACCCGCTTTCCGCAGCAGGGACTTAACCCGGACCGCCTGATACAGCAGATACGGCCCGGTCTTGCCTTCAAAACTGGTCAGCCGGTCGAGATCAAAAATGTAATCAGAGTGCCGCTGGTTCTGCAAATCCGCAAACTTGATCGCCGCAATCGCGACCTTGCGGGCTACATCGGCCTGCTCGGTCTCGTCCATATCCTGCGCCAGTTCCGCCTCGGCCAGGCGCTGCCGCGCTTTATCGACCGCCATCGCCACCAGGTCATCCAGCCGCATCACGCCGCCTGCCCTGGTTTTAAAGGGTTTACCGTCCGGCCCGTTCATCGTACCAAACCCGGCATGGGTCAGTTCAACCCCTTCACGTACGATACCCGCGCGCTTGCTGGCACGGAAAACCTGCTCGAAATGAAGGTGCTGGCGCTGGTCAACGATATAAATTACCCTGGCCGGATCATAGAGCTTCACCCGTTCGACCAGCGTCGCCATGTCGGTGGTGCCATACATCACCGCACCATCGCGTTTGTAGAGGATCAGCGGCGGGATCTCCTTATTGTCATCCTCGCGGGCGACATTGACGATCAGCGCTCCGTCATCTTCATAAGCCAGATGCTGGAGCTTCAGCTCATCGACCATCGGCGCGATATAATCGTGCACATCGGCTTCGCCTTTCCACAAATCGAAATGCACGCCAAGCCGCGCATAATTGCCGCGCATGCCGATGACCGAGGCGTCTTTAATCTTCTGCCACAGGGCGTAATACTCACCCTCCTTATTCTGGATACGGACGGTCGCATCCTGCGCCTCAGCCTTGCGGGACGGGTCTTCCTTACACTCGGCAGACACCGCCGGATAAAGACGGCCCAGATCCTGCATCAGCGCATCAACCGCCGCCTCATCGGCAAGATCGGTGTCCATGACAAAATCCTGCCGTCCGGTCTTGATATATTCGCTGATAATCATGCCCATATGCGTGCCCCAGTCGCCCATATGGACATCGCCCAGCGTTTCGTAACCGGCAAAGGTCATGATCCGGCGTAAACTGTCACCGATAATCGCCGCGCGCAGATGGCCGACATGCATCGGCTTGGCGATGTTCGGCCCGCCATAATCGAGTATTACCGTTTGCCCGGCCGGCACGGCCGCAACGCCCAGCCGGTCATCGCCGGCCACAGACGCCATGTGCGCCGCCAGATAGTCATCGGTGACATCAAGATTGATAAAGCCCGGCCCGGCGATTTCAATAGCCGCGAATTCGTCGTTCGCCCTGAGTTTATCACTGACCAGCTGCGCGATTTCACGCGGGTTTTTGCCGGCCAGCCTGGCCGCCGCCAGCGCGCCGTTACACTGGAACTGCGCCAGGTCGGGCCGGTCGGATACCCGCACCTGCCCAAGATCGGCAGGCAGATCGTTGGCGGCAAAGGCCTGCCCGACAACAACGCTTAATGTTTCAGCCAGAGAACTCATAACGCGTTTTTATACCACAGCTTTTACACCTGTCACGGCGTTTTTTGAGCCGCGCCGTTCCTCTTAGCCGTCATCCCGAACGCGGCACGCGGAGGGGGATCTCATACCACATAGCCCTCTCCCAGGATATCCCTCACAGCAGCCTACCCCCGCGCAGCGGGGGTTCGGGATGACAGACTTATACACTGCCCAGCGCAGCCCGTCTTTTGTCCTGAAATGGTCCTTGCCTTTAGATATCCAGATTGGACGCCTTCAGGGCATTGCTCTGGATGAATTTCTTGCGCGGTTCAACCTTTTCGCCCATCAGGGTGGAGAACAGGTCGTTCGCCGCCTGCGCATCCTCGACCGTAACCTGCAGCAGCGTGCGGGCCTCCGGGTCGAGCGTGGTTTCCCAGAGCTGTTCGGGGTTCATTTCACCCAGACCCTTATAGCGGCTGATCGCCAGGCCCTTGCGGCCCTCGGCTTCAACAGCGGCGAACAGGGCGGCCGGGCCGTCAATAACCACCTCTTTGCCGTCCTTGCCGATCAGCAGGCCGGGTGTATCGAAATGCGCCGCCAGCCATTCACGTCGGTGCGGCAGCTTCTTGCGGCGCGCCGCGGCAATCTGTTCCGGCAGGATATTGACCCGCTCGGTCACGCCGCGCAGGGTCCGGCTCAGATTATAGCCGCCCACCGGCGTATATTCGGCCTGCCAGCCTTTCTCGTAATCCGGGGCCAGCGCATCAAGCCGTTCGGCCAGCACAGAGGCGCGCTTTTGCCCTTCGCTTTCATCTTCGGATATAACGTCATCGAAAGCGCCGGCAATTGTCGCCTGCTCCAGCACCGTCAGGTTACCGACTTTGCTGTTCAGATCCCGGAGCGCGGCATTGATATCGCGGGCTGTAAGGACAATGTCCTTCAGGCCCGCCGCGGCATGGTCATGGCCCTGCCCGTCGCGGAAAGTCAGGCTGGTCACCGCCTCGTCAATCAGGTACGCCGCCAGTGCGGCCTCGTCTTTCAGGTAAACCTCCGAATTGCCGCGTTTGAGCTTGAACAGCGGCGGCTGGGCCACGTACAGATAACCGCCCTCGATAATTTCCGGCATCTTGCGGTAAAAGAAGGTCAGCAGCAACGTGCGGATATGCGCCCCATCGACGTCGGCGTCAGTCATGATAACGATTTTGTGATAGCGCAGCTTTTCAATATTGAAATCCTCGGCGCCGTAGCCGGTGCCCATCGCGGTGATCAGCGTGCCGATCTCCTGGTTGGTCAGCATCTTGTCATCGCGGGCTTTTTCAACATTCAGGATTTTACCGCGCAGCGGCAGGATCGCCTGCGATTTACGGTCGCGGCCCTGCTTGGCGCTGCCGCCCGCACTGTCACCCTCAACGATGAACAGCTCGGCATCTTCGGCCTTCTTGGTCTGGCAGTCGGCCAGCTTGCCGGGCAGCGAGGAAATATCCATCGCCGTCTTGCGCGTCATCTCCCGCGCCTTGCGCGCCGCCTCGCGCGCCTGCGCCGCCTGGATGATCTTGCCGACGATTGACTTCGCCTCTTTCGGGTTTTCCTCCAGCCACGTGCCCATAACCTCGGACACAACGCTGCTGACGACCGGCTGGACTTCCGAAGACACGAGCTTGTCCTTGGTCTGGGAGGAGAATTTCGGATCCGGCACTTTCACCGACAAAACGCAGGTCATACCCTCGCGGATATCCTCGCCGGTCAGCGAAATTTTCTCGTTCTTGAGCAACCCGCTTTCCTTGGCGTATTTGCCAACAGTCCGGGTCAGTGCATCGCGGAAACCGGCAAGGTGCGTGCCGCCGTCGCGCTGCGGGATATTGTTGGTAAAGCAATGCATATTCTCGTGATAGGAATCGTTCCATTGCAGCGCCACTTCAACGGTGATGCCGTTCTGCTCGCCGCTGACATAAATCGGTTTGCCAAGCTGCGAGGTTTTGCTGCGGTCGAGATGGTTGACGAACTCGCGCAACCCGCCCTGGTAATGGAAATGCGATTCCTTGGCCGGGTCCTCGCGCTTGTCGGTCAGGTAGATATTCACACCCGAATTCAGGAAGGCCAGTTCGCGCAGCCGGTCTTCCAGCGTCTCAAAATCGAACTCGGTCAGTGAGAACGTGTCCGGCGACGGCAGGAACGTCACCGCCGTGCCGTTGCGCGCGCCCGGCTCCAGATCGTTCACGGCAGCGAGCGGCGCTTCCGCGACGCCGTCCTTGAACCGCATATACCATTCCTTGCCGTCACGGCGGATGCGCAGCTCCAGCTTTTCCGACAACGCATTGACCACCGATACGCCGACGCCGTGCAGGCCGCCGGACACCTTGTACGAATTCTGGTCGAACTTACCGCCGGCGTGAAGCTGGGTCATGATCACCTCGGCCGCCGAAACTCCTTCTTCCTTATGGATATCGACCGGGATACCGCGGCCGTTATCCTTGATCGTCGCGCTGCCGTCGGCATTCAGGATCACATCAACCCGGTCGCAATGACCCGCCAGCGATTCGTCGATCGCGTTATCGACAACTTCATAAACCATATGATGCAGGCCGGATCCGTCATCGGTATCGCCGATATACATGCCGGGACGTTTCTTAACAGCCTCTAACCCTTTGAGAACTTTAATACTTTCTGCGCCATAATCATTATCGTTAGGCGTACCGGGTTTTTCATTTTGTTTAGCCATTTCAACCATGGAACTCTCTCATTTCGAATAAGGTTATGTTTAGCACGCCACCTCACGAAAATCACGTGGAAAAGCCCTATTTTCAAGGTTTTCAGTGCATAATTGCCGTGGCATAAACCAGCAGGGCGGCGCATGCCAGAATACCGAGCCCGGGCCAGACAGCGGCCTGATCCTCACGGCCCGACAGGGCATAGAAAAACAGGATTATGACCGGGGCGCTCAGGCCAATCATCGAGATATAGGCCGGGTTTTCAACGGCAGCAAAACCGTAATATTTGGCGCCCATGTGCAGTATATGAAATAAAGCGGCAAAAAAACCGGCCACAAACGCCCGGCGCGTCCAGAAACGCGATTCCTGGGCAAAATCATTGACTGTCTTTACCAGCGCCGGGTTGATCATAATGATGCTGTATAAAACAAGCATGACAGAGCTTTGCACTACCATATAGCAATAGACCCCTTCCGGCGGCGGCACGATGTCTATCGCGGTTTTGGCGCAGGCAATCCCGATGGCCGCCATGATCACGGGCACCATCATATATTTGAGGGTTTCCAGACTGATCGGGCATTTGCGCAGCTTAAAGGCAAAAAAGACCGCACCGCCAATAGCGATCAGGATCAGCAGGCTACGCAGCGGCGTTTGCAGGTACTCCAGCGTCAGCGCCGGGGTAATCGCCGTCCACAAAAAGAACAGCGACAATACACTCAACGGCTCAATGCGCGTGACAACCCCGGCACTGTTCTTGGCCGCCAGCCCGAAACAATACAGATCGCAGTAACAAAAAATAAAAGCCGTCACGATAACAAGCCCGTAAAATAGAGGCTCGGCCGGCCAGGCGAACAAGAACAGGCCCGGCAGAATCAGAACCAGCGTGATCGCCCGCAGCCACACCATTAAATGCAACGCCCTGATTTTCGCAAATTCGCTGGTCAGCATCATGCCCGCCGTCCCTAACGCGGCAATCAGGGCCAAAAGCGGCCAGAGCGGGATAGCCTGGAAAGCCATAACGGTCATGCCGCTTCACTTTCCGGCGCCTGAATCTGGTGGGTGCTTTCAATCGCAAAAAATGCGCCCCGGTCCCGCAAATCGGTGAACAGCGTTTCATCGGTGCCGGTCAGCCAGACCTGCCCGCCGAGCGATAACAAAATCTCGTGCAACGCCGCCCGCCGCCCGTCATCAAGATGCGCCGCCACTTCGTCGAGCAACAGGATCGGCGGCGCTCCGCGTTCGGCGGCGACCAGGCGGGCATGGGCGAGAATAATACCAATCAGCAACGCCTTCTGCTCGCCGGTCGAGCACTGGTCCGCGGGCATATTTTTCGCCGCATAACGTACGGCCAGATCACTTTTGTGCGGGCCGCTTGCCGCGCCGCCACCGACCGCATCCTGCGCCCGGCTTTCGGTAAGCTGGTATTTGAACATCTGCTCCACTTCAACCGCCGGCGCGCCGGCGAGCAGTTCCTCAATCGTGCCTGCGGCCATCAGCATCGCGCGCGGAAACGGCGCGGTTTCCGCTGCGGCCGCCGTATCACAAGCCTGTTGCAGGCGGGCAATGAAATCGCGGCGCGCAGCCGCAATCGCGGCGCCGGTTTCAGCCATTGTCACTTCCAGACCGTCAAGCCACGCCGGGTCCGGCGGCGCATCACCCTGCAGCAATTTTGAGCGCTGGCGCAGCGCATTCTCATAGCGTGTCACCCGGCCGGCATGACCGGGATCAAAGGCAAAAACCAGCCGGTCGAGAAAACGCCGCCGCGCCGACGGCGCATCAAGAAACAACCGGTCCATCTGCGGCGTCAGCCATACGCAGGCCAGATATTCGCCCAGCGCATTCTGCCCCTTTGCCGTTTCACCGTTCAGGCGGACAATCCGCTTGCTCTCTTTTGCCGGGTCCGGCCCGGTGCCAACCCGAATCTCGCCATAGGGCGTTTCAAGCCGGGCCGCCACCGACCACGGCGCCGGGCCGTCCTGTTTCTGTACTTCGTCCAGCCGGGCGCCGCGCAGACCGCGCCCCGGCGCGAGATAAGAAACAGCCTCGAGAATATTCGTCTTGCCGGCTCCGTTCGGGCCGAACAACACCACCGGGCCGCTGCGCAGATCAGGCAATCGCGCCGCGTCATAGCAGCGGAAATTGGTCAGCTGTAATGCGGAAACCCAAGCCATGCCCTATTTAAACATACAGATCGTCAGGCGCGACCAGTTTTTTGTAAATTATGAGCGGCAAATCGGGATAACCCGCCAGAATCTGGCGGTATTTACGCCGGTTCTGCGGATAGTTGCGCAGCGTATAGCGGATCAAATCAAAACTGAACTGGCTCCGCGCACCTTGCAGGTTGCCCGGCCTGTCCCTGTCACCGCGCCACGTACGCCTCAGATAACGCCAGATACAGCCGGCCAGCGCCGGGTCGAGCCAGATCACGGCGCTGGCGCGGGAAAAGCGGGGCTTCATGCAAACACTGTAATTGCCCTCCATCACCCAGCGCTCCTGCGCAATGATTCCATCATGCGCGGCAATAAACTCATCATCCGGCACACGCTCCCAGTTGCTGCCGTGGCGGTGCGCGATTTGGTCAAGATGACAGACCGGCAGATCAAGAGCCTGCCCCAGCGCTTCGGCCAGCGTCGATTTCCCGCTGCTTGACGGGCCGATAATGGCAATGCGGTTGCCGAGATGGTTTAGATTTTTAGCTTCCGACATCGTTTATACCAGATGTAATGCAAACGAAATTCACAAGGAGTTTATGAAAGCGCCCCCATCGCCCGTCATTGCGAGCGAATAGCAGGAGCGAAGCAATCCATGCAGCGTATGGATTGCCGCGTCGGCGTAAAACGCCTCCTCGCAATGACGGGGCTTAGTGTATGTGAGCAGCGGCGAAAATCACACCCGCAGCGGCATCAGAACATAAAGCGCGCTGGCATCGCCGGTATCCCTGATGATCGTCGGGGAGGCCGGGTCGGCGAACAGCATGCTGCAGCCTTCGCCTTCAATCTGGCTGGTGATGTCAAGCAGGTAACGGGCATTAAAGCCGATCTCCATATTGTCGTTGCCGTGTACCTCGAGGTCCTCGGTCGCGCTGCCGGCCTCCGGCGAGTTGGCCGAAAGCGTCATCGTGCTGCCGGCCAGTGTGATTTTGACCGCGCGGGACTTGCCGTCGGAGATTGTTGAAACACGGTCGATGGCGCTGGAAAAGATTTTTGGGTTCACCTCGATCATCTTGTCGTTGCCCTGCGGAATCACCTGTTCGTAGTTCGGGAAGGTGCCGTCGATCAGCTTGCTGGTCAGCACGATATGGTCGAACGAGAAACGGACCTTGCTTTCCGACATGTCGATCGTAATGGCATCAGCCGCATCTTCAAGCAACTTGCGCAGTTCACCGACCAGCTTGCGCGGCACAATCACACCGGGCATACCCGCCGCGCCCTCGGGCAGCGGCATGTCAAACAGGGCCAGGCGGTGACCGTCCGTCGCGACAGCGCGCAACACCTTCACGCCTTCGGCTTCGGCCTCATGCAGGTATATGCCGTTGAGGTAATAACGCGTTTCCTCGGTCGACATCGCGAACTTTGTGCGGTCGATCAGCGCCCGCAACGCCGCCGCCGGCAGGGCAAAGCCGATTGAAAACTCCTGGTTGCCGATCTGCGGGAAATCTGCGACCGGCAGGCAACTCAGCCGGAAATGCGAACGGCCGGCCTGTACAGTCATAATGTTGCCGTCATCGCCCAGCTCCAGCACCACGGCCGAATCGTCCGACAATTTGCGCACAATGTCATGCAATGTATGAGCGGGCACCGTCGTCGCGCCCGGCGCCGCGATCTCGGCAGCCACCGATTCGTGAATCTCCAGATCCATGTCGGTTGTTGAAAACGTGACGCTGCCGTCCTCTGTTTTCATCAGCACGTTAGACAGGATAGGAATTGTATTCCGGCGTTCAACAACGCTTTGAACGTGATTTAAAACTCTGAGTAACGCGGCGCGATCGATCGTGAATTTCATTCTCGGGTCCCCAAATCAATAATATCTTCCATAAATAAGCAGCCAGACTCGAAATATAGCACAGGACGCGCAGAAACCAAGCGGTTTCATCATCCCTGCACGGTGTTATCAAGAAGAAACAAAAAAACGGGGCTGCGCTTTGTTGCCAAAGCGGCCCCGTCGAAGGTCGTCCCGTACCGAAGCCCGGCCGCAGCGATCAAGTCGCCGTCAAACGCACGGCTTCGGCAGGAAAGGAGGACAATTTACACACCGTCCATGCCTGCAAAATCACCCAGTCAGGGCGCGGCGGACGATTTCGACATCCTGCGCGATCTGCGCATCGTCATCCATAAGTTCCTCGATCTTGCGCACGGCATGCATCACCGTGGTGTGATCGCGGCCGCCGAATTTACGGCCGATTTCCGGCAGGCTGCGCGCGGTCAGCTGCTTGGCCAGATACATCGCCACCTGGCGCGGCCGCGCAACATTACGGGCGCGGCGGGCCGAATGCATGTCGGTCATACGGATATTGTAGTGTTCGGCTACCTTGCGCTGTATTTCATCAATCGTGATGCGGCGGTCATGGGCGCGCAGCAGGTCGACCAGCACTTCCTGCGTCGTTTCCAGCGTCACGTCCTGTTTTGTCACATCGGCATGGGCGACGATGCGGTTCAACGCCCCTTCCAGCTCGCGGATATTCGAGGTCACTTTCAGCGCCAGGAACTCCAGCACAGCATCGGGAATCGTCGCGCCGAGTTGCTTTTTCTTCGACTGCAGAATACCAAGGCGCAGATCGTAAGTGCTCGGGTGGATATCGGCCACCAGCCCCCAGGCAAGGCGCGAGCGCAGCCGCTCCTCCAGCCCCAGCAGGTCTGACGGCGATTTATCGGCCGAAATGATAATCTGCTTGTTCTGGTCAACCAGCGCGTTGAAGGTATGGAAGAATTCTTCCTGCGTCGTTTCCTTGCCGGAAATGAACTGGATATCATCGATCATCAGCACATCAACGCTACGGAACGTGTCTTTAAAGTTCATCGTATCCTTGCTGCGCAGGGCCTTGACAAACTGGTACATGAATTTCTCCGCCGACATGTACATGACGCGCTTTTCCGGCCATTGCTGCTGCATCGCCCAGCCGATCGCGTGCATCAGGTGGGTCTTGCCCAGCCCGACCCCGCCATACAGGAACAGCGGGTTGAACGGCACGTTCTGGCTTTCAACGACACGGCGGGCCGCGGCATGCGACAGCGCGTTCGGCTTGCCGACCACAAACGTGTCAAAGGTAAAGCGCGGATCGAACGGCGAAGACAGGTCGTAAGGGTCATCCTTGCTATTCTGGTTTGCCTTGAGCGGCTTGTCCGCCGGCTTGTCTTCTTCGTCAGCCAGAATCGCGGTCTGGACGACGACAATCTCAACGCGCTTGATCTCGGCATTCTTCTCGGCGCACATCTCCAGAATCCGCGCCGCATAGTGGTTTTGAATCCAGTCGCGCATGAAACGGGTCGGAACAGAGACTTCCATCGTGCCGTGATAGTAAGCCTGCAGGGTCAGCGGCTTCAGCCAGCTGCGGAATACGGCTTCGCCAAACTCCCCGCGCATCGCCTTGTGTACGTCATGCCAAAGAGCCAGGATATCATCCGAAGGTGTAAAGGATTCGCCCTGAAAGGCGGCTTCGGTTACGGCGGCAGAGCCTTGTCCTGCAATTTCGGTCATTTTTACGTACACTCCCACGGTTTTAAATCAATTTCTCATCATCGTTGCTCCCGCGATAAAAAACGGCAACAGGAAAGGGTTTGCAATATGATCCATATCGCACCTGTTCTGTTCCTCATCAGCTAAAAGCGTAAATAAGGCGGTCACCGGCGAAAGCGCAGGGCGCTTTATAATCCTGACATCCTACCTATGTATTTACAGTGAACGCCGCGCGTTCAACCCCTATTACCTAACAACGGACCCGGCGGGCCTCAATTTTAAGCGATACAGAGACAGAATCGCTTTGAAAGGGTTATTTTTGGCTTCAGGCTTCGTTTTGCTGTCGGCCAGTGACTCCAACCCTAATGCGTTTTTTTTTCGATTGCAATGAGAACAGAGGAGGAACTTTTAAAAAGAAATTTTTGTTCGTCTTTTTATTTTTCCACGACAAGCGGGCCTTAAGCATCATTTACCAAGGCCGGGGGAACAATATTTTGCGTTTAAACGATCGGAAACCGGGCGCTGATCAGGCGGCTTTTTTCAAAGCTTTAATACGGGCAGACAGACGTGATAATTTACGCGCGGCCGTAGTCTTATGCATAATCCCTTTAGCGACGCTGCGCTGCAGTTCCGGCTGAGCCTGACGGAAAGCATCATCGGCTTGCTTCGAATCCTGCGCATCAATAGCCAGTTCGACCTTCTTGATGAAAGTGCGTACACGGCTGCGGCGGGCGCCATTGATCTCAGCGCGCCGGGCGTTGCGGCGAATCCTTTTTTTCGATGAAGCGTGGTTAGCCATTTTTCTTTTCGTCCTTTCAAGCCTTATGCTTTTTTCAAAAACCGCTTCCCATAAGCGGTACACAGCATCGGGTATTTTTTAGATCGTGACTTTTTACGCGTTTCCGGCGGCGATTGTCAAGATAAAGATGAGACGTCCTTTCCTGCCAGAGACTTACCCGATCAGCGCGGTGCCAGCGAGAAGCGGATGACATTGTAACCATCCCGGTCTTCATGGCTGAATGTCAGCGCTTCGCCTTGCCTGATATAGGTTTGCGGGGCGATTCGCCGCCAGCCGAGCTGCGGCAGGGTCCGACTGTAAAACGCGTCTATTTCCTGCTGCGCCAGTGTTTCGCTGGCCGCCGCCGACTCGGCGATCCGGCCTTCGGGTTTGTCAAAGACGACGGCCTCATCGATCATCTCGTACAGGCCGGGCATCAACGGCACATCGTTCAGGCTTTCGAAGAAGCGAGGCTGGCCGCTCTCCTGCGCCGCCAGCGGCCCGGTCGCCGCGACAAAAACTCCGGCAGCCAGCAACCCCGCTAAAATAAAATGTCGTATTTTCACGCCCATTTTTTGTCCCTATTCCCTATTCAGTTAGGCCTGATTCAGCTAGACCTGTTTCTGCGGGCAAAAATAAGTTGATCGCCCGGCCTGCATAATTTTTTTTATGCCCCCTGTTTTGCTTACATCACAATCGCAGGCCGGGCAAGCCGCGCCGGCCCGGTCATAGACGGCAAAATCATGCTGAAAATAACCCAGCTCGCCGTCGGCATGGCGATAATCTTTCAACGTACTGCCACCGGCCGCGATGGCGCGGTTTAAAACATCGCGAATCTGTTGCACCAGCAATTCGGCTTCGGCGGCGCTGAGGCTGCCCGCCTGCCGCCGCGGATCAATGCCCGCACCATAGAGCGCCTCGCTGACATAGATATTCCCCAGACCGGCAACAAGGCGCTGGTCGAGCAGCGCTGCCTTGATCAGCGTCTTGCGGCCTTTGAGCGTTTGATACAAAACCGCACCGGAAAAATCATTGCCCAGCGGCTCCGGCCCCAACCCGGCAAAGGCTTTGAGACTGGCAAGCTCGTTGTCATTGCCGGCCAGCAGCACCATGCCAAAGCGGCGCGGATCGTTGAACGCCAGCACCGTGCCGTCATCAAAATGGAAGATGAGATGATCATGTTTTTGCATCACATAAGCGTCACCCGGCGGCACCAGTGTCACCCGGCCCGACATGCCGAGATGCAGCACCAGGGTCTGGCCGGCGTCAAAGCGGATCAGGATATATTTGGCCCGGCGCGAAAAATTCGTAATCATCCGCCCGGTGAGGGTATCGGCCAGATCCGGCGGAAATGGCACACGCAAACCGGCGCGCCGTATATCAAGACTGGCCACAGTCCGGTCTTGCAGGGCGGCTTCCATGCCGCGCATGACGGTTTCGACTTCGGGTAATTCAGGCATAAGGCTTATATAGAGCGCCCCCGGCAAAACGCCAACAAAAAAGAGCCGGGATAAACCCGGCTCTCTGTCATTCCTTACAACGGAAGGGCTGATATTACATCATGCCCATGCCGCCCATACCGCCCATGTCACCCATGCCGCCGGCGGCGGCGCCTGCAGCGCCTTTTTCTTCCGGCAGTTCGGTGACCATGGCTTCGGTCGTGATCAGCAGACCGGCAACAGAAGCCGCGTCCTGCAGGGCTGTACGGACAACCTTGACCGGGTCGATAATGCCTTCCTTGACCATATCGACATATTTGCCGGTCTGGGCATTGAAGCCATAGTTGGTGTCTTTCTGGTCCATCAGGCGGCCAACGACGATCGAGCCTTCAACACCGGCATTTTCGGCGATCTGGCGGACCGGCGCCTGGATGGCGCGGCGCACGATGTCGATACCGACCTGCTGGTCGCCGTTCAGGCCTTCCAGCTTGTTGAGAACCTTGGTCGCGTACAGAAGCGCGCTGCCACCACCGGCGACAATGCCTTCTTCAACGGCAGCGCGGGTCGCGTGCATCGCATCGTCAACACGGTCCTTGCGCTCTTTCACTTCAACCTCAGTCGCCCCGCCGACACGGATCACAGCAACACCGCCGGCCAGCTTGGCCAGACGCTCCTGCAGTTTCTCACGGTCGTAATCAGAGCTGGTTTCCTCGATCTGCGCCTTGATCTGCTTGACGCGGCCCTCAATATCTTTCTTCTTGCCGGCACCGTCGATGATCGTGCTTTCATCCTTGGTGATCTGCACCTTCTTGGCCGTGCCCAGCATTGACAGCTCAACATTCTCCAGCTTGATGCCGAGATCTTCCGACACAACCTGGCCACCGGTCAGGATCGCCATGTCTTCCAGCATCGCCTTGCGGCGATCGCCAAAGCCCGGCGCTTTAACCGCAGCGACTTTCAAGCCGCCGCGCAGCTTGTTAACCACCAGGGTCGCCAGCGCTTCGCCTTCAACGTCTTCAGCGACGATCAGCAGCGGCCGGCCGCTCTGAACGACGGCTTCAAGGATCGGCAGCATCGCCTGCAGGTTCGAGAGCTTCGACTCGTGGAACAGGATGTACGGGTTCTCAAGCTCGCAGACCATCTTTTCCGGGTTTGTGATGAAGTAAGGCGACAGGTAACCGCGGTCGAACTGCATGCCTTCGACGACTTCCAGCTCGGTGTGCAGCGATTTGGCTTCTTCAACAGTGATCACGCCTTCATTGCCGACCTTTTCCATCGCTTCGGCAATGAACTCGCCGATTTCAAGATCGCCATTGGCAGAGATCGTGCCAACCTGCTTGATTTCCTCGTTGCTCTTGACCTGCTTGGCACGCTTTTTCAGGTCGGCAACCACGGCTTCAACCGCCTGCTCGATCCCGCGCTTCAGGTCCATCGGGTTCATGCCGGCCGCGACAGACTTCACGCCTTCCTTGACGATCGCCTGTGCAAGCACAGTCGCCGTCGTCGTGCCGTCACCGGCCAGGTCGTTTTGCTTCTTGGCCGCTTCACAAACCAGCTGTGCGCCCATGTTCTCGAACTTGTCTTCCAGCTCGATTTCCTTGGCAACGGTGACACCGTCCTTGGTGATCCGCGGCGCGCCGAACGACTTGTCGAGCACGACGTTACGGCCTTTGGGGCCGAGCGTCACCTTAACGGCGTCAGCCAGGATGTTCACACCACGCAACATGCGGTCGCGGGCATCACCATGAAATGTTACTTGTTTGGCAGTCATTTTAATCTCCTTTGAAAACTAATCCTGTCATTCTGAGCGTAGCGAAGAATCTCTTCTCTTTGATCTGCGAGATCCTTCGGGCTTCCGCCCTCAGGATGACATTCGTTAAATGTCACTTACGCGGCCTTTTTTTTAGCCTTGCCGCTGTCAAGAATGCCGATAATATCGGACTCTTTCATCACCAGCAGCTCTTCGCCGTCGATGGTCAGTTCGGTGCCGGACCATTTCGAGAAGACGATAATATCGCCGGCTTTGACATCCAGCGGGCGGACATCGCCATTATCGTTGATAAAACCGGTACCGACCGAAATCACTTCGCCTTCCATCGGCTTTTCTTTCGCGCTGTCGGGGATGATGATCCCGCCGGCGGTTTTGTCTTCCTGTTCCAGACGGCGCACCAGCACCCGGTCATGTAAAGGACGGAATTTCATAGGCTTTTCTCCTAAGATGTTGTTTCCACTTTAAAATTTATGCGGCCATAGCGCGCTTTTAGCACTCCCGGCCACAGAGTGCTAAAGATATAAAACGGTGCCTGTTAAAAATCAAGAGATGAATCGGTCTTTTATGCCGCATCGCAAAATCCGCAAACCCCTTTCCATTAACGGTTTCGCAAGGGTGCTGTGGCATTATGTATTTAGTGGAAAAGGATTTTTTGCTATACTTGTCGGTAACGATAACGACAACAGGAGGTTTTGTATGAACGATTTTACCAGGGATTTTATCAAGGATTACCACCTGACGACGGCGGAGATATACTATCATATGCCGGATTTCCCCGAGCTCCTGCAAAGCTATATCTGGCAGGAGTATGACATCGCTCCCAAATTTCCCGTACTACACGGCTTTCTTGATTTCTGGGACAGCAACCTTGACGGCAAGGTCCATTCCGTTCTCGTTGCCAGCAAAGAACTGGTCGCACCCGGCGATTACCGCTATTACGAGCACGAAATCACAATCCAGTAACCCTGCCCAGTAACCCTGCCCGTTTCCTGGGCCAGGCTCAGGACCTAAGCTGAATGCGCCTCGACCATATGCCGTAAACCGGCCGCAATGCTGATCGTCGTCAGGATCGCAACGACCGTATCAAGCACAACGCGCAGCAGCGCCGCCACGAAAATCACCGCCGCCTCATGCCCCCCTGCCTGTAACAGGGCGCTGATCAAAGACGCCACAAACCCGGTCGCCAGGAACAGCGGCACATAACAGAGCAGCCATGTCCCGATCAGCGGCCACGACGCGGTAAAGCCGCCCAGCGCCCGCATATAATTATGAAGCGGCCAGTGCACCGCCGCCGGAATATACAGCCAGAACAACCGGAAGCCCCAGACCGCGGCCAGCAGGATCATCACGGCAATGACCGCCGTACCGATACTGACCTCCTGCTGCGCCGGATCAATCCCGGCCTGGCTGAAAGCGAACAGGCCGGCGGTAAACCCTGCCAGCAGGAACTTGATTACCGCGAACATGACCATGCCGCGCATAATGCCGGAGGCGCGGTCCTGCATGTTTCGCATATCCTCTTCTTCCTTGCCGGACGGGCGGAACGGCCAGCGCTGGTCTAAAAATACCAGCCTGACCACATGCGCCAGCAGCCAGCCGTCGGCGAAAAAGGAGGGCAGCAGGATAATCGCCTGCCGCAAGAAATCGGTTTCCCAGCCCAGCGCCAGCACCGTCATCAGGCAAACCGTCTTGATCAGGAACGGCACGGCGGCGAGCCGGACCAGATACCGGCGCTCGGCCCATAACCGCTGATAACCGGTTACTGTCGCCTCTGTGATATCGAAATGGGCCATAATACCGACGGGAATACCTTTTTATGTTTTGCACGTCATGAGTCATGACCCTAGCAAACCCGGTCTCCGGAATCACGCAAAACCGCATGCCGCCGGATCAGCCGTCCACACCCAGCTTTTCATGGATCGCGCTTGATGAAGTCGTATACTGGAAACGCGGAGTCTTGCCCGGATAGACATAGCCATAGGCGGCATGGGCCATCAGCGCCGCCTCGTGAAAGCCGGACAGGATCAGCTTCTGCTTGCCGGGATAAGTATTGATATCGCCGATCGCAAAAATGCCGGGTGTCGCGGTTTCAAATTTCTCTGTGTCGACCGGAATCAGGTTACGATCAAGATTGAGGCCGAAACCGGCAATCGGGCCGAGCTTCATCGTCAGGCCGTAAAAAGCCAGCAGCGCATCGCATTCAATCGTAAATTCTTCACCGTCTTTGGGCTTGAGCATCACTGTCTCAAGCTGCCCGTTCGCGCCGTTCACCCCGCTGATCTGCGCCATGTGGAAATCCATCTTGCCGTCCGCGACCAGCGCCCGCATCTTGCCAACACTGTCCGGCGCGGCGCGGAACTCATCGCGGCGATGAACCAACGCGATTGTTTCGGTCGACGGCTGCAAGTCGATCGTCCAGTCAAGCGCCGAGTCGCCGCCGCCGGCGATCAGCAGCTTTTTACCGGCGAATTGTTGTTTATTGCGCACGGCATAAAAAACCGACCGGCCTTCGTAATCCTCAATGCCCTTGATCGGCAGGCGCTTCGGGATGAACGAACCGCCGCCGGCGGCTATGACGATTACCGGCGCTTCAATCTGCGTACCGGCATCAGTCGTAATCCGCCAGTGACCGTCAGCGGTTTTGTCGAGCTTTTCAGCCATCTGCGCGAGATGGAATACCGGATCGAACGGCTTGATCTGCGCCATCAGGTTCTCGACCAGTTCCTGCGCCATGACGACCGGAAAACCGGGAATATCGTATATCGGTTTTTCCGGGTACAGTTCCGCGCACTGTCCGCCCGGCCGGTCGAGAATATCGATCAGATGCGCCTTCATATCCAGCAGGCCCAGCTCGAACACCGCGAACAGACCAACCGGCCCGGCCCCGATAATAATAACATCCGTTTTATGGTTTTCCTGTGTACTCATTTGTCGTTATAAATGCCTCTCGAATGGGGAAAGTCAATCACCGATGTCCAATGCCGCGCAAAATGATTATACTTATAAGGCCGTCCAATTATGGCTGTATTTTGTCTGTTTCATGGTGTTTGCCATGGGGGTCATTGGCGCGATTACGCGCCTGACCGAATCCGGCCTGTCGATGGTCGAATGGCGGCCGCTGGTCGGCACGATACCGCCGCTAAGCGCGGCAGAATGGCAACGCGTGTTCGATCTGTACCGCCAGACCGGCGAATACCGGCACGAGCATTACTGGATGGAGCTGGAAGATTTCAAATATATCTTTTTCTGGGAATGGCTGCACCGGGTCTGGGGCCGGCTGATCGGCGTCGTTTACGCATTGCCGTTGCTGTATTTCTGGGTGCGCAGGCAAATTCCCGCCGGTTATGGCTGGAAATTAACCGGCCTGTTGTGCCTGGGCGGCCTGCAGGGCGTGATCGGCTGGTGGATGGTGCAAAGCGGCCTGGTCGACCGTGTCGATGTCAGCCATTACCGCCTCGCGGTTCATCTCGGCCTTGCCTTTATCATCTTCGGCCTGACCTGGTGGCTGGCGCTGGGGCTGAGGGGCGAGGAGGAGAGGGGCGAGATGCTAGATGTGAGAAGTGAAGAGAAAGACACGGGCGATGAAACACGCCCATCCGCCCACTCCCTCACATCTTACATCTCGTTCCCTCACATCTCCAACCCTTACATCTCACATCTCGGCTGGGGATTACTGGCGCTGCTGGCCCTGACGATTATCTGGGGCGCGTTCGTCGCCGGGCTGGAGGCCGGCAAACTCTATAACACATGGCCGCTTATGAACGGACATATTTTACCGCCTGAGAAATTCGACGTTTCCAGTATCATCGAACAACATGGGTGGGTCCAGTTCGTTCATCGCTGGCTTGGCTTTGTCACCGGGCTGGGCATCCTGATTTTTGCACTCAGGCTCAAATCATACTGGCTGGCGGGCATGGTGTCTGCGCAAGTGATAATCGGCATCGCTACACTGCTAACGGCGCTGTGGATTCCGCTGGCCGCCCTGCACCAGGCCGGTGCGCTGATCTTGTTGGCGTTACTGCTAAACAGCCTGCATCGCCTGCAGGTCAGCCGAACAGACTAGGTCGGTTATTATGTCGGCGCTGCAGTCCCTGGCTGCGCACCGCCACCGCCGCTACCGCCATTCGGCGGGCGCTGATCGCCAGCTACCTCTTCACGTTCATCATCGGACGCGTCCCCTGAATCACCGTCGCCAGTATCAGGATGTCCGTCAGGAGGCGTATCTCCCTCCGCTGGCGCCCCAACCGGCGTCCCTTCATCCGGATGTTTAGCCCGCCGTTCAGCCGCCTTCTTAGCCTCTTCCTCCGCCCGGGTCTGACGGCGAAACTGTTTATGCAGGCTTTCGCCCTCCTTATGCCGCACGCCCTTAGCCATTTTCCTGCCCGCTTTAACCGACTGTTTCTTAGTGCGGCGGTCTTCTCGCTGCTCGGCCCAATAACAAAACCTATGATATATCTTACTGACAGGCCCTTTGCACCAGACCGGCGGCTCCTTGGGCAGGCTTTTGATCACGTTAATACCGGCCGGGTTTATCCCGCCTGCTTTGAGGGCCCCCTGTAAATAACGATCGGTGCCCAGCAGCGCCACAACCTGCTTGGTGATGTCCTCGTCAATACGGCCCCGGCGCACGAACATCAATTCAGTCATGCCTTTTTCCAGCACGGCTTTCAGGATCAGTTTCTTCAGCGCATCGGGCTGGATCTGCCGATGACCGGTCCGCAGATCCTGCGGGCCGATACCATGAATTGACAGGTAATCGCCACGATCACGGATACCGTAACGGTAGAAACGCCTGACGCTATAATCACCTTTCTTCCCATCTTTATTGTCCGCATCGTCCTGCTCGGCCCTGCGGGCCTTTTCCAGCCGCTGGCGGGCATACTCTTCATTATCCGCTTCAAGCTTGGCCTGATAAGCTTTACGGCGGCGTTCGGCCCGTTCCTCGTCCTCATCCGGGTCTGTGCGACCGGTCACATTAACCTGGTCGCCCGCCGCAGCCCCCGGCGGTAGCGGCGCAGCAGCCGCAGCCGCGGACTCGGCACCATCCAGCCCCTGTGGATTGAAGTCATGGCGAATATCGCTGTCCAGCTCCTCTACCAACCGGGCCAGTTTTTGCTTTGTTTCAGAATCAACACCGGCACGATCAAGCAGTGCCACTCTGGCCGCTTCATCTTTGCCCAGCCACGCCATGCCGTAAATGGCCTCATGATTGTCAAGCTGGGCAGCCTCATCGGCGCTTTCCGCGGCCACGTCGGCACGGATCAGGTCGCGCACAGGCTGCGGCAAAGCCTGGGCTATCTGCAGCGCCTCTATATTGTCATATGAAGGATAATCGGTCATTGCACACCCGTTACCATCTATCTTTCTTATTATTTATGCCGCTACTTCATTATGCGGCTCTATTTATTATTATAGGGCTAATTTTGCCATAAATTACAGGCGCTTTGCAAATTTCGCGCCCTCAACCGGCCTCGGCAATCGCGGTCAACCCTTCACGCTCCAGGATATGATGATAAAAATCGAGATAAGCCTGCACGGTCTTATCCTTGGTGAATTCATTTCGGTAGCGATCAAAGCCTTTATTAATCAGTCTCTTAGCCAGGCTTTGATCTGTCGCCAACCGGGTGATCGCCGCCGCCAGTGCCGGCACGTCGTCAACCGGTACGACCAGCCCGTCCTCGCCGTCGCGCACATATTGGCGCGGCCCGTCGGACGCCGTCGTTACCAGCGGTGTCTTTTGTGCCCAGGCCTGGACAAAAACCGTGCCGAACGGCTCGTACCGCGAAGGAAAGACACAAATATCCGCGGCTTTAAACAACGCCGCCCGGTCTTCACGCCAGCCAAGAAACCGCACCCGGTCCGTCAGGTCCAGTGCCGCGCACAACTCTTCCAACACTGCCCGGTCCGGCCCCTCCCCGGCGATCCATAAATAAACGTCCGGCACCTCTTTCACGGCTTTTTGCAACGTGTCGAACGCCTTTGCTTCGTGCAGGCGCCCCAGCGCCAGCAATAGTGTCGCATCATCCGGCGTATCAAGCGCCGCGCGGCTGGCGGGTTTAACCACCTGCTCGGTTTCAGCGAAATTATTGATATGCCGGACCCGCGCAGCCTCAATTCCATTCTCGATCAGATAACGGCGAATATCTGGGGTAATGGTGGTAAAATAATCGCTGTTCTTAAAATGCCTGGTCTTGTAATACCCGCCCAAGCGGGCAACCGTCAGATAGTGCGGGCATTTAAAACTGCTGTCCCAGCGCGGCGTTCTCTGCGCCGCCCGCGACATCCATGTCTGGACGATATGCGGACTGAAGGCGGTCGCAATCTTGCGAATCCGCATGGATGTATAAAAGTCCCACGATCCGCCGAAGGGCAGTTCATGAACGGTTATACCCTGCTTGTGCAGGCGTCCGACCCGCAGCGGATTGGGCCGGGTCACCACTTCAACCTGTTCGCCGGCGTCATGCAAGGCACAGCACATATCGACAAAGGCGGTTTCCGCGCCGCCATGGGCGGCCCCGGCCAGGACCTGCAACAATCTCAAGGCGTGTCGTTCCCGGCCGCGTCGTCATCTGATACCGGTACAGGGTCGGGCCAGACCATATCGCCCAGCATGCCGGTAATGGTTTCAGCGGTTCCATCCATAGAATTCATCAGGTTCTGACAGGCTTCCAGCGTCGTAATAATCTGTTTTTCCAACTGGTCGTCGGCGTAACGCGCGGCCTTATCAACCGTGTCGAGATAATCCTTCACAGCGTCAGTGTCTGTGAAGACATCGCTGGTGACAACGCGCTCCATATTGTCTTCCTGCGTGGTTAACGCTTCGTCCAGTGTTTCATTCCATATTTCGAATTTCCCGTTCATGTCACCGGCCATATCCGGGTTATTCTCAGCGCACATGGCCACCGCGTCCCTAACGCTGGCGCGGGCAACATCAATACTGCGCAAAATCCCGAAATTCTCGCGCACACTGCCAAGGGCCTGCGCTTCTTCACGCGACAGGCGGGAGGCCAGCATCCGCGCCTGGTCATTCATCGCCTGTATATGCGGATTATCGGTTTGCACTTTGACCGGTGGCGGCGCTTCCGCCTGTTCCTCCGCCCGGACCGGCCCGCTAACGGCCAGGATCATCAGGGCACATAGCATTGTGATTATCCGCATCGTTCTCATCCTCGTTTGTAACTTTATTTTATACATTTAGCGCAAAGCATGGCTGCGCAAAAGACTGTAACAAAAAAAACCGCCGGGATATACCCGGCGGCTAAGGGGGACAATCCATCCAGTCATGTGAGGATAGATACAGGCCCGTTCGTGTGTTTGCGGGGCACAAGCCTGTATAAAATCATGCCTGGATGAAACTGTTGTGACGGGCCGTCAACAAAACCGGCGGGTCTGTCCGTGCCACCGGCCTGACAGCCTGTCAAAAACCTAACAGTCTCTACTCATCTTTTATTTTTACATATTGTCAGTAAAAGCGGCGTAAATTATTGATAAAATTTTACTTTAATCGCAACAAAGCGGGCTTCGCGGCTGTCATCCACACAATAGATACCCCCCGGAGATACCCCCGGCTAAAACCGGGGTTCTATGGCTACGCCGACTGGCCGCTCTAGCGGCCAGTCAATTACAGCACCTGTCGGTGCTGATCTCAAAGCGTCATACCCGCCAGGCGAAGCGCGTGCGGGTATCCGGATGCCCGCATAAAGCGGGCACGACATATTTGAGAAAGGCTCATTCATCCACGGCTAAAGCCGTCGTGCTCTGTCCTACGGACCACATAAAAAACCGGCTCCACAGAAGCCGGTTTTTGCCTGGGTAAAAGCAATGCGTTTTAACCCTAGGTCCTGAGCCTAATCAACCAGCTTGTTCCACCAGCCCTTTTTCTTGGTCTGGGGCGGCTCATTGACCGTTTCATAATCCCTGGCCTCCTCAACATCGTTCGACGGCGCAGGGACAGCAACATCCGGCGCAGGGTCGGCAGCGGCGTCCGCCTTACCGTCGTCATCCTTATCGCCTTTATCAGACTTTCCAGCCGCCGCCTTTTTGCGGGCCGGCGTCCGCTTGGCTGCCGGTTTCTTAGCAGGCGTCTTTTTCTTGTCCTTGGCGTCCTTGCTGTCGTCTTTGGGCTCATCGGCAGTGTCTTTTTTCTTACGGCCCGGACGCGGCTTCTTTTCATCAGCCTGATCGTCGGCCGTATCGTCCCTGGCCGCTTTCTTGGTTTTGGCGCGGGATGGTTTCGCCTTGCCTTTTTTTGCCTTATCAGTCTCCTGATCATCGCCCTGCTGGCCGCTATCAGACACAGACTCCGCTGTGGTTTCGCCAGACTCATCGCCCGCACCATCATTGTCCCGGCCCTCGGCACGATCATTGCTCCCGCGGCGGCGTCCGCCCCGGCGGCCACGGCGGCGGCGGCCTCCGCGATCCTGGCGGTCCTCGCCATCATCCTCCGGCACGGCTTTTTTCGTATCGTCACCATCAACCACACCGCCATCAGCTTTGAGCGGTTCCAGCAGGAACCGCGCCGGCGCCAGTGCCTCGTCAATATGGATCATGACGGTAAAACCGAAACGCTGTTCGATTTCCGCCAACCGGTGGCGTTTGTTATTCAGCAGGTACAGCGCGATCTGGTTCGGAATATGCAGCTTGATTTCAGCCGCGCGGCCTTTAATCCCTTCTTCCTCCAGCGCCCGCAACACGGCAATCGCGGCCGCATCAATCGTACGCACCACGCCCATGCCAAGGCAGTGCGGACATTTCTCGAACTGCGCCTCGGTCAGGCTCGGGTTCAGCCTCTGCCGCGAAAGTTCCAGCAGGCCAAAATTTGAAATCCGGCCAATCTGGATCCGCGCCCGGTCGTTTGATAACGCCTCTTTCAGCTTGTTTTCGACCTTGCGGTTGTTACGGCGGTCCTCCATGTCGATAAAGTCGATCACCACCAGACCGCCCAGGTCACGCAGCCGCAACTGGCGCGCCACTTCCTGCGCCGACTCCAGGTTCGTACGCAAAGCCGTTTCCTCAATATGGCGCTCCTTGGTCGCCTTGCCGGAGTTCACGTCAATCGACACCAGCGCCTCGGTCGGGTTGATCACCAGATAGCCGCCTGAGGGCAGGGTCACAACAGGATCGCCGATTTCGTTGATCTGGCTCTCGACCTGGTAACGATGGAATAGCGGAATCTGGTCTTCTTTATAATTCTGCACCTTCTTGGCATGCGAAGGGATCATCATTTTCATGAAATTCTTGGCGAATTTATAACTCTCCTCGCCCGCGACCAGCACGTCCTCGATATCCGGCGTATAAATATCGCGGATCGAGCGGCGGATCAGGTTATCTTCTTCATGGATCAGGGCCGGCGCGGTTGATTCCAGAGTCAGTTCGCGGATATCGTCCCACAGCTTCATCAGGTAATCGAGATCGCGCTTGATCTCCGCCTTGGTGCGCGAAGTGCCCGCCGTGCGCATAATGACCGACATGCCCTGCGGCACTTTTAATTCATTCAGGATATCGCGCATACGCCGCCGCTCTTTGTAATTAGCGATCTTGCGCGACACACCGCCGGCACGCGGGCTGTTAGGCATCAGCACGCAATAGCGCCCCGGCAGTGACAGATACGTCGTCACCGCAGCGCCCTTGTTGCCGCGCTCCTCTTTCGAGACCTGGATCAGCATGATCTGGCCGCGCTTCACAACTTCCTGGATTTTGTAATTCCGCCGCAGCGACGGGCGCAACGGCTGGTCGCCTTCAATACCGTCACCGCCGACCGTCTCTACCCGGCGGCTGCGCGCCGGTATCCGGCCCCGCCCGCGGCCCCGGCCCTTACGGCCACCGCGGCCCCTGCGGCCGCGCGGCTTTTCATTGTCGCCGTCTTCGGCATCGCCGTCAGTGTCTTCGGCGTCATCATCGTCATGGGCCGCTTCGGCGCCTTCCGGATCGTCAGCCTCTTCACCATCTTCATCGTCGGCATGGTCTTCGTCTTCACTGTCCGCCGCCTCTTCCTCGGCCAGCCGCGCTTCCATCTCGCGCTCCTGCTCGGCCAGGATCGCTTCGCGGTCGGCAATCGGGATCCGGAAATAATCGGGGTGGATTTCGGTAAAGGGCAAAAAGCCATGCCGGTTGCCGCCGAAATTGACAAAGGCGGCCTGCAACGAAGGTTCAACCCGCGTGACTTTGGCAAGGAAAATACTGCCTTTCAGCTGTTTGCGGACCTGGCTTTCATAATCGAAATCGGTCATGCGGTTGCCATCGACGACCGCCACCCGTGTTTCCTCTGCATGAGTGGCGTCGATCAGCATTCTTTTGGTCATGATAAAAACTCCTGTAAACGTATAGCGCTGCGGCCTGCGATTCCGCCCGCGACGAGGCCGAATACAGCGGCGCAGGGCGCCTTAAACTCATTAATATGTCCGGGTGGGTTTCTGGCAAGCAGCATAAAACGCACTGCCTGAAACGCAGAACCGGCACCGGCCGGGAAACCTCCACGGGCTCCCTGTGTCCGTTGCCGCTAGCGAAACCTTAATCCTTCAAAACAACGACATGCTAAAGCTGCAACGGGTCGCAAAGCCGACATTACCCGCTGTTTTCCGATCCGGCAACAAAAAAAGTACAGGCCCCGAAAAGCCTTGTTTTCATAGGTTTGTGCGGGTAGTAGTAAGATATGGTATTGGCATTACACTATAGATACGCCCGGCGTATACAATCGCTCTTCCCGGCGCTCTTCCCGGCGCTGTGTCTGGTGTTGCTGCTGACCTGTTTCACAGGGGCGGCACCGGCGCAGGCGCTGAGCGTCAATGACGCCCGCATCGGCCTGCACAGCGACAAGACCCGGATGGTGCTGGAACTTGACCGGATGAGCGTCTTCCGCACTTTCGTGCTCGCCGATCCATGGCGGCTGGTGGTCGATATGCCGGCCTTTCAGTGGAATGTCGGCAAGATCAGCAATCCCAAACAAAGCCCTGTCGCTACGATCCGCCAGGGCACGCTGCAGCCGGGCATTTCGCGGATTGTTGTTGATCTTGAGCGCCCTGTCATTATCAGCAACGCGTTTTTGCTCCGCGCCGATCAGGGCCGGCCGGACCGGCTGGTGGTCGATTTTGCGCCCACAACCCCCGCAGGCTTCGCCGCCCACAAAAATAAAGACCGGGTTTTCGGCAAACTGTCTGTCAATGAAACCCCTGAAAGCGCCCCCGTCTCTGCCGCGGTCCCACCGCCGCTACGACAGCAGGCCGCAGCCGCACCCCCCGCCCCGCCTACAGTGACCAATGGGCTGGCCCTGCCGGGCCGTAAACCGGTCACGCCGCCGGCCGGCCATAGCACACCCGCACCGGCCCCGGTGATGAAAAAGCCGCTGATTGTGCTCGATCCCGGTCATGGCGGTGTTGACCCCGGCGCGATCGGCGCAAACGGCATATTTGAAAAACACATCGCGCTGGCGATGGCCCGCGAGCTGCGCGAATTACTGCTGGCCACCGGCCGTTACGATGTCCAGCTGACACGCGACAGCGACATTTACAAACGGCTCTATCAACGCGTGGCTTTTGCGCGGCAATACGATGCCGATCTGTTCATCTCGCTGCACGCCGACTCGATCCGCAAAGCGGGGGTACGCGGCGCGTCGGTCTATACGCTGTCGGAAAAAGCCTCGGACGCGCAGACCGCCCGGCTGGCCGAACGGGAAAACCGCGCCGATATCATCGCCGGTACCGACCTGAGCCACGAGGACGAGCAGGTTGCCAATATCCTGATCGATATCGCGATGCGCGACACAATGAATCAATCCAAATTTTTCGCCAATACGCTGGTCGATAGTATGCAACGCCAGAATATCCGCATGCTTGAACGGCCACACCGCTATGCCGGGTTTGCCGTACTGAAAGCCCCGGATATTCCCTCTGTACTGGTCGAGGTCGGTTTTATGTCCAACAGGCGCGAGGCCGATATGCTGGCCCGCACCGAGTACCGTCGGGAACTGGCGCAGGCCCTTGTGTCCGGCATCGATTCCTATTTTCAGAAGCTGACTCTGAACAACCGGATGTAACGGCTCCCGGCTTTCTAATCCGCTCTAAGAATTTACAAAATTTGCACAATTTCGCGAAAAACTATGTTCATTGTCCCTTGAGTTGTGTATAAAAAGAGGATAAGTTCTGGTCTCTTCGATATGGATCGGGAGCATCAATTAAAGTTTTCATGTCACTAACCCCTAAGCGGAAGAGGATAAAATGAGAAAATTCGTTACCACGTTGCTTGTTGGCTCTGCCCTGTCCCTGACGGCCTGTGCCGGTACGGAAACAGACGCTGACTACAGCTATGAAACGCAGGCGCCGTTCGCTGATGAAAGAACGGTCGGCACGGAAGAGGAAGTCGTTGTCAGAACGGCACCGCCGCAAAGAGCCGAGCGCGTTTTCGAACGCCAGCAGCGCAAATAAGCAGCGCTGCGCAGTCTTTATACGACTGAGCACTCCTATTACAGTTTAAAAGCCGCTTTCTCTGGTAAAGCGGCTTTTTTTATTGGCGAATCCGGATTACACTGATTTTGTTATGATGAATATTATCAAAGTCATTTTATTTATTCTGGTTAATGTTACCGGTTTTTATACCAACGCGATCATGATCAACGTGGCCGCCAAGTGGGACTGGGTGCCGCAGCTGCCGCAGGGCGAGCATGTCCAGACCTTCCAGCTCTGGTATATGGGCGGGGGTATGTGGGTATTCATCGCGGCCGCACTGATCAGTGTCGGCTATTTCTTCGCGAAGAACGAGCTGAAAAACTGGCTGCTGCTGGCGCCGATGTACATCACCGCCACCTATTGTTTCGCGGTACTGTTCTACTTTAATTACATTTATACGATCAGCTAGGATCAGCGACGTAATCGCCGGGCTTTTCATCTGCCGGTATGCGGGCAACGATAACCGGAATGCCTTGGCGTTTGCGGATGACATCCCGCACAACCGGCCATTCGATCGCATCGGCATGCGCACCGGCCGTGTCCATGAGAATGCCCATATCCCTGGCGGAAAACTCATAGCTGTCGACCATACCGCTCTGTTCCATCGCATCGGCCTGGTCCAGCGACGGGTGCGCTTCCAGCCACAGTTCATTGCCAACCCAGGCCGCTTTGACCGGCTGGTCGATCACCCGCACTTTGGTGCCGACATCAATCAGGTCATAGAAGGTCACAATATCTTCGGGGTACAGGCGGATACAGCCGCTGCTGACCCGCCGCCCAATACCAAAGGGCCGGTTGGTGCCGTGAATTGCATATTGCGGCCACCCCAGATACAGCGCATGGGTACCCAGCGGGTTATCGCTGCCCGGCCCGATTGATGCGGGTAAAGACGGGTCCTCTTGACGCATCCGCGCGGTCGGGCGCCAGGTCGGGCCGATCGCCTTGCGGGTGACCGTTGTTGTCCCCAGCGGCGTGTTCAGTCCAACCCGCCCCACGCCGAGCGGGTGGGTCACCGGCGGCTTTCCCGGCTCGACAAACGCATAAAGCCGCATTTCCGGCAGGTTAATGACGATCCCCTCGCGCGGCGCATCGGGCAACAGATGGCGGGTCGGCAGCATGATTTTCGTTCCCGCTCCGGGCAGCCACGGGTCTATACCGGGATTGGCGGCGCGTAATTCGACAAAGCCCAGCCCGTGATCGCGGGCCAGCTTGACCAGTGTATCCTCATACACCGCCTCGTGGACGATGATATCGCCGACATAAGCCTGCGCGAACGGTTTGCTGGCGGGCATGGGGTCGGCAAGGGCTGTATTGAACCACAGGAACCACAGAGCACACAGAGACAACACAGAGAGACTTTTTAAATGACTCTGTGAAGCTCTGTTCGCTCTGTGACGAAAATCAATCACGCTGCCTGTTCCATCCGGCTCTCGGGGTTTTCGGCAATCTTGTCCATGAACTCTGCGGTCGTCAGCCATTACTGCGCTGCACCTATTTTTTCAAAGAACTCTTGCTCTGTTAAACGCGGACTATCATCTACGAAATCATAATAATCCGGTTTTTTATCAACAAAGATGTGTTCATTTATTTTCAGATCGCTCTTATTATCAATAAGCCCTGTCACACCATAATAAGAATCGTCCTTGGTTTTAAAAAACAGATGCGTTCCGCATGTTTTACAAAAACCGCGGTTAGCCCATTCAGAACTGGCGTACCATGTAACGTTCTCTTCCCCGTCGATTGTCCATCCGCCATTGCATTGAATGGCAAAAGCCGGACCGCCCGCCCATTTCTGGCATATATTGCAATGACAGACATGCACCTCGGCAGAAATCAATTTCACTTCGAATTTGACCTTGCCACACAGACAGCTTCCGGTACGGTCCAGATCACTCATGATTTACGCCGCTTTCTCCATACGCCCTTCGAGATTAGCCACAATCTTGTCCATGAACTCTTCGGTTGTCAGGAATTTCTGGTCGCCACCGACCAGCAGTGCCAGATCCTTGGTCATGAAGCCGCTTTCGACCGTATCGATGCAGACTTTTTCCAGCCCCTGCGCAAAGTCAATCAGCGCCTGGTTGTCATCGAAGCGGCCGCGATATTGCAGCCCTCTGGTCCAGGCGAAGATCGAGGCGATGGGGTTGGTCGAGGTTTTGTTGCCTTTCTGGTGCTCCCGGTAATGGCGCGTCACCGTGCCGTGGGCGGCCTCGGCCTCAACCGCCTTGCCGTCCGGCGTCAACAGCACGGACGTCATCAGGCCGAGCGAGCCGAAGCCCTGCGCGACGATATCGGACTGCA
>CAYUKA010000024.1:0-35293 GCA_964445195.1 uncultured Micavibrio sp. | reverse complement strand
ACTGACTTCGCCTTCAAAGCGGTCGCGCTCGACCAGGACCAGCAGGTCGGCCGCCCCGGTGACTGCAGGCGACGGGTTCAGGACGCTGCGGGCGCTGACGCCCGGCAGGTCGTTAATCAGCAGCAGCGCCCGTTCCAGATCGCTGTTATTAAGCGGCCTGATCTCCTTTAGATTTTTGACGTATTCGCGCACCAGCACCCGCGCGTTTTCGCTAAGGCCGCGGACTTCAACGCTGTTAATAAACCCTTCGACCACGCGCAGCGTCGCGATCCCGCCTTCGATCGTCTGCGGCGGCACGATAACCTGCGTCAGGATAAAGCCGTCATTGCGGTATTTGCGGGTAATATCGGCCGCGATCACATACAAGTCGGCCAGCGAGATCGTCGTGCCGATCCGGTCGGCATAGGCCGCCCGCAATTCCGCGGCGCTATAGGCACTGGCATCTTCAAAACGAATACCGCCCAGCGTAAAGGTAATGTCTTCGGCCCCCGCCGGCGCGCCCTGCAACTGGAGTTCGCGGACATCGACATCGGGTGTCACGCGCGGGATAAGACCGTCATCGCCAAAACGGTCGCCGGCCCGGCCGGGACTGGAAATGCCGATCTGGCGTTCAACCACCGCCTCCTGCGCCGGGGTCAGCTGTGCCAGCGCGGCCGGTGCGGTCGTCACAATAAGCGCGGCGGCGGTGGCGGCGCTGCGGATACCGCGCCAGAATCTGCGTGTGCGCCCTGTGGCCATGATCAATATCCCTCTTTTAATCAATAAAAATAAGATGCTGGCTGGTGTTGTAGGCGAAAAACCGCCGCTTGAAAAGACCTGAATGACAGTGTGCGGGAATTTTCTCAAAATGCCAAGGGGTAAAACAGGACGCCGGACCGGCGCGATACTAAAGAATCAGGGCGGCACAGCCCACTGGCCTTTGTTTTCCGGAATTCGATACCCTTCCCTGAAATAACCGTGAAATAATAATGTGAACGACCCCCCTATATTTTCCCTAATATATTTTCTTGCATTTCGGCCCGAAACAGGTCTATAAAAACGGCGATGATTATGAACACCGGTTCGTAACACTTGGAAAAATCCTGCGATTTTACTGTTGCGTCATCCCCTGTTCGATTAAGAAAAAACTACACAAAACCGTAAAAACATTTAAAACGTTAGACAGCTGACTCACATTTGCAAGGATAAAGGAAAAGAGGCCGCCATGACCAAACCGATGACCGCCGTACAACAGCAGACCGCCACCCGCTACAGCCCCCGCAGGCTCAGGAAGCTGCTCGCCTCGACCGCTCTGATCGCGGCGGGCGCAATGGCTCTCTCGCACGGCGGCCCGGCCAAGGCGCAGTCATGGGACAGCTGGACCGAAAAGAACAATTTCGACGTCAGCACGAACGGCAACGTCACCGACATCACCACCAGCGCCGCCCGCGCCGGCGGCACGTCGAACAACCTGGACATCGCCGCCGGCGATACGGTTAATGTCCACCAGGGCGATAGCGCGAACACGTTTTTTGCCCGCGCCGCCGACAATGCAGACCCGACCGATATTCTCGGCAGCCTGTGGTCCGACGGCCGCATCATCATTACCGACCGCAACGGCGTGTTTTTCGGCGCCGGGTCGCGCGTGGACACGGCGGGCATTATCGCCTCGACCGGCGATCTGGATATGGCCGACTTCCTGGCCGGCAATACCCGCCTGACATTTGAAAATCTTGAAGGATCCGGCGATATCGAAATCGCCGCCGGCGCCACCATTTCGGTCCGCGACGCGGGCCTGGCCGCCTTTGTTTCACCGTTCGTCAGCAATAACGGCATCATCAGCGCCAGGCTCGGCACCGTCGCGTTCGCCGCCGGCCAGACCATCACCGTCGACCTGTATGGCGACGGGCTGTACGAGATCGGCGTCAACGGCAAGCTCGGCGACGCGCTGCTGGAGAATAAGGGCACAGTCGCCGCGGAGAGCGGCACGATCATCATGACCGCCGAAGCGACCAAAAACGTCGTTGACAGCGTCATCAATATGGACGGCATCGCCACGGTCGGCTCGGTTACCCAGCAGGGCGGCAAGATTATCCTGGCCGGCGGCAGCGAAGGCGCAGTCACCGTGGATGGCACGATGACAGCCAGCGGCGCGACAGGCGGCGGCGAGATCAGCGTGACCGGCGAGGATATCGATGTGTCCGAGGATGCCATCGTCTCAGCTGATGCGGTTGATAATGGCGATGGCGGCACAGTCTATTTCTATGCCAACCGTAATGCGCTGTATCGCGGCCGCTTCAGCGCCCGCGGCGGCGCGCAGGCCGGTAATGGCGGTTTTATCGAGATTTCGGCCGCGAACCAGGTTGGTTATTCCGGCCAGACCGACACCTCGGCCCCGAACGGCGAAGCCGGCAGCGTTCTGATCGACCCGTTTTTTGCGACCATCCACAGCGGCTCGTGGCATAACGAGCTGGGATTTGATTATGTGCTGAGCGCCGAAAGGATCGCCGACGATATGGGCCGTAACGGTGATTACAGAATTCAGGCCGATGAGTGGATCAGCGTCGGCAGCGATTTTGACCTGCCGTTGCTGGGTATCGGCGGCGGCCCGATTGATCTCAGCACCTATGATTATGACGAAGTTATAACGCCCGGCTTCTGGACCGATGGCTATTGGGGAGGCTGGGGCGTCGGCTGGGTATGGGGTTTCTGGACTCCCGCAGTGACGCAGCCGGTGAGCGGTACGACCGATGCCAATCTGATCCTGCAGTCGGACCGGGTTTTCTTTAAACAAGACCTGACGATGGGTTACGGCGATGTCCGCATCATTGCCAATGAAGAAAACGGCATTCCGGGCCCGGCCCCGGTGGTCAATCTTAACGCCCGCCTGTATGGCTATTCCCCGCAGGATGAAATCGTCTTACTCGGCGATGACCGCCTGTTCAACGAAAATACCGACCCGCAGACAATCAACGTCCTGTCCGATAACGCGCTGATCCAGCAGGCACTCGGCTTTGCCGAGGATGGCGACACGATTAACGTCGAAGCCGGCACCTATAATGAGAGCCTTACGGTCGACAAAAGCGTCGAGATTTACGGCGCGCAGCGCGGCAATGACGACGTTCTGGGCCGCGACCCGAAAGATGACAGCACGGAAACGATCATCAACCCGAATTCTCCGGCTTACATTATCACGGCCGATGACGTTGTTATTGACAGTATGGTCCTGAACGGTTTTCTTAGCGTGGGCGGCGGCAGCGACCGTGTTGTGAAGGTTGAAGACGGCGCCGATAACGCTGTGATCTCCAACAATATTTTCTTCACCGACATTAACGGCACGGGCCCGCAAACTGACATGCCGATTGAGCTGTATATCGAAGGTGATAACGCGACGGTGCGCGGCAACCTGTTCCACCGCACGCCGGCAGCGCTGGCGCAATCGAACAACGGCAACAACACGTCCAACGGCAATCCGTCGATCCGCTTCGAGAATGCCGATGACGCGACCGTTGAAGACAATATTCTGCAAGGCGGCAATATCGGTCTCAAGAACGTCACCGGCACGGTCACGGTGAGCGGCAACGATGTCTCCGGCACGGCCAGCGACGGTATCTGGCTCTGGAACATCAACAACACGGCGCTGGCCCTGTTCGATGTGCGCGGCAACAGCTTTGATGCGGCAATGAACGGCATCAAGATCACAGGCCCGCTGGCGGTCGCCACCAAAGTGGCCATCAGTGACAACACGATCGACGCGGCGCTGAACGGCATCCTGATCGAGGGTGACATTGCCGGTGCAACCGTCGAGATTACCGGCAACGACAATATCAAGGCCGGGGAAAGCGGCATTTACATCGCCGGCGGCGAATTCTCGCAAGGGGCGATGATCACTCTCGACAAGAACCGGGTGCGCGATGCCAAAAACGGCGCCGGCATTTACATTGCCGATGCGACCAGGGGCGGGGCGATACTGGAAATCACGCGCAACAGCGTCTGGAGAACCGGCACTGACGGCATTTATGTTGCCGATGCCGGCGGTGCGCTGCGGATCGAGAATAACAATATCGGTTATTTCGGGTCGGGCCTGACGCCGGTCGGCGGCACCGATGTGATCGGCGATGAGGGGATCGACGTCAACGGCGCGCCCGGCGCGCAGATCCTGGACAATAACGTCACCAATACCGCGTCCAACGGTATTTCCCTGAACCCGAGCAACGGCGCATTGGTGCAGGGCAACCTGGTCAATAACGTCAATGGCGATGCGATCAATGTGAACGGCAGTACCGATGTCGATATTCTCGGCAACTTTATCGGTTACAAAAAGAGGGACCTGGAACTATTCGGCGATGACAATATCGGCGGGGTCGGCGTCAACGTCTATAACGGTGCGAACAACGTCGATATAAAGGAAAATGAGATCATTCACACTGTCGGTGCCGGGGTGCGCTATGACGGCAGCGGCGGCGGCTTTATCAAGGAAAATATCGTCCGCGAGACCAACGCCAACGGTATCGAGATTACCAATGCGACAAGCGCTGTCAACATCGTCCGTAACGAGGTTTATAAAGCCGGGCTGGACGGTATTTATGCCGAAGGCGCATCCAATTTCTGGATCAGCGGCAACACGGTCGAGGATGCAGGTGAAGACGGCATTCACCTGCATGACAGCATCGCAACCAATTTCGGCCCGCCGGTAACCACATGGGGCAATGACAGCGAAATCGTCAAAAACACGGTTCGCCGCAGCGGCGAAAAAGGCATCCATGTCAGTGAAAGCGCCTTTGTCGTGGTCGGCGATGAAACCGATACGACGAAACGGAATACGGTCGAAGGCGGCCAGTACGGTATTTATATTGACAATACCGACGACGTTTTTGTGAACCACAACAATGTCAGCGAAAACAGCGAATCCGGCGTTGAAATCCGTAGTTCGCAGCGTGTAAGCGTGTCCTATAACGATGTCTTCAGCGCCGGCAAATACGGTATCCGCTATGCCTGGAACAGTGATGACGGCGTGGTTACGGGTAATACTGTCAATGGCGATGATGACACCGCCACCGGCATCAAGATCGAGCAGGGCTCTGACTTCACTACGATCGACGGCAACACGGTGCACGGCACGACCGGCCGCGGTATCTGGGCGATCCGCGATATCAAGAGCGTCTCCGATAACACTGTCTATGATACGGGTGACGACGCGATCGAGGTCAGCGCCAGCCCGGATGTCCTTATCGAGGATAACTGGGTCGGCTACAGCGCCCAGACAACCGGCGATTACGCGGGTGATGGCAATATCGGGCTTGAGGGCATTGACATTGACGGCTCCGCGCGGGCGCAGGTCAAAGGCAATTATGTTGCCGGTACCGTGTCGCACGGTATTTCCCTGAATCCGAGTGACGGCGCGCTGATCGAGGGCAACGACCTGAGCAATATCGGCGCCAACGCGGTGAACGTGGCCGGCAGCGCCCAAGTCAAGGTTATAGATAACGATATTGACGGCGCGGATAAAGGGGTATTCGCCGATAACGCAATGAACCTCTGGGTCTATGATAACGATATCGAAGCGGTTACCACCGCGGGCGTTCACATCACCAACACCAATGCCGGCAATTACGGCGGCGGCGGCAGCGGCGATGTCGATATCTGGAAGAACCGGATTGGCAATTCGGCCGGCGCCACCGGTGTCTGGGTTGAGAACAGCGCCTATACCACGGTCGGTGTTCATAACAATAACACATTTGGCCAGCCTGACGGTCTGGGCACCGGCAATAATATCACCGGCGTTGCCGATGCGATTGTCGTGACCGGCTCGAAAAAGGCGATGGTGCGTTATAACACCGTCGAAACGATTACCGGCACCGCCGTTACGATCGGCGGCTCGGAAAACGCCACCGCCCGCGATAACAAAATCGACGGCGCCAAAACCGGTATCCGTATCGAAAAGGCCAGCACCGGCGCACAGGTGGTCAGCAATGATCTCGATAACATCACCGTCGGCGGCGGCAACGCCAATGACGCGATCCGGATCCATAAAAGCAAGACCGTCAATGTCGCGCTGAACACGATCGATAATACCGGCGACGAAGGCATTTATGCGACCGGTAACGTTGACGGTCTGACGGTTGTTGCCAACATCATCAACAATACCGGCCTTGCCGGCAATAACAAAGGCAACGCGATCGAGCTTAAGGGCACGAAGGGCTATAGCCTGATTGATAGCAACGTGATCGGCTCTGCCGGACATGTCGGGATATTTGTCAACAATCCGAAAAATAACAGCTCTTATGATGTCACCGGTAATATCATCAACGGCACTGACAAGCAGGGCATCCTGATTGAAGGTAAAGCGCTGAACGTCTCGGGCAATACAGTTGCCAATACCGACGATCACGGCATACAAATCCAGAACAGCCCCGATGTCATCGTTGAGGATAACTGGGTCGGCTATACCGATAATACCGGCACCAAAACTGTTGGTACGCCGGATAATATCGATGGCAACGGTATTTTCGTGCAAAATTCCAATGGCGCGCAAATCCTGGTTAACTATGTCACCGAGGCCACCGGCCACGGGATTGCCGTCAACCCGAGCGATAATGTCGTGATCGAAGAAAACTTTGCCTTTAATAATAACGGCAACGGTTTTGCGGTTGAAGGCGGCGAAAATGTCACGCTGTCCGGCAACGAAGCCTACGATAACGGCGGTAACGGCATTAACGTTTCCGGTAATGAAGGCAACGTCATTATCGAAAAGAATACCGTCTATGGCAATGACGGCGCCGGCGCGGCGGTCCGTGACTCGCTGAGCACAGAGATCCTGTTCAACACGATCCATGATAATGGCGCATACGGCTTTTACGGCGCGGGCGGCAACAGTTCGGTTGCGCTGGTCGGCAATATCTTCGGTCTTGAGCCGACTGACGAAACGCCGGTCCATGTCCGGATTGAAAGCGGTGAGGTTGACCTGACACGGGAAACCAACTTCTTTAACTTCGGCGGCACGGCGCTGCAATTCTCCGGCCCGTTCCCGGTCCTGTCGCTGGTTGATGATACGATCGGCACCCAGTTCTTCAACGGGCAGGGCGATTTCTTCGTCGAGTTGCAGGACGGCGCGTTCTTCGACCCCGGCACGCCGACGGTCCTTGATGCGACCGACAGCTTCTATGTCACGCCGTTCGGTGTCGCCAACCCGTCATCAACCGAAGATGTCATCAGCCTTGAACTGTATGCGTTCCTCGAAGAGATGTTCGAGCACTTCATTGATGACAGCACCCTCGGCCTGTTCTTCTTCGGCGATCCGGATCTCGACCAGGAAGATATCTTAAGAGGCTTCGGCGCCTTTGACGGCCTGCCGGGTGATGTCAGCTTTACACTGACCGGCCTGCCGTTCGTTGACCCGGCCCTGGCGCTTGCGGCGCTGGCACCGCAGGCCGGCGATGATGATGAAACCACGGCAGTCGCCGATATTACCGCGCTGGAACCGGCCGCCGGCCCCGGTCAGGAGCAAAGCTGCTGGAGCGATGTTGTGGCCGATGCCGCCGGCGGCACGACCGTGACCTACAGCTTCAGTTACGGTCCGGAAGCGGCGCTGAATGACAGCGCCAGCTGCCAGACCGGCGGATAAGAAAATCCCGATACACGCTTTTAAAAACCCCGCCCCTGCCGGCGGGGTTTTTGCTTTTTCTTTCACCCGGCATTCTTTAATAATTGTCTTTGCACACTTCATGCGGGCAATCCATTCGCGCCGTTTAAGGAAACACGAAGAAAAATAAAACCATGAAATTGACCGGCAGGCTCTTGTTCCGTTTCGCCGTCTCGGCCGCGCTGCTGGCGCTGGCCTTCTCGCTGATCGACACCGGTGAACTGGCCCGGATATTCGGCAGCGCCCGGCCCGGCCCGTTCATCGCCGCGATTATCTGCCTGGTGCTCTCAACATTCGTCTGCGCCTGGCGCTGGCATATTGTCTGCCGCGCGCTCGATCTGCCACTGACTTACAAAACCGCGTCCTGCGAGTATTTCGGCTGCACCTTTTTCAACCATGTGCTGCCCGGCGGCGTGGTCGGCGATGTCGCCCGCGCCTGGCGGCACCGCGGCCCGCGCGGCTTAACGGTCGCCGCCCACAGTGTGCTGGCCGAGCGGCTGCTGGGCCAGAGCGCCTTTATATTGTGCCTCGCCCTTGCCGCTCCGGCTTTATTGCTCGCGCCTGAACTGAAGAACCGGGAGACACTGGCGCTGATTTACGGCGCGGTGGTGCTGGTGTTCGTCTCGCTCGCCTTCCTGATTATTACCGGCAAACACCTGCCCGGCGCGGCCGGCCGCAAGGTTGAAGAGTTTCACGATGCGCTGTACGAAGTCGGGTTTAAAACAGCCCTGTATATGCTGCTGGTCTCGGTGCTGATGGTCGCCTGTTTTATCGGGGCGTTTTACGGCTGCGCGCAGGCGCTGCAAATCGCCGCCCCGCCGGTGCTGCTGCTCGGCGCGGTGCCTGTGCTTAAAGCCACGATGATGCTGCCCGTTTCAGTCGGCGGCTGGGGCTTCCGCGAAGGGGCCGCCGGCGGGCTATGGGTGACAGTCGGGCTGGCCGCCGCCGAGGGCGTCGCCCTGTCGGTCACTTATGGATTAGCGTTTATTCTCGCCAGCCTGCCCGGCATTATCTTCTGGTCGGACTGGGATGAAAAGGCGCTGAAGCGCTAACGGCTTTTACGCCACCTTGCTGCCACCCGTTTCGCCGTTACCAAGCGGCAACAGATGCGCCCGGCTTTCATCGCGGTGCTTTTTCAGGTATTTCATGAACGGCGTGCCGCCGGTGCCGATATCAACCGGGTTGCCGTCGGCGCTGCGCGCCTGTTTGTTGATATAGTTGGCGGCATATTCAAGGTGCCTTGTGCGGAAGGCCTGCACCGATTCGACAATTTCATTGTAAAGCCCGGTCATCAGGTTATCGTGCGCGCCCTGCACAAAAGCGCGCAACGTGCTGCGCTCACGCACCGCATCGATAAAGGCGCGGTGCCGCGGCGGCCGGTATTCATGCAGCTCGTCCAGATAGTCTTTCAGCGGGTCGTCCTCATGCCCGATCCCCAGCAGCGCATCCATCACCGGCACGATCGAACTTTGCGAGCCGGTCTGGCCGCGGAAGGCCTGCGGCTTGCCTGCGTATTTCTCAACCCCTTCGTAAACCAGCCCTTCGGGCAGGGCCGGGTTGCCCTTCCAGCCGTGGATATAAGGCCGCACACGGTTGTAATAAATATACGGATCACAGCGTTCCGGCATCCGGTCGAAAACCGGGTTGATCAGCGCCCAGGCATCGCGGATGATCCGCAGCTGCCGGCTGACCGCCTCATGATCGCCCGCCTCCAGCGCGGCCAGCAGCGGCGGGATCGCCGCCAGCGCCGGCCCGGCCTTGGCCTCGATCTCGACATGCACCAGGATGAACCAGTCCTCGTCCTGCCCGCCGAGGAAATTCTGGATCGTATGGATATTCTCCAGCGTCACCGGCCCGTCCGGGTCGATCTTCGCCCAGTTATCGAGCGTATAGCCGGTATAGGGCAGCAGCGGATACTGCCCGATCTTCTCGGCCAGCGCACAATACGGCACGGCGAGATTACGCGGCAGGGTTTGCGGCGTGTTGTCCGGCTCGCCCCAGACATAGGCCTGAACGATAAACGAGTAACGAACCATCAGCAGCCGTAGCTGCGCGTCATCCAGATCATCCAGATGCGCGGCCATATCGATCTCCGGCAGGCGGCGCAAAATTTCCTGCACCCGCCCCGACGACATGTAACCAGCCAGCTGCGCCCCGGCTTCGGTGACCGGATCAAACACTGCGGGCAGGCTCACTGTCTCCATATCATAGGGGGTTAAAAACCCGCGCGCGGCGGTAATGTCAAACTCTTCCAGATTCAGCATCGTCTTGTCTCCCTGCTAGATTTTTGTGATTTATTACCGCGCAAGCGCCCGCAGCCCCTCTATAACTTAAGCGGGGCGTTTGAACGTTCAATTTATTTGTTAAAATAAATTGTAATAATAGGACAAAAATCTAGCAGGGAATCAGCGCGCGGAAAAGCCGCAAAGAGTGATGCGTCGCCGCAGGATAATACAGGTAACGCAGGCCTTTTTACCGTGCCGCTGATTTTAACAACAATTGATTGCGTAGTCTCTTTCTGTTAGGGTGCCCCTTTCAGAAAAAGGAATAAACAATGTCTGCGTTAAAAGATAAATTCTTATGGTCAAGCTACGGTAAATTCGCTCTGGTCGCCACCGTTGGTTTCGCACTTAGTACTCTTGTCGGCGTTCCCGCCAGCACGGCTGTAACACTGGCCGCAGGAGCCGTATTAAGTTTTCCGGCCGCCTACGGCATTATTCGTAAATCAGAGCCGGAGCAAAGTGCGCCACCCGGCTCACGTGCCAGCGCCCTGTAAACAACTACGCCAAGACCGCAAAGTCTGGTTTTGGTGCCGTCAGGTTTTTTATCACAAAGATTTTACGCCACAGGATAATAGGGTTATCAATCCGTTTTCGGCAGCAGCAGCCAGTAGCGGCCCTCTGACTTCATTTTGCCGGCCAGGTATTCGGCCCGCTCCCCGTGCCCCCAGAACACATCGCCGCGCACCGCGCCGCGGATCGCGCCGCCGGTATCCTGCGCCACCATCAGGCGCTGCAGCGCCGGTGCGCCTTCCGCCGGCGGGGCGATATCCACCCAGACCGGCATGCCGTACGGCATCAGTGAGCGATCAATTGCCAGCGAGCGCTCCGGCGTTAACGCCACCCCCTCGCCGCCGAGCGGTCCCGGCCCGTCAAGCCGGCGGAAAAACACATAGGACGGGTTCAGGTTCATCAGCTCCTGCGCTCGGTGCGGGTTCCGGTCAAGCCAGGCGCGGATCGCCTGCATCGACATGTCCTCGCGCCGCACCGCGCCGCTTTCGATCAGGGCGCGGCCGATCGCATAATAAACATGGCCGTTCTGACCGGCATAGCCGACCCGCATTTCGCCGCCGTCATCAAGCTTTATGCGGCCGGAGCCCTGAATATGCAGGAAAAACGCATCAACCGGGTCATCAACCCAGACCAGCACCTGTTCACCGCCCGTATGCGGCCAGTCACCGGCGGTGATCGCCGCCCGGTCTTCATAGGGCCGGAGCCGCCCGTCCGTCACGCGCCCGGCAATCCGGCGGCCGCGCAGATCTTCGCGGAAAGCGCCCAGATCAACCATCACCAGGTCATCCGGCCGTGTATGCAGCGGATACTGGTACGGCCCGCCCCGGGTCAGCGACCCGTCAAGCGCGGCCTCGTAATAACCGGTAAACAGGCCGGTCTCCTCGCCGCCGCCAAAGCTTGCGGCATGCGGGGTAAAGTTGTCTTCGAAAAAGGCGCGGGCATCCTCAACCGTGCCCTCGACCACCGGCCGGCATAAAGGTTGCCAGTCGCCGTAGGTGCCGCCGATCTTATCCGGGCCGAACGGGTCGGCGGCATCGCGTTTTAAAATCCGCTCACAGGACAGGGTGAAAGCGGCCAGCACCGCTTCATGGTCATCAGCATCCCAGCCGGGCAATGCCTCGTAGCCCACCGGTTCCAGCACCAGCGGCACCGCGGCTTTGTCGGCCTCGCCGCAGGCTGTCAGCAGCATCACAAGACATACGGATAACAGGCGGAACGAACGGTCAAACACGGCAAATTTCCTCTTGCGTTACTATAACCGTAACCTTACGCGGCCCGCCCGGCCGGCGCTACATTTTTACGGGATTTTTCCTGTGGCCCGCCTGCCCCTTCTGTCATTTCGCTATTTATGAGAAAGATCGGTTTATGAGAAAGACTGGGCAGCCCGGCAATGTGGCCGCTATTCGGCATCCGTTTCCGGCACGGTCGAACCGGCAACCTCGTCATCCTCGTCCTCGCGGGTCTCATAGACCAGCCAGGCCGGGCTGGCTGATTTCAGCGGCCGGCCGAAGGTCCAGATATCGATGGTTTCGGTCACGCGCTCCGGATCGCCGGTGGTGACCTTGCCGTCCTTGTCGCGGACGATGCTGGTTTCATCGGCGGTAAAGCGTACGGTAATATAAGCCACTTTATCGCGGATCTGTGCCGCCAGCACCTCGGTACGGCGAATCGAATGAATCTCGATCTGCGCGGTTTCGCCGTGTTTTTCGCGGCGGTCGATTGCGCCCTCAAACGCACTGTACACGGCCGGGCTGAGCAGGTCCTTCAGCGTGTCCTTATCTCCGGCGGCGAACGCCTCGATCACGATAACGAACGCATCCTGCGCCCCGCGCATAAAGAACGGCAGGCTGAACGTCCGGTCGCTGCGGGCGATCTGGTGCAGATCCTCTTCGACCGCGGCACCGGCAATCTCCATATGGCGGTCAAGACCGGCGCTCAGATCAGCCTCCTGCCCCGGTATAAGGCCGGGCGCTGCGCCCGGCATGTCCGGTTCGGTCTGCTTGTTGCCCAGCGAATCGCTGTGTGAGGTAAACGGGTTCGGCCGCTCACGCTCATCGCCGTGGCGGGTGCCCAGTATATTCCGCAGCCAGAAAACCAGCCCGGCAGCAATAATCGCGTATATTAAAATATCAGCCGGCACAAAAAATCCTTTATTTTCGACACTTACGATATTATATCACACTTTTTGCGGCAAATATCCTAAATATGTTAATTTTCCGCGCGTATGCAACGCTTCTTAAATAAAACGCCCGTGCCCGCAGGGCAAGGGTTAAAGGGTTGGCCCCATGTTATTTTTGATCATATTCGTTATTATCCCGTTAATTGAAATCGCGCTGTTCATTACGATCGGCGAAGAAATCGGCCTGTTTACCACGCTGGCCCTGACATTTCTGACGGCGCTGATCGGCGCGGCGCTGATCCGCTGGCAGGGCCTGCAGACGCTGTTTTCCGCCCGCACGGCGATGGACCGCGGCGAAATGCCGGTCCAGGAACTGTTTGACGGCATCTGTCTGGCCATCGCCGGTGCCTTCCTGATGACGCCGGGCTTTTTCACCGACACGCTTGGTTTCGCGCTGCTGGTCCCGCCGCTGCGCGCGGCGCTGCGCATCCGGCTGGCCCGGCACATGGCGGCGCACGGCACTGTTTACGGCAGCCCCCGCCCCGGACAGCCCCCGCCGCATCACGCAAAACCCGATGTGATCGATGCCGAATATGAAAGGCTGGATGACGATACCCCAAAACAGTGATAGCCCTTGCCGCGCGGCGCGGTTTTTTGCCATACTCTTACCCGGACCAGTAACAAGGTAACAAAAGAATGACTGACAAAACCGATCTTGACGATGATTCACCGGTACATCCGATGCCCGAACCCGGTCCCGACAACCCGGAAGGCATGTCCAGTATCGACCGCCTGCCGTTGATGATTCATTCGCAATATATCAAGGACCTGTCCTTTGAAAACCCGAACGCGCCACTGCCGCTGCAAAAAGCAGCCGGCAAGCCCAGGGTCGATGTCGACCTGGCGATGGATGCGAAAAAGCTGGAGATGGAAGGGTACGAAGACGCCTACGAAGTCGTGCTGCACGTCAATCTGAAGGTTGTCCGCGGCACGGTTGTCACCTTCGTGGCCGAGCTTGAATACGGCATGATGGTGACGCTGGACCAGGTGCCGGAAGAAAAAATCCATCCGCTATTGCTGATCGAAATGCCGACCTACATGTTCCCGTATGTGCGCGAGATTATCGCCAATATCACGCAAAAGGCCGGCTTCTACCCGTTCATGATGGCACCGGTGAATTTCAAGGCGCTGTACCGCAAGCGCTTTGGCGGCCCGCGCCCGGCGGTCACAACCAGGGACGCCCCGGCTGAAGACGCCGAAAAAAGCAAAGCCGAAAAAGGCAAAGCGAAGGAAACCGCGTAAGCCTGATCAGTCTTTCCCGGCCCAGAGCGGGTCGGTTAATTTCTCCAACAGCGCCTGGTGCGCCGCCAGTTCCTCTTCGCTGGCGGCATGTGCGCGCGGTTCGCGGTAAGGGCGTGCGGCTTTAACCGTATCAAGGGTTGAGGCCGTAGCTGATGACTGCGTATCGGCCACAAAGCCCAGCCCGTGCTGGCGCCCGCCATTCAGCTCCAGCCACACTTCGGCCAGCAGTTGCGCATCAAGCAGCGCCCCGTGCAGGTCCCGCTCGCTAAGATCGATATCAAAGCGGCGGCACAGCGCATCCAGCGAAGCCGGTGAGCCGGGAAATTTCTCCCGCGCCGCCTGCAGCGAATCGGTGACCTGTTTGGCCGGCACAGCCGCATGGCCGACAGTCCTTAGCTCGGCATTGATGAACTTCATATCAAAGGCGGCATTATGAATCACCAGCATACCGTCGCCGATAAAGTCGAGAAAATCGGCATAGATTTCGGCAAAGACCGGCTTGTCGGCCAGCATCGCTTCGGTCAGGCCGTGTACAGCCACCGCTTCGGCCGGCACGTCGCGCTCCGGGTTGATATATTGGTGATAATGCCGCCCGGTCGGCACCTGGTTGACCAGCTCGACACAGCCGATTTCAACCAGCCGGTGCCCCTCGTCCGGTTCCATGCCGGTGGTTTCGGTATCAAGAACAATCTCGCGCATTAGTTTTTCCCCTTACAACGTATCCAGCCATTCACCAAAGAAGAGCGCACTTTGCCTCATCAATGTCTCAAGACAGGCTTCAGTATCGCGCCGGATCGGTTCCAGATCAAGCGCGCCGGCCGCGACATGGCCGGCGGCATTAATCATCCAGCCATTCAGTATCGCCGGCGTGATTTCGGCATGGCATTGCAGCGCCAGCGCCTTTTCGCCGTACGAAAAAACCTGGTTCTGATATAAATCGCTTGAGGCCAGCAACCTCGCCCCATCCGGCAGGTCGAACGTATCGCCATGCCATTGCAACATCATTGTCGCCGCCGCATCAAGATGACGCACCGCCGTCCCCTGCCCGGCTTCATTGACATGCAGCGGGAACCAGCCTTTTTCCGGCCCGGCCGTACCGGGATACACTTTGCCGCCCAGCGCCTTCGCCATCATCTGGGCGCCAAGGCAAATGCCCAGCACCGGCAGGTCCGCCGCCAGCCGCTTCTCCAGCATTGTTAGCTCTGTGGCAATGAAAGGATATATGCCGGCCTGGTAAACGCCCGGCGCACCGCCGAGCACGACCAGCAGGTCGGGCGCCAGCGGGTCGACCCCCGCAGGGTCCTCAATAAAAGTATCGACATAACGATACGCGATGCCGCGCTCCTCAAGGGGCGGTATCAGCGCGCCCAGCCCGTCACAGGCGGAGTGGCGCAGGATCGTGACCGTCCCGGTCATGACCGACCTCCCTGTCTTTTATATTGCGTATGACCGCCGCCAGCGCCCGCCGCATCGCGGCCGACCCCTGCCCGCTCGGCACGGTAAAATCGGCACGGGCGCGTTTTTCATGATCATCCATCTGCCGCGACAGCCTGAACGCCGCATCCTCTTCGTCAAGCCGTCCGGCGGCAATCCGCGCCTCAATGCGCTGCTGCTGGATAAAGGCCGGCGCCGAGACACATATTGTGTAATCGCAGCGCGTTTCGCCGCCGGTTTCAAACAATAGCGGAATATCAAGCACGACAATCTGCGCGCCCAGCGTTTTTTGCTGCGCTATAAATTGGTCCTGCGCCGCCCTGACATAAGGGTGCAGGATGTCTTCCAGCGCGTCCCATTTTTCATGATCGTGATCAAGGTCATCCAGCAGCGCGGCTTTATCGATCGCCTTTTTCCTGCGGTCATAAGCTTTGGGGAAAGTGGTTTTAACCAGATCGATCACATCCGGGTGATCATACAGGCCACGGACAATGTCATCGGAGCACAGCACCGCAACACCGTTCATACCGGCCAGCATATCCGCCGCCGTGCTTTTGCCCATGGCCATCGATCCGGTCAGCCCGATTACGATCATCCTCTTCCTTTCATCCCTGCACCTGCTGCGCCAGTTTTTGCTGCAGCCCGTCATCCACATCCGGCAGGATACCGAACCATGATTCAAAGGCCGGGCGTGCCTGATGCAGCAACATACCCAGGCCGTCCACAGCCTTACGGCCCTGCACCCGCGCATCGCGCAGCAAAATCGTTTCGCGCGGCTTGTAAACGATATCACAGATCACCGCGCCGGGCGCCGTTTTTTCAACATCAAAATCAAGCGGCGCCTGCCCGTCCATGCCCAGCACTGTCGTATTGACAACCAGCGCGACATCGCCCGCCTCCTCCGTCCGCCTGTCCCAGTCCACCGGCCGCGCGGCAAACGCATCCGCCAGCGCGGCGGCCTTGTTTTTTGTGCGGTTGGCGATGCGGATATCGGCAAGACCCATGTCTTTCAGCGCATAGACCACCGCCCGCGCCGCGCCGCCCGCGCCGAGCACCAGCGCCGCACGGCCCGCAAGATTATCGGCCCCGCCCTGCTGGCGCAGATTTTCGGCAAAGCCGAACGCATCGGTATTGGTGCCGAAAAGCGCCCCGTTTTGCTGCACGGTCACGGTATTGACGGCGCCGATTTGCTGCGCCCGGTCATCCACCTCATTGCACAAATCTTTGACTGCGACCTTGTGCGGCACGGTGATATTAAAACCGGCATAGCCCTGCGCCGCCATGTCCCGTACACGCGCCGCCAGATCAGGCGGCGCAATCGCCAGCGCCTCGTAACGCGCCGCAAGACCGTAACGCGCGATCCAGTGATTATGGATCAGCGGCGAGAGCGACTGCGCCACCGGGTAACCGATCACGGCGGCCTTTTCCAGCGCCGGTTTCTTGGCCTGCGCTTCGCTCATACCGCCTCATTCCTGATGCGGCGCTTTTGCAGCATCACCAGAATTTCCGCCGCCGTTTCCTCGATCGAACGCCGCGTCACATCAATCACCGGCCAGCCCTGTTTGGAAAAAAAGCGCCGCGCGGTGCGGATCTCATGTTCAACTTCCTCCGGATCGAGATAGCGGTTGTCATCATGCGCGCCACCGTCATCATCGGCCTCCAAGCGGTTGCGCCGCAGATGCACCAGCCGGTCCGGCGATTCGGTCAGCCCGACAAACAGCGGGCCTTTCAGATCCAGTACATGCTCCGGGAACGGCAGGCCGGGCACAAACGGGATATTGGCCGCCCGCACACCGCGCCGGGCCAGGAAAACACAGGTCGGGGTTTTCGAGGTCCGCGACACGCCGACGAGGATTACATCGGCCTCCTCGATGCCGTCGAGATTTTGCCCGTCATCAAACGACAGCGCGAAATCGATCGCATCAACCCGGTTGAAATAGGCATCATCCAGCGCGTGCTGCAGCCCCGGCAGGCCGATCGGCGCAACGCCGATATAGGAAGACAGGCCCTTGATCAGCGGGTCGAGCACCGGCACGCACGGTATATCAAGCGCTTTGCAGTGCCGCTCCAGCTTTTTACGCATCGCTGTGTCGATCAGCGTATAAAGCACCGGACCGGGGTGATCGCTGATATCCTCGAGCACCCGGGCCAGCTGTTTTTCGGTCCGCACCAGCGGCCAGAACCGCTCGACCGGGTTGATCCCTTCGAACTGCGCCAGGCAGGCCCGCGCCAGCCCCTGCAGCGTGTTGCCGGTAGCATCGGAAATCAGGTGTATATACAGGTCGGTGACGCGCGGCTTGCTGTTCATGCCGCGCATCTTAGCAAGCGATTACGCCCGTGTCATCACGGGTGCTTTCCCCTTTTCTGTCATCCCGAGCGTATGCGAGAGATCTCATGCCGCAATGTGCAGTCCTGTGAGATTTCTCCGGCCTTTCAGGCCGTTCGAAATGACAGGTACACCCGCAATGATACGGTCTGTCCGATCGTTACTTGCGGGTCGCCTCTTCATCCGGGAAAAAGCGGCGGGCGAGTCCATGGTCGCGGAACGGCACATTGCCGACCATCGTCACTTCCATATCATACATCAGCTGGAAGAAATGGGTCTGGTTGATTTCGTCTTTCAGGCCGGCGAAAAACGGATCGTCCTTGATCGCCGCGCCCAGCCCGAGCAGGTAGCAGGTGCCGTCCGGCAGCACTGACAGGCTTTCCAGCAGCGCGGCTTCCAGCACCCGGTCGCCGAACGGCGCGCCGTCATCCTCGGCGACGCCCAGCAGGATATCATCGAGCGCTTCCAGCGTTTCATGATCGCAGCCATCGACGCGGGCATCATCGGCATACCACTGGCGAAAGGCGTAGGTCAGGGCGCTGCCGTCAAACAGGGCGGTCGGATCGCGCTCGAGAAACTTTGTAAAGATCAGGGCCATATCACCCTCGGCGGACCCGATCAGGTGCCGCCAGATTTCGGCCAGCCCGGCGCCGCGCAACTCCCAGACCGCGAGCACGGTCACTGCATCGCCGTCAGCGGCGCGGACCCGCTCCAGCATCAGCACATCTTCCGGCGCGTAAAGCGTTTCAAACGGGGCATGGCGCTGCTCGTGCCAGATATCGCGCAGGGCGCGAATCAGGATCGTCAACAGCGTGTTGCGAAAATAAGCGCTGCGCCCCAGCGCCTGCGGCGACAGGGCAAAATGATCGAGCAGGATCGTTTTACGCAGCGCATCCATATGGAACCCGTCACTGTGCAGGTCGGCAAGACCGACCCGCCAGCCGCCGTCTGCGGCGTCTTTCCACAGTTTGCGCGCCGTCGGGCTCTGGCCCATCACCGCCGCGCACCATGACAGGATATCGTCCGCGGTTTCAAAGGCCAGCGGCCGGGCGGCAATGTCGTCGATATTGCCTTCTTCGCACTGGATAATTTCGCGCAGCATGACCGTGTCGGCGCTTTCAGCCGGCAGGGCGGTAAAATCGTAAATCGTGATGTCGCCGTCGGGGCAGGTATTGTGCTTTTTCAGATAGCTCTTGCGTGTCAGCCGCTCCGCTTTCATAGCCGGTGATCTTTCATCGCTGCTCACCGGCGCGGCCGGTCCGGGCGTCACCGCCGCCGGTCCGGAAGGGGATGACATTGTTACCTGAACTGTCTGCGGCCCCGGTTTCCGGAGATGGGGCATCCGTCTCTCCCCGTGCCGGGGAAATGAATTGTGTTTCCGTTTCATAGTCGCCAAACCGTTTGTTATTTTTATGGGACAGATCATAACGACTGTCATGATCATGATTGTCCTCCCCGGTTTGCAAATCCTGTTCCGCTTCGCGGAAAGAGCGCTCAAACTTGATGAACCATAGGAAATTCGCGTTAGAGCGGTCCCGTACCTCGGTAAAAATCGGGTCGGCGGTGATCGTGCCGACATGCGGTGCCAGGTAATTTTTGCCGAACGGCATAGCGCCGAGCGCCGCAATCAGGTCCGCCGTCACGCTTAAGGACGGCGCGGCGCTGTCGAACACATAACCCTGGTAATCGGCCAGCATCATCTGGATCAGCGTCCGGTCCTCGCTGCGGCAGCGCTCGGATAAAAACCAGCATTCGAACACCGCGCTTTGCGCAACGCCGTTATTCAGCGTACGGAAATCAAGATAGGATTCGCGAGCGAACGCGCGGGCAAGATCGTGGAATGAAGATCCTTCCAGCCGCGCCCACGGCCCGGCTTCCCCGGCCAGCTGCAATTCCCAGGCAATGCGCACCATCACCGTGGCGGCATCGGCAATTTGTGCCCGGTTGACCAGGATCGCCTGGTCCGGATGAAACGTCAGCGGGTTCACCAGCGCGCCCTGGCGGTGCTGCCAGACCCGGCGCAACTCGCGCGCCGCCAGCAAAATCTGGTCGGCGGCATCAAGATGCGGATTAATATGAATGTGCCCGTCGGCGCGGCTATACAGCGCCGTGCCGATTTCCGCGTCGGCCAGCAGCGTCGTGCCGTGCTCCGCTGCAAAATCAAGCAGCGCGGCGGCCAGACGGCTGGCCCGCAAGATATCCTCCAGCCTTTGAGATGAGAGGAACGTTTCAGCCTTGCCTTCCTGCGCCTTCTGCCGGGCCTGCGCGGCAAACGCATCAAGCCGGGCAACCTGTCCGTTATCATCGCTAAAACGGCTGCCGAAATCTTCCAGCGCCGCCAGCTTGTCATGCAGCGTGCTGATCCCGTCTTCAATCGCGGTGAAATCAAACAGATCGCCGCCGTCATCAATGAAATCTTCATCACCGCTGAAATCCATATAGAACAGGGGCTGATCGCTGATGATCGAACATCTGACCGGCTGGCCGTTATTCAGCACATAAGCCATCCGGCATCCCCCGCGCCATGCCTGCGTGCCAGAACCAAAAATATTTTTGTCATTTATATCGCTCATCAAGACCCCCGAACTAAAGTCGTACCCCTTTGATTTTTTCCGCTGGACGGTCTGGAACTGTCCCCGTGCTGTATCCCCTTTGAAACGGCGCTTTTGCGGCCTTTATGAGTTTATTATGCCCCCTCTTTATTAACGCTTTCCTACCGGATCGGGCTTTTTGGCGATTTTTCTCGCCCGCAACGCAGCATTCTTAACCCGGCCTTAAGGCCGGTTAACAAAGTGCTAAAATTTCAGGGGTTTAAACGCCGAGAACGTCGTCAATCACCGGCAGGTCATCAAGCAGCAACTCTTCATTGCTGACACTGACGCGGCCGGCGGCGGTCACGGCAATATCGGCTTTATACAGCGCATCCCTGAACACCATACAGCCGGACAGGACATAAGAACCGTCAACCGGCTCGTCTGTAACCGCCAGCGGTGTGAGCAGATCGCTGACCGCCTTGCGCGCGGCCGGCGGCGGCTCTTCATGCCAGGCGATGTCATCAACCGTTTCACAGAGCAGGAACCGCCCGTGCGGGCCGCGCACATGGGTAAAGAAAAACCGCACATAATCGGCCACGGTTGAAGACACCAGCCCGAATGTCGTCCGGTCGTTCAGCGCATAAACCGGTCCGTTGGTGCCGTCGAGCACAATAATATCATCCGGTTTGTAAATGACGAATTTACGAAAAGGCGGCGTGTTCGCGTAATCGGCAATATCAAGGAACCGGTAGCCGGGATAAAAAGACAGATCCTGCGTCATCACCACCGCGGCGCGCGGGTTAAAATCACCGCCGGTCAGGGCCGGGTTGATCTCGCCGAGCACCGATTCGGCTTCTGTCTCGTCAAGCTTGACAAAAGCATCATGAAACATGGCAATCACATAGAAGAATTATCATGGGAAGAATTATCATGAGGAAATATTAGTGGACGCAAAAAACCGAAGTCTGGCTGCCAGCTTACAATATATAAGGAATCGATTCGAGCGTTTTTATCCGCCCTGTTTATCCCGCTCTTTTATTATCCCCACGGCCCTGGGGAGAAGTGATGATAAATGCCGGGGGTAACCGCGGGAGAAAACTTCTCCCCAAACCGCGCTTTTTTTATCCGGGCGAGTCATGCCCTGTGGAAACAGGGTTTCACAAGATACGGATAAACAGGACCGGCAGGAGATGCGAATCGCCGGAAATACTTGAATGGCGGTAAACAGACCATCTGTGCGCGAATCGGGGCATAACCGCTAATCCCCCTTTTTCACAGGGTCCCACAACAAACAACCTCCTTTTTAAACTTCTTTTTATTTCGTTTTATATCTGCTTTTATGCCGCTCATGAATTATGCCCTGCAAACCGAAAACGGCAAGGACAGTGCCGTGACCAAACCGTTTCTGGCCGCCCTGCGCGGTGAGATCACCGAACGGCCGCCCTTCTGGCTGATGCGCCAGGCCGGGCGCTATCTGCCGGAATACCGCGAATTACGGGCGCAGGCCGGCGGTTTTCTCGATATGGTTTACAACCCGGATTTCGCGGCTGAAGTGACATTACAGCCGCTACGCCGGTTTGGCATGGATGCGGCGATCCTGTTTTCCGATATCCTGGTGATCCCGCAGGCGCTGGGGCAAAAGCTCGGCTTTGTGGCCGGCGAGGGACCGAAGCTTGAACCGCTGCAAAACCGGGATGATCTGAAACGGCTGGACAGCGGCGCCCTTGATGACACGCTCGGCCCGGTTTACCAGACGATCAGAAATGTCAGGGCCGGGCTGGCCGCGGAAGGGTTTGCGCAAACGGCCCTGATCGGTTTTGCCGGCAGCCCGTGGACGGTGGCGACCTATATGGTCGAGGGCGGCGGCAGCAAGGATTTTGCCACGGTAAAAAGATGGATGTTCGCCGATCCGGACGGGTTTGCCGCGCTGATTGATCTGATTGCCGAGGCAACGACCCATTACCTGATCAGACAGGCCGAGGCCGGGGCGGAAGCGCTGCAGCTCTTTGACAGCTGGGCCGGCGTACTGGACGAAGAGAATTTCCGCCGTTTTGTCATCGCGCCGACCGCGAAAATTGTTGCGGCGATCAAAGAAGCTTACCCCGCTCTGCCGGTGATCGGCTTTCCCCGCGGCGCGGGTGTCCTGTATCCTGATTATGCGGCGCAGACCGGCATTGATGCGCTCGGGCTTGATTCGCAGGTCCCGTTAAGCTTTGCGGCCGAACTGCAAAAAGCGGTGCCGGTACAGGGCAACCTGGACCCGGCCTGCCTGCTGGCCGGCGGCGCAGCGCTGGAGCGGCGGGTCAAAACCATTATAGACGCCCTGGCCGGGGGGCCGTTTGTTTTCAATCTCGGGCATGGCGTGATCAAGGAAACACCGCCGGAACATGTGGCGCAGCTGGCGGCGCTGATAAAAGAGTAGAAAGTCATGAGCAAAAAAGCGGTGGTGCTGTTTAATCTGGGCGGTCCCGATTCACCCAACGCGATCCGGCCCTTCCTGATCAATTTTTTCATGGACAGGAACATTATCCGCCTGCCGGTGCCGTGGCGCTGCCTGATCGCTGTCATGATTGCCAACCGCCGCAGCAAAAAAGAAGCCGGGGAAAGCTACGGCGCGCTGGGCGGCGCTTCGCCGCTGCTGGCCAACAGCCGGACGCAGGCACAGGCGCTGGAAGAGGTGCTTGGCAAGGATTACAGGGTCTTTGTCTGTATGCGCTACTGGCACCCGATGGCGCCACAAATCGTCCGCGAAGTCCGCGACTGGGGTGCTGATGAAATAATATTACTGCCGCTCTATCCGCAATTTTCGACCACGACCACATGGTCGTCTTATGAGCAGTGGCGCAAGGCCTGCTTTGAGGCCGGGTACGAGAAGCCGACCTCGCTCATCTGTTGCTATCCGTTTGATGAAGGCTTTATCGCCGCCAGCGCCGCGCTGGTCCGCGAATATTACGAACAAACCGCGAAACAGGCCGCTGACAAAGGCCTGCCTGCGCCGCGGGTTTTATTTTCCGCCCACGGCCTGCCGGAAAGTGTGATCAGGCAGGGCGACCCTTACCAGTGGCAGTGCGAGCAGGGTGCCGAAAATATCGCCGCCGCCACCGGCATTGCCGGTCTTGACTGGCAGATCTGCTACCAAAGCCGGGTCGGGCCGAAAAAATGGATCGGGCCGGGCACCGGGGACGCGCTGGAAAAAGCCGCGAAGGACAATGTGCCGGTCGTGGTTTACCCGCACGCCTTCACGCAGGAACATGTCGAAACGCTGGTCGAGATCGAGATCGAATACCGCGAACTGGCCGAAGAACTGGGCGTGCCGTTATTCACTCGCGTGCCGACCGTCGGTGTGCACGAGGCTTATATTGAGGGCCTGGCGGCGCTGGTGAAGGCGCGGGCCGGACACACCGGCATTGCTTCCGATACCGGCGCGCGCCTGTGCGGCAGGGATTATAAAGATTGCTGTTTTAACCGGTTTGAAACGATGGCGCAGGAGAAGAAATGGGCAGCCTAGGCGCGTTTTTACTGACACATTATTTATGGCTGAAGGCGCTGCATATCATCGCCGTGATCTCATGGATGGCCGGGCTGCTCTATCTGCCGCGGCTGTTCGCCTATCATGCCGACGCAAAAAGCGGCAGCGCTCTGGATAAAACCTTCCAGGTAATGGAGCGGCGCCTGCTGCGGATTATCATGAACCCGGCGCTGATCATATCATGGCTGCTGGGCCTGCTGTTGCTGCTGGCCAACCCGGCCCTGCTGGGCAATGGCTGGATGCATGTGAAATTAACCGCGCTGATCCTTCTGACCGGGCTGCATATGGTGTTTGCCCGCTGGCGCAAAACTTTCGTCCGCAGCGAGAACACCCGCCCGGCGCGCTTTTATAAACTCTGGAACGAAGCGCCGACCGTGCTGATGGTCCTGATCATCATTATGGCGGTTGCCGAGCCGTTTTAGGCCGACCCGCCCCGTCAGGCCGAAAAATTTTTCTTGACAGAAAATGTTGACTCTTTTCACACGGTTAGATATAAAAGTCCTGTCTTTAGAGAAAAACTCCACAAAAATTGAATATTTGTGAAGGGGCGGGGCAGGCCGCCGATAATAAAACCGGGTGAAGCACAGCATAAACCGCTATCCTGCCGCAGGCTGTATTTTTAGAATAATCTAAGGTCATAACCATTACCACGGAATAAACCCTTGTCTCCCCGATCGCACCAGGATTTGACGACGAAAGATGCTTATCTGATGAACCTCCAGGAACTGAAATCACGTTCCCCGGCGGAACTTCTGGCCTTTGCCGAAGAGCTCGGGATCGAAAATGTCAGCGCGATGCGCAAACAGGATATGATGTTCGCGATTTTGAAAGAGCTTGCGGACCAGGGCGTGCCGATCTCCGGTGTCGGTGTGCTGGAAGTGCTGCAGGACGGCTTTGGCTTCCTGCGCAGCCCGGAAGAAAATTACCTGCCCGGCCCGGACGATATTTACGTGTCGCCGAGCCAGGTGCGCCGGTTCGGCCTGCGTACTGGCGATATCGTTGAGGGCGAGATCCGGGCGCCGAAAGATTCGGAGCGTTATTTCGCGCTGCTCAAGGTCGGCTCGATCAATAACGAGACGCCGGAAAAAATCCGTCACCGGATCAATTTCGACAATTTAACGCCGCTTTATCCCGACCGTAAGATTAATCTCGAGCTTGATGATCCGACCAAGAAAAAGGGCATGACCCAGCGGATTATCGAACTGGTCGCCCCGCTCGGCTTCGGCCAGCGCGCGCTGATCGTCGCGCCGCCGCGCACCGGTAAAACGGTGATGCTGCAGGATATTGCCAGCTCGATCGCGGCCAATCACCCGGAATCATATCTGATCGTGCTGCTGATCGACGAGCGGCCGGAAGAAGTGACCGATATGGCCCGCAGCGTGCGCGGCGAAGTGATTTCCTCGACGTTCGACGAGCCGGCCGCCCGCCACGTCCAGGTGGCGGAAATGGTGATGGAAAAGGCCAAGCGGCTGGTGGAGCAAAAGCGCGATGTTGTCATTTTGCTCGATTCGATTACCCGTCTGGCCCGCGCCTACAACACGGTTGTGCCGAGCTCGGGCAAGGTCCTGACCGGCGGTGTTGACGCGAATGCGTTGCAGCGTCCGAAACGCTTTTTCGGCGCGGCGCGGAATATCGAGCAGGGCGGCAGCCTGACGATTATCGCCACGGCCCTGATTGAAACCGGCAGCCGGATGGACGAGGTCATCTTCGAAGAATTCAAGGGCACCGGTAACTCCGAGATCGTGCTTGACCGCAAGATCAGCGACAAGCGGGTCTTCCCGTCAATCGACATCCAGAAATCCGGTACCCGGAAAGAAGAGCTGCTGGTGGGCAAGGACCTGCAGAAAATGTGGGTGCTGCGCCGGATTCTCAACCCGATGGGCACGGTCGACGCGGTCGAATTCCTGATCGACAAGCTCAAACACACCAAGAGCAATGACGAATTCTACCGCTCGATGAACCAGTAATTCTCTCTTTATCCTGTCATGTCGAATACGCTGCAGCAGCTATTGCCGCTGCGTTTACTGTTTTTTAAGTCCTGATTGTTACAATTTGACTCAAATTCGAGACAAATTTTAACGAATGGGGATTTTCACCGATGATGGCAAGCCGGGGCGGCGTTCTTCTTTTTCTTCTTGTTTTTTGTTCTGCCTGCAGCACCGGCCCGGCGCCTGATGAATCCCAGACAGCTTATAGCAATCACCACGTGACGATCCGCAATCATTTCGATCCAGGTTACGGCCCGCACCCGGCCGTGCACACGATTGCGCCCGCTGCCGGTACAAGCCGGGACATGGCGGGGCCGGTTCTGGCCTACGAGGCTGGGCGGGAAGTTCCCGGCCATTGCCGGCTTAAGGACCGCTTCGATCGTAAAACCCTGATCGCCTACCATTTTGACGGCGATCAGGCCCGGCTCGGTCTGGATGTGGATATGGACGGGTTCGGCCTGAGCGATTTCGGCAGTTTTGACCTGGAAGAAGTCAGGCTGGCTTTTAAATACCGCTTGCAGCCGATCAGGAAAAAGCGTGAGCGCTGCCTGTATCGCTCTTCATGGCAGGGTCTGCTTGGCTCCGGTTATAATGAGCTGATGCTGCGCGAGCAGGACACTATTTACCAGGAACTGGAGCAGGAGCTGGACCGCGCCGGCCGCAAGGTTGATGAATTGTTCGGTTTTTGAGATTTTCCAAATCTCTGTTCATCCCGTTATTCCCGCGACAGTGCGCAACACTTGGATTTCGGTCGTTTATGTTCAGCGCATTTCATGCGCCTCACCACCGGAATGACGGGATGAAGAGGGAGGTCTGGAAGCAGGTTCCCGGCCCGGCGCCGGACAGTAGAATCGTTACTTTTTAGCCTAAAGCAATCTAAAATTATTCATTATTTTTAATGACTTACTGTCTAAAATCGAAACGATTTTATTTGCCATAATGTGTATTTCGCTCTAGACTGAAAGGAGGAATAAACGCAGCTATCAAACCGGTTGCCAGTTGCCGGCGCCGGTTCGTACGAAATACGGGTGGGAATATGATTATCTTTTATAAACGGATGCACCGGCTGGTGCAGGATTGTCGGCGCGCGGCATGCATTATCGGTGCGGCCGTCATGATCACATGTGCAATGGCGCCGGCAGGTCCGGCGCAGGCGCTTGAGGCGCAAACCGTGCCTGACGGCATTGACCGGGAAGCGGCATCGCTGCCTTTGAGCACGGAAGACCAGCCGCCGGTTTACGAATCGCAGGATTCATGCCTGGCGATGTTAAAGGCGGTGCGGGCTTCTGCGCCGCCCTCGGCAATGGATCAACACCGGCGTCATGCGGGACAGGCCGCGGCGCTGGGTCTGGTCTTTGGTGTCCGCTTTGCCCTCGGACCCAAAGAACCTGTCCGCCGCAGCGCCCGCCAGAGCGGGGCGCGGCTCGATGTCTGGCAAACGGAGGATGTTAGCGGCCGTCATGCCCTGGCGATTGCCGATTATCGCCGCTGCCAGAATGAAAAAGCCCTTGAGGCCCTCTCGCACTGGCGCTGGAAGCGCTAGCGCGCCTTTCTCCTTGCAGATTTTGTCTGTAAATCGCGTGCCCTGATGACAAACCTCCGCCCTGTGCAATGCCGGGCGGGGGTTTGTCTTTTGGTTCTCCATTACATTTATAAGGGCAGACCGCCGGCCGCCAGCCACAGCAGGGCGATAACGCCGATTCCGGCAGGCAGGCCCCACAGCGCGCTTTGCGTCCATTGCGGGCGGGACGTGTTTTTGCCGCCCTGCCGGGCCAGCTGCCCCAGCGCCTTTTTCAGCGCCTGCCCGGTCAGGAGCTGTATGGTTGTGGTCGTAATCAGCCCGCCGCCAAGACCGAGCAGAAGATCAGCCGCCGGTGCCGGTATAGAGGCGGGCACGGCGGCGCCAAGCGGCCCGAAATAATACAGCGTGCCGGCTACAGCCGTGAGGGCGGCGCCGGCGGCCAGTCCCGTCAGGCGCGGTTTGCGGGTCAGGTGGTTCAGGGCCTGCCGGGCGTCGCTGACGGCGCTTTTCAGGGTCGCCGTCCGGATGCCGTAAGGGTATTTTTTCCGGAGCGCCGCCAGCGCCCTAGCGGGCGACAGGCGCAGCGTATAAGTAAAGGTTTCGCCGATCAGGCGGTAGCGAATCGCCGTATTGATGTGGCCGGCCACGCCGCCCTGCGCCCGCGCCGCTTTTTTGAGGGCGGCCAGACCCTTGCCGGCGGTTTTCTCCAACAGCGGCGGCAGGTCGCGCAGCACAGGCTGAAACCCGCATAATGTAGCCGTCAGATCTTTGTTACCGATACTGAACGTAATCGGCCCCCACGGGATTTGCGCTTGGTACGGGATGATAAATTCATCGGCCTTGCTGTGTTTGTTAATTTCCTGTTCGCGCTTCAGGTCGTCCATTAAGCGCGCCTGCAGGTGGCCTTCGGTCAGGATGGCCGGGCCCTGCCCGTCGATCAGGGCGGCCAGTTTTTCCGGCACGGCCTCGCGCTGGTAATCAAACCGGCCCTCCGCCTGTACCTGCAGCAGGAATATATGGCTTTGCCAGCCGGTAGCCGAACAGGATGAACAGGGCATGCGGCCGCTGGTCTGGCATTTCGGGCAGTTAATCTCGCCGGTGCGGCGGCACATATCGCAGCCGATCCGGCCGCGTCCCTGGCACTGGGTACAGGTCTGCGGGCCTTTGGGGCCGTTGACGGTCTGGGCGCCGTGACAGACCGGGCACTGGATTTCGGCGTGTCCGTGGCAGCGCGTGCACGGAATATGCTGCTTGCCCTGGCAGTTCTGGCACAATATCTTGCCGCGCGTATCGCAGACCGTGCAGCCTTCATGAACGATGATTTTCTCGCCCAGCCGTTCCAGCGGTACCGTCACCCCGGTGACCATAAAGCCCATATCGGCCCGCCGCTTGAGTTTGGTCGTCGTTAGCTTATGAACGTCGTGATTGCCGCCCAGCTTTGCGATTGCGGCCTGCAGTTTTTGCCGCGCGGCCTCCCGCGTGCCGGCGACTTCGCCGGTTTCGCGGCCATGAACCTGCTTTTCGCTGATGACCGGTGCGATCCTGAAAATCCCGTAAGCCTCAAAGCTGATCACAGCAGCCTGATGGGTTTTCAGGGCAATAGCGTCCGGCTTCAGGCCGTTGCCGCGGACAATGCGCCGCAAATGATCGCGGGCCTCCCTGGCCAGGGCCGGGTCGATCGACTCCTGCCCCGCCGGCAATGTTTCAGCGGGCGGGGTCTCATCCGGCTTTTCATCATCCGGCCCTTGATCATCTGGCGTAAAACCATCCACCGTTTGTTAAGCCGCGCGGGCCAGGTCGAGCGCCTGCCGCAAAAAGGCCAGCGACCGCTCATTGGCCAGCTGCGCGCCGTCCGCATCGTAATGGGCGCCGCCTTCGCGGCTGAAGGCATGATCAAGGCCGGGATAGGAATGTATGGTCACCTGCGGGTGACCGGCCAGCGCGCCCTTGATGGTTTCCTGCGCCTCTTTGGGCACATATTCGTCTTCCTCGGCGATGTGCAGCAGCAGCGGCGCCTTGATAGTGCCGGCTTCGCCTGTCAGCTCGTCCAGCCCGACGCCGTAATAGCCGACGCTGGCATGGACATCCGTGCGCGCCGCCATCAGGTATGCCATCTTGCCGCCCAGGCAATAGCCAAGACAGCCGACCTTGCCGCTGCTGTCGGCGTGACCCTTCATCGTGTGGAAGGTGGCGCGCAGATCTTCGACGCCCTGATCGACATCAAAGGCGCCGAACAGTTCGAACGCCCGCGCCCATTCCGCCTCGGTCCGGTCGGTCAGTTCGATCCCCGGTTCGATCCGCCAGAACAGATCGGGGCAAACGGCAATATAGCCCTGCGCCGCCAGCCAGGCGCATTTATCGCGCATGACCTGGTTGATGCCGAAAATCTCCTGAATCACAATCACCACCGGCACCGGTCCCGTATTTTGTTCCGGCATGGCGATATAGGCTTTAAAACTGCCGCCGTCTTTGGCCGGAATATCGATATAACTCATGATCTGTGTTCCTTTTGCTCGCGATATAAGACAGGCAAAAGCTTACAAGCTGGCGGCAGTGCCGTAAAGGCTTTGCGGGTTTTGGCAGGGCTAGCGCGTCAGGCGGCGGCAGGCATAAGGGCGGACACGTCTTCGGCGCGAATCATCGGCATGGGCGCGTCTTCGGCCATATCAAGCATCGGCAGGGCGCCGACAACGCTGCTGGCGGCCGCGACCAGCCGTTCGGCGATCGCCAGCGCGGTATCATAATCAAGGCCGCGCTGATCCCATTCGCCGCGGCGGAAAGCGATGGTGGCGTTGCTCGGGGCGGCGATCGGGAAACATTCGGCCAGCCCGGCTTGTTTGAGTGCGCTGCCGGTCTGGGTGATATCACAGATGATATCGGCGGCGCCCAGCATGATGCTCTCCTCGATGCCGCCGGACAGGGTGACGATATCAACGTCATCATGACGGATGCCGTGTTCGGCGAGCCAGACGCCCAGCGTGGCCGGATAAGAGGTCGCAATCCGCAGCCGCTCCGCACCGGCGGGTTTAAGGGCCAGCAAATCTGCGGGGGCGCTGATCTCATCGCGGCGGGCGTCCGGCACGGCCAGCACCAGCCGGCACGGTGAAATATCAAGCTGGTCGCGCGGCCTGACGGCAAGCGCCCGGCCGTCAAGCCGGGCCTGGCAGTTAAATTCGTCAATGACGTTGCGGCCGAGCACGGCCAGATCGATCGCGCCCTGTTGCATCAGCACCGGCATATCTTCGGTGCGCCGGTAGATAAGCTGCACACCGCTGACATCGCCGGTCGCGGTGCTGACGTCATAAAGGCCGGGCGCCTGTTTTGATTCGGTAATGATCAGGCCGCTGTCGGCCAGCAGCTCGTGGAACGGCTTGCTAAGTTTGCGTTCCTTTTTCGGGTCCGGGAAGGCGATCCGCAGCGGCCGGGGATTGTTCAGGCTCTGTGCCATGCGCATCCCCCTCTAACCCCGCCAGCCGGTCAAGCACCAGCTGGTAGCCGCGGTGCGGTTCCTGCTGTAAAAACCGGGCGACACGGCCGACCGTTGTCGTGCTGGCGCCGGTGGCGTCGCTGATGGCGCGGTAAGACAGGCCGCCTCTTTCAAGCAGCCGGGCCAGCAGCCAGCGCTCGGCAAGGGTGCGTAATTCCTGCGGCGTGCAAAGATCGGCAAGGAAAGCATGATAGTCATCAGGGCTGCGGCAGCAGGCCAGCGCGTCGATAAGCGCGTCTGTGCGGTCGGCGGCCAGCAGGTCCTGATAATCGCGCAACCCTTCAGTATCGTTACCGTTATTTGTCGTTTCATGTCCTGTGCCGTTGCCGACCCGTTGTTCATTCAATTTGTCCGAAGCCATAAGCGCCTCTTGTGTTAGTGTATTAACATGATGATACAGTCCCGAGTCAAGCAAAAAGCGTCTTTCATGACTGCACGGCCTGTAAGCCTGCTATGCCGCCGCCTGCTATACCGATTGTGCATGGATTGGCGGGGTCCGGCAAATCATTTGCGATGGCGCATTCATCTTCAAAGCCTGTAAAGGTATTTCAATCCTGAAGCCGGCCGCCGGCCTGTACGGCGCGGGCCAGAATCTCCTGCCGCTTTTTTTCATCGGTAATTGAGACATAGGCATAAACCAGCCGGACGATTTCACTGACCGGGATCCCCGGCACTGGCGGCTGATCTCCTGTTCTATCGGTCATGCGCTTGCGCCTCCCTGCCTGCCGGAATCAAAATGGCTGCCAGATCTCTCTGGCAGCCGGGGAGTTAACATCCGTCTCACGAACGGCGCAGCCTATTCATTTGCGCTATTGTATTCAGCCGCCTCCCCGACCATAGGTCGAGAAGGCATCGTTATTTCGGCCCGATGCTGTTGACCGCGTGAGCGGGGATGTTACGCCCCGGGACGGGCCATCCAGCCGCGACTATGCGGCAGACAGGCAAGCTGTCAAACGGGCGTGCCCGGCTGTCGCGAGCCATGAACAAGAGCGAACTCCGAACAGCGGGGCGGCATACGAAAATATATGGCCTTTGCGGCTCCGGCACGGTAAACAATCTCTCTGGGCGCTATGATGAGCGAAAAATCATCAACACAATAAGAATGATGATAAAAAATGACGATAAGAGCGACAATCCGGACAAGGAGATAAATTATGAAAATAAATGTTGAAATTGACTGCACCCCGGCCGAGGCCCGGCAGTTTCTCGGCCTGCCCGATATTGCGCCTGTGCAGGATAAGGTTATGAAAGAGCTGGAAAAAAAGATGCTGGAGAATATCAGCACCATGGACCCGGAAACCTTTGTCAAGACCTGGATGCCGCTGACGATGGAAAGTTTGGGCGAGATGCAAAAGCTGTTCTGGGCCCAGATGGGCGTGAATCCCGATCCGTCCGGCGGTGGCGACAGCAAATCATGAGCCGGCCATGAGCGAGACGATTTTTGCCCTGTCCAGCCCGCCCGGTAAAGGCGGTGTGGCGGTGATCCGGGTGTCCGGTCCGAGCGCGCGCGCCGGGCTGGAACAGCTTGCCAGTCGCGCTGACATTATCCCCCGCCACGCTTATTACGCCACGCTGCGCGATCCTGTTTCACGTGAAACAATTGATCGGGCGCTGGTGCTGTTTTTTGCCGGCCCGGCCAGTTTTACCGGCGAGGATATCGCCGAATATCACGTTCATGGCGGCATGGCGGTGGTGCGGCAGCTGCTGGCGGTTCTGGGGCGGCAGAGCGGCTATCGCGCGGCCCTGCCCGGAGAATTTACCCGCCGCGCCTTTGAAAACGGCAAGCTCGACCTGACCGCCGCCGAGGCGGTGGCCGACCTGATCGATGCCGAAACGGCGCTGCAAAAACAGCAGGCTTTGTCGCAAATGGGCGGGGCGCTGGCGGATTTATACCAGGGCTGGGCGGACCGTTTAACCAGGGCGCTCGCCCATCTTGAGGCCGATCTCGAATTTCCCGACGAGGATATGCCGGACGGCATTTTACCGCAGCTTTTGCCGGAACTGGCGGCGCTGGCCGCTGAAATTGACGCGCATTTACAGGATAACCGCCGCGGCGAGCGGCTGCGGGACGGCCTTCATGTCGCGGTGATCGGTGCGCCGAATGCCGGGAAATCCTCGCTGGTCAATGCGCTGGCGCAGCGAGACGTCGCGATTGTCTCCGACCAGGCCGGCACCACCCGCGACATTATCGAGGTGCATCTCGATCTCGGCGGCTACCCGGTGATCCTGTCTGACACCGCCGGGCTGCGGCCTGACCAGATCGGCCCGCCGTCTTTATCCGGCGGGCAGGATGCGATCGAGGGCGAGGGGATTCGCCGGGCGCTGGCGCGGGCCGAAAGCGCGGATATCCGGCTGCTGCTTTTTGATGCGACGGCTTTGCCGGACCGCGATCCTCATACGGCGGCGCTGGCCGATGACACGGCGCTGACCGCGTTCAACAAGGCCGATGCATATCAGGGGTCGCCGCCGGGCGAGGATCCGCTGATGATTTCCGCCCGGACCGGGCAGGGGCTTGAAGCGCTGGGGGCGGCGCTGGTTGAAAAAGCCGCGGCCTTGATCGGCACACGCGAAACCCCGTCCCTGACCCGCAGCCGTCACCGTGCCGCACTGACCGGTACGCTGGCGGCGTTGCAGCGCGGGCAGGGGGCCGCTCTGCCGGAATTAACCGCCGAGGATATGCGCCTGGCCGTGCGTCATCTTGGCCGGCTGACCGGCCGGGTCGATGTTGAGGATTTGCTTGATGTCATTTTCCGCGATTTCTGTATCGGGAAGTGAACCGGGATACCAAAGTGAATCTGAGGCTCAGGGGGCGACGACGCGCAATACGCTGCGCATCCTGACTTGTTGCGCGGCACGCCGGGTTTCCTCTATTGCGTCTTCCGCCAGTGCCGGATCAAGCCCGTATTCATCCGCACATGTGCGTATTTCATCCTCAATGGCGTGAATATCCTCTATGTGCGGCTGCAGGTTGGCGCATTGTTCGAACAAATTGCCGATCAGCATTTTACGGCTGGTGATACTGTTCGTAATCTGGATGCCGCGAGGCATAACGCCGGGGCGTATAATGCCTGCCGGTTCATCGGCCGGACTGACATTTCTGGCCGGCAGCGCCTGCAGGAATGACTGGACCGCAGGCATCTCGTATACTCTCTGGATTCGGGCGGCCAGGTCGGGATGGGCGCGCTGCAGGGATTGCCGTACAGATTTAAGGCGCATAAGACGATAATGCTGGCTCATATCCGGTGTGGCTACGGGCGGGGCATAGCTATGTAACATGATAAAACACCTGCTTTAAATTTTCCGTATTCTTGCCAGTTTTTGTGGCACGGGGCAAGAAAAAACGATATACAGGCGGGATGGATAGTACGGACAAAAGCTTCGATGTCATTGTTGTCGGCGGCGGCCATGCCGGTTGCGAGGCCGCGGCCGCCGCGGCGCGTGCCGGTGCGCGCACGGCGCTGCTGACCCACAAGACGGAGACGATTGGCGCGATGTCCTGTAACCCGGCGATTGGCGGGCTCGGCAAGGGGCACCTGGTGCGCGAGATTGACGCGCTGGACGGGCTGATGGGCCGGGTGATCGACCAGGCCGGGATCCAGTTCCGGATGCTTAACGCCTCCAAAGGACCGGCGGTGCGTGGGCCGCGGGCGCAGGCCGACCGCAAGCTCTATAAGACGGCGATGCAGGCGATTCTTAGCGATTATCCCGGCCTGACGATTATCGAAGGCGCGGCGGACGATCTGGTGATTGATGATAATGGCGCCGTGACCGGCCTGACCACGCTGGACGGGCGCACTTATCATTGCGGCGCGGTGGTGCTGACGACCGGCACATTCCTGCGCGGCCTGATCCACCGCGGCGAGGACACCATTCCCGCCGGCCGGGTCGGCGAAGCGCCGACGGTCGGGCTTGCCGAAACGCTGGAGCGGCTGGCATTCCCGCTGGGTCGTCTCAAGACCGGCACCCCGGCGCGGCTTGACGGCCGGACGATTGACTGGGCGGCGCTGGAGGAACAGCCGGGCGATGTGCCGCCACGGCCGTTTTCGTTCCTGACCGCTACGGTTACCGTGCCGCAAATCAGCTGTCATATCACCTATACCAACGCCGAAACGCACGAGATTATTGCCGCCAATATCGGACGGGCGCCAATGTATTCCGGCCAGATTGAGGGCACCGGCCCGCGCTATTGTCCGTCGATCGAGGACAAGATCATGCGCTTCCGCGACAAGGCGCGGCACCAGATTTTCCTCGAGCCGGAGGGGCTTGACGATGACACGGTCTACCCGAACGGCATTTCAACCTCGCTGCCGGTTGATGTCCAGGCGGCGCTGCTGAAAACCATTCCCGGCCTTGAAAACGCCGCAGTACGCGAATGGGGTTATGCGATCGAGTACGATTATTGCGATCCGCGGGCGCTGACACAAAGCCTTGAGTCAAAGCGCCTGCCGGGCCTGTTTCTGGCCGGCCAGATCAACGGCACCACCGGCTATGAAGAGGCGGCGGCGCAGGGCCTGATGGCCGGAATCAATGCGGCGCTGCGGGCCGGACATGATGAGAGTGTTTCTGCCGAAACCGCTGCTTTTACGCTCGACCGCGCCGATGCCTATATCGGCGTCCTGATCGACGATCTGATCCATCG